>NZ_CP151949.1:1121666-1813333 GCF_038592965.1 Paenibacillus sp. FSL L8-0158 | reverse complement strand
GTGATAGGATAAGCCCAAGGCATTTGCCAAAGACCGCAGCGGAACATACGTCCTGCCACTAAAGAGCAGCGTCTTCCCTACCTGTTTTCCATTTACGACGAACGAACCGGACGTGACTGTCGCCGTCTGCTCAGGGCGCTTTGTGAAACGTTCTCGCAGTTCGTCCGTTGTACCGTCATACTCATTCATATCCACGTTCCCTTTTATCCCGGCTACCTTGCCGCTATCGCTGTATTGCCAAATATCCCACCGCTTCCATGTCACTGTGTCGCTTGGGACACGAGTATCACTGTATCGTGCTATCCATAGTGGGTAACCGCCCAATGAGGCGTTAAAATTGGCTGCAAATGCATTGCCTGTATAGATAATGGGCTTACGTCCTGTAAGTCGCTCCAGCTCCAGCAGGAAGGCCAACGCTACAGCACTAATAAGCGTTTTGGACAGGTTGCCGGGATTATTTTCAAAATCCATTACAGGCGGCAGGTCCAGTGATTTCCCACCACCTACCTGTCCCAATACTTCGGCAAAGTGCCTCGCTTCTGCTTTGGCTGCCTCAACGCTGATTGCGTCTACAAAGTGGTATGCTCCCAACAATACCCCGGCTGCTCTGGCTCCTTTTGCATTCGTGGTGAATGTAGGATCAACGTAACGTTGCCCCTGGCTGGCCTTGATGAAGGCAAATGAAATACCATCTGCCTTAACCGCCTTCCAATCAATCTTACCTTGATATCTGGATACGTCGATCCCTCTTGCATTACAGCTGTTTCGTCGTTGCATCCTCTTTCTCTCCTTCCTTACCACCTTTACTTTTCAAAACTTCTACGGCCTGTCGGATCACAGGCGGGATAGGAGCGCCGAGTCTGCCGCCATTCTCCAAAATGGACAACAGCTCATTTGCCATATAAAAATAGGCGACCGCATCCCGGAATAGGTGCGAATCGCCTAAGACTCCATCAATCAGATGGGATACTGCTACCATTGCAAAAATAAATACCTTTCGAGCGATACCGATAAGACCAATCTTACTTTTTAAACCGGGTCCGGTTCCCCTCTTACCTTCTGCGCCAGCGGCAAATAATCCAGTCACATAATCAATAATGACCAGAGCAAGTAACACCCCCAATACTCCCGACCACCCACCGTAAAAATACGTCACAGCACTGCTTCCTAAAGCAGTGCTGAACTTAAAAACCTCCCACTTATCCACCTTGCTTCCCCCGTCTCTCCGTTCAGGAAACTTTTCCTGAGCTATCTTCGTCTACTTTCTGTTCCTTTTCTTCTGGGCCTGAATCTCTGCTAATGCATCTCCTATTGCTATATCCAAACCTTTAAGTATTTCTTTCCGTCGTGCTGGCTGTGAAGCAATTACAGCAGAAATGATCTCAGTTAAATCCTCAATAGGTCTGGTTAAATCTAGTTGTATGTCCAATGTAGATTTTATCTTTGCCATGGGTTTAGTCACCCCCCTCAAGACGCAAAATAAGCCCCTGATTTATCAGAGGCTTTCATACTTATATCTTAAATTGGTTTTGTTGTTAAAACGCTACGGATTTTAAAGGAAAATATTATTTGGTGAATATAAGCTACTATAGTTTTCTTGCTTTGAATACAAAAGTTACAGGAAGCATCTTCGCCTTTTTCGCGAATTCACTGTTATCATCCCACGATTGCATAATTTCATCATCAGATTGCTCAATCATTTGCTCAACTACAAATCCCGCTTTTGCCAACGCATTCACATAGGTTGATAGTTTACGGTCCGATAATGCTAGTGTACCTTCACCAAGTGATACTGAATACCAAGATTCATCAAAGTAACATTTTTTAAAAGTAAGCATATTATTTTCCGCTACAACACATTTGTGTATAGGATGAGACCAACTAAAAATAAATACACCGTCTTTTTTCAGATAAGAAGCGATCCGGCAAAAAGTACCCTCAAGGTCGGTGGTCCAGCCTATGGCATAAATCGAATAAACGAAGTCAAAATATTCCTCAGGTATACCACATTCTTCTTCCATGGGAGAACAAATCAATTTTGCTGACAGACCGCACGACGTCAAATGTTGCGTTGTCTTTTCGATTTGTTTTTCTGATATATCTGTACCCCATAGTTCAGATGCTTTCAATCCTCCCAGATATTGCAAGGAATGACCGCTCCCACAGCCTATTTCCAGCACCTTTTTTCCTGAGACATCGCCAAAAAGTTGGAGTTTTTCTTCTGAGACAAATGCTCCATAGAAAGGGAGTGCAGTTGCTCCTAATATTTCATTTCCTTTTGTGTCCCAAAAGACGCTGTTTATTTTATGTATAGAATTCTTGTCCATGTCGACCGAGACGGCGCTACCAACCTCGCCAGCGCCTATAATGTTTGTTCTATAAACAGAATTTTTGCCCATGCCGAATCATCCCCCAATATAAATAATATAAGACTAAACGTATATCCTTTTGATATTCGGTGTATATTGCAATCAACACCTTTTGTTTAGCATCCACTTTCATGTAACCGCCTTCTAAATTACTAATTCGAAGGAGAGAGCTGTTTTCCTTCCAAAAATCATTCTTTCTTATAAAAGAAAAAGCCCTCCAGTTTAAGAGGGTTTTTGTGTATACAGTATATAATTTGTTCATTACGTAGTTACTACAGATTTTATTTCAGTGCCGCTATAGCTTTATTTATTTCTTCTAGTTCTGTCTTATATTTAGCTATATCGCTTTCAATATTAGTTAATTCTTTCTTTGTTTTTTCCGCATTCGATTCACCAATTGCCAAAGCTTTTTCTGAATTAAACGGATTGGATTCTAATAGCTTATTTGCAATGTCGAGTTCTTTCGATAACTTCTGCTTGCTATTTTCGGATTCTGAAATATATTTCTCTAGTTCATCTTTTCTTTGTTCTAATCTCTCTTTGCTCCAACCCGCATATTTCACTTCTTTTTCTACTTTATTAAGACTAGAAATCTTTTCAGGAATAGCCCCAGATGTCGTACTGGCTTCAGTTGGTGACTCTGTACTTATCTGAATTGTTTTGCCGTCCACTTTTAGATCCGCTCCTAAAGAGTCGGTTACAGCTCGCAAGGGAACATGCGCTTTTCCGTCAACTACTATCGCGTTTTCAGCAAGAGAGTTTCCGTTAACTTTTACTGCATACTCCCCAGCGACCTTTTCCCCAACTAAAGATTTGATTTGTTCCGCAAATGCACTTCCAGCCGTAGCGACAACCGCACCAATTAACACACCGCTGAGTAAATAAGACCATTTTTTCATTATCCGTGCCTCCTACATAGTATATATGTCCTAATATTACCATTGGTAGAAGGCGCGGTAAACATTATGTTGTCACACTACTGCCAGTCGGAATATTCACGGTAGCAACTGTTCTTGTACGACTAAACAATTTTAAGTTTCTTGACGATGGATCGAATGTGGCGTTTACAATTATGTCATTGTAAGTGTCTCCCCTCAAAGAGGCGACTTCGTTTCTTAATTCTCTGATTATATCCCTGAGTCCTTCAATATTTTCCACTTCAAGCTTAAGCCCACTTACAGTAGCCTGAGAGAAATCTACTTCACCACTAAAATACACCATATCATCTGTAGAGTGGATATATACTCCCGCCATATTTCCCAAGTGAAAGCCGTTCTGGTCTCCGTAAACACTTCCTCTTCGACTCCCATTATCCATAAAAAGTAGTCCGCCACCATCATTATACTGACCTAAAGAAATAGACTCTCCGCCTCTTGAGTTATAAGCAGTCAAGCCATTGGAGTTTATCTCTATGCGTCTGCCTTCTCTGGCTGTACGAAACAAAGCCCCTGTAATAATGCCGCCTTCTATTTCATTACCGATCAGTTTACTACCTCGTATAGTACTTGCATTAACTGTACTAGCCTTGATATCCGAGGCATTCATTTCTGAATTGTCAATTTGGCCTGTGAGCTTGATTGATCTAGCAACTACATTGCCCTGCATGTCTACTCTGAACGGTGCAATAGTATAGTCGTCGTTTCCGGCACTAATTCCGTTGGTATTGATTTTAGTTACGTTATTACCACTACCGATTACCAAGGATACAAAGTTACCGAGCTGCCCGACAATCTGCTCAGCCACCACGCCGCGTGCTGTGATTGCCGTTCTTGCTGTTTTCCCTCCGTCTGTTGTCAGAACAACACCGTTTGAAGTCATAATGACCTGGTTCAATACGTTGGTTTGGTCCTGCAAGACGATGCCGCGCTGATCGTACTTGATTTCTGTTTTGGAATTATCAATGTCGATCACGGCCTGCTTTGCGAAAGATTCAAAAACTTCCGTCCTGATCTTACCATTGGAGAATAAATTATTTATGATATTCTTGTTTCGCTCCAGGTCACTGATAATGTCCGCATAGTCACGTAAATTGACATTAGATATAGTCGGTTCAGAATGCTTGTCACGGCTATATGGATACTCTGTAAGCTCTGTGATTCGGGCCTTGAGTTTGTTCATGTCCATCGCTGGATCAATACACATTACAGCATCACCCAAATGCGGCTCCGGTTCCGAGTTATCAATTTTAAACAAGTCTGCTGTTGATACAGTTACCTCCAGCGTTACATTCTCCTGTTCAGCAAGCGCCTTACGTGTAGCCTTTAGCAAGTCCTCTGGTTCCTCTATGTCCTGTTCAATGATTTCCCCATCGTAAAAAGGAACCGACTCGCTGGCCCAATACTGAGCATAAGGCGAAATCAAGTAGTTCACCGCCAGCTTTCCATTCACAATCGTTCCTGGTATGCCTGACAGCAAGCTCCGCTCCTCTTCGGTCAGTTTGGACGCATCCATTCCGATAAACGTCCGCCCGTCCTTCATTTGAGCAAACATCCGGGTTACAAGTGATTCTCCTTTGTCTTTGAATGAACTGGACACGATATTCTTTTTAAGCCGGTACTGCAATCCGTTGTCAGTTCCGATTTTCTTTCTCAGGTTGATTACAAAGTTATCCGGCTCGACTTCGCACTCATACATTTGTATGATCTTGTTAAGAGCTTCCAAGCAGGTCCCACGCCCAAAGTCCTTAACATCGTGTAGATCAAATGTGTCCTGGATAACAAACTTAAACCGTCCGCCTGTAGCAGCTGTAATCAGGTCTGTGAGTTGATTGATATGAATACCGTAGGCTTCAGCAATGTATGAAGCATATGGAAACTTGTAATCATTAAGTTTGAACATGATGTGATTACAGTAGATATTTGCAGTCAGCTTTCGACCTTCACGGGACCGACTCCGAGACTGAATGACATAAAATTGACCACGCTCATCTCGAACGTGGCCTTTGACTGCTATCTTTTCTCTATAATCTTCGCTGGTCATCGGGACCATGAAGGTTAATTCATAATCGCTGTTGATCCTGCGCCGCCGCTGGATATCATAGCTATCAACCAGTGTTCCAACACGTCTCATATTTTTATCGAATACTTGCATGGTTGGGTTCGCCATAAGTCACCTCAATATAAGTATTTATCCCGGTGTGTAATACGGAACAAAACCGTCCGGCCTGTCTCCGGGTCCGTCCGGGTCAGGTTATTGTTTCCGAGATTCAGGTCGAAAAAGTCTCCGTTATATAGATGGGAAACGTTTTGCCCATTGCGAGTGATCTTGAATTTACCTGAATCAATCACAATCACCTCGCCCGGCCGGAGCACATCCGTAAACTCGATGTAGTCTGTATGGAATTTCGACAGTTCTGTCGATATCCTTCCTTCCCCGGACATAGGTACAGCTTCTGCGAATCTTTCCCGGATATACTGTAAATCAGGCATGCGTCCCTCGCCAGACATCGGCACAGCCTCTAGTACGTATTCGCGCACAAAATCAGTTTGGGCTCGGCCATCACCAGATAAAGAAGCTGCGGCATTCATATCCAAATTAAACTCCAGAATATACTCTGTGATCGTACCCGGGTCGGACGTATTGAATGACATACGGTTAAACGTATTATCGTCGTCTGCGCCATCCGTCTCCAACTTTCGCGAGTACATTCTACTATCACCTTGCAAATGAGCAGAAAGGTCGATTATAGACCCCTCTGCTGTACCTGCGGTGAATGATAGTTCGTTAAATGCGCCTCCAAACATTATCCCTCACCCTTTCGGAGCAAATCATTTGGCATACATATCACTCCTTTTGATGTCTGCGTCGTTGGCGCCAATAAAAGAAAAATGAGTTTTGTAAACAAGGCTATCTGTTGTAAATGATATTATGCGAGATACATCCCCGATCTCCGTTATAAAGATCCTACCGTCGAATACCTCCAAGAAATAGGGCGTGCCAGCAAAACCCAATACGTCGTATAAGTCTTCGTACTGATGTGAAGCTAATTGATCCAGGTCCTTTATCCTTATACATTTAGGTGCAATGGCCCCTGTGCTATTTTGAGTGGAAGTCAGGTAGTAATAGTCCGCTATTTTATATATATCATTCATGCCCGAAAGTTCATTCGGAACCGCAATCTCTTTTATAACATCAAAGGACTCATCCGCGTGATTAGCGACCACGATTTTATTTGTACCTGAAACAAAATACATTGCCCCATCAATGATCTGTATGGATCGCACGTAGCTGTTTTGTAGGCTAGGAAGACTCTTTTGATATGCCAGATATAAGATACCGCCAGCCTTTTTAAAGCAAAATACGGTCGGCGCAGCTATCACGTAAAACGCCTGTGTAACAGGATCGTATATTGTTTTATGTGGTCTGTATCCGACTTGTGAGAATTTTTGTTTGAAGTTCAAATTAGAGTCCAGAACCACCACCTCGTGGTCCCCAGTGTTATCCACCACGTAGATTTCCCCATCACTCGCGACTGAATGCAACCCTGCAAACTCATAATTAACTGTGCTCCATTTTTCTATAGGTCTATCCATACTGTCACTGTAAATAATCCTATGGTGATAGCAGTCTACGATAAAATATTTATTATTCAACTTTGTTGCTAGAGTTGGGTTGTACAGTCGAGAGCGATAAAGTTCATCCCTTCAAGGAGGAGAAATTTTAATTATCGAAAGTCTACAAACACCACTAGATAAAGTTAATTCAGTTCCCGTGTCCTGAAATACCTGTACCTTGAATGTTTCCAGGGCATTCAGATAAGCGATAGCGGTTATATTATTCCTGCTTGTATAGCTACTACCCGGCGCTCCACTATTGTATCCAATATCTTCGGTCCCGTTTTTTATTACCTTTATATTCCTAATACCCCCAGCATAAGAAGAAACGCCTATTATGGCCTGTATCAAGTAAACCCCAGATGTTCTGATCGTAACTGTTTCCAAATCTGGGCTAGTAATAAAATTGTTGTTATCAGTTTTTTTAATATTCCAATTCGGTGATAACCAAGTGCTTGCAGGTAACGCCTTATCTGCATTACTTGCGTATTCAGCTCTCGGTTGAGTTGCGATATCTAATAATCTGTCTTCATGTGACTCAATATTATTTTGTACTGCCCGGAAGTCAGCAGCGGTAAAATTACGCGCTACCCGTGTACCAACAGGCCAAGCACGGGCAATGCCCTCATAGCCACGTACACAGCCTTTCAGCACGCTATCTTCCACACTTGTATACGTAATCGTTTCTGCTGCATCTCCATTGCCCAAAACGGCAATACCCTCACCTTGAAGCAGCACGGATGCATTAGCTACTGTGATTTCCGTTTGTGTGTCCGTAATCAATTCGGTCAACTCTGTTTTAGGAGAGTTCACCACTGGTGGATACATTTTTTCCATGTTTAACACCTACCCTTCATCAATGTTTATTCGACCAGCCATAAAACGCAGTGAGTCATTTGTCTGCACCGTCCGTGGGTTTGTAACTGCCCCGTGATACATTAAATTGCCTCCGGTCGCTGCCGTACGGATGCCGATATGTGTAACCAATCCCCAATCAGCCGTTGCAATTGGGAAATATACATCTACTGCACTGGCTGCGGCTGCCCTACGATCCGCAATAACCGGAGCGCCAAACGTAACAGCACGCCGCGCATAGCCGCCTCCGCTTACCTCTTGTCCAGTATCTGCGTCTGTCGGGTTGCTAATGTACAGAGCAATGTACACGGTCTGTGGAGCTATGAAATTCGTCCCCCTTAAAGCAGCGTTGATACAGGCTGTTTTCCACCAATTACTTTTACTAAGCACTATTTCTTCTTCAGTCGATTTACTGAGCAATGTGTCTATCATATAAAGACCTCCTAATCTACTTGGTACTCATTTGCGATACGGAAATTCCGTATGTCGTTATTACCGATGTTAGTCAGGACGATAATAGGACTGGCTCTTTCATCTCCTGTAGAAATGACCGACACTGTTTGTGGCGATTGAGTAATGATAACTTCTTTGATATTCTCATCGCTTTCCGGGAACGGATGCTCCCCCATTTTGATTGGTATGGTAAGCTCCCCATCCCAAAGTATCTTTTCAATATCCAGGGTTCCTGCATACCGTCCTATATACCTTCTTCCCGGCAAATCAGAAAATGTAAATACGATATCCCCTTTTTTGGCATTAAAAAGAGCCGCCACTTGGGCGACTCTCCTATGGTAATCAAGGGTTGTATCATGAGCCATTAGGACGCATTCGAGATTGATTGTTCGCGCTCCATAGGTACTGCCAAAATCCAGCTCTCCATCCCTCTCAGCTATCTCAAGGCTATGGTCTTTTGTCGGCGGTAACACAGGTATATTGTGAGTTTTAAGCCCTAATCCAATGGATTTAAAGGACTTTCCATCTGCCGTAGCGTCGATCATTAAGACTTACCTCCCCTCGCTTGTAACCTCCGTACCAGGTTATCTCGTTCGGTCCAAAACACCTTTGCTGCGGATTCGTCTTCAATATAAGTATCGCCTGATTTTATTACGAACTGGTTGCTGATTTGCTGCGGATTTGAACCACCCGAAGCCATCGGCAATGAGAATTCTGGCATGGAAAAATTAAGCGCCGGCATTTTGAAATTGATAATTTTGAACAGGTTGCTCTGCTGTTGATCATTCAGGTACATTTCTCCTGCGCGAGCAATGACCGGAACTTCCGCGCCCCTATCCCCCCGAACGACACCGCCTGAATGGAATTTTTGAAGCTTTCCTGTGTCTTTCTTGATACCATACTTATTCCGCAGAGCAGCATTTTCCTCGTGCAGCTTGGACTTCTCAGCAGCGCCTGCCGAATACCATTTATCAATATTAGAATTGTATCGTGCCAAATCACTGTCCTTTTCTGATATTGAAGAACCTGTATCCAAGGATGCAGACAATGAAGTGGCATTGATTTCAGCCATTTTCATCTGATAGTCTAAGATGAATTGATCCAACTGGCGCAAGATTTCTGCGTTCTTCTCAGATTCCTTTGAAATCTGCGTATTTTTCAGATCTTCAGCTTTGGATTCAACACCATCCGAGTACTCATCGAACTTGCTGGTGAGTTCATCATAGTGCTGTTTTGCCGCTTCAATCTGGTCATTGTAATCCTTTTCTCGCTCGGTCTTCTCATCTTGAAGCTTCTTCTTCTGATCCTCCAAGCCACGCTTAGCCAGCGTGCGGTTATGTTCCCGCTGCATGTCCTCAATGTCTTTTTCAGTCTGTTTCCGCTCGGCAATCCCTTCTGGCCCAACAGCGGATTGAAGCAAGGCAAGTCGCGCTTGCTTTTCAGCCATAGCACGATCATAGTCCTCGTCCTCATTAGCTGTTTGCATTTTAGCAAGCAAGTCGTCTATAGCCTTAATCTTAGCGTCCTGAGCTTCCACAAAAGCATCCCGTTCCGCCTCTATACGCTTTACTTCCTCGTCCCGACTCTTTTCAAGTGTCTCCTTCTCCTTTTTAGCAGCTTCAGCAGCAACCTTCTTCTGATCTTCAAGAAGCTGCTTTTTAAGGTCGTGAACTTGTACATCAATTTCCATCCGCTGTTCTGATCCTTCTTTATAAAGAGCCTGCATTTTTGTCCATAAATTGAGTTGATCGGAAACAGATACAGCTTCCATACTCTTTTGGTAATTGATTCGTTTTTGGAAGTCGGACAGGAACTCATCTTCCAGAGCTTTGCGTTTCTCGTATATTTTTTGTTGAAGCTCAAAGCTTTGTTCCGAGGTTCGGTCCTTAGCCTTGCTCATGCGCACATACGCATCGTATTCCATCTTTAGAATAGCAATCTGAGTCTGACCTGCCATCTCCATTTTAGAAGTTTCTTTATCAATCCACTTCTCACTGTTTTGATATCTAAGCTCATTGTACTTGACAGTAAGATCGTAAATTTGCTTTTGGATATCTCTCCGGTTTGCCGGCAGCAGATAGGCTTTCTTTTGTTCTTTGGTATAGAAATCAAGAGATGACTTTGTCATATCGATTTCTTGCTTGTTGGCCTGCCGCATGCGTTCATTTTTCTTTTCTAGGTTGGCGACATCTTCTTCGTAGCGAGAATCATTCAATTTCTGAATGTCTCGTCCCCACTGCTTTAGGGTATCCTTGTCTTCCGTGAGGAATTGCTTATGACGCTGCCCCAAGCGTTTGTATCCGGCTATCTGTTGGTCTACAGACCACTCGTTTCGTTCGGCAATATATTTGAAATTGTCCAAATCGTCAGAGTAAGCATCCTTACGAGCTTCAGACGCTTCCTTCGCTGCTTTTTCAGCGGCCTTTTCCGCATCACTCTTACCTTTTTTCCTTTCTTCTCTTTCCCTGAAGAATCGCCTACGCCGAGTCTACGATCTTTATAGAGATTAGTTAAAACATTAATCCTATGATCATACTCTTTTGTATCTTTTTCATACTCACTATATATTCCATCAAGTTCCTTCTTGTTTTGTTCCATTTTTTGTTTATCTTGATGCAATTGATTTTGGAAAGGAGCATTTAAAAACAGCTTAGGTCCAGTCATGCTATCCAATTCTTTTTGTCTTGTTGCAACTTCTAAAGAACTTTTAGCCATCACTCCGTTAAGAGCAGCCTTAAGTTGCGCTAAGTTTTTAATAGCTTCAGCTTCAATGTTATATGCTTGTAACCGTTTATCAGATTCGACTTTTGTATTAAATGTAGAAGCCCTCTCTGATTCAAGATCAGTTCTAGCCTTTGCTATCTTGTCTTGTCGCAATTTTTCGATAGCTGCTCCTTCGAACGCCCATCCGTCTGACGTCTTATATATTGCAGCTGCAAGTTCAGGGTACTTAAGTATCAGGTCTGTGGCAGAGGAAGCGTTGAGAGATTGTTTGTTTATAAGATTGTCCAAAGTATTATTCAGTTCTGATAAGGCTGAGCCATAACCTTGAATTCGTTCTCTTAAATCAGCAAGAACTTCTTCTTGAGCTTTAGCATTTTCGGCTGCTGTCCCTGCTTTACCAGCAAATTGATCAGTTTCTACAGCCGCCTGTCCTAGTGAAACTCCTACTTCCGCTAAAGCCAGTGTAAGCTTATTGTTTTCTTGCTCTAACGATTTGATTTTTTCTTCAAGACTTGCTGCATCTTCCTTGAATTCTCCTACGCCAGCCCAATTCACAAGATCATTATTGATGACTCTCTTCACTCGTTCTAGTTCTTTGGCGGCTTCTGTGATCTCATTTATTTTTTGTTTTTGTTGTTCGATTAATTGCGATTGCTGATCTTTCAATACATTTTTTCGAGCTTCATTTTGCTTCTCGATGAGTTTATTCAAAGCAGCAACTTGCACCTGTACAGCCTCATCCGTATAACCAGCAGCTTCAAGTTGCTGGGCCCCTTCTTTTCCAAGAGTAATGACCAGCGCTTTCGAAACCTCTTCGAGTTGTTTTTTTACTTGTGTTTCCTTTTCTGTCGAACCGCTACTTAGCCTTAATGACTGTTCAAGAGAACGATGCGCATTAGCCAATTTAGGTACTAATTCAATCTGTCTTTGATATTGGCTAACCATTTGTTGAGATGCCGAATCTTCATCTTTTAAGTTCTGGATTCGTCACGAGCAGCCTTTTCTTCTTTACCGCTATTCATTGCAACTAGAGCAATTGCACCAACAAGTAAGCTCAATCCCGCCGTTGCTGCTGCTGTTGTCACGGTCGCTGTCGCTTGAGCAACAGACAATGATTTCGTGGCAACTGTAGCTCCCTTGGTTGCCACCGTTAACGCTCCTTGTGCTACTGTAGCCCCTTCGGTAGCGGCGACTCTCTGAACTGTTGAAAGAGTGGCACCTTGTGAGGAAACGATATTAACGTTATTAGCTACCGTATTAGCGCCAATAGCAACGGTTTCCGCTGCCTTTGCGGTCGTTAATACTTTCACGGCAGCAATCACGTTCATGATCGGGCCGCTGAGAGCTTTATAGGCAAGCAGTAGACCACCGATTGCTGCCGTTCCCTCAAACACGCCGGAAGGAACTTTTGTAAGCCCGATAAGTAGTTGGTCAATTGCATCCAATACATCCTTGATCGTTCTTCTCAAACCATCATCACCAGCATTGTTGAATATTTCTAACAACGAAGCCTTGGTTTGAGCTGCTTTACGCTGAATGGTATCCATCTGAACTTTCAAGTATTCCATTGTCGATCCGGTAGAACCGATAGACGCTGCTGTACCCAGCAAGATATCCCCTGCGTTTAAGGAAGCAGCCAATTTAGCATATTGATAGACACCGCGTGAAATATCCGCGTATGATTTTGTAAGATCATAATTCTTGTCGATAACTTTGGTCGACAACTCTAACAGGATGTCTTCTGCCCTTTTCCACTGCTCTGTACCATTTACAACTTCTTTTGTTTGAACTCCTAATCTCTCAATCTCTGCAACTGCTTTATCTGTACGGATTGTACCCAGGACTGTCTTCCACATGTTCCCCAAGTTTTCCCCGCTGAGAGCCGTGTTACGAACACCTGCTGAAATCAAGCCGTTCATAAAATCAAATGAAACGCCTGTTTCTGCTGCTATCTTACCTGTCCGTTCGAAGGCAGCTCCCAAGTCCCTCGCTGGTGCCATCGTGTCATGGGCAACCTTGGACCAGGAATCCAGCACGCGACCACCAAGCACCATGGCGTCGTTGCTGTCTTTAATCTGCACGCCATATTGAGCAAATGTGGACTCCATTGATTTAGTTGCGCCTTCAAGAGAAACCAAATCGACAGTCGAGAGCATCGTAGACTTACGCACCATTTCCTGAACTACGCCTGCGTCCTTATACATCCGGCCCCAAAGACTTGCTGATTCGGTAACGTCCATAATTTCTGAGCCAAGGTCATGCGCCGTCCGGATAAATTTGGTTGTCTGGTCATGTAGCTTTTCAGTGTTCATAACCATTTCTTTGGTGCCTTCGTTGTATTCTAAAAAGTAATGCTCATTGGTCTGGATATAACCCGCCATGTTGGATTCTATCCCAACCAATCCTTCTTTAAGTGCTTCCTGCACTTTGTGCATGGCTGCATACATTGTGTTGAATACAAGCGCATGCGTAGCCATGTCTCCTACTCGGCTCATCCAATTAGGCGTTGTAGTGAAGGTCTGTTTCATCTGTGCTTCGGTTTGGCTCAGTGAACGACGGATCTTCTGTTCTTCTTGAAGCACCTTTTCGCGAACCTGTGCTTCTTTCTGTTCTCTAGCACGCAGAGCGTTTATCCAGAACTTCTCATAATCCTGAGCGTTCTTCCTTGCTTGTTGTGCTTCCTTATCCGCCATTTGTTGCAACTTCATACGGATAGCCTGTTCTTGCATGAGGACACGTTCACGCATCTTATCATCCGTACCTGCCCCTGAAATTTTAGCGGCTTTCTGTCCGGTTGATGTCGCCTTGTTTTGAAGAGCTTCCATCCGCTTTAGATGCTCTCGTTCCTGTTGTTCAATTGCATCCTCACGTTTTTTTACAATTGCCTGCTGTGCTCTAAGCTTCTCGTCGGTTAGCTTATTGGCCTGATCTAATTGATTCTTCCGTGCCGTATTTAATTCGGCCTGTGCAGTACGCTGCTTAACCAGAGCTTCGGATTCAGCTAATATTTTCTTTCGTCTATCCTCTGCTGAAAGAGCAAACTTGTCTGCGTTACTGGCTAAGGATTTGAAATTCTTTTCGCTGACTCCCAATTCATTATTCAATACTTTGAAGGATTCGGCGTTAGCTCTTGCTCCATTGTCGATAACCTTGAATGCAGGTAATATCTTGCTGGTATCCAGGTTTATTCGTGCGCCTACTACGTCCTTATTTAAGTCTGCCACTTAACTCACCTCACAAATGGTTCAGGAAAAGTTTCCTGACCTAAATACAGAAAAAGAGGCATCCTGCATGATTGCGGATGCCTCTTAATTTACTTGGCGAAGAATCCAAGATCAGATAACGTCTTGACCTTCTTCGGCTTTTTGTTTTCCACATTGCCACCGTGAAGAATGATTTCAAATTCCCGGTTTCTGTTCTTGGCTTTCATGAGCGCTCTAATCTTTGGAATGGTCATATTAGGCCACTCTGAATCAGAAATACCATTACTCACGCATAAAGCCCAAAGTTCTATCCAGTCCGTTTCCCGATCATCCTCAGTAACCTCTTGGTCGCCTTCGTCGTCAGGCTCATAATCTTCATCAGGTGGAAACGACTCCTTATAGAAATCGTTCTAAGAGGCCGTCCAACTCCTTAATGCCCTCTTCGTTTACATTCTCGTATTCTTCCTCCGTCAGTCCTTCTACCAACACAAGATTAAAGGCTTCCTTATGCAATGCCTCAACTTTAGGCCAATCGACCTCGGCTCGATCTTCTGTGGCATCCCATTTTTCACGTCCAATTGAAAAAGAGAACTTATACTCATTTCCACTCATAAGTTGCCGCACCTGACGGATCAGAGCAATAGTTCCGATTTTAACGTGTTTTACAATTCCCTCACCAAGAGGGATTTCCGTCCCGATATTAAGTGTTTTATCCAACTGTTTGTCTGTACTCATTAAATTTCCTCCTCAATGTATGTAACCCCCTACCTGAGCGATAGGGGGTTTAGTCAGTGATTGATTAGATACCGAAAATGATTTCTACTGCATATCGATTAGGATTCTCTGGCGTGATATCCGGCTCCATAATCTCTAGTGCCAATGTATTGGTGGTTGGCTTTTTGCGCTCTTGGGACACGTCCAAAGTCCCGCCGCCGAGAGCCTTCCAAATAGTGAGCTGGCAAGGGACTTCTTTGCCGTTCCGATCATCGGTTAATGAAAAGCGATGTACCAGTTTAAATGGTTTCGGACGGCGTTTACCGCTTAAGCTACTTCTTGTAGCATTCTCTTTTGACCATTTGAACGTAACGGTTATTAACTTCCCTTCGTTTGCAACATCAGATGTAATTTTTCCATCAGCTGTAATTACATACTGTTCTGCTGTTGGAGCAGATGCTACACGAGTCAGTTCAGTGAGTTCTCCTGTAGCAGTGTCTTTTAAATACACACGGTCACTCTTAGCGACAAAAGTTCCGCTATACTTCGAAGGCGCTTTTAGTTGATAACCATCAGTAGCAGTCAAGAATCCTTGCTCCACTTCGTCAAATTGAACCGTACCTTTTTCTGATTCGGCCCCTTGAGACAACTCAGCGAGGATGTCTGAATAACGAGGTACCTCCATAGAGGCTTTATCCCCTAAATCCTTAGCAGTATAGTGGAATGCATATCCACTATCGCCGCCCATTACTTTGTCCCAATCAAACTGCAATTGCAAAGTTACTTTTGTGATTTTATCATCAAGAAATTTGAGCCTTCCGCCTTCTTCATAAACTTGCGCCGACCCCACACCATCAAATACTAAAGGTTGCATATAGTTTCATCCTCCTTATATGTGAACACAAAAAAACTGGTCAGCTTATTTGACCAGTTCCCATAGACGCTTATCAATTTCTGCAATGCGACTGTACTCTTTGGTTAGCTTGTAACCCTGTTTTGGATTCCAGATCCCCATGATACCCAATCCTTTAGCAAGCGCGATTTTTTCAGCTATCAGCGTTTCCCACTCGGTAGGTTCTGGTTTAGGAGGATTAGGTTGAGTCCAATTCAATTCGGCTTCATAAGTTGTACCAGCAATAGTAACTACATTAAATTTGTACTTCTTGGTTGCATTTGCTTCACTAAACCATAGAGTTTCCTTATCATCTGGTTCAATTTTAACCCCATCTTTTTCAATACTGGATACGTTGGTTTTAGCCAAAGAAACTCGCTTTTGTGCTGAATCCAGCAGCTCAAATTCAACGTGGTTAACACCATTGTGATCACCGGATCTCCCGGTTGCTTTCCATACAGCTACCTCTGCCATTCTGTTCACCTCAATTCATTCTCAAGTAATCAACATCGAAAATTGCTTTATATCCTTTCGCGCCCTGTATTCCAGTAGCAAAGTCTGCGTCATAGGTCAAAACACACAGATATGAAGCAAAGCCCTGAGTTGTCAGTCGTCTGTCATGTAGTAGTTTGAATGAACGTTCAAACAACAGCTTCGCTTCATAGGCTGTTTTGCCGTAAAAATCAATGCAGAACTTACCCTCAAACACCAGTGGATTAGCCGCATATCGTCCCGGCATAACGTACTGACAGATATGTGGAACTGTATCCTTAGTAACCGTTATCTCAGGTTCCATGCCTTTCGTAAATCGTTTCACGACCTCAGCAGATGGTGATGAAGGAGTAAGCTTCATCATGTTCATAAACTCTGTATCTGCCTTCAAAGCACTCTGAACAGCGTCAATTAACTGTAAGCTCACTCCTTAACCTCCTTAAAGTATCTGTGATACGGAAACTCAGTTATTACACGGCTAATGCCATCCAAAATACGTTTCCGGTTAGACTGTATTGCAATACGCAAAAAGTAAGTCGGCGGTGTAGCTTTGAATGACGCATCAATATCGCCTCGCTCCGCAAGCTCCTCCAAGTCCACCCCAGCATAGTCCCCACCTGATTCCTTCATGGTCCCGTCAATCGCCCGGTACTTTCCACGGGAACGACCTACAATAATACGATCACCTTTGGACCTCAGTCGGTTCCATGCTTCGCTGTTCATGTAGGTTACCAATCCGGGGTTTTGGCTGCTATCTGCCATCTTGGAGCCTTTGCCAAACTGTTCAAGCCATGCTTGCCAATAATCGGCGGTGATATCTCCTGAAATCATTTGATTAGCAAGCACGAACATGTGCATCTCCAAATGGTCCCGAACTGCTGGATAGTACCGTATGCTGCTTTTAGCTGTCAGCATGACCAGTTTCGTTAGCCCAGTAATTTCAACTGCAAGCTTATTCTCCAGATCCTTCGTAGCTTTCGCTGAATCATACCCTGTAATCATCGTCGATCCTCTGAAAGCTGGACATGCAGCAAATTAGGATACTTTATCCTATCTACCACATCTACCTGATATGTCTTCCCGCCCATTACAATCCGATCAGGCGCAGACAAACTTGAGTCTTGAGGGTCTTTTACATCAACTGTGGTCTGTAACTGCAAGATGAATACAGTACTCGGCAGTAGGCCCGGCTCCTGTTGACGCAATTGTGCTGTAACATACTGTGCAAAACACACAATATCAGCAGTAACAGATACAAAGTCAGGATCACCTATAGGGTTATCGTTAGCATCATAAGCTTGCTGGTATCTCTGAACCTCAATTAAAGCGTTCGTTTTAATCAAAGAACAGTACTTGTCCTTCTCAGTTGTTGTACGTAGAGTCTGTACCAAATAAGACGATTCGTTCTGAACTATATCCCCCGGCTTTACAGATGATTTCGAAGAAAACAAACCATTGTACATATACTCTTTTCCGATAACCGTTGTGGCTTTCGTTTCCCTAGACAATATAACGACATCGGGCTCACCATTGACAGTACAAGGTGAATACCTATGAACGAAGTCTTTAAACATTAGTGACGCCGCCTTTCTCTCGCCCGGGTCGGCCCAGCTACACCGAATACCGGAACATCTGTCCCATGCTGCACTGTTGATATGGACTCGATAAACTCATAGGCTTCATCAACAAGCTGAACAGCGTACTTTTTCCAATCAACAACCTGATTTTCAAAAGAGAAGTCAAAGTCCTTTTTAGACTTCTTGATTCTCGCTGTCATGGAAGGGGCCAGTATGGCAGCAACCATACAAACGGCTGCTGCATACACATAAGTTTGATCATCACCAGTTAACTCAGCATAATCAGGAACGGCTTTTACAATCCTCGATTCTCCAATGGGCAAAACAGAAAGAGCGTCTATGTCAGCATCGGATATTACATCCTCACCAACGCCTAGACGTCCTCTAATTTCCTCATGATATGTTTCTGTAATGAGTATCTTATTTGCCATCTGCTGCACCGCCAGCAGCACTGATAGCCTGTTTCAATTCTTCAATACTCATTTTGGTGTATCCGGGTATTTTTAATTCCTTAGCTGAAGCTTTCAATTCTTTCAACTCACCATCGGACTGAAGAATATCAATTTGCTCAAGCAATTCTGTCTCTCGCGCTTTGGACTCTTCTAATTCGGCCTGAAGTTGCAACTCCCGTTCTGAAGGAGAACCATCAACAGCCTCGTTACCATCTACAATTTCCGCAAGCAATTGTCCGGTTGCCGCATTACGAATTTCTTTCTTTGCGATATCTACAAGACCGTCAGGGGCATCTGTTACGATGTCCCCGGCATTGTATTGTCCAACAGCATCAACCAATACTTTTACAGTTGTCATAAATTGAGTTCTCCCCCTTACGCCACTGTAGCGAAGATATGCCAGTTGACGTATTTCAGCCGCGGCAGCACAGTCGCACCATTGATGACTTGCCATTGATCAGGGTCACCTTGAATCAGTTTGGTGAGAGCAAATTTCCCAGTATGGCCTGTAAAAATATCCTCATAGTTATTTGGGCTTGTAACAAGATCCATAATGGAGCCTGTCATGCCTTGACCGATGATAATTACGGCATTGTCAGGAATGAAAGGATGGAACGTTCCGGTATCGTCAATGTAGCCACCATCGTAAACTTCATACTGAAGCCCGCTCAAATTTTGGCTGACAATTTCAGAAAGTGAGCCATCAGTTACAACATCCTTGCCATATGTGTATCTGATCAATTCGCGAATTTTCTCATTTTGCTTCATGTAGCTGTCTACCTTTTTATTGGCCAGAATTAACCCCTCTTGCACCACTTCCCCGGAATAGAAGGAGCCACTCATCCAAGTTTTTCAGCGGATCAGCGGTTGTCGTATTGCTCCAGAGCACATCTGCCGTTGGCTTGTTAGTAGCAGGGACGCCATAATCAATCGTTCTGGCAGGTTTGTTTGCTGTGGCTGGAACGATAAGGTTGCCGGTCAGAGACTGCCAACGCATCCACTCAAAACGTGTCTCAAGCCGCATATTCAAGTTGACCAGTTGATCTACCATGTACTCCTCTGCCCATTGTTGTTGTAAATTGTTACCTGGCTTTCTCAACGTGGCAATCTTTTCACGATCAATGATGGACTTTTCTCTCCATTCTTGGTTCGTGAAGTTCATATGTTTCACTACGGGTGCCGTATGAATTGGCGAAGGATCATTCAGACCGGTAGCAGGCGTCATCCCCGTGTCGTCATAGGTAATGTCATATTCGATGGTGAGTCCAAGTTCAGGTTTAAAGTCAACGCCATTGGTCAGCAATTGAGCCCCGCGAAAACTGTTAATATCCGTCCGAATGTTCTGTACGACTTCCGTAAGGAAATATGGATCAAGTACGTTTGCCATTTATGTTTTCCCCCTTATACAAAGTAGCAAAGCTTCAGCGCTGTTTTAGCTGCTGCATCTAAGCCAGTCAATTTGGATGAATCAAAAATACCTGCAATCCACGCAGATGCCCCAATATCAGAAAGTGTTGTGTCATGATCATTATCAAGGATACACAGTGCCACTTCAGAGCCGTTGGTTGCTGCGGAACTATAAGCTACCGCTTTATCCTTATCCGCTCCTGCTGCTGTGATCTTGCCTATAATCGTCCCTTTTTTCAGGATTCCTTGCCCTTGTTTCAGCAAGATCCCTCCCGGTAGTTTAGCCTGAAGGTCTGTAGACGCTAGAACCTCCGTAAACTCTTGAGTAATAACCTGACCGGGACCAGGAGCGCCATTATACTGAGATTGCATCATAATTATTTATCCTCCTTCAGCAGATTACCCCTGCCTGTATTCTTAAGTGCCGCCCGAGCTTCTTCACGAGCTAATGCTTTAAGTTGTTCTGTCGTTTTCTCGCCACCATCATTTTGTGAGTTGGTTGGTGGTGTTCCATTCAGTGCTCCCTCAGGAAGGTTTACATCGTCACCTTGTGTATGGCGACCACCGCCACCCAAAGCAGCTTGTGCCTGTGCCTCATACGTTGCACCGATCTTTTCAATTTCAGACACCGGCAGATGAGACAGTGCTGTTTTCATCGCCTCTACATTAAAGGCTTCACCAAGAGCGCGGACACCAGCTCCACATGCTTGTTCAGTGACCTTCACCTTGTACATTGCTCCATCAGTAGCTTGAACACTCAGCGCCGTAAGCTTCGCTGGGATTTCTGCGTCACTCTCAACGCCCAATGCAGTCCGTACTTGTCCAAGCATGCCATTAGCCGCTGCCAGTGCAGTTGCTTGGGTTTGCGCTGCTGCCAAAGCAGCTTTTTGTTCTTCATTCATAGTGTCATCTCCTTGGGCCAGTGTCTCGGCCTGTTCTTTTGTTTGATGCTGTTTAGATACAAAAGCAGACATGCCGCCTTTGTTGCTGAAAAAATAAAAGACACGTCCATCGCCATCAAGCGACTTCGCATCTAAAGGTAGTGGTTCATATTCAGTTTGCTTCGGCTGCTCGCCTCCACTATGTTGTTTCATCGAGAGGGATTCGCGAGTAATTCCAGCTCCCTCATAACCTCCATCAAATACAATAGAGTTCTCCATGATGTAACCGTCATCGGCTAGAACAAGACATTCTTTGTCGTCATACGTTTGTCCACGTATATGCGAGCATGCCGAAGGTCCGTAGTAATTACCACCACAGATACCACAAATATGTTTCGTTGTTACAAATCCTGCCGATGTGTCAAATATAGTTCCTGAATCAATACCGGTAGCCAGTTGATCCGTTGAGATCCCATTAGCTTCTAGCCCTTTTACCATGTAATGATCACCGTAAAGTTCCAGTTCCCCTCCCTCTTCGATAATTCGGCTGTCAAAAGTTCTGCCATACGGGAAAGATAAGGCTTCCCACTTCTGCCACGGATGGTCAACTAGCAAGGCAACTCCCTCTTTAACTTGATCTGCCATTTTGCGTAGGAAGTTTGGAGTAATCTTCATTTTGTACTTATCAATACGCTTGGTTCCAATGATTCTCGCTTGAAACACATGAGCTTGTTCATCAGTCAACGGGACCAGTGCTTTTTGATTGATCTTTGTCAATTGGTCCGATGTAGGTTTTCCCATAATGCTTTATTCACCTCCTTCTAGTGGAGTCTGTTCTTCATTTGAGTCAGTTTCCAGCTTTTTCACAAGCAACGGAAGCAGTTCAGCAGGAACTTTGGCATTAATACCAAGAGTCCAACGTATTTCCTCAGCAGCTTCCAACGGTGTGATGTAGAAATTCTTCTCCGCTGTGATGTAGTTATCGATCTTTGAACGGCGGTCACGTTCAATCTCATTCTCAGAGCGTAGATCAATGGGGAGATAGTCAGCTTCAACTTTTGTTTGAGTCCCCTTTACTCTTGCAGACAACGAAAAAGCCCGCTGCCAGAAACGTTTGGTTACGCTCCGCGCGGACTCTACATTTTTGATATATATTTGAGTGTCAATCGAACTGTATGTTTCGGTTGATCCTTGATGCCTGGAAAGGATGGTGAGCAGCGTCTTGAGTGAAGTCGCCATTTGGGTATCAATAATATCGATGAGCTTTTTAATATCAATCATCGGCCCTGAATTACCGCCTTTAAGATATTCGACTTTTACGCTATCCCAGTGGACAAGGGCATCGTCTGGATTGAGTGAGTTGAAATGGTTTATCATCTCTTCCATTCGCTCTTTGAGCCATTTCTGTTGACCATCGGGATTACTTTTCAAGTTGTTCGGCATATTCTTCAGCATGATTTCTTCCAGCATGGAGATATCAAGCCGTGGATACCCTTGGTTATGCACGACTGCTTTTAGATCAGCCAGCACTTGAAGATGAAAGAATACTACTTGCAGCACTGGAAGCATGGGCGTTCGTCCATAAGGATCGTCAACCATAGGATCAAACTCTTCATAAATAAAAGTTGGCGTGTCAATCTTTTTGTAATTACCAAACCACTCTTCGTTCGAATTCCTTTGTGGATTCTTAACATATTGCCACGGCGTAAGCCGATTAGTGCCTGGTTCCCTGCGAAACCATATTAGAGCCGGGTCAACTGGAACGATATCAATTACATCGTTACATCGCTCATTCAGTACTACTTCCCCGGCACAAGCACCACGAACCATCATCATCATCCGCTGAATCGTGTCCAGTTTATTCAATGACCGTCCATGCTGATATCCCGGCGAAGGTAACGGTGTATTAAGCATGGTCTTAAGATCGTCCAGCACCCGTTGTCCACTCTTATCTGCATTTCCGTTTGGCTTCTTTGCACTAAACGTTAATTCGGTATCTCCCATACGTAAGTATGTGTACAAGGCATAGGATACGTCTGGATGAACAGATATCAATAGCTCAAGCAATTCCTCTGCCGTGTAGCTCTGCAATTTGGTAAGATCAATATTATGAGCCTGCTGATGTTTCTTCGGTAGCCAGTTGAATATGCCCCATGGGTTAGCATTATTAGGTACTGTTGCTCTGCCCACCCCCATCATCTGTTGCTTTACCGCTATTGGAAGAACAGCATTAGCAAGTGAATATACAGCTTTATGGTACCATTTCAAGTTTTCACCGCCTTTCGTTACAAACTTCTATGAATTCAGAATAACATCTGCATTATTCGGATTTACTACTGATTTTCGAGGGGATCGCGTTATGCATACCATAAATCCTCTTTTCAAGACGGAATATTTGGAACAAAAACGTGGTCAGGAAAAGTTTCCTGACCACTTATAATAACGTTATATTCAGTTTTATTCTATAATTTCCAGCTCCAAATCTTGTCCATGCCAAACAAGAAGTTGATACTTTCCTGACGGCAAATCGCCTGTAGAGATAGTAACTGGTTTATTCACTTCATCATCCGTAACAATTATCTTTTTACCCCAGTTTTCTGCAACCAAATCGTCGTAGTTACTTTGGCTTCCCAAAACAAATGTATTTAGCAGATACACATCTGAAACATCTGAAAGAGAGAATGTAAGAGCGTCTCCTTTTTTCACCTTTAGAATATCCCCGATAGGTTGAATCATTGTAATTCTGACCGTTCTTCTATCTCCCCAAGTCTGAAATTCTTTATTGAATTCACCATTTGATGTAACCACAGAGTCTGTGACTAAACGGAATTTATAAACCAACCGATCCTCCAAATGTTTAGGCAATATAAAGACTTTATTGTCCTCAACTCTTACAGTCCCATTTTCCTTTGTGAAAGGCGTAAAAGGACTGTCACCAACAGACCACTGAACGATATCTTCTGTTGTCTTCCCGTCCGCAAGCTGTAATAAGCGATTATAATCAATAGAGAATTGATCAAGTCTATCCTTTCTTTCAGAATATTGAGCATATATCGGTGACCCAACAAGAGGCTCGCTCTCATCAATAACGGTTATTTCCTTGCTACGATAGGCACCATTTTTGTCATAAATCGTCAGATCAAATTCAAAGTTGTTAGGATAATCCCAATGGTTAATATCATATGTCGAGAAACTGACAGTTTTATTGGCCGGAACCTCCATTTTAAGTACCTCACCACTTTCGACACCTAATTCAAGAGATTGAAGATTACCGAAATCTATTAAATCACTTGAAAAGTAAGCAGTACCATCATAAGAGCTAGTAAAATAAACGGACTCTCCGACCGTCACTATTTTTTTAGAAACAGAAATGTTAGCGTCCCCATTATGCCCCGGTGCTTGAGGTGTATCATCTTTCTTGTCGTCACTTTTTTTATGATCATCTTTTTTGGAATTATCGGATTCATTAGAGTTACTAGAAGAACCCCCACCGCCACCTGATGTTGTTGTCCCCTGTAATCCCAAAGTTTTTGCCGAATCACCTATTGTGACTTTAACATCACTACTTACCTTGTCGCCATTTGTCAGAGATTTAGGTTTTGTTTGAAAAGAAACATTTTCAGCATTAACTACGGCTTTATCAACAGAACCTAATCCTATTACTTTGGCAGCAGCATTAAGAACTAACGAGAGAATAGAAGACTCTTTTGCTGTATCTATGGTTGTACCCGTAGCGTTATCAGCTACGTTTAATGTATCAATCTGTCCATTTGGGATATTTACATTAATAGCGAATGCTTCTACATTCACAGTGTGAAAATAACCTGTAAGGCTCACATTAGATTTTGCGGGGAGCTCATTTGTTAGAGTAACTCGATCAACACTTGCTCCTTGTGAGACATCGAGGGCTGCGCCCGTCTTGATTTTTACTTCGCTGATGGACGTTGCTCCTTCTGCCACCAAACGAACAGTTCCATCCACTTTGTTTACAATGATGCTAACCAGCACAGAATTGTTCAGATGAACGCTATGCTCTCCACCGCCGTAAACGTAGGTTTGACCGTGGACTTTGACATTCTTCAAGAATACATCGCCGTTCCCAACGGCTTTCCCGATAATTAAATCACCCGCAATTTCCGTATTTTGAAGCGTTACACCCGTTGTGTTGATGACAACATTGCCTGACTGCTTGGCGAGTCCAGTTGAAGGTCCATATGTTCCTGATTCTCCATACCAAGCACCAGAATGATTCACAGCACGATCCAGAATCGTGACCGCCTCAGCACGAGTCAACGGTTTTTGAGGCTGAAAGGTACCGTTCTGATAACCTTCAATAATACCAGCTGCCACTACAGCATTAACGGCCTTTTGGGACCAATTGTGTAGAGATGTGCTATCTTTAAAGGTTTTATTTGAATCAGAAGAAGGGATTTGAAGCAATTGGTTTATGGTCACTGCCGCCTCTTCTCTACTTAATACTTGCGTAGGGCGAAAGCTGCCATCTTCGAATCCTTTCATATATCCAGCATAAACTGCATCCGTAACGGTTGGGGCAAACCAATCGTCTTTATCTACATCGGTAAAAGATGCTAATTGTCCTGGCTGTATTTGAAATGCACGATTTAACAAAGCAGCCCATTCACTTCTTGTAATCGGACGATTTGGCTCAAAGCGTGCGTTCGCAACACCTGAAACCACTCCTCGATTGCTCCATTTTGCAACGTTGTCCGTTGCCCAATGGTTCGCCATATCCACATAAGGTTGAGATTCAGTAGAACTGCCCTTCTTTGCTACATGGTGCGAACTGTCAGCCGCCAATATGGGGCTAGCCCATAAGGAGGTCACTAAAATTCCTGCCGTTAAAACATTAACCCACTTCTTCATCTTTTTTGTCCTCTCATGTATGTAATGTTAAACCAAGACTATATACCTAATATTTTAGGTATATAGAATCACTTACCTATTATTACAAGATTAATCGATGATGTCACTACTTTTTAATCCATAATAGGATTTTTCTTGAACAAATATTAAAAGAAAGACGTCAGTCCGACTTGTTTGTTTATCCTCCCATATTCGTATACCAGTTAACATGATCACGAAACACGTGCACGCCTCTTCTGAACTCCTTCATCATTCCGTTCATAAACAGGAGTAAAGTTTAAGACATACATTCTGTCCTACAAGATTAAAAAAAGAGCCCCCCGAAGGTCAATGTCATTAAGATAAGACGCAGGTTCTAAATCAGGAACAAGAGCAGGTTATCGAAAAGATAGCCGCTCTTTTTTTGCATGAAAAAGAAAAAAAAGACTTGACAAGAAGATGGTCATATGTGGCGAAGCCCCTTGAAAAACGAGGAGGTTACGCCAATGGATGAGTACGCAAATTCCCTAAAAGAAACGCTGACATCCCTCATACGAGAAATGTCAGCCGCACCAGCACCTTATGTCAAAAACCCTGAAAAAGATTTTACCCGAAAGAAAAAGCTGCCCTTTGAAACGGTTATGCAACTCCTGATCTCCATGGGGGGGAACAGCCTATATAAGGAACTCTTGGAATCACAAGGTTATGACGTAAATACCGCGACCACTTCTGCTTTTGTCCAACAGAGGAATAAAATCCTGCCGTCTGCTGTGGAATTCTTGTTTCACCAATTTACGCAATCATATACGGATATCAAGGACTACCGGGGGTATCGTTTACTTGCTGTTGACGGTTCGGATTTGCATATCGCAACGGACTCTGCGGACACGGAAACCTATTTTCAAAGTCAACCGAACACGAAAGGCTATAACCTTCTGCATTTGAACGCAGCCTATGACTTGTGCAATAGACTTTACGTGGATGCCATTGTTCAGCCACGAAGGTTTTGCAACGAGGGAAGGGCGTTGGCTGCTATGGTTGACCGTTCCCCGATCAAACCAAAACCATTGTTATTGCCGATCGAGGGTATGAAAGTTACAACAATTTCGCGCATATTGAACGCAAAGGGTGGAACTATGTCATACGGGTAAAGGATTTGGATTCCAATGGTATTCTTTCGGGCTTGCGTGTGCCCTCTAGCGGAGAGTTTGATTGGGACATTCATCTGACACTCACAAAAAAACAAACCAAAGAGGTCAAGGCTCATCCTGAGATGTACAAGTTCGTCCCTTCCACGTCTACCTTTGATTTTTTGGATCTGCAGGAGAACTTGTTTTATCCGATTTCCTTTCGGGTTGTTCGTTTCATCCTGCCTAATGGCACTTATGAAACCGTTATTACGAGTCTTTCTACCGCTGATTTCCCACCCGATGAAATCAAGTCCATTTATAACATGCGATGGGGGATTGAGACCTCTTTCAGGGCATTAAAATACACCGTCGGTCTGACGAATTTTCATGCAAAGAAGCAAGAGTCCATCATCCAAGAGATATTCGCAAGAATGATCATGTACAATTTCACTGAAATGATGACCTTGCACGTCGTCATTTCCCAAATGGATACACGGCATCCCTACCAAGTCAACTTTACGGTTGCCGTTCACGTTTGTAGATATTTCCTGCGCTCTCGGCACGATGAACCCTCGCCCGATGTTGAAGCGCTGATTCGCAAAAACATTTTGCCGATTCGACCCATTCGCTCAGGGCAGAGGAATACACGCAAAATCCGCTGGAAATCAGCTGTTAGCCTCGTCTACAGAGTAGCATAATTCGGTTC
Source organism: Paenibacillus sp. FSL L8-0158 (assembly GCF_038592965.1). Taxonomy (GTDB): domain Bacteria; phylum Bacillota; class Bacilli; order Paenibacillales; family Paenibacillaceae; genus Paenibacillus; species Paenibacillus polymyxa_D. Next base: position 1,786,062 of record NZ_CP151949.1, on the reverse strand, counting down.
ACATGAACATTTTTTTAAGCGGATACTCTATCCGCTTTGTTTGCTGTACGCTTTTTTCCTTGCTTGCACAAAAAACAAACGGCACGGGGCTTTTCCCATGCCGTTTCGGATTTCATTTTTATTCCCGGAATTGTCTTTGAGCTTATCTTAATGACATTGATCCCTTGGGGGTTTCTTTTTTTGTCTTCAAATCATTTTTTTAGCCTGTGGTGATAATAAAATTGTTCAATAGGTACTATTCAATAAGTGCACTTCAATATGTAATTCTTAACTCTGGATTGTCAACACAAAACTGAACAACTCCTATGAGGGCACTTTTTCCGTCCCTTCTTCTTATCTGCTCGTTCTACTAGCCCTTATATTTTCTGTCCAACTAAGAGCCGATCCATCATTCAACACTTTTAACATGTTACTTTAATCTTCGGCAGCCGGATTTTTTCCTGCACTGTCTCTATGAATGCAAGACAACAGAAGATTATATAAAAGATTCTTCGTTTAGGTTGTTAAATAACCATGTTAATTACCCTATAAATGAAGAGCAATTAAAGCGCGCAGTTCTCAACTCGAGTGAAACAAAAAAACTTTGGAGGTTAAATATTATGGCAAAAACACGTGAGTATGCTTCAACTGAACTAATTGCAAGATATCCGTTTAGCGGTTACGTCCGGGTATCTAATAGGAGTGTTGGCTAAATGACGATAAAAGACACGGTGGCCCGAACGATTGCGAGGAAAGCAGACGCTAAAGTAGGCGAGATAATAGGTCAAACTACCACTAAGGTAGCTGAGGAGATTACCACCCCGATACCTTCCAATTGGGCAATAGGTGGACTGACCAGCGCTGGTATGGAGACGAGTGTTACGAATAGTTATAGATCCGGATACATCGACGTGTCGAAGGTGAAGAGACTCAGGCTAGAAAATAACACAATTATGTACAGGGTTAATTTATACAACGCGGCGAAGCAGATGCTACGGCAAGCTGCGTTTGATATTAATTATTACACGGTCGATGATGACGTTTACTTTGTAAGAATTGTAGTTGCCGATACAAGCAAAACATCTTATCAAGTCTACGCCGTAGACGTCACAACTACGACAGAACCTATATTTATACCTAGCGCACTTAAATTTGGATTTATGCCAAGTAATGACGCGGCAACTAACGCGGTTGCACTACAAAGGGCCGTTGATGCGGGAGGCATGATAAGGGTAGAACAGCCAGGCATCTACGATATCGACAGAGCGATAAAGATCGGGGACAACGTCACTCTAAATTTTGGTCCAGGTGTCTTTTTAAGGCGCACCACATCAAACGGGTACGTACTCGTCAATAAGGGTGCATTTACTCGTAGTTACAACAAAAACATCGTAATAAGAGGTTTAAAGCTAATATGCAACGGTAAAGAATCCACTGCGGGCTCAGACTTAATTACGGGGTTGAGAGGTCAAATCTCTTTTTTCTATGTTAAAAATCTCTCAATCGAAAACTTCGAATGTCTCGACCTCCTATCCTATAGTTATTGCGTACAGATATGCACCTTCGAGGATGTAATCATAGACAAGATACGAGTAGAGGGAGGCAAGGACGCGGTACACTTTGGTAGAGGCAGTAATTTCGTAGTCCGTGATGGAAAATTTAAAACGTACGATGATCCTATAGCGTTAAACGGGCATGACTACGATACAGGAAATCCACAGCTTGGTTGGATCGAGAATGGCTTAATAGAAAATTGCTACGATTTAGCCGCTGCATCTACGACTGGATACTTCTTACGTGTCCTCGCCGGCGCTTGGGTTGATTGGTTTTCCGGCATGGAGCTACAAAAGTCAGACACGGTGGTAAGTAATGGGCGATTGTACCGAGTAGTCGCGAATCCCGACGGCACTAAGTACACATCAATGACGGCACCTACACACGTAAACGGGACGGTCACTCTCGACGGTAATATTAAATGGGTGATGATACAGGACGATGTTACCTATACGGCAGGTTGTAGAAATGTACACCTGAAAAACATCTACCTACAGAAAAACAGACCCGTCGCAGTTAGTCTCCACCTTGACAAGGACAACTACTCCCGTAGTTACTACCCAAATGCAACACCGCCCATTCAGAAGAACATCATTTTGGAAAATATACACATGCAGACTGACATCCCCCGATTAATCACAGCTACTACTCCCGTCGACACAATAAAGCTTGTAAATAGCGAGATAACGAATACATCAATCGTACTTAATAATATAAGCACCGCGGGTATGACTTACAGCAACACCAACCTTATTATGATGGGTGTGACGTTCAAGGGTACCGGAGGGCAGAGGTTAGTAAATTGCGCGGGCGGCAGAACGGCATCTGTTAAGGTAGTCGGGAGCGTCGTAGAGAACGCAACCTACGCACCTACTTTTTCGTCCGGCGTTACTATCGTAGCTAAGGATATATAGCCACAAACTAGCGGCCAGGTAGAAATTAGCCGATGTGCTTCAACACGATGATTTTTACTCATTATTTACATGAGAGTGTATCTTGTGATTCCAAGAGTTCCTTATATAGGCTGTTCCCCCCCATGGAGATCAGGAGTTGCATAACCGTTTCAAAGGGCAGCTTTTTCTTTCGGGTAAAATCTTTTTCAGGGTTTTTGACATAAGGTGCTGGTGCGGCTGACATTTCTCGTATGAGGGATGTCAGCGTTTCTTTTAGGGAATTTGCGTACTCATCCATTGGCGTAACCTCCTCGTTTTTTCAAGGGGCTTCGCCACATATGACCATCTTCTTGTCAAGTCTTTTTTTTCTTTTTCATGCAAAAAAAGAGCGGCTATCTTTTCGATAACCTGCTCTTGTTCCTGATTTAGAACCTGCGTCTTATCTTAATGACATTGCCCCGAAGGTTGCTCCTTTAATTGAGAAACAATTTAGCCCAATAATATAAAAATAACCAGAACACCTACACTTGCTAGGATTCCAGTTAATCTTTTTCCAAGTATTTTTTTTATGGGGATGCATACTACACACCATAAGAATGAGGCTAAAATAAATATTAATAATTTGTTTCCTCCTACAGCACCCCACATATCTACATTTGCACCTTCAAAAACATTAAAAATATTCCTCCCTAGTTTTTGTCTAATTCCAAAATTATATATCCACTCCCTTTCTCGCTTTTTATCCTGCTTTCCTGGTTACAGAATTCTTTTGTTTAACCTGCAGAATCATTTCAATAAGCTGCTCTCGGTTAATCAAGCGAACGTTATTGGACCTTGCCAGTTTGTATGCTTGCTCAGTGTAATCGCTATTTGTCACAACCCATGCTGAAGATGCACGATAATGAGCTACCGCACCGTAAACCTCCTGAACTGCTTTAAGCCCAACATTTTTACTGTACCGTTTCGCCTGAACTACGATACGCTGACCGCTTTTTGTAAGAACCAAATCAGCACCGTAATCTCCAGCAGCTTGTGTAACCTCAGCTTTGTATCCTTGAGCACTGAACAAAAGTCCTAAATATTTCTCGAATTGACGACCATCCATTTTATCAATTTCAGCAATCCCAGAATTACGTAGTCTTGTTGCAGCAGCCATTTGACGATAAAAGATAAATGCTATGACCATTGCTACTGCTACAAAAGATGCAAAAACAGAGGCACCGATTGAACCCGTAACTGAGTAGATAAAGAAAAACGGGGCTATTAGCGCAATCCCTGCAATAGCCTCTTCAATAGAATTTTTCTGTTTTCTTCTCCGTCTTCTAGCCATTAATACTTCCCCCTTATTCTGTATATATCGTCAATAAAGTGATTGGAATTAATAGGTAGAAGGAAAGCACGCTACGGAATTGAACCGCGCAAGGGGTCCGACCAGAATGTTTCCAATGGTTAACGTTACCTTGTCGCTGCGCGGGCTATGTAAAAAGGCCGGCTCATTGCCGACCTAATCACCGAGGCAGAAAGCTATAGTGCATTCCTTATTTGATTATCCATGATACAAATTTACCACATAAAAAGTTCAGTGGCGGGTCATACATCGGTCAAATTCCAATCAAAAACGGTCATTGTTATAGGGACTCTAACTAATGGATATATACTTAATTGCTTTATCAATAGGATTTACAGTTACTCTCATTGATTTACATACGCTAGCAAAACACCTTACTGCTAAATAATCCTTAAATGCTTCACCTAAATACCATTGGTGTGGCATTAAAATTAATTCTCCAGCCTCTCTTATAAAGGTATTGTTTAAGAATGTCCACAACTCAATGATTGATCTTTCAGATGACCTCTGTATCAACTCAATATTGACTTTGTATTCTTTCTCTTCTGAATAATCAATACTCACAGATTTTTTTTTGTACAAACTATATGCAATTTGATTTATTTCTCCAGAGTCGATCAACCTTTCAATAAGACCTTTCGAAATTGCCCTTAATTTACTAAGCATAATTTGAGCATGATCCTTATACTCAACAATTTTACACTCTTCAAAATGCGACCCAATCTCTTGTAATATTTGCTCTCTAGTGTCTTTATCAAAAACTGGAATATGTAAAACAGCATTTGAATCGCCTGTTTCGAATGGTAAAAGAAAAAATTGAGCCAATACTGATAGTTTCTCTTCTATACTCTCATTTGTTTTTATTTTTTTTATGCTAGGTCTATCAAGAATAGTAGTTTTGTTTCTAATTTCGATAGTTACTTCTTCCTGATTATTTAAAATCTCTTCAAATAGTTTCATCTTCATTCCTCCTATATATATCACCATAACAAATACTTAGTACTAAGACAAAAAAGAGAACACAAGGATTGAAGAGTAATTGTGTTCTCTTTTTAGGTTATTTAGTTGTAAAAGTCACTTTAGCTCCATTAGCTGGCAAATTAAACCCAGTAGCTCCAGTTACAGAAACACCGCCATAAAGTTTTGCTGAATGGAGTCCTGGGTTGCTGTATACTGTTTCTCCTTGATTTGATACATGTGTAGGAACTCCATTTGTTGGATAATTAAAGGTATCCTTTTGCCCATTAGACCATACTAAAGAAATATTAACACGAGTTATTTTATTTTTTTTATCATCCATTGTAATAGTCCAATTACCCAAGGCAGTACTTCCGTCCACATCAACCCAGAAATCTAATGTTGCATACACAACTTTAGTTTTTTGAGTAGAAAAGTCTCCATAAACTGCATTACTTACAGAGTTATCAGTGACTTCTAATGGAATATTGACTGTAACACGTTGTTCTGATGATGAAGCAACTGAGTTCAGCTCTCCTTCAGATTGTGTCGTCTCTGCAAAAGAGTAAGTAGGAAAAACTAGAACCAGAGCCGCTAACAAAATCGAACACACTAATTTTTTCATGTAAATCATTCGCATAATCCTCCATCTATGTTTTTTTGTAAAATGATGTAATGTAACTATTTTAATTATTAGAAATTTAATGATATTTGTCCATAATTATAAAGTCTCATAATTTTTAATAAAAAAAGCAGATAATTGTCACATTATGCCATTTCCTCTTTCAGCTGTGGACTCAATAACATTCAAACCTCTTGCCAATATGGCGATTGCGTCAGCCTTAATCCGTTTAAGTGAGTTTTCACTAATTCCCATTTCTCCACAATTGATGTAGTCAAATTCACTCTCATTGCCTGAATAGCTTACCTTTGCATACTAGAAAGCTTAGTCATGCCAGTTTCAACAATCCTTTACCTCAAGCTCTGCTTACTTATCTACATTGTACACGGCGCTGTTCTCCATCTGCTTGCTGATCGCACTAGTGGACTGTTGCTCTCTATATGAATACGCCTGTGCAACCGCTATCTTTCATCTTATAAAACCGCTCTACCACATTATCTTTTTACTGCCACACTACCTATTGAAGGAAGCATAATGTGTGTATCTGGTTCTGTTAAATATTCTCCGAATGTCAAAACAAAAGCGTCAGCTCTGTCTGGTGACTTGAGCCCACGCTTTTTCATATCCTTCTTACTTTCAAGCAGCATCTTACCCTTGCTGGTCATGTTCCATTTACGTGATGTAAGTTGGGTTATCAGAACATCATCATCAGGCAATTGTAGAACACTCGCATCTCCATTTATGAAATTGCTCATATTCTGTTCTAATTGTTCCTTAATAGATGCCCACATTTCTGTAACAAGGTTTCCATAGTGCTCATCTAAAGAAGAAGAGCCATTGTTAATTGGTATGATTTCATACGGTAGCCCTTCTTCAACTACGATTTCATTTAGTCGATCCGTTACTCCTCCGCCAACGCCGCTATCATCGACTCTTATTCTAATTCGGTTCAAATATGGATGAACACCATGCAACTCTTTAGCCAGGTTAATCACCCATCCCGCAGTAACCATTGTATCTTTCTTGAAATGATGGTGTTCTCCTACAACTCTTGGCCCTATTCCAGCAAACATTGAGGTCTCATCATCACCAAACCGCGCAACGTCCACACCTATAGTTAGCATGTCTCCAGTGGGTTCCACCTTTACTTCTTTAGCTGCAAATTCAGCCACTTCTAAAGAAATAAATGTATCCGATTCTCCACGAGGAAATTCACCTTCAACCCGGACTCTCCATACATCGCTGCCTTCACCATACTTACGCTTGAGCATAGCGATATTATCCTTGCTTGTTCTTGGGCTGTCTAGACAGGATACCTTACGTGTTTTGTAGTCTGCTCTATCCTTATTGTGCGAATCATAAAAAACACCCGACGTTTTTGTCGGGTTGCCGCACATCAACATTTTATTGAACTCACCCGACAACGTACCTAAGATGGCCTCCATGATTGGATCGGCAACGCCTGAAGCTTCATCCACAATGAATAGCATGTAGTCCTCATGGAAACCCTGCATATTCTCAGGCTTAGTAGCTGTCCGAGCTGTAGCGAACCATCGTTCCTCATAATTCTTCATGTATATTTTGGTCTTTGTCCACTTAAGGATTCGTTTCAGCACTGGACTTTTAGATTGCCATTTATTAATCTCAGCCCATAACACGTCATGTAGCTGCTGTCTTGTAGGAGCTGTACAGATCACTTTTGGATAAGGGAAGCAGGACAGAAACCAAAGAGCTGTTGCAGCTTCCAGTCCGGTTTTCCCTACACCCTGACCTGAACGAACTGAAACACGAGGATTATTTGCTAAATCTATAAGAGTGCTTGCCTGCCAATCGTCAGGAAAGAATTTAAGCATCTCTTGGCAGAACAATGTGGGATTCTTGCGATACTCAGGAATCCGTTTCTTGAATGCTTGAAGCCTCCGTTTCGTCTCCGGCGAGTCCTTCGTCTTCATCACCTACCACCGCCTCTACCCAATCGTCAATTAGATCGTCTTCTGTATTGCCTTCTCCCGTGACCTTTGCTCTTTCAAGCTCAAGTTTCTCACGTTGCATCTTAAGTTTCTCGTCTTCAACCATCCGTTTATGTTTGTCTGGAAGAAGATCCATGTATTTAGTTAGCACGTCCAATGCCTTGGTTTTGTCGTGTAGCTTTACACTCACTCCGTCCTTACCCTGCTTGACTTCTGAAACCAGAGTTCCATCAATCTCATCACTGTTTTTAAAAGAGACATAATTATATCTGTACTTCTTCGTTTCTCCAGTCTCAGAATCAAAGACTGGTTCTCCTTCTAATCCAAGGACGTCTTCTTCCTTTTGACCAAATTCCACGTAATCTGTAATGTCTGCAAAAGCAATTTTCATGTACTCCATTAGAACGCGCTGAGCATTTAAACCAACCCCATCCATCAGGGATTCGTTGTAATTCTGTATCGCAGCCTTAATTTCAGGTTTCCTCAATAATTCCCATCCAATTGAATATGCTGTTTTCTTACTATATCCAGCAGCCATTGCCGACCTTGTCGCATTGAAATCTCTGAGGTATTCCATTATGAAGATCCGCTGTTTCGGCGTTAACCCCTCTTCGTCTGGAATTTCCGGCTCCGGCTTCTCCTCGTTTACTGGAACGTTCTTTTTTGTTTTGGAACGCTCCATATCATTAGAGCGTTCCGGTATTTTTTTCGGAACGTTCCGTATTTCTGGAGCAGCGACTTTTAGCTCTTTAGAGAGCCCATCAACTGTAAGCGGGGTAGCATATACCTCTCTTGGCTTATCACCTTGATATGTACCGATGAATTTACGCCGCTCCATTTCATCAATTAGTCGAGCTGCTCTGCTATAACCTATCCTCATTCTTCGCTGCAATAAAGAAACCGAGGCTTGTTTGGCCTCGGCTACAATTTGGAGAGCTTTGAGAAAATGCTCGTCAGGGTATGATGTTGGTTCTTCATCTTCGTTTGGAGGTTCCTTTTTTTGATCAGTTTCATTCCCATCGGAACGCTCCGTATGTTTTGCTTCTCCAGAAATAAAACTCTCCCACTTATCTTTAGCCTTCCATCCTCTTACCGTACCTTCAGATACACTAAGTTGAGAGGCTATATCTGTGAGACGTATGTTACCGGAACTTGCTTTGTATAAATCAAATGCTTCGTCCCGTCTCGGATCTCTCTTTCGTCCCATAATCTTATTATTCACCCCTTTTGATAATGTATCTGAAGCTAAGGAAAAGTTTCCTGAACAAATAAAAAAGCACCTATTAAGGTGCTAGGTGCTAAATCTAACATTATCGCATCATTGAAATCACGTAAAAATAATTTATTATATCGACATTTCTTTACATATTTCCCGAGTTTTTTAATTTTGATAGTTGTATAATCCTCTTAATGGTAGCTGGAAACTATCCGGCTATCAAAAAAGTGAGAGGAGATTTTTAAGAATGAAAAAGTTGGTTTCTATTTTGCTCACATTTGCCCTTTTGTTATCCGTGTCCGTAACAGCATTTGCAGAAGAAGCAACACCTACTAACCAGCAAGATGCAAAATATTCCATCAGTGTTGGTGATTCCGACATCGAATTGGCTAAAGGAGAAACTGTTGAAATACCTCTTACATTAATCCCTAAAGAAGGAACGGTTCATCCCAATGTTGATTTCCCTGGCACTGGGGGAATCCTTTCCTTAACTGCTGGGGCCAATTATGTCTTTTACAGAATAACTCCGTCGGTTCCAATAGATAATTTCACTGGAATAATGAGTATCACAGATTTGACTTCTGGATTAAGTAATGGGAATGCAATTGTATCTGGATTAGCAGGTCAAGTTGCTTATTCTGGTTATAGGAATCATACGTACCGCGCTTCTTTGGACGGTACAGGCACTTTACTTGGAATCCCTTATATTAATACTAACCCAAATGGGATTACTTGGACACATAATTGGTAATATTAGTTGAATTATATAAAGAAGCTTACAGTCATTGACTATAAGCTTCTTTTCTATTATAGAGTTGGTTTAAACAAATAGTGTAAGAAAAGACTTGTAACAGATAAACTATATTTTTTGTCTATTGAGATCGACTTTGGGTCTTTCATAAATTGCTGTACATCATTCGTGTCCAACTTGGCATACAGTGCTATGGTTTCATATGAAATACCCCAATGCTGATTCAAAATATCAATAACGCCCTTTACTCGCTCACTTTCGTCTATCATTTGGATTCCATTAGCGAGCATAAAAAGCAAACTATCGAAATTCAGTTTAGAATGCGAATTACCTAATTCAGAAAAATCATTCTTGCCATTTAAATACCCCAAAACTACGTCTTCTTCAATTCCAGAAATTTTACTTAGGGTATCTGTAGTTATCTTATAGACTTCCAAAACTCGTTTTAACAGCGCTCTAGGCCCATCTTCACCTTCGGACCCGTTGCTTGTATCCCCATATAATTTCATTAAAGAAAGCCCCTTTCATATAAATTCTTCTCCGACACGATATACGCTAACTGATATATCATCCTTTTATTCCAGTTCCATACCTCCACTTCCAAATGAATAATTATATATATCATTATAACCAAAAGATGGGGATTTTTGTTGCATTGATTCATTTCATCTAATCATACAAATTTAGAAAATTGTCCTGATTTAACTTAGCAAAAAGAAGGAAATAGATTCCCATCTGCCTCGTTATTATAGATTGATGAGGTTGAGGAAAAGCTTCCCGAACAAATAAAAGAGCAACGATTTCACGCTGCTCTACTGTAGTGATCAGTAATTTATAAAATGCGGTTACCGCTAATCCGCCATGTCCGGAATGGGCCTTTAGTGGACATCCTTCTTGCTCCGGGTTTATATTACCCTCTGAGTCCTGTCTCCGATTTAGTTTTAGTTTTGGAAAAATTACAGAAGTTGACCAGCTAGCGCTTTAAGGCCACTTGGTATAGCAATTTGTTTGCCGTCATGTTCATTGCCATTTACATAAGCTGTGTCTTTGTCTACATAATAGACTACACCTTCGCCGCCGATAACCGGAAAGCCACTTTCGTCGTAATCCAGATTTGTACCTACATACTTGCCGTGCTTTGATGCTTCACTTTCCAACGGATGAAGATGTAAAATACCTGTGTTGTCCAAGTAAGCGTAACTATGTGCCATGTTTATTGCCTCCTAGAATAGATTTAATTTGTTCCTGAATAAAGTGTAAATCCTTTCTACTCCGTACCTACTACGGATTACACAGTCCCTACTGTCAGGAGAAAATAAAGTAGTGGACTGAGCCTAGAAACTGAAACAGCGACAGCCAAGGACGAAAAAAGGTCCTAGACTGTCGCTGTTCCATTGAACTAACGTTCCTCGTTAGCGCAGCAATATTTTCAATTCGTGTTATGAAATCTCTTCGCAGTAATGGTGCTATAGTATCCCTTAAATTATTTAAATGTATTTCTGACCGGAGGACTGTCACTGTAGTTTATTATTTTAATCCCAAAGTTTGTTTGTAATTGTTCGGCAGAGAGTGGTGTAGCATCAATAACGATCACATTTGGGCGTTCACTATAAGTTTCGATATATTCTATTTGTGGTTTTTCAGATACCGAGCCGTCTGGATCACCCATAAAATATGTTGCAGATCCGTAATTGTAATATATCTCAATTTCCGAATCAATTCTATCGGGTTTGATGATCGAACGTATATTATTGTCACTCAATATAGTGATCCTACGCGTTCCACTTTTTAAATGTTCATTCCACCGTCTAATCTTACCGAATCCCCCGGCGTCCGTAGAAATATTAGAAAAATCGCAAACAACGGTATCACTTACGTCATATTTTTTTCCGTTCATTTCATATTTTAATTCAAACGGAAATTCACCGTGTTTTATGGTTGGTGGTAAAGGATCAAGAATGTTTCCTGCCCAAATTATTAACCCTATGATGAGCAACGGTGGCAGTACAAAGATGCCAACGATTTTGGCTATCAAACGTTTTGCAGATTTTTGCATATATTCTCTGTCTCCTAGAGTAATTCAAATTAATATCGTACAATCTTGCACTTTTATTAAATGGTTTCCGAGCATGTACAGTATCGATAATACTCATTACCTAAATTAGACACTCTAATTGAACTATCCTGCCCGTTACTTCAATGAAAAAAAAGCAGCCCCTCATGAACTGCCCTACTGCTAGTCACTTCGACAATAGGATGAGTTCATTCAAGGGCTACCTCATTTACCAAGTAATCCAACCACTTGTTCGTTTGTAACTGTGTAGGAGCTCGTATTTCTCACTACGCATCAGTCGTTTCATTTTTGTTCTATACAGACGATAATCATCTTTTCTTGCTACTTTACATTCTTTGTTGTAATGAACACTCTTGATTCCTTTACGGAAATCCTTGAGCTTCTCTTTTCTTGGATCTTTGGGCTTAGTATTGATCTCCAGACTACGCTGTTTGTCATCTTCCCAGGATTGAATCTCTTCCCGTGTAAACATCTTCATCCCCGTTGTGCCGGGTTAGATTTTGGCATTTGGAGCCATGACCTTAGACACAACTAATAGAAGAAGATCTTCGGATTGAACATTAAATCACCTCTGATTTTATTCACCCTTATTTTAACATATATCCTGTCCGTTAGTTCAACAGGCAGCCTATTCTTATGATACCATCGTGTTGCTTTAGTATCTTAATCTCTAGGTGACCTTTAAGGAAAAATGATAAAACGCATCGCCACGAGATTGGTTCTCTACATCTTCATCCATCCACCATACCCCGTACGAATAAAAATATGTCCCTTTTTCTGTAGGAACTTGAAAACTATTTTCTTTCAATAAAACTTCTGTAAGTCTTCCTTCATAGAATTGCTCGACATGAAATTTATTCGGTTGGGGCTCATAATTCATAAGGAATTTTACAACATCACCAGGCTTTACTGGAATCGGTTCTTTTCCTTTTAAAAGTTCAACTGGACCAGCTGAATCTACACATGATGTTGTCCAGCAATATGTGCCGAGTTTTGTTTTGTACATTCGTTTATCAATCTGAATTTGAACCTTTGGTGGTTCCTCTCCCTCAAGGTCCTTATTTTTTGGCTGAACACCCGTGCAACCAACTATACATATAAGAGTTAGTGCCATAATGAATAACAAGACTTTATTCTTCAAATAAACCCTCCTTCTTTATTCGATCCTAATTATTCAACGATAAAAGAAGTAAATTTGTTACAAATCAAATTCATGAGATTAGTAAAATACTGTTTAATATGTTTTTTTCGAAATTAAGATTACTTGTTGAACTAAACTGCCCGTTAGCTTAATGAAGCACCCTCAAGATTATTACTTTATTTTCAGTCTAGAACTTTAGACACCTAAAATTAAGACCGCAAAGGCTTAAGCCCTTACGGTCTAATTTATTTCTGGCATCCTCAGCCCAATTTCTCCTTCTTGGTTTCTCCCCCGACCATAGTCTATGGTGACAAAATCCAATGTACGGTTTGTTTTTAGGCTATTTGCTATGTTAACAATAGCCCTGCGCCGTTTATCTGCAAATGTAGTTGCTGAGATAGGCGGAATGTCCTTACGATAACCTTTTTCCGAATATTGCTGAGCTTTGAGGTACTTCATACCATCCAAAAATAACAGCTTTACTATCAACCCCTCGTGCTTATCACGCATATTATTTATTGCGAATTTAATGTTATTCGTTAGGAATTGATAAAATTTATAATTCACATGGCGCTGGTCTTTGAGTAGTACAGCGTTGGCTGTCACATCTGCTGCCATTCCGTTTTCCAACTGCTGGAGTGAATATTCATAGTTCTTTATTACATCTATTAGATCAGTATACTTGTCCAATAGCCACTTTGTTTTTCTAATATCGTCCTGTTCGATATCGTCGAAAAAGTTTACCTGAATGATTTTGTTATCGTCTTCAATATCTTCTTTCATTTCTATTATTCCATTACTTATCATCGGTGGAATCACCCCAATTCGGATATTTATATGTTAATTAAGTTAATTAGACGAAACCCAAATTTCATAATATCGTAATTATAAATAGAAAATATTACATTAGGATGTGGACATTGTGACACAAAACTCAACTGTTGAATCATTCACCAATACTAAGAAATTAGAAGAACATTTTAATTCTCTTTCTACTATGAAAATTATGGTCAATGATCGAAAAGCATTTCTTACTTTATGCGGAACAACAACCTTGTTTATTTTAGTGCTAATCTTAATAAGCATTTTATTTTTTATGAAAGTCAGTGGATGGTTGCCTGCGGCAATCAGCATTTTAGGTTTATTATTAACACTTTCACTTCTAATACTCTCTATCAGGCTGTCTCATTTATCCGCTATAAAGAAATATCCTGAATTTTCACCACTTATAACTAAACAAAAAATTAGATTAAGTTACGATGCTAATTTTCTGTTTGCATATAAATGCCATGAGATAAAAATGAAGCTTAAGTCTTTAGATTTTGAAGATAAAGATATTGACAGTTTAGTTGATTACTTCACAATGAAAAGTACTAACATTAAGAACAAACGTTGGTGGCCCATAACTCTAGCTTGCTTAATACTTTTCCCTTTATGGAGTGAGTTTGTAGGAAGCCAAATCTCAAAGGGCTGGCAGATGATTCTCTTGTTGATATTTTTTGCATTAGCACTAATTTACGTTGTATATTTTCTTCAATCTTTTTTTAAGGACATTTTACTTGCAAAAGCCACCAAATGTGATGAGCTTATAAATATACTAAAGACCATTAAAATGCTTTAATAATGACTAGAGGTTTCCCATACATATGGATAGAAACCCTAGTGCTCAACTACTCTTTATTTAAAAGTTCTTCCCTTTCCCATTGACCCCACTTTAACTTGTAGAATACCTTTGAACGCCGATTCAATACGGTGTCTATGTCGAAGGGGAACTTCATACACCATAATGCAGACGGTAGCATTTTTTAAAAATTCTTGCAGATTGGCTATATCAGCATCTATTAAGCGTGGTTTATCTGTCATTGTTGTTCCTCCCATTCGGTAATATCATCCCCGTCTTGCTCAGCGCCACATTTTGGACAAATATACTCCATGCCTAGCCACTTAGCTTCTATGTGAATTATGCTGCGTCCTAAAGTATTTTCTGTCTTTTCATTCCACTCATGAGCAGTGCTATATTTAAGACATTCATGACACTGAAAATAACGTTGTTTATCTGTCGTCACAGGTATGGTTATTGGAGTCCAATGCGTATGATAAATGGGCCAGTCTGCATCCAATGGAGTACCGCAATATGGAGGTTCCACAACCGGGAATTCCCACCATAGCACAGCTCCATAATCCTCACCCCACTCTTCAATCGGTCTTGGGGTACGACATATCTCTACTTCCTTGCGCAACCTTTCCATTTCTGCTTTCTCTTGCGTCAACTTGAGCAAGTGGTTATTGCGTGGATCTCTCATGTCCCATTTGTCTTCTTTAAGTTCCTGTTTAAGTCTTTCCTTTTGTTCAAGCTCCCACAATGGAGATGGGTTCTTCTTCAAATATTCGAACATCTATATATCCTCCCTTAGTGGGTGCAGGACCTACACCCTGTATTGCTTTAATCATCATAAGTGTCGAGTTAAAACTTCGTCTCTCATATTGTCTACAACTTCATTTAACATATTGTTCACCTCAATTAAATCTGATAAAATTAAATTCAAAAAATCAGGAGAGAAACATGAACCTTTTAACAGTACTTCTTATGTGTATTCCGCTTTATGCTGCATTCAGAGCTTTTATAATCACTCGTGATCCAGAAGCAAAAAAAAGAATCCCAAAAACGACACTAAAAGCTCTAACTTTTTTTGCTTACTTTATATTTATCGTTTTGGGATTTTTTATAATTACAGAAGGTATAGAATACCTCTCTCAGTTATAATTGAATTGGTAGTTGCAAGTAGTTTTATAAATCTGAAGGGATTTAGAGTACGGGGGTAAAGGCTGTTATGCCTCAACCCTCTTCAAATATTCCGTAGCAAATCCTCCGTTGTACCCTTCAAGCCGCACAACCTCCGAACCACACAAGTCCCAAGTCCCAAGGCTCAGATTCTACTGTCCATACCTTATCCTTGTACTTCTCCTTACGGGCTTCATAGCAACCGTGTATTACAACCTGATCGCCCTTTTATAGCTTATATGTCCGTTCACTCACCTTTACCTCCTCCTTGAAAAGCAGAATAACTTTGGTAGGGATCAGGGATTTCAACCTTTACAGGCGGTCGATCATATACAGCCAGGGTCAATCCTTCGTCGTGGAAATAGTTCGGGTTAAAGTTGATCCCACTCTGGCGGCCGGTTCAATTCAGCGAGTGCGACCGAATATTAATTTCATAAGACGTGAGGATTTTGACCATCGGGTTAAGGGTCTTGAGCATCTACACTACCAGGAGTTGGCTAGATTACTGTTTTACACGGGTTTACGAGTAGGAGAAGGACTTGCAGTAAAGTGGTCAGATATGGACTTTGAAAAGAATCTGCTTCACGTAAACAAAACACTTGATATAATCACACGCAAAATCACTACGACCAAAACTAAGGGCAGTGTAGGTTATGTTCCGTTTCCTGCCTTTATAGGCGAAATGCTGGAACGCATAAAAAAAGAATCCGCAGAGAAAATCTACGGATTCAATAATGATATGTTTGTATTCGGTATAGTGGCCCCATACCACTATTCACACTTTCGCAAACATTTTAAACGCGTTTTTCCTGAACTGCGAATTCATGACTTACGTCACAGCTACGCATCTTACCTGATTAACAAAGGTGTAGATATCTATCTCGTAAAGGAACTGATGCGACACGACGACATCAAGCAAACAGCCAACACCTACGGGCACCTTTACGTCGAAAGAAAGCGTGAAGCAATGAGCGTATTCGACTAATCGGTATCATTTCGGTATCATAACCAATAAATAAAACCAAGAATAGCCGATACGCTTAGCTTTGCTATTAACCGATACTGCCTTCCATTTCGAACTTGATCAAACGATTCATCTCTACCGCATATTCCATCGGCAGTTCTTTGGTGAACGGCTCAATAAAGCCCATAACGATCATTTGCGTTGCCTCTGCTTCAGTCAAACCACGGCTCATCAGATAGAACAGCTGATCTTCCGATACCTTGGAAACTGTTGCTTCGTGCTCAAGGGTGATGTCGTCATTCATGATTTCATTATAAGGAATAGTATCTGAAGTTGATTGATTATCCAAAATCAACGTATCACATTTGATATTCGATTTTGCACCTTGAGCCTGACGACCGAATGAAGCTAATCCGCGATACGTTACTTTACCGCCGTGCTTACTGATCGACTTGGATACAATGGTGGACGTGGTGTCTGGTGCCAAGTGGATCATCTTCGCACCTGCATCCTGATGCTGGCCTTTGCCTGCAACAGCGATAGACAGGACCATCCCTTTCGCTCCCCGGCCTTTCAATACAACGGCTGGATACTTCATCGTCAACTTGGAACCGATGTTACCATCGACCCATTCCATCGTTGCATTTTCTTCCGCAACCGCACGTTTGGTTACCAGGTTATAGATGTTTGGTGCCCAGTTCTGGATCGTTGTATAACGAACGCGTGCGTTCTTCTTACAAATAATTTCGACCACGGCACTATGCAGCGAGTTCGTGCTGTAAATCGGAGCCGTACAGCCTTCTACATAGTGCACAAAGCTGTCTTCGTCAGCAATTATGAGCGTACGCTCAAATTGACCCATGTTTTCCGAGTTGATACGGAAGTAAGCCTGCAATGGAACTTCACATTTCACACCTTTTGGTACATAGATGAAGCTCCCACCTGACCATACCGCACTGTTCAGTGCTGCAAACTTATTGTCCGCAGGAGGTACAACTGTTGCAAAATACTCTTTCAGAATCTCAGGATGCTCACGCAACGCCGTATCGGTATCCATGAAAATAACGCCCTGATCTTCCAGTTCCTTTTGCATACTGTGGTAGACAACCTCGGATTCATACTGTGCGGATACACCAGCCAAAAACTTTTGCTCCGCCTCAGGAATACCCAGTTTATCAAAGGTTTCTTTAATTTCCGTAGGAACCTCTTCCCACGTCTTCCCTTGTTTCTCGGAAGGTCTTACATAGTACTGGATATCGTTGAAATCCAGTTCATCCATATCTCCGCCCCAGTTTGGCATTGGCATTTTTTCAAACTGCTTCAGTGCTTTCAGACGGAACTCCAGCATCCATTCTGGCTCATCCTTAATTTTGGAGATTTCCTTTACGATTTCCGGAGTGAGACCCTTACCTGTTTGGAAAATGGACTTGTGCTCGTCACGAAAGCCGTATTTATACTCTTCCATTTCCGGTGCTTTCTTGGCCATGTTTCTCAAACCTCCTCTGTTCTATTTAAATTATTTATCTTCATCAATCCCTTTGCGCAGCGCGTTCCAAGCCAATGTCGCACATTTGATGCGGGCCGGGAACTTATTTACACCTGACAAAGCTTCCAATTCTTCATAATCATCAAATTCGACGGCTTCTCCCTTCATTAAAGAAGAGAAGCGACTCGCCATATCCAGTGCCTGATCAATCGTTTTTCCTTTGACTGCTTCTGTCATCATCGAAGCTGAGGACATACTAATCGAGCAGCCTTCACCAGTAAAACGGGCATCTTCGACCACGCCGTCTTTCGTTTTGAGTTGAAGGGAAATCCGGTCACCACACGTAGGATTATTCAAATCCACCGTAACGGCATCATCCTCAAAACGTCCGCGATTGCGCGGATTTTTATAATGATCCATAATCACGCGTCGGTACAAGTCATCAAGTTGCATCGCCAAAATACTCCTTTGTTTGGATTAAGGCGCTGACCAGAGCGTCGACTTCTTCTTCCGTGTTATAGAGATAAAAGCTGGCACGTGCAGTTGCACTGGCTTTCAGCCAGCGCATTAACGGCTGGCAGCAATGATGCCCCGCACGTACAGCCACCCCTTTGCTATCCAGTACAGTAGCTACATCATGCGGATGCACATCATCCAGGTTGAATGTTACGAGCCCAACATGACGTTCTGCCGGTCCGTATATCGTCAACCCCTCCACTTCACGGAGACGTTTGAGGGCATAGTTGGACAAACGGCTCTCATGCTGTGCAATGGCGTCCATTCCGATGCTTTCCAGAAAATCAATAGCAGCTCCCAAACCAACAGCTCCAGCGATAATCGGAGTTCCACCTTCGAATTTCCAAGGCAGCTCCTTCCATGTGGATTCATACAATCCCACATCGTCGATCATTTCCCCGCCGAACTCAATGGGCTCCATATTTTCCAGCAGCGCCTTCTTGCCGTACAGTGCCCCGATCCCAGTAGGAGCACACATTTTGTGACCCGAAAAGGCATAAAAGTCAGCATCGATGTCTTGCACGTCTACTTTCATATGTGGTGTGCTTTGTGCACCGTCTATAACGATGACTGCGCCTTTGCGATGCGCAATAGCTGCAATCTCTTTAACAGGGTTCACAACACCAAGCACATTGGAGACATGTGCGATCGCTACAATTTTCGTGTTTTCTGTAATGGTATTCTCCACATCAGTAAGATCAACGCTACCATCCTCTTGAAGTGGAATATATTTTAAAGTTGCGCCTGTGGCTTTGGCTACCTGTTGCCACGGAATCAGATTACTGTGATGCTCCATTTGTGTGATGACAATTTCATCACCCTCCTTACAGTTAGCTCTACCATAAGAAGAAGCCACCAGATTCAGCGCCGTTGTTGTTCCGCGTGTAAAAATAATTTCCTGACTGCGCTTGGCATTCAGAAAGCGAGCTACCTTCTCCCGCGCACCTTCATAAGCATCCGTCGCGCGGCTACCCAAGGTATGCACACCACGGTGAACATTTGAATTATCATATTCGTAGTAGTGCTTGATCGCCTCGATGACCGCCAGCGGTTTTTGCGAAGTAGCCGCATTATCCAAATAAACTAGCGGATGACCGTTGATCTCCTGATGTAAAATCGGGAATTGTTCACGGATCAATGCAGTATTCATTGGCCTAACTTCCTTTCAACAAGGCTTTGCAGCTGATGTTGAAGTCCTTCGAGCGGAATTTCAGATACGACAGGTGCCAGGAAGCCATAAATAATCAGACGCTCAGCTTCTGCACGGCTAATCCCGCGGGACATCAAGTAATACACTTGTTCACGGTTAACCTGACCAACCGATGCTGCGTGACCTGCAGTTACATCATCTTCATCAATCAGCAGGATCGGGTTAGCGTCACCACGCGCTTTCGGGCTGAGCATTAGAACACGTTCTGTTTGCTGACCGTCTGCTTTGGTAGCACCTTTTTCAATCTTTGTAATTCCGTTAATGATGGAAGACGCTTCTTCACGCATCACTGCGCGCGTAATCATCTGACTGGAAGAATTTTTACCAAAATGCTGTGCTTGTGTCGTATAGTTCAGCTTTTGTGAGCCGGAACCTACAGCAATGATCTTGGCATCCGAATTGGAGCCATTGCCTTTGAGCACGGACATGGTATTGCTTGCTGTATTGCCGTTGTTCATTTCGCCCACAATCCATTCGATAGCTGCGTCATTTCCCAACGTGGCACGACGAATCGAAATATCCGTTACTTGCTCTCCAAACTGATGGACTGTCGCATAACGTACTTTAGCTCCTGCATTTGCAACAACTTCTACCGCACCGTTATGAAGAACAGGTGCCGCCAAATCCGCAGATACATAGTTGTCTACGTACGTCACGGAACTGTGGCTTTCGACAATAAGCAGCACATGCGGTGCAAACGTTGCAGTCGCATCGTCTGTCAGGAATACAGCTTGAAGCGGAACGTTCAGTTCTACATTTTTAGGCACATAAGCAAATACTCCACCGTTCCAGAGTGCTGCGTGCAATGCAGATAATGAATTCTCTTCTGCCTTAATAACTGTGTTCAGATGAGCTTTAACCAAATCAGCATGCTCTTTAACCGCTGTTTGCAAATCCGTGAAAATGACGCCCTGCGCCGCCAATTCCTCGCTCAGCTTCACATATACCGCGCCGGAGTTGCGCTGAATAATCAGACCGCCCTCCTGTTGCTCTTTGACAAGATCAGCAATGGCTGTAGGAACCTGCCCTACCGATGCAATGACCTCGCTCTGTTTATGTTGACCGTAATCGTTTAATTTCCAACGTTCGATTTTTGTTTTTTCAAATACCGGAAGCTCCAGTTTGCCTGCAAGCTCAAGTGCTTTTTGTCTGTCTTCGGCCAGCCAAGATGGTTCGCCGTTACGTTCGGACAGAACACGCAGTTGCTCGGAATCTACCGGAAGGATTGTTTGTGTAGTCATTAGTTTTCCTCCTCGCTTCCGGCTTACGCCTCTTGTCCTACAGTTTCATCAACGATACCCAGTTCTTCCTTGATCCAGTCGTAACCGTCTGCTTCCAGACGCTCAGCAAGCTCAGGACCCCCGGATTTAACGATACGTCCTTGCATCATCACATGAACATAATCTGGTTTAACGTAGTTTAACAGACGTTGATAGTGAGTAATGATAAGGAAACCACGCTCTTCGGAACGCATAGCGTTAACACCGCTAGCCACGATTCTCAAAGCATCGATATCCAAACCGGAGTCGATTTCATCAAGAATGACAATTTTCGGATCAATCATCATCATTTGCAAAATTTCATTCCGTTTTTTCTCACCACCAGAGAAGCCTTCGTTCAGGTAACGGTGAGCAAACTCAGGGTTCATTTCAAGCTCTTTCATTTTGCTTTCCATTTGACGGATAAACTTAATCAAGGAGATTTCTTGTCCTTCTTCACGGCGCGCGTTGATTGCACTACGCAAAAAGTCGGAGTTCGTTACCCCTGCAATTTCACTCGGGTACTGCATCGCCAAGAACAATCCTGCACGTGCACGCTCATCCACTTCCATATCCAGCACGTCTTCTCCATCCAAAGTTACTTTGCCATCTGTGACTTCATATTTAGGATGACCCATCAAAGCAGACGCGAGTGTACTTTTGCCCGTACCGTTAGGACCCATGATGGCATGGATTTCTCCGCCCTTCATTTCGAGGTTAATACCTTTCAAAATTTCCTTGCCTTCAATGGTCGCTTTGAGACCTTCAATCTTAAAGTTTGTAGCCATATTCGCAATACCCTCCAAAAAATGTAGTGTGGTGTCGAAATCAGAAAGTATATTTAAACAGGGGAGCCCCCTGATTTCAAGTGATATTTAAAAATTTATTTATAATCATTCTAAACTGATTCTCAATGATTCTCAAGTTATTTTATAATAAATATCTTTAAGGGTGCAACCAATACACGCACGTTATCCATCTTTCTTCATAAAATGTTCACCCTACTAGGAACACAAATGGCAAAATACATCCTGCAAATGTTTATATAATTTTAAATTTGTACAAAAAACATGAGATGCATGATCTCTTTTCAGCCATAAAAACGCTACTGACAGTATGACGTCAGTAGCGTTTTACATGTAAAAAGTTTATTTCAAAGCGTAATCCCATCACTACAATTAGCCCAAATAAGAGCGAAGCATCCACATATGTTTCTCCAGATCCGCTTTATAACCGATCAGCAAATCTGCAGTTGGTTGGTCGGAATTGCTTTCCGCCAGTTCGATACCTTCCTGAAACTCCTCGCATACCGTTGCAAAATCCTCGATCAAGGTTTGTACCATCTTGGGAGCATCTTCATTGCCGGTTGCTTCCTGAATCGACGACAGCTCCAGGTATTCCTTTAACGTTGCGGAAGGAGAACCTTTCAACGCGAGCAAACGCTCGGCGATCTCATCCATTTTCAATGTCACTTCATTGTATAACTCTTCAAATTTAACATGGAGTGTGTAGAAACTGGAGCCTTTCACATACCAGTGATAGTTATGAATTTTTACATATAACACATTGAAGTTAGCGACTTGACGGTTTAAAAGTTCCTCCACCGATTTGGTTTGCGTATTTTTCGAGTTACTTGTTGTTTTAGCCATCATAAATCCCTTCCTTTTTCATCAAATTGATTTTCAGGAACGTTTACGTATCCATCACCGTCATTGCTGACGGTAAGACGCCAGCGGGCATCCTAATATCACCTGCCGGACGTCTGTTTCATATTTACCCTCTCTATACGGAGACGAAACAAAAAAAGAGTATTTCTTTCCTCCTCTTTCAATCGCCACAAAAAAAATGTACAAAATTTCAATAATTTTCGTTATACTTTCTTTATCCTATCAAAATACTTGGTTTAATCTTGTGATATTTTTTAATTATTTACATGCGCACAATTTATGGAGGTGACTTCGTTGTCCCAATATCATCCTTTAACGACTGAAGAAGCAATCGAATTCGTGAAGAACATCCCCGGATTTTTTAGTCAGGAAGCTCGTCTGGAATGCCGGGAAATCGGTGATGGTAACCTAAATCTGGTTTTTCATATTACGGATTCTGAATCTAACAAGAGTATCATTGCCAAGCAGGCACTTCCCTATGTAAAAATTGTGGGTGAATCCTGGCCGCTCTCACTGGATCGTGCCCGTATTGAACGCGAGGCACTTCAGCAGGAACACCACATTTGCCCCGAATTGGTTCCTGCGATACTGGCGTATGACGATGAGCTTGCATTGACCGTGATGGAGGATCTTAGCTCCCACACCATCATGCGCAAGGGACTAATAGAAGGAAACACATATCCATATTTCGCTAATCATATTGGGGAGTTTCTGGCACGCACGCTCTTCTTTACCTCAGATTTGGGCATGAATCAGCAGCATAAAAAAGACCTAGTCAAACGCTTTATCAACCCGGATCTCTGCAAAATAACGGAGGATCTGATTCTGGATGAACCGTATCGGTTCTCAGATAATAACAACTATGGTGCGTACATCGAAGACGAAGCAGAGGCACTCCGTACAGATCAAACGCTTCATCTGGAAGTGGCTTTGCTGCGAGAAAAGTTTTTGACACGAACCGAAGCGCTTCTGCACGGTGACCTTCATACTGGTAGCATATTTGTAACGACCGAATCGACTAAAGTCATTGATCCTGAATTTGCCTACTACGGACCCATGGGCTTTGATATCGGAGCGGTGATCGCCAATCTGCTGTTGAACTACGCTGCACAGCCCGGATGGACCTCTGGCGAGAAGGCTTTAAAGGAAAGGCGTGACTGGGTTCTGGAGACCGCCATTCAGGTATGGGAGCAGTTTGAGCATAGGTTCCGCAATCTGTGGGACGAGCATGTCACCGATCATATGGCACGTACAGCTGGATATCAGGACTTATATCTCCAAAAAGTACTGCAAGATACGATTGGTTTTGCAGGTTGCAAAGTGATCCGCCGTATCATCAGCCTGTCGCATGTGGCAGATATCGAGACAATAGCCGATCCTGACCTCAAGGAAGCTGCGGAACGTCTGGCGTTATCTATCGGTAAATCCTTGGTTCTTCGCAATCGCGAGCTTCATTCGATTCGGGAACTGGGAGACATTGTTCGGACAGCAACAGCTGCCCAAACTAAAGGAGCTTAATGAATATGAGTGAAAAGAAAGAAACGGCCCCCATAACCTCCGGGAAAGCTGCAGTGTCCGGTCAGGCTCTTTCTTCGCTGGTGTGGAAAGGCAACCGCTTGTCCATGTTGGATCAGCGTCTGCTGCCCGAAACGATTGTCATGCTGGATTTATTCACGGCCGAGGAAGTGTGGGATGGCATACATGCCATGAAGGTACGCGGTGCGCCCGCCATCGGAATAGCTGCGGCCTACGGCGTTGTGCTAGGAGCTACCGCCTACGAGGGCAACGACGCTGCTGGGTGGCTGCAGCATGTACACGCCGTGTGCGGACATTTGGCTACTTCACGGCCAACTGCCGTAAATCTGTTCTGGGCTTTGGATCGCATGAAGAAGCGAGCCGGCGAACTCCTCGCTGATGCTAGCGGGGGCCAGATCGAAGACTGGAATGCCGGGCTGGAGCGTGAAGCCATAGCCATTCAGGCAGAGGATGAAGAAGTATGCCGCCAGATTGGCATCCATGCTTTACCTCTGTTCAAGGACGGGATGGGCGTACTCACTCACTGCAATGCAGGCGGATTGGCGACAGCCAAATACGGAACAGCGCTCGCGCCGATGTACCTTGCGCAGGAGAATGGCATCCACCTCAAAGTATTTGCCGACGAAACCCGTCCCGTGCTGCAGGGGGCGCGCCTGACCGCTTTCGAGCTTCAGCAGGCAGGCATTGATGTCACCCTGCTCTGTGACAATATGGCGGGCATGGTGATGTCCAAAGGATGGGTACAGGCCGTTATTGTCGGCACAGATAGAGTCGCTGCTAATGGAGATGTGGCCAACAAAATCGGCACTTATAGTCTAGCTGTGCTAGCGAAGGCGCATGGCATTCCTTTTTATGTCGCTTCACCACTATCTACCATTGATTTGCAGACCGCAACAGGCGCAGATATTCCGATTGAGGAGCGTTCTGCGGAGGAAGTTACCGAAAGCTTTGGTAAACGGACCGCCCCGCAGGGCATCAAAGTCTACAACCCAGCTTTCGATGTTACACCTCATGAGTACATTACCGCCATCATTACCGAAAAAGGGATTGTCCAAGCACCCTTTAGCGACAACCTCCCCGCTTTGTTTGCCGATTAAACGTTCTTGCAGATCATACCGTTCGTATTTAGCCGAATAGTCTGCTCGATAGAGTGTAACTTTTCATAGAAAAAAACCGGAGCCAAAAAGTCCGGTTTTTTTCGGTTCTTGTTCCTCTACTTTTATGCAACATATGCACATAGGCTTCATTACACCAGTTTCAAAAGTGCTTCGTATCCTGGCATGCCCGGCTTAATTCCAAGCAACTCGGCTTCTGTCGTCACCGACTCCATCGGCGCTTCCAACAATTCTTTCAGCGTTTTTACCCCCACAGCTCGTGCGGCAAGGATTTTCCGATCCGCCAGCCTCTCATTGAGCAGTCCAACATCCAGTGCACCACACATGATGTAACCACGGGAGTTAGAGATAGTTAACAGCGTTGTTTTAGGCAGTTTGACCTCGACTCCGATAAATGTATGCTCACCCACTTGTACGGGTTCCAAGTGTATCATGGTTATTACATGCACCTCCTCTAAGTTCACCCGGGATATTTTATGCAGCGTTTGCGGGTAAGTGTGGACACCCGTGGATACATTCAAAATATTAGGAGGATTATTTATGTATAGCAAAACATTCCATATCAAAAAGACTAGACGAATCATTCCATCTAGTCCCTTGATCTTCGTTAATGTTCTAGGTTTACGCTTTGCTCAAACTTCTTTAAGTACTGTGGGGGGATAAGGTCGGCAAGCCACACACCATGATTGGCTTTATAAAACTTTACTTGATTGGCTAATGCCTTTTCTGTGTCTACTTCGAGGATCACTAGTTCCCCACGTCTCTTACCTGCTAAAATTGCAAACTCAAGGGATTCCGACAGATGTACATACTTTCTGCCCATTGGCTTAATTCCTTCATTAAAAATGTCATGGATTACCTTTGTGTTTGTACCGTGATAGAGAATGGTTGGTGGAGTAGCTTCCTTATAATCTAACCTGCCTGTACTGTGACCATAATTAGCCCTTATGTACCCATTAACAATCTCATATCTTTGCTTTGGACAATGGTTTACTACTTGCTTGATATCCAACTCACTAACATCGGCCCATCTATTCTCTGATCTTATCCCTTGAATCAGGTCTTGAATGTCACAATAACCCTCATGGTCTAGCTCAAGACCAAACTGTTCTGGTGTATGCCTAAGAATCTTACTCATAAACTTACTGAGGCTCTCTTCTTGTTTTGGTGTTAACATTGTATACTCCTTTAATAAAATATTTGTCTATTTATAATAACCTATCCGATGATTCATAGCGCCTTGTGAAGTAAAGCCCCAAACCTCCGATAAGGAAAGGTGTAGCTCCAATTAAAAAACCTCTTAGACTGTATCTGTTATAAGCCTCCAATATTTTTGCAAGTCCCAGCCCACAATGAAAATAACCGAAAATACCTCTTATCAAATCCATGATAAAAAATTTCCGATTCTTAAATCCCTCCTCTCTAATAGTTGTCCGATGAAAATAAAGATTTAGACTGGATTTGTTGGTCCTAAGCTGATTCTGAATTGCTAAATCGTCAGACTTGGAATAATAAGTTTTAGACTGACCCAAATATAAAACCAGCGGCAGTCAAGGACCTGAAAATAAAGTCTTAGACTGCCGCTGGTTTATTGAACTAACGTTCTCTGTTAGCGTAACAAGTGGTGCAAAATTATTTCATGCGATAAGACTGGCTGTTTTGATAAAGTTTATTTGATATAGATGAGGTTCTTGTCATCCGCCGTACCGATCCAGCCAGTCGCGCTGCCACGCCTCGAAGGACTTGCCACTTATACTCTGCAGCGGCTTGCCACTGGGGAGCGAGAACATGCCATCCCCGTTGATAACCACAACCCTTTCGGTCCTGCCGATCGGTTGCCGTCAGTAAGAAACGCCCAGGCGATAAATTCTCCCTGAATCGCTAGGCTTCCAATCGCCTAATCGTTCTACCTCTATGGTTTTGCCGAAATAATCGGCTGGATCAACGTCTTCCATCAGTCCCCATTCGACCATATCTGGCGTACGGGTCAGCAATTTCCGATGCGACTGTCGAGAATCCTCTCTATCGCTGGATATTCCTCGAATCTTCGTTCGATGAAATGTTGAATAACCGCCCCGTAAAGGGGCGGTTTTCTTATGCTTGCATAAATGCTTCTAACGGTTCCAGAGTCGCGAACGTCTTCTTTGCATCCTTCTTCCGTTGCTCATCATAGAGTTTGGTCAACTCTTCGACTGATTTAGCTTTAATCTTCGTATAACTCGATTTGGTGTATCTGATTATGTACGTCTTTACCCCTTCCTCTTCACTCCACTCGTAAACGACATCATATTTGTCCCTCAAATTCTTTAAATGAAGTGACCGGCGCAACACTGCAAAGTGTTCTTTAATGGCTTCATCACATTCCTCCATAATCTTCTCGTATGTGCAGCCAACTCGCATCAGAATCTCCAATGCCCGTTCATCGCCGTATCTCGCGAGAAATTCCTTCAACGAAACCAGCGCATATAGCATTATTTGTTCCTTGTCATTCGGATTCCTGTATTCATAACAGCCTACAACCAAATTGCGGTCGGTCATTTCCTCCTTACTGAATTGCATATTAAACAAATACTCGAGTGTCTTTTGCTTCATAACGGTTTCCAACATCTGTTCTTTATCAATCCTGATGCCCGTTGTCACCCACGGAAACGGTAGTTGGCCGTTACTTTCACGCGGTATGCTACCCCTAAGATTCAAAATCGGCATACCCGTAGCCATTGCGTACGACCTGTTATATCCGTCGCCCGCGAATATTTCCTGTTCTTCTTGCATGTGTCCTGCCCCTCCTTTTAGTACCAAGTTCCATTCGGCGCGTAGTGCCACCAGTTGTCTGCGAAGTGAATCTCCACTCGATTCCAGCGAATTGCGATCCAAATTATCCTCCGCACTTTCCAGTAATTTCTTGGTTAAGCAATAGTTCTCCGTTCGTATTATGAGCTGTGACCTACGCTTATGGGCTTTGTCACTTCACTTCCGCTCTTCCAGTCCCGCTATGTCCATTGTCAGGCAACACTTTTATTTCCATCTCTCCAGGCACTTCATGAATCTCCGTTACAATCGGTTAGACGATCCGAGGAATAAGATCCTATAGTAGACTATTGCATATCCATAAAACTACCACTTTTTTGTGTTGGTCTCCTATTAGTTCATCACCGCTGCTTTTCATTAACCCGCGAAGATACTTCTGGGATAAATTGTATCATATGAGAACCATAAGTCCATCTAATGGTTGCGTTATCCTGCCCGTTGGCTAATGCCGACTGCCAGTCTACAACTTTATTTTTCACGGTTTAATGCTTTGTTTTTCAGTCTAATGTAGTGTAGTGCTTAGAAAAAGTTAAATGAGCCCATCACCCTAATTTGGATGCTGTTTATCCCCAAATTTTATAGGTAATGGGCTAACTTTGTTCTGTTAAAAGCAGTGTAAGGTACTGTAGCTTATAAGACATCATCATCAGCTAGCTCATCTGCCTGGCGTTCATAATCTTCTAAATTAGCTGGGATCTTTAATCGTACTTTATCGCCATCAAGGATTACTCCCATTTTGCTCGCATGTTTGAACGGATCATACGGTTCGTTATTTTTAAGGCATGAGTATAAAACCTGGGCAATCTTACCGCATACATGCCCTATTGCCTTTCTCTTCGCCATTCCTCGATCAACTAATCGCTTATAGTAAACGCGAAAACTGTTTTCACTGATTTTTGGCGATATTAGCAGTAAAGTCATTAAGAATAGAACTCTGCGCGTATCTCTAACACCCTCGTATGTTTGCCTACTCTTAAAAACAGATGTGCCTGAGATTTTATTCTCCGCGGCTACTCCAAGGTACTTTTTAAGCTCTAAATATGTTGAGAAACGTTCAATATCACCAATTGCGCCGATAAATGTACACGCCATAGATTCACTCATAATAGGGAAGGACATAAGTATCTTTGTATAAGGATGCGGCTGATATCTTTTTTCTTTATCGCCATAAAGCAGGGAAGCTATCTGTTTATCCATTCTTTTTATCGCTTCGTCTATACGCAAAGCTTCTTCAATTAGCCACGTTTGCCGTTCAGCTAGGTGCGGAATGTTCAAGGCTAATGTGTTAGGTAACAATTCTGCCAAGGTCGAAGAGGCTTTCGTAGCAATAGTTTTTGCACCAATAGTTATTAGAGTTTGCCTAAGTTCATCCTGAGTTACCTTGGCCATATCTTGCGCTGTAGGATACTTCAAAGCCAATTTGAGGACACTTAACGCACCTGTTTTTTTAAAAGCTCGTTTAAGTTCAGGATTGGTTACAGAAAATAATTGCTGGATTTGATTCTTACGTCTTGTTAATTGAGTAGTAAGTAACCAGCGATCCCTAGTTAATGTGCGGTACAAAACCTGCTCTGCACTTGCAGGACGAACTATTCGCACCGAACGCATATCAGGATGAAGGGTTTTGTGCCATCCCATATAGGCCATGATTCTAGCATCAATTTCATCGGACTTTTCATTAAGTCCTAGCTGGCGTTCACGAAAATCCTTTACAGCTTTATTTTCAACCTGAAATATAGAATAGCCTCGATCTAATAGCACTCGAACAACCAAATATGAATAATGTCCGCCAGTTGGCTCCAGCAATACAAAGAAATCCTGAGGTTTATAACCGAATTGAGCTTGAATATCTTCTAAGGCATTGATAAACTTTGTGATTCCTTGACTATCCGAGTTAAACTTCATCGTTTTACTGCGTTTCCATTCTTTCTCACTGCGGAACTTTTCAAATGGAATGCAAGCAGCAACATGGAAATCCGCGCCGATATCTACTCCAACATAGAAGGGGTAAAAAGCTCTAGGGTTGTCTTGGCCTTCATTAATGCTTGAATCCGTAAGCATAAAATTATTCAACTATGATCACCTATTTACATTCAACTAGCACCAGACTAACCAAGTTTTCTTAAGAGCTCCAAAACGGGCCCAATGTAGCATGTCAGGTTTCAGAGTCAGTGCATTACCCAAAATAAACTTAGAGGTCGAGTATTCGCCTCAACACTTTAAAGGGCTTCTGTTAAGTTCTTTCGACAGAAGGAAACAATTTCCTGCTCGTTCTGTTAAGTTCTTTGTTTATATATGCAAAAAACCTGTCATTTCGACAGGTTGAATAATCATCAAATGTGCAGCGCCAAAAACATGGAGCGCCTCATTTCTGTTAAAGAAGTCCAGGAGGGTGCCCTGCTGGCTCCAAACCTATTCTGGGCGGTTGTTCCCTGAGAGGTCACTGCACAATATATATATACGACTACTTACCGCCAAATCCTCTAAGTATGTACCAGTTACCACAAACACTTTATAGAAGTCTTATAAGCTCCACGTTAGACCCAGAGGTTAACTGGTACAAATGTATTTTAGCATGTTGCTCAAAAGTGGTAAAAGCCAATTTATTGAACTAATGTTCTCCGTTTAATGAACCTCTATTATGCATTTGAATAATTAATCGAGACCACTCCTGGTTTACCTACGGAACGAAGGAGTACCCCAAGTACCCGAAGAAGAACTTCGGCTCGTGCTCCTAGTTTGTATCCTCCCTTAGTTGAACGGAAAAAAGTATCTTTATATACTAAAAGTGAGACCTTTACATCTAAAGTAATCTTCAGCTTGTTTAATTCTTTTCCAATATACTCAACAAATAGTTCATAACGTCTCTTTAACCATTCAAATGACCTACTCATGATGTTTGTAATTATACATGTATGAGTGATCCGGTAGGACGTCCAAATTTTTTTGAAATAATCCCAACCTTTATTTCGCCTGGCACACTATATAATTGTCAGGAATTACAGATGCAACTATGGAGGAAAAAAATGGATTCAATTAGTAAAAACGGAAAAGAAGCGGCGGAAGCGATTCGGAGCTATGTCAAACCGATTTTCGGTTTTGCGTTAAACCGGGTCAAGCAGCGGGCCGAGGCGGAGGATCTGGCTCAGGAGATTATGCTGCAGTTGTTGAAATCCTTCTCCGGGGTGCGGGACATTAGAAGCCTTGACGCTTACGTCTGGACGGTTGCCCGATACACTTGGGTGAATTGGTTGAAAAAGCGTGCGCACGCTCCCCAAGCGATCGAAATCAACGGCATGTCCGAACTGTCTGCCGCCCCTTCCCGGGAGCCGCTTGACCGGCTGCTGGTAACCGAAGCTTACCGCGAGCTGCGCCGAGAAGTCGCGTTTCTGTCCAACATCCATCGCCGGATCGTGGTCATGCATTACTACGACGAGCTTAAAATCGGCGATATCGCGATTGCTCTGAACATTCCTGTCAACACGGTGAAGTGGCATTTGAGCGAGGCTAAAAAGAAGTTACGGAAAGGGATGAAACGTATGCGTGCAACAGGAACTTTAAGTGTCAATCCGGTCAGCATGGGGGAAATGGGCCATTCCGGTTCGGCCGGCAGACTGGGCGAAACCAACGATTTTCTTGGACGCGCCTTGGCGCAAAATATCGTTTACGCGGCTTATCACAAGGCGCGTACCGTACATCAAATCGCGGAGGAGCTCGGAATGCCGCCGTCTTTGCTGGAAGGCGAAGTCCGGCACCTGGCCGATTACAATTTCCTCATCCAAACCTCTCCCGGCAAATATCAAAGCAATACCATCGTCTGGGACCTCTTCGAGTTGGCCGTAGCCGGTCATCAATTCTGGCAAGATTGCGCCGCCGAAGTGGCCGATGTTCATTTTGACGCGTTAATGGAAGTTCGCCGGCAAGTCGAGGATAGCGGAGTGTACGTTCCGGACGGCGACTATAACTTCCTGCTCTGGACCTTGCTGCCCAAGAACGTCGAGGAGCAATCTTGGCGGAGCATGCCGGCGGGCGAAAACTTCGATGCGGTCGCACCAATGCGAAAGGACGGAGGTCAGTATATTGCCTATGCGGCGTTAAACCGGAGCCGCAATGCCGATCCGGGTTTTGATTTGAGTAGTTACGTCACCTTCGGTCCGTCGCTCCGCTACGTCGAAGACACTCCCTTATACTTGTGGCAATTCAATACTTACTGGAGTGACCGCCAGGTGGATTGGCGTTTCCTGGAATACCGGAATGTCGAGATTTGTCATGCGTTCCAACAAGGGGAACTGCCCGACAACGAAGAGAACAGCGAGCAATATTCGTTCCTGCTGGAGAAGGGGTACATCCGCAAGACGGAGGAGGGGTACAAGTTCAATGCGGTTTGGATCGACTCTCCGCAAACGTTGGATCGGTTGAACAAGGCAATGCCGGATTTGTCCGCTCTGTATGCGCCTGCTGTCGGCAAGCTCTACGACAAAATGCTCAAGCTGTTCCTGCAAAATCAGCCGAAGCATTTGGAGCCGCAGCTTGCTTACATGGTGAGAGGCAACACCGGCGGAGGCCGGCTTGTCGCTTATATTTTGAAGCATTTGGTCGATAACGGGAAGTTGAAACCGCCGTTGCCGCACCAGCAGAAGACGATCTCAACCTGGATGGGGCCGGTCAAGTAAGTCAGTTCGGAAATGTATATGAAGAAAGGCCGTTCCCGGGCGGTGGCCATTTTTACACAAAACTCTGTCTGTCCAACGAAGTGATTAGGACATCGCTATTGCACCACGGCCCCCTCCTGAACGTATGAAAATGATTAAAAACCACCCATGACGCACGTGTGTCATGGGTAGTATTTGATCGCAATCGTATCTGCCGGATTTCTCCTTTACCTGACGATTTTTAATCTTTCTTGTCCGCAACCAACCGTGAGAGGCCAGATGCTCCACATACTCAGCAGATCTATTCAGCAAAACTGCCAGTTAGTTCAATAAAAAGAACACTCCCGCGCCTTCGCTTGGGCTACGTCCTCCTCACAATATTCCATTTCCAATCACTATTAAAGAACGTACGCGGGTAGCATGTAGTGCTTAAACAGGGGACTTATCTTAACCTAAGCACTAAGAAAACACTTTATTTTCACAGAACAATAGTCTCATTAGACTATTTTGTTCTTCCCATAATTTTAAGAATGTATCATACTTCATAACATTCACGCACCTTCCGTATACTTTACCCATATCGCTAAGTTAGTAGCCTGATTGAAGGCTCTCCTGTTTAAACCCGCCTCTTAATTCTTAGGTGCATGCAAATTATCTTCTTTATCAGATAAATTACTATGAAAAAAGCTTGCTCCCATTTTATTATTAAAGGAGCGAGCTTATAGATATTCATTAATCGTTGTGAATTATATTGATTTAGGATTTTTATAGCACCAGTTTGGATCATAGGGCAGAGATCTGAACTTCTGCATATCTTCCCAACTGTAGACCCAATCGTAATCAGGAATCCAAAAATAGTCAGTAGGATTTAGCTTGAGATGTTCATATATAAATCGAAAAATCAGCTCTTCAACACCATAAACATCTTCAATACATCCTACTTGATACAAGGACAAGCTTGAATCTAATCCACTAATATCCTCATCATGCTCATAATTAATTTCGTAATTATAAATTCCATCAATATAGAATATAAACTGCTGGTTATTTTCAGCACCCAGTGGGTTATAAGATATATTTAGAGTTGTTGAAAAAAACTGTTCGTTCTTATATTTTTTATCATTGTCAAAATATAATCCAGCATCTGCATGAAAGGCAGCTACGATTGCATCTCCTAGTAATTTCTCAGGTGTATATTTTTCTCGTTCTATTAAAATAAAAGCCGAACTCCCCATCACTTAACCACCTTTCTTAATTCCTCCAAGGAATTTACAACAGTTACTCCTAGCTTCTTGATATTATCTAATTTTTCTATATTGCTTTGAGATAGATTGCCCAAAGGCTTATCAATATAAAGTATAACTTTCTTCTGTTCTGGATTAAAATAAAGCTTATCAGTCTTAATTGTCATTTTCTCCAGTTGTCCTTCTTTAACTGCTTTGATTGAAGCCTTTACCTCAATTAATTCATTTTTTGTAACTACATCTAAATCACCTGCAAATTGACCATCTTTCTTTAATATTTTTTGCCCAAAACCAGTGACTTCACGTTCTTATTTTAAAAAACCAGCTACTTTCGCTTCAGTTACCTTCCCTACATCAGAGCTATATATAAAGTTTTCAATATCACGGTTAATATTTTTGGGATGTTGATCAACCCATGTCAGTTCATTGCCAGCAGGGTATATATATTTCGTCTTATTTCCTTCCTTAATTATACTCCCTATATTATTATGAGTTCTGGCACATCTAATACGACTTTTTTCCCCATCTACCTGTGTGAAGTTTTTTGAAATAAAGATGAGTTCTTGTGCAACCGTAGAAAGTCGTTCAAGCGTTACACTCATGGATTGTCGAGAAACCTGAAATTCCTGAAAAAATCTCTCTCGGGTAGCTCCAGACCAGCCTTGTTGGACAAAATCAATTCGTCCACTCAAAAAATTCATCATACGTTCCATTTCATGCTTTCCGTGTAAGAACTGATCAGCCACTTCCATCAATTTGTCAGGTGGAACTAAAATTCTCCCCATTCTACCACGCCCACTTTAATTTTGATGGAAATAATCTTATCAGAAGAGGTGATTTAGGGAAGTCCATCTGCTATCCTGTTATTTCCTTTTTAAATCATGTGACATTTGAACTGAAGTAAAACAGAGATTATCACGACTAAAGTATTGTATATCACTGTTAGACGATGCCTAAGTAAGGATATAGCAGTAGTCTCTTTTAAATTCAATCTAACCATGTGCTGCAACTCAAGAAAAGTGTTAGAAACTTTTGTAGTTGTGTAACTGTTGTTTGGAGATTCCTATTTTCTGAAAATACCCTCTTAAATTTTTGCCTAAGCCAACTTATTTTGATTTGACATCCCCTGACCCTTTATAAAAAAGGATTATATAGGAAAGAATATTTACAAAATATAGATTTTATTCTATAATTATTTTAATTGATTAATATTTTGTATTTAACTTGGCATTTGCAAAAATATTTTAGGAGGAATTAAATTTATGAAGAAAATCTTAATAGTATCATTGTCTGCCGCATTAATGTTATCATTGTCAGCTGCATCTTTTGCAGATAACGGTTACATAGCAAATGCGGAGCAATCGGTATCTGCAACTCAAGATCAAAGTAAATTCGTTGAAAACGAAGTTAAGGATACCCGTGTAATTACGCCTATGGATGTTGTAACCATACCTGCTGTTCATCATACAGGAAAAGGAGCTTTCAGAGATTCCTTCACACTTTCTCCCCAGAACGGTAAAAGATTGAATATTTACGTTAAAAATAATGGTTCGTCAACAGTTTATCTTATTGTAAAAGTCAATGGTCAGGACTTCGGAGAAACAACTATTCCTGCTGGTGGACAAAAAACTAGGAATTTCGAACAATTAGTTGGTACTGGCTTATCTGGTAACTATGAAGTATATATATACAACAATGATGGCTCTCTCTATGACCTTAACATAAGTGCTAGACAATTCTAATTTACTAGAGGTTCGTCTCCTTTGGGAGACAGCCTCTTTTTTTTTACCTTCTGACGTTCTTAATTCCATTTCGAAACCTGTATTGAAAAAATAAGTGAAAATGTAGATGACATCAGGATATTGGTAAATATAATCAACATCGTAATGTGAATTGCGAAATGGAAATGTTATTTTCACACTATTAAATTGGTTATATTATAGAAGTAACTCACCTTATCATCACGTAGCTCACGTACAGCTGATGAGATTGTATACTCTTGGTCAATAAGATCCCGATGATCAATAGATTCTGGTATAGTTAACATCTCCAAACTGTTCGTAAGC
Organism: Paenibacillus sp. FSL L8-0158; assembly: GCF_038592965.1. Classification (GTDB taxonomy): domain Bacteria; phylum Bacillota; class Bacilli; order Paenibacillales; family Paenibacillaceae; genus Paenibacillus; species Paenibacillus polymyxa_D. Next base: position 1,750,252 of record NZ_CP151949.1, on the reverse strand, counting down.
CTGAATCATTTTATTGTCTTCCGTGCTAATTTATTACTCATATGTCGTTGTGTCATTGTGTACAAACCAAGTTATAAATCCTATATATTTTAAATAGATTGACATGCTCAAAATTAAAAATGACCACCTAAGCCATATGAGTTCAAATTAATCTTTTATATAAAGAGAGATGCTTTATCTTATTGGATGAATTGCTATTCTTCTGGTTTTATGTGTGCCTGCAATCTTCGGTTTTACAATAAGGAAATTAATGTATTTAGGAGGGAAATATATTTCTCTTGGAGTGTCAAGTTCCCTTTTTCTAGTAAAGGCTACCATAAGAATAAAGACAATAACTTGATGTTTTTTGGAGGATTGTGAATTGGTAGAAAAATTTGAAAAGACATTCGTTCAATTAGCTCAATGCGAGCTGTCTCCAGAAGAGTGGCAAGCATGGTGGGAAGAAAATAAAGTTCAATTGGAAAAGGACTTATCCCGCGGCGTTTTTCTTAAACTCAAACCCATCAAGCACGGCCTTCGATGGGTGCCTATCCTTACCAGCCAAAAGAGAGCCGTCGAATATCTTTCGGCAAGAAACATTCCATTCGAAAATTCCGATCTATACCAACAACACTATGAAGCTGAATTTAAAGCCTTTTGCAAGATTCAAAAAGAGCAGGATAAAATTCAACTTGAACAGCTTAACAAAAAGATACCGCAAGTATTCCAGACATATCCAAAGTTTGCGGCTTCGCTTAGAAACGTTTACAGTAATTCGGATGTTTTAGATGGCGGCGCATCTTTACATAAAATTGAACAGGTAGAAGCATCCTTAGGTTTTCAACTGCCGAGCGATGTAAAAAGGCATTTTGAAACAGCTGGAAATATTCGAAACCAATACAAGGTATTTTTATAAAAAAGATCGGGGTAAAATTATTCAGTATAACCAAGCCCCCGTTAAAGGAGTAGATGATGGAACTTGTAATTATAAACATCATGAAAGTAATTAAAAGGAAAAGATCATCCTCAACTCAGTGGAAAATACTCAATTGAGGAGGATAATCTAAATTATTCATTTTTCCAAATAATAGACCCGTCAGAAGATGTGATCATGCTAGGGGGGTCATCATGCAGAGAAATTTCAATAAAGGAGCTTTTTCCTTTTTGTAACCAATTATATATACTTCCTTCATCGGTAATCGGCTTAGATACTATTTTTTTAACTTCAACAACCGCAGCATCATATTCAATGAACCCATGATCATCTTCTTCTAAACCATTGTTTGTTTCATAAATGGTGTCCCTAGTACCAACAATCTTTAATCTATTTCCCCAATGAAAAGTTAATTCTTCTTTTGGTACTGAAATAATTGCTTTAATTAAGGAATCATATCCCATATACTCCTCCTTGGTTTAAGGCTCTTCTCGCCTTTGAATTCAATGGTAACGCTAGTGTTTCGCTATAAATTAACCACTATCCCAATTCCTTATTTCCCTATCCAGACACAACCATCTTATCATGGATGATATTGTTGTTTGCTGTATTCAAAAACTCGTGTCCTTTATTTGATTGACCAATTATGCAAAAAAAGCCTATTTTATTTTATTATTAAAGGAGCAAGCTCAAAAATAAATTATTTTGTAACATTAATTATCTTTTCAGCGATTAACCGACATTCTTCAATACTTTTATCGAATTCCTTTTTAAAAGATTGAGCGAATACAAAATGAATCTGCTCTGCTAATTCTTCAACAGAGTTTGTTTCCTTACTTTTTTCATGGATTCTACGTATTTCTGAATAATATTCATCTTCTAATAGAGGATATATTTCGACTGGGTTCCATTCATTAATCATTTGTACAATATCATCGTTCATTTCTATACACTCCTACTCTCCAAATAACGATTTAGATAGTGCTTTATATGCATCATCATACTTACTCTTAGGAATAACTGTAACAAGTGTCCCATCGTTAGCAACTACAGCAGCACCTTCTTTTGAAAAACAAATGCTTAACGCTGAAAATATATTTAATCAATTAAATGAGGAAAGACTACCTTATAAATAAGATAGTCTAGAATTAAGATAAGTTAATTAGAAGTTGTAATGTTCACAATTAATGTTTCACCTATTTTTTTGGTATCTACTTTAGCTCCCAGCACTTCAGAAACAATTCTTAAAGGAACTTGAACACGAGTTGTAGGAATCTGCGGTGCAGCCAGCATAATTTTCTTCTCATCGTTGACATACGCAATTTTACTACCGACCGCCAATTTAATCACAGTTCCATCCTTTGATTCGATGGTGACTTGTTGTAAATTTTTGTCCCAGTCTCTTACTTCCCCCCCTAGATTTTCAGAAACGAAGCGAAGGGGAACAAAAGCTGTATTTGTAGCATTTTCGATATATGGAGGTGAATCTGAATTAGTTCCAAAATTAATAGGAACACCGTTTACCTGTACATTAATTGTGTAATTATAAGGATGTTTTGCACTGGCTTGCACGCTTAATACAAGTGAAAAAATAAGGAATACGGAAACCGTAAAGAATTTTTTCATGATACATATCTCCCTTTGTTAAAATTAACAATTTACTAAAAATATATCTTTCTGACCTCCAAGATGTACTTTTCCTGTGAATCATACATCATTGCTTAGTAATAAGATACTACTTGGGTGAATTTCGCTCCTATACATCTCTTTAATACACTCTTGTTTCCTTTTTCGTAATAAAAAAGCAGCAAGTTTTTTTCAACAAACTGCTTCTGTATTGACATTAAATGTTCTACCAATGCGGAGTCACAGTATTGGCATCGTTCTTTGTCCCGAGTGTAAATGTACTCACGGTTCATTATGAATGCCGTTGCTTACATGATTATTGGATATTCGGCATGTCGTATGGCTTTACAGTTAAAGGTTGTCAGCGGCTAAGAGTGCAAGTGTTAACGGCAACTGGTGCCGTCAATGAAGCAAGGAAGTTGTTTTTTTATTCCAAACTTTGCTATTGTTATAGAGTTTGATTATACTTTAGCCACTATTAGAATTACGTGTTTCTACCGAGGAGGAATCGAATTCCGATGAATTTAGCCGTCAAGTTGATGCAAAAATTCAAAGACCGCGATACTCAGAATAAGCTGAAGAGTTATCGGGACAAAGCGGAGCTCATTAGGAAACGGAATTTGGAAGCATGGGACGATCAGCGGCTGAAAGCGGAATCTCTCCGGCTGAAAAAGGAAGCAAAATCGGGTACGCCTTTGGATGAACTGCTTGTCGATGCCTATGCGCTAGTCTGCGAGGCAGCGAAGCGAAAGCTCGGATTACAGCCTTACGATGTCCAGATTATGGCTGCCATCGCTCTGCACGAGAGATTTGTGATCGAGCAACATACCGGCGAAGGAAAAACGCTCTCTGCTGTTATGCCTGCTTATCTAAATGCGCTGACCGGCGAAGGCGTTCATGTGCTCACTTTTAACGATTATTTGGCAAATCGAGATGCGGAGTGGATGGGTCCGATCTATCGTTTCCTCGGGTTAACGGTAAAATCGGTTCAAGCGGGCATGAGCTTGTCCGAGAAACGAGAAGCGTACGCCGCGGATATAACCTATGTTACGGCCAAAGAAGCGGGATTCGATTATTTGCGCGACACGATCACACTAAGCGAAGCCGATACCGTGCATCGTCCTTTCCACTACGTCATCGTCGACGAAGCGGATTCACTGCTTCTCGATGAAGCTCGGGTGCCGCTAGTCATCGCTGGCGAGCCGGATTCTTCCGACAACGACGTAATTCGTTTCGCAGATGTGACTAGGCAGCTTGAGCAAGATAAGTATTACGACTTCGACGAGTTCAAGCGGAACGTTTATTTAAATGAGGCGGGCGCTGCGAAAGCGGAGTCGCTGCTGGGATGCGGCAATTTGTACGAAAGCCATAATAGTCATTTGTTGTCGTCGTTAAATTGCGCGTTGTATGCGGAAACGTTATTGAAAAAAGACGTCGATTACATCGTCCGGGACGGTAAAATCGAGCTGATAGACGAATATACCGGCCGCGTGGCGGAGAACAGGCATTTGCCGGAAGGACTCCAAGCCGCGCTTGCAGCCAAAGAAGGGCTGCACTCGAAAGTCGGCGGGAAAATTCTCGGAACGATCACCCTTCAACACTTCATTAGCCTGTATCCAAAAATTTGCGGAATGACGGCTACCGCGTACGCTTCCGCAATGGAATTCAAAGAGATTTATGCACTGCAGGTCGTGCAAATTCCACCGAACCGGCCAAACATACGGATCGACCAACCGCATCGGATTTATACCCATAAGGAAGCCAAGCTTAAGGCGCTTGTCCAAGAAATCTCGGCCGTCCATGCGATGGGACGGCCGATTCTCATTGGTACGTCAAGCGTGGAGGAGTCTGACATGCTGGCAGAGGCACTAGCAGTTGCCGACGTACCCTGCCATGTTCTGAATGCGAAAAACGATGCAGAAGAAGCCGAGGTCATTGCAAGAGCGGGAGAACTCGGCGCCGTGACGGTGTCTACGAATATGGCGGGACGCGGCGTCGACATTCGGCTCGGCGGTGGCAACCCTATGCAAGCAGAAGTTGTCGCCAAGCTGGGAGGGTTATACGTGATTGGTACGCATGTGAACGAAAGCGTGCGGATCGACGACCAACTGCGCGGGCGTTCTGGGCGCCAAGGCGACCCTGGAGCTTCCATATTTTTCGTAAGCTTGGAGGACGAGTTGTTACTTCGGTTCGGCATCCATAAAGCAATTCGCGCCCACAGGCAGGATGAGGCTCTCGAAGACCCAGCGCTACGCAGCAAAATCGCGCATATTCAACGTGTTATTATGGGCCAAAACTTCGATATCCAGCAGGAACTGAACTGTTATTCGGATATGGTGGAGGATCAGAGGCGAATTCTATACGAGGAGCGGCTCGCAATTTTAAAAGGCAAGAAGCCGATGAGTCCTTTGGAGCAGCGCATACGGCTTTTTTATATCGACAAGTTCTGGGCCGACCATCTAGCATACGTTTCTTACCTTCGTGAAGGCATCCACTTGGAAAGCCTTGTCAGCGGCAATCCGATCGACGAATTTCATGCACAAATCACCCAAGCATACGAGCAAATTCCAGCTAAAGTAAATAGCGAGTCGGCGAATATGCTTGTAAGGCTCGGAGGTTCGAATGATCCGGCGAAGTGGGAAGAGTTCGGTCTGAAGAGTCCTACTTCCACTCGGACTTATATAATCAACGATCAATATATCCAGAATATGCGCAGCTCATGGACCGCAATGACTGTATTTGCTTTTGGGATTCGCAAGATTTTGAGGCCGATATTCAAACTGTCAAAGTTTTGATGCAGCGTAGCTTTTTCGAGGATGATCGGGACCAATACGAGTGAACGCTCGATTCATCCTGCGCTGAAAAAGTTGAAGCGAAGCATTGACTCCGTGTTGACTTCGGATGATAAAAAATACATCGCAAGGGCGTGCAGGCGCATGGCGATGTAATCAAAGTTGAAGTACTTTGAATTAAATCTGTTTCCCTAGAATCTGATTATATATCTTGTGCGCTTGGATTTCTCAGTTTTATCAACGGTATAAACATACCAACTACTGCCGCCAAAGCTATGGCGGCTTTTTTGCATTCATTTTGAGGGGGGATTTATATGCCGATGGCAACAAGCGTAGCCGCTATAAAGCAGGCATTTTCATTGAATGTAACCGCATCGGATGTTGGGCTAATAGTCAAACCTGATTTTGAGATTGATCCGATATTCTTCTCTTTTTCTCAGCAATAAGCAAACCTAGCAGTATATATCCTCTGTACACTAATCCAATTAAAAGCACTCCGCCAGCAATAAAAAGGAGGATAACTAAAATGTTAAGTAAAATTAGAAACAACTCCAAAAAGACACCTCCAAAGTAAATTAGTCTTATTTATCTTATAGTAAAAGTCACGTCGAAGTATCATAAAGCTTGTCATAAAACAAAATAAGAAAGCAGGTGAATGAAAGAACTAAGTTATTCAAAAAGGCTAATGGTCAGAATAAAAGACTTATATCTGTGCAACTTTTTTTCGTTTTTCTGGTATATATGATAAAAAAATGAAATCAGGTGTTTATTCAATGAGACGAATTGTTGTTTCTCTACTTGTATCTTCCTGCCTTCTAATTTCTGGCCTGCTTCCAACGGCTCTGAGTTATGCGGAGAATTCAAATTCCAATCTTCCCGTTGTAGCAGAGGATGCGGCTGTGTTCTATCTGGTTCCGCATCAACTGACTGTCGAATTAAACAAATCTTCTTTATCGCTGGATTCCGTCTCCATAAAGGTCGCTCCCCTGCTGAAGAAAAATAATCATTTATATTTCCCGTTCAAATGGCTGGAAACAGCTCACTTGGCAACCATCAAGCGAGATGCAAAGACAGGCAGCACGTGGGCGGAGTTTGACACTGAGAACTCGGTACCTTTTTCCTCATTTCGGTTGATGCCTAACCAATCAAAGATTTTCAGGTACTCAGACGGAACAATGACAGCGCTGGATGAGTCAATCCCTAAAACATTTATGAAAGACGGCCAATTGTATATTCCAGCGTCACTCCTGCCTAAGATGGGAATAAATTATACATGGAGTAATGGAGTCATGCACTGGGTCTGGAACGATAAAGTAGTCAAAGCGCTTCACCCAACGTATACAACGGACAAGGAAAACATCACTTTTAGCGCATTAGTACAAAAAGAGTTCGGGCATGCTTATGTTTTGGTGAATACAGGACACGGTGGTATGACAAGCTCCATTGGAGGTGGCATAAGCACGTTTAAGGGAACAGAAAAAACAACTGAAAAGTCAATTATAGTGAATGGAAGAACATTTCAGCGGATTGAATATTCAGTAGGCCTTCGCCCTGGTCCAAATCCACTGGAAATTACGACAAATGATAAAGGGTCTGCTAAGATTATGGTGCATCGCAAAGTATTAAACCCGTCCTCCGTTCCTATTAGATACAACCATGCCGAGAACGCGCAAGACATCCGCTTTACCAAGCCAACACAAGGGTACCTCCGTGTACAGGCTGGAGATCCAATAGCAATTGCTGGAGTCGTGACTACTACGGATCTGGAAAGCAATGAAGTTTCTTTTGGAGTAGCAGCATTTCAGAACGGTGATTTTGTTGAAGTTGAAAAAAAGACCGTTATCCCCCTTAAACAGGATAAATCCTTTAGCGGTTCTGTCGTTATTCAAAAACCTGGTACTTATTTGGTCAATATTCTAAGTCCAGATGTATTCGTGGGAGGTAGTTCACCGTACGGCTCTGTCAAATGGGCTGAGATAGCAGTCGAAGTATTGCATAAAACCACGAAAAAACCATAATTCTTCTCTTCCAAATCTAACACCAGCTAAATATGGACCAGTATAATAAAGGAGCAGCGGCGGACACAAGATTTTATTTATCAAGTCTTGTGTCCGCCGCTGTTGTCATTGAACTAATGTTTTCCGTTAGCGTAATGAGACTGTCACTTTTTCAAAAGTGGTTTCCAGTTCTCATTACGCTCATCGTTAATCGTTGGCTTACGATTAACACGTCCTTGTAAATAAGCTTCTTGATATTGCCTTAGCGATTCAATATTTGCTCCCCCTTCATAATCGGGATCGTGGTATTGAATAGCATCATCCTCCCAAAAACAAATATCACAAATGTCATAGGTACCTGGTGGTTCATAATCCAGTGTCTTATAACCACAGCATGGACATGCATATTTCATATATAGTGACCTCCACATAAACAGCAGCACTTTGATGTGTTCGCTATATGATTAACCTAGCCTGTCCGTTAGCTTAATGAGATAAAGTAACTTATTAAATGTATATCTAATCGTCGATCGGTACAAGTTCTTGTCCCTCGACAACTCGACTTTTAATAGAAACAAATTCTGCCTCTTCAATATGGTGCTTTTGACTGTGTAAGAAGAACTTGTCCTTTTGGTAGACCTGTCCCACCGTAAATAGTCACTGTATAAGCGCCTGAAGGAACAAGTGGCATACTATCATTATTTACAAGTTCTACTGTTGCGTCTGCTGCAACACTTGCATTAAAAATAACTGTATTCTTGCTGTTGTGCTTTACTTCGATCCTAAAAGAGTGTGCTCCAGTATTTTTTGCATTAAGTTTAATATGTGGATATCCAACTGTCACAGAATAATCTTTTTCAGGGTCCACTTTATCACCCGCTAAATCCCAAGTTAGTGTATCTTCGAGTGCATCAGGACTGCTTTCAAAGGTTTCATTTTCTTCTTTGGATTTTAAATCAACATTATTTTTCAAGGCACTTGAAACGCCAATAATAAGTAAAATAGATGCAGTAGTAACAATAATCTTCATAACTTTGTTTTTCATTCATGTAACATTCCTCTCAATGAACAGATTTCAACTAGCGTTTCCCGTTAGCTTAACAAGGATTTCTTTTAAATACTAGGCTTTTCCTATACTAATTTGAATGGGCTTTATAGTACAAAATTCTCCTTTTCCATAAACATTATTGGAGGCTAGTAAATGAGTAAATTTGAAAAAAATCTAATTAAGTATTTGTCTTACGGTTTTTGTGTAGGAATTTATTATTCCTTTATTAAGGGGCCAACTTTATCAATCTCGTTTATACTAAGCCTCATTGCTGGAGTGGTGTATACAATCGTTTTTTTATGTATAAAAGGAAATAAGTAGATTTCCCAGAATAATCCCAAAGCAAAAGGAACCGTCTAATCGCAATAGCTCCTTTTCTTTATTGACGGTTTAAAGCAATATTGCGCCACTGGTAACGCCACTTTAAGCTTGCTCCAACAAAGGAGATCGTTATGAAGAAATATGGAATACCAATCTTTATAATAATTATGTTTGCAAGCATTTGGATAATTAGTAGCTACACAACTAAAGTCGTACTCAAAAAGAAATATTCAGCTATCTTGTAAAAATTCAAGGTATTTTGATAAAAAAGAGCAGAGTAAAATTATTCAGTATAACCAATCCCCCGTTAAAGGAGTAGATGATGGGATTTATAATTATAACCATCATGAAAACAAATAATATGATCGTCTAGAAACTAAGATGGACTTTGAAGGATTATATCGGGAATATTGTTGTTTGCTGTGTTCAAAAACTCGTACCCTTTATTTAATTGACTAACTATGCAAAAAAGCCTGCTCCCATTTTATTATTAAAGGAGCAAGCTTATAAAATATTAATCATACTCAATGAACACATTGCCGTTTCCATTGACGGCTTTCTGTAACAATATAATTATATCGTTCTTAAGATCAGGAAGTAAAGGTAATATATTAGTCAAACTTTTCGCTTCTTCCTCAGTCAAATATTTAATATCAAATGAATCAAACAATTGTAGGGTCTCTTTAATATTTTCCACTTCCCATGGACTTTCCTCATACCAGCCTTCGTGGGCATAATATTCACTTAGTATATTACTTTGTGCAGATTCTAGTTGAACCAAACAATCCAATAATGTATCAAAGTATCCATTCCATATCTTCAATACATAGCTTTCATCTGAATTTGTATAAATCAATCTTATTTCTGGTTCTCCTTCAAATCCAGCATAGTAGGTATTATTTATTTTATCTGTCTTCATACTCTTACTCCTTCTAATGGCTGTGGTCTTGAAATTGAGAGCATTTTTATTTGTAGATTCCTCGCGGGGACCTGTTGGTCCGTAATTGAAGCCATTCTCTCAATGCTCAATAGGAGGTGCAACCAGTTAGGAATGGTGGGATCAGCTTACTCTTCCTCCTCGTTAACCGCTTTAATCAGATCTCCGTAGACTGCCCTCGTATGAGCAGATGCATGTTCTTTAAAATGTGTAAACAACCTCATACATCTGATTGCTTGTATTCTATTATTAGCTTCAGCAGACTTTTCCAAACAGCTAAACAAAAATGTGAAGCCTTCTGAAAACCTCCCCTTACGCAAAAGATAGATCGCCAATTCCCTTAAAAAATGAGTAACACGTTCTGTAGTAAATTGTTGATTGTACACCCCCATACACTCAGGCTTATCCAGCAACGTGAAGATTTCCTTTTCAAATTGCTTTAGAATATGATCAATATCTAAACGAAATCGATTTGCAGCTTCAATTATATTTTCTAATCCAGGAAGTATCTCTTCACTCCTGGAAGAAAAGGACGCTACATAATCATCCAAAACACCAATTTCACCAGCGTGAAGTTTATTTACATAAGCGTTGGCTTCAGACCACTCTTCATACCGCTTTTTCCATTCCAAGCTGATTTCATCGGTTTCCTTCACCCAACTTAAATCAGCATATTTGTACGTATGTTGAAGCGCTTTCTCATAATCTTTATGTGCTTCACACACTTCATCACGAAGTAAATGAGAAAAAGCCCAGTAAGCAAAAGGTGGAGAAACAGGTTTCTTCAAGTTCTCTTTTTTTACGTCATGAGCTTGGTCTAACTTATATTGAATTTCTGCTTTAATCTCCAGAGCTTTAGCGAATAGTTCTACTTTATCCCATTTTCGTAACGAACGGTATGTATTCGCCAAGTCTTTTAATGCTTCTAACTGATCTATCTCATCTAAACGTTCAACGTAAGGCTCAAATTGAATGGCTGCATCATAGTTTTTCTCTTGATCGTCTCCAATACGAATCGTAAACAATCGATACTGGCAAACCGCTAATCGTTCTGAATACTGATATCTCTCCCCTTCTGCTACATTTTCATAAAGGAACGCCGCTGCTTCAGTATAACCTTTTTTAAAAGAATCCTCGGCTACTTCAAAAAGTGAAGGAAGATAAACAGGATTATCTAGCAACATACCTACAACTCTTCGCAAGCAATCAAGTCGTCCTAACTCCACGCATCGGTACAAAAAAGGGCTGATTCTTCGCCAATTGAGCGGTTCTTCTTCAATACATTCATCAATATAACGTTCATAAAAATAATCTGGTGGTAAATTCATTCCCATAGTGATGCGATCTAGCTGGTGAACTGAAATTGATCGGTTGCCCGTCACAATGCCACTAACTGTTCCTACATTCAAATCAATAATGTGACCAAACTCGGTCATGGTTAAGCTTTTCCGTATCAGATAGGTTTGAACTTCTGCTCTAATCGTAGGTGTAATCTCCATAGATAAACCACCCTTTCAACGTAGACTCGGCATATGATACATAATTAAACCATGTAAAGAGAAGCAGTTAGTAAAAATTACTTTAGCCCATCATTGTCTTTTGGAACAAAGTCATATACCTTTCAGTTGTTACAACAACACACATTACACTTTTGCACTTTTTACATATATTTCTCAAAAGAAGATTTCCTCATATTGCTTATATACAGCAAAACGCGCAATAAAAAGGCTAGACGGATCATTCCATCTAACCTCTTCCATTGTCCATTTGGTTTAATATTCTGCCCCATTTAATTGCATTAAATATCAAGCATCTTTTTCCTGTTAGAAATAATTACATTTCGCCATGATATGTTGGTTGATAACTAGACTCTTGATCATGAAATTGTAAGGAAGCAGTCGCTATCGTTACTAACATGAAACTGGTTGCTAAAAAGGTTAGAATTATTTTACATTTCATCTACTTCCACCTCATTAATCAATTTTCTGTACGCTTTCTTAGTCTCAAGGGATGCATACTCTTGAAAAGACTCATACAGTCTCATACATTTAATTATATATGATTTATTATTGATTAATGTAGATTTTTCCAAACAACTTAATAAAAATTTAAAGCCATCAGAAAATCTTCCTTTAGTCAAAAAGTAGACTGATAATTCCTTAGAAAAATGTATAAAACGCTCTGTTATGAATCGTTGAGTATAAAAGCCTTCAATTTCTTGTTGTTCTAAATAAGATGAAATGTCCTCCTTGAATTGCCCTAAAATATCATCTACATCAAATTGGTATCGATTAGCCGCCTCGAAGATATTATCAAGTGCGGGAAGAACCTCATCTTTCCTTGAAGAAATATAAGCTACATACTCGGGAAGTACGCTCTCTTCGCCTGAAAGAAGCTTATTTACATAAGTATTTACTACCGCCCAATCCTCATATTTATTTTTCCATTTCAATGTTTCTTCATCTGTATCCAAAACCCAGCTTAAATCAGCATATTTTTTGATATGATGAAACGCATGTTCATAGTCTTTTCTTTCACCACAGACTTGTGTGCGAAGTAAATGAGAAAAAGCCCAATAAGCAAACAGAGGAAAGCTTGGTTGCTTTGCATTTTCTTTTTTGGAAGGATGCCGTTGTTGCTCCATGTTATATTGAATTTTTGCCTTGTCTCCCAAAGCTTTAGCGAATAATTCTACTTTGTCCCATTTTCGTAACGAACGGTATGTATTCGCCAGATCTTTTAATGCATCTAACTGTTCGATCTCATCTAGCCGATCAACGTATATTTCAAATTGAACGGCTGCTTCATAGTTTTTCTCTTGATTATCTCCTTGTCTCGTTTGGAACAAACGATATTGGCAAATTGCCAAACGTTCTGAATATTGCTTTTTCTCACTTAGAGCCACATTCTCATACAGAATAGTTGCCGCTTCGTAAAGCCCTTCTCTAAAAAGTTCTTCTGCAAGCTCAAATAAGGATTCTGAATAGCCCAACTTATCCATCAATAAATTAACCACATCATGAATGCAGTCCAATTTATTGAGTCTCGCACAATTATGTATAAAAGGACTCATTCGACGCCAATTCGGATTAGCCTCTGTTAAATACTCAGACACATAGCGTTCATAGTAATAACCAACGGGATAGCCCATCGCTTGTGTAATTCGGTCTAGCTGATCGACTGAAAGCGTGCGGTTCCCATTAATAATACTGCTCATGGTGCCCGGATTCATTTCTGCTTCTCTAGCTAAATCACTTAGGATTAAATCATGATCTTTCATATGTTTTGTTATCTCTGTGAGTATCGTGGTTGTTGTGTTGTACAAAGTAACCACCCCTTGTCAGGAACTTAGTAGGATATCAACTCATTAAAAAAGGACTATTGCAATCCAATGATTGTATAGCCTTTCCGCAATTCATTGTACCATCTTTTGGCACAATATCATATACCTTTCAGAACCTTACTTAAGATACCTTTGAAGGGTTTGCAAAGAAAATAAGCTCTACAAATCCTGAGACATACGAATCATATCTCTACATTGTATGCCATTCTCATAAATTTCTTCTACATAGTTATGTCTGACAAAGAAATCTAGATCTACACCTACAATTCTGAAACCACATTTTTGGTAGAGAGCTAACTGTCCAATGCTAGAGTTTCCTGTACCAATTTCTAACGTTTTATAACCTTGTGCCCTAGCTATTTCAATGGCATGTGTCACTAATTGTCTGCCTATTCCTTTACCATGCATATCTTCTGATACTGCTATATTCACTAACTCAACTGTTTCAGGTCTTGTAGGTAAAAGAACATAGACTCCAACGATATGATGGTCCATCTCTGCTACATAACACTGCCCTCTTTTCAAATATCCCTCAACAAGTTGGCGCGAAGGATCAGCTAGTAACAAGAGCTCTAACGGATAATTTTCATTTGAATTTAGCAATCTAATATTCATCTATTCTCTCCTATATGTATGGTAATCCCCCGGATTTTCCTCTTATTGATCTATTCTAGAAATCCAGGGGGGTGACGATGAGATGAAGCCTTAACTCAGGTTGATCTCAATTCATACGACCCATTATGAAGCGAAAGACTGGCAGAGTATGGACCTTCAAACAAGACACGGATGCTGAACACGGTCGGAAGCCTATCGTCAGGAAACCAAGGACGTTGCTTATCTATGACTATAAATGATCCTTCCACATCCCCTAGCGGTGCGAATTTCTGTCCAGCCCCTCCCCATGAATTAAGTTGGAACGTTTCGGTAATTATTCTAGATACCTCTGGAACATCATCGACCGGAAGACCAATCTCGCTTATACGAAGTATAGAGTTGGGTCCGAAAGCTTCAGCGACTGCATTATCGAGTGTATGGTGGACAATGAATTCAACGAGGTTTTGATCCGGATCATAGAAGTAAAACGCGGTTGCATTCCAGTTTTCGAAAAAAAACTCATCTTCTTGGTTCCTTGAAATCAATGAAATCCCACGGTCGATTACCCACTGTTTTGCTTCTATGAATTTATTCGTTGGAATCGTAACTGCAATATGATAAAACTCATTTTCCATGTGGGAGGATTCCTGAAAAGCAAGTACCGATTCCCCTACTTGAAACGACAGCCGCGAAGGGCTTTCCTCCACAACCTGCAAATCCAAGAGAGAGCCGTAAAAAGCTTTTATCGCTTCGAAACTGTGGGTGCCTAAGAGCACTTCTTTTAATTTCAATGCATTGGTCCTCCCCATATATAATATTGAAGCCCATTGTCCGTAGTATCCAGATCAGCATTTTATCTCAGACTGTATGAGGTCATTACATTGGTTATTGATTATCCCTTAAATCGCTTAGAAATTTGGCATTCACATCTAACGCCGTAAATTGAAGTAGTATATCCTGTTCATCCAGAGCTTTACTTTTTGCCATTTCAAGATAAAGCTTGGGCTGGTCCCGAAATGCTCTTGCACTCCCAATCGAGTATGCCTTCTGGAGATATTCATGAGCTAATACAGGCTTGCTTTGAAGAAGAAGTGTTTCCGCCATCTGAATATAAGGTTCAGCATGTATAATCCGGTATCCTGCACCTTCCAAATCTAAAATTTCCTCATTTAAAAGCTCTACTGAGCGCTGAGTATCCCCGTTATAATTGAGAATTTGAACGTATTGATGCAAGGTTACACCTGTGATGCCCCATGTGTGCTTAGGCTCGGGTATTAGATCCCAAGCCTTCTGTGCTTTTTCCACAGCCAAGTTACTATCTAATGGGAGTGTATGAGCTGCTTCCTCACCAAGAGCCCAAATTTCCTCTTCCAATTGAGCCTCCAGATCGTGATACATTCGAATATTCATCTATTCCTCCCAGTTAGATAATATAAATTCAACACATAGAGATGTCTACTCTTTCATTGCGATTAGCGAAAACGCTTAATTAAGGATATCACTCCCCAGATGAGCAACGCCAATATCCCGCTAACGATTACGAATGTCATTAAGATCGAAGTCCATACGATATGCAATCAACATCACCCCATGCATCATTTTATGGTCATCTTGTAGAGTACTCTTCTAATGTCTCTCCATATTTTAACGCACGCTGGCTTCCGCTGCATTCGAATTGAACATTTTTATTTTTATAAACATAGATAAGAATGCTAGCAGCGCAAACATCATTCCGCTCCAGATGAGCTGGTGTATTCCCAAGTGAGAGATAAACCACCCGCCCGTAGCAGCCCCCATCGTAATACCTAGATTAGAAAATGAGACAAACAAGCTGTTACCAAACTCTGGAGCTTCTTTCGCTTCAGTGGTTAACCATGTTTGACTAATAATAAGCCCCCCGGAATGCACGGCCCCCCAAATGAGCACAACCACAATCATCGGTAGGAAAGAAGCCCCGAGAGCATAAGTGAATACGTAAATGACCATATATAGTAATGGGAACATGAGGACGGTCTTTGTCAGATTTTTATGTAATAATCCTCCAAATAAAAAGTTTCCAAAAATCATGACGATTCCAAAGACCATCAACATCATACTGATCCATGACCCGTTCATAAGAGTTACTTCTCCAAGATATTCAGCAAAGTAGCTATACACCGAAAACATAGCTGCAAAGATAAAAATAACAGTCACAATGTTGAACCACAATTGAGGTTTACGTAATATACCAAGCTGTTTGCCATAAGACATCTTTTCCTGAACCGGCAGGGAAGGAAGCCATACGAGTATTCCCACAAATGCAATCATGCTTACGACAGCTCCAAATAAGAAAGCAGCTTCTAACGATATCTTTTCAGCAAGATAGGAAGTCAAAGGCACGCCAAACGCAAATCCTACCGTAATTCCAGCGAAAACCTTGGTGACGGCTTTACTGCTCTTTTCACGTGGGACAAGATGAGCTGCAGTCACGAGGGCGACCGAAAAAAAGACAGGATGAAAAATAGCAGGAAGAACACGAAAAATGAGCATGACCTCAAAATGAGTGGTATAGGCATAGACTATATTGGAAATGACAAAACTGAATACAGCGGCTAATAGAATGACTTTACGATTCATGCCGGAAACGAGTAAGGTCAAGAACGGACCTGAAATGGCAACAACTAAAGAAAAAATACTGACGAGCCAACCAGCCTGGGCAGCTGATACATTGAATTTTTGAGTTACTTGAGGAAGAACGCCTATAATCCCCATTTCCGTTGTAATAATACCGAATACGCCTAAAGCCAGAATGATAATAAGTAATGGGTTAACCTTTTTCATTTTAAGTATAAGCCTCCAATTTAATTATATATACAGATTTGTAGATATGTTATGTGAAAAAAAACCTCCTTTCTGTTTATAGTTCCTTTTGAACGTACTCGGCAAATTCCCGGATTGTTTTTTCATTCCGACGATAGTACGTCCACTTCCCAATACGCTCAGACTCTAACAAACCGGATTTTTGCATCGTTAATAAATAACTTGAAATCACAGACTGCGCAAGTCCCGCTTTAGCCTGAATATCTCCCACACATACACCAATTTGAAAATTAAGTCCTTGCTTTAGATAAGCCTGTTCATCAAAAAACTCTTCTGGTTTTTTTAACCACAGCATAATTAGACGACGAGTTTCGTTTGACAATGTTTTATAAATCAATGACGGTTCCATATAAAACATTATATCTATTTTATTAGATTTGTAAATATAAAGTCCAATGATTACGTAGAAAAATAAATAATAAAGGCTGCCTCCCCACGAGAAATCCGTTGAGAAACAGCCTGGTCAAATACATATTCAACTACACTGACTTACTCTTATTGGAGCGGTACATCAAGTACAGGAAATACGGTGCACCGATCAGTGCGATCAGCAATCCGGAAGGAATTTCAGTCGGCGCAAGCACTGTCCGTCCAATTGTATCAGCCAGCACCAGCATTACCGCTCCCAAGATGCTAGACAGAACGATAGAGCGACGTACATGGTGCCCGATCAACGTACGCACGATATGCGGAGCAATCAGCCCGATGAAGCCAACTGTTCCCACACAGGCCACCGCTCCGCCTGCCAGCAGCACACCCACTGCCATCGCCAGCAGCCGGGTACGGCGCACCGGAAGTCCCAGTCCCATGGCGCTGCTATCGTCAAATACCAATAGATCGAAACGGCGAGCTAGCCACCAGGCTATTGGCAACAACACGAGCAGAAAGGCCAGAATAGTGGCCACCTGCCCCCAGTTTCGAGCGTAGGTACTACCGGTCAGCCAAATATAGCCTGTGCTGCCCCAAAGCGAACCTTGGATAATCAGTATCTGAATGCCAGCTGCTCCGATCGCTGATACGGCAATCCCAAGTAGGATGACCACAGACGGGTTTAGGTGCTTGTTCCATGATAAAAAGAAGATCACCGCCGCCGACACCGTCGCTCCAGCAATCGCCGCGATGGGCAGCATATAAACAGGCAGCCCAGGCCAAACGATAATCACTGCAAGCGCTCCAAAGCCAGCCCCTGAAGAAACACCAATGATCGAGGCATCCGCTAAGGGGTTACGAACGGCTAATTGGATCAAGACACCGCTGACCGCAAGCGCGATACCAGCCCCGGCTGCCACCAGCGTGCGCGGAATTCTAAACTGCAGCAAGGCTGAATTTGCGTTCTCACCGCCGAACAGGCCGGACAGTAAATCGCCAACCGGAATTCGCATCCCTCCAAACATCAGGCTGAATACGGTCAACAGCACGGCACCGCACCCCAGCAACGTGACCAGCCTGCCATATGGTAATTTCCGAGAGCGCACACCTATGTTCATTGAAGATTGTCCATTAATCCCAGAAGGCAGCTTCATCTTCCACAGAATCAACCAAATTAACCAAGGAGCCCCAATCAAGGCCATCATTGCTCCGGTCGGCAGATCCATGCTTGATTGGTGGACCATCTTCGCCAGCACGTCAGCGCCGGTCAACAGTAATGCCCCCCACAGAAAGGAACCAGGCAGCACCCAGCGATGCATTTTTAGGCCGCTTAAGCGCACCAAATGAGGAGCTACCAAACCCACAAAACCAATAGGTCCAATGACGCTGACTGTAATGGTCGACAGCAGGACAGCTAAAACAATTCCCACCGCCCGGGTCAAACTAACCTTTTGTCCAAGTGACGTGGAAGTGGACTCATCCAGATCCAGGACATCAAATTGTCTTGACAGCAGAAAGGCAATGACCGAGAGTCCTACGACCCAGGGCCAGGCGTAAGTCGTCCCGCTCCAGTCGTTTTGCACAAGCGAGCCAGAACCCCAGAGAAACAGTCCCTGCGTTTCAAATGAATAAAAGATATGCAAAGCTCCGGTAAAGGAACCGAGAACCATGGATACAATCAAGCCGGCAAGCGCCAACCGAATCGGACTTCCAGCTCGTCCCCCGCCCATGAAGTAAGCGAGTACCGCTGCCAGCAGGCCACCGACAGCGGCAAATAGAAACGGCGCCTGATGCAGCAATCCGGGAAACATCACCGCGCCAAGGACGACCACAAAGTAGGCACCAGCGTTAATTCCTAGTGTATCAGAAGCCGCCAGTGGATTTTTGGTGATGGCCTGGAGCAAAGCACCAGCGATGGCAAGCGCACCACCAGCCAGGATTCCGATGACCGTACGCGGCATCCGGAGATCCCACACCATGTTATGTTCAAGCGTATCCTGACGCTGGGTCAACGCCTCAATTACCGTATGAAGCGGGATCGAAGCCTCTCCATAACACAAGCTTACAAAAAAAAGCACGATGAGGACGATCAATCCGCCCCCAAAGATGCTTCCTACACGCCAAGTCTTCGATAAACCCGTTGTGTCTGTTCGGGTCATTTCGTCAGAGCTCCGACTACCTGATCAACCAGTACTTTGGATGAGATTGGGCCGCCGAACGTCCATGTTGTTCCGTCCAGTGGGTAGGTCCGTTTTTCTTTGACAAAGTTTAGTCCGTTCCATACCGAGTTGTTCTTCATCGCGGCTCCAAATACATCGTCCGTCTTTTGCGTAATATAGATAAAATTGCTGTCCTGCACAGCTGGAAGAGCCTCAATGCCAACGGTGCTAAACCCATATTTCTCGGTCTTGTCCGACTTCCAGTCGTTCACCATGCCAATTTTCGCGAGCGTTCCCACTACAACCGAATTTTCCTTGAACATTCGCAGACTGGCAGCATTTTGAGCTGTGAAGGCCTGTGTTAGCGCATAGTGAAAGTCTGCTTTGCCCGCTTTCTCTAATGTAGCCTTTGCCTCTACATAGTGCTGGTCAAGTTCGCTTAGGACCTTATCAGCCTGTTCCGTTTTTCCGGTAGCCACAGCGACTTGCTTGAAAATTTCGACCATACGGTCGTAATCATAGCCGTTCCCCTTGTAAGGATCGAATTCTATCGTTGGTGCAATCCCCTTTAGCTGTGCATAGATCGCTGCATTGTTATCGGCGTTAGTGATAATAAGATCCGGCTTGAGCGCCGCAATCGCTTCTAGATTCGGTTCGCCCCGTGTGCCGATATCAGTTACGGTATCAGCCAGCTTCGCCTCCGGTGTTACCCACAGCTTGTAGTCTTCATTGTCCGCATTGCCGACAGGCTGTACGCCGAGTGCAATGAGGTCCTCGGTAAACGTCCATTCGAGTACAACCACACGTTCCGCTGGCTTGTCCAGCTTGACTTCCCCATGGTCATCCTTAACCGTAACCGGACCAGCCGTTGTGGATGTCTGCTTAGACCCTGCAGTACCTTCTGTCTTCGAGCTATCCCCAGCCGCACCGCAGCCCGCCAATACAATAGTAAATACTACAAATAATAATAGGCTATTCAACATCTTTTTCATTTCTCTCAGTCACCCCTGTATGTATATTGCATTGGAAAATGATAATCATTATCAGTAAAAGATTATAGGGCTTAGTGACTTTTGTCAATACGGATAAATCTAAAATTGAATCGCAAACAGGTTCCGTATATGATAGCTTTATCATTGTTTAAGGGAGGCTTCATTTACGTGGCAGTATTAATCAACGAGCAAATTAAAGCTGACGAAGTGGTACTCACTGGACTCGCAGGGGAGAAGCTCGGCGTTGTCTCCAAGTCAGAAGCCTTGGCTATGGCCCGATCCAAAGGGGTGGACCTGGTCTGCACCTCACTGATGAGCAGTCCACCGCCCTGTAGCTTGGTCGCGAAGGGCAAAGGAAAAGCGCTGGCGCAAAAAGAAGCCGCAGCAAGCAAAAATGTCGGCCGAGCCGCAAAAAACAGCGGCAAAGAAAAGATCAAGGAGCTTCGCTTCACTGCTCATATTGAGGAACATGATTACGATACGAAGCTGCGTCAGGCAGACAAACATCTGCGTTCCGGCAAACCGGTGCAGTTGGTCGTTAAAGCGTCTGGAGCAAAAGAAGCCCCCGTAGCCAAAGCGGTACTAGAGCGGCTACTGGTCGATCTGAAGGAAGCCGGATTGAAGGAAACTGGAATCCAGACGAGCGGCAAGGGCTCACAAGTGAAATTAAACCCACGCTGAATGGCGAATCCGTAAATTGGACAAGTCACTTAGACCGTAGGAAACAGAGGGAGGTCACTAATGGACATGAATGGACCTGTCAACATTTCTCGAAGTGAGAGACTTCAGACTTGCCACGATATAGCTGCGAGGTTACATGAAGTATACAGAGACAAACATTCTTCTTAAAATTGCCTCTACTGTTGAGGGCGATTGGCCGTTGACACATGGCCCCTTCTTTTCCCCACTTCGTCTGTATGATCCTGAAGACTTTTTTTCTATATTAAAGGAAGCGGCCGAATCCCCAACAAAGGAAGATTTCAGGCATGCCATCAACGAAGTGCTTGTAGGTGAAATGTACGAGTTTATAGGAAAGCTTAGAAATATCCGTATAAATGGTCCTCATACCTACTTACCGTACTTGGTAATGCAGTTTGCCCAATATGGGGCTATGTTAGTTGGGTTACACAATCAGAAGCTCTTCTCAACGGGTTCAATGGTTCTACCGGAGGCGCTGGAACTGCCGAGTCGTCCAGAAGGATTTGATCATGTAGTTAAGTTGGCTATGTCTGGAGATTTAGCTGAACCAGCGAAGATCATTTCAGCCTGTGAAGATTTCTGGGGTGGTCTTGTGAATTGGACAGTCGAACATGACTACCTTATTCGATCACAACGAATCCCCTTTTGATCGAAAATAAAATTCGCTTTAATTGCGCTTACTATAATATATCATGTTTTTAATATGCCCAGTCCCCCTTTCGTTAAGGGGGATTTCACTTTTCTTCTGGATCAATAATACTCATTAGTTATACTTTACCACTGTAATATATTTAAAATTTAAACTACTTGATTTCACCCACTACCTCCTTTATTCTCTGTATATGTAACTCTGTCTTTGCTTATCTATATCCGATGCTCACATACTGTCCTCATTCGTATACACATGCAAAAAATGTACAATTCCAGTGTACTCCATTAAAATTTTACACATAGAGCTTTATATAGATTTTATTTTTGTTAATATCCAACAACAGGGCCTTAGGCACTATGATAGATTACATTTTAATGATATATTGATAGGTACTATAAAAGACTAATTACCCATGGCTTGGGCTGGAGGATGTATGAAAAAGGAATCAAATCAAGACGAAACCAGTTATTTATTTAATGTAGATGTATTAGTTAAAGGCCGTTCGAATGTAGAGGCCCTTCAGTTCCTGCTTAATCTCTTGAGCCAAAACGAACACATTGCGGATAGCCGGATTCAATCCGGTATCGAACTTGGCAATTTAATTGAAGCTGCACTGTACCTAAAAAAACAGTCAGCCGTAAATAGCCCATCTGATGCAGCCGCTACGCTCGCGGAAAAATTCTCTAAAAAGAAATCAGCCGCAAGTACGAACAAGCCACCAGTCGTTCAAGAGATCAAACAATCCCACGTACAGCCAAAGCCTGCAACACAACAAGACCTTAGTACGTATGAATGGATCAAACGCTATATACATGATAATACGCTTGTACGGTTAATCGTAAACCGCTATGGTGGACAGCGCAGCATTCCTTGCCGCATCCTCAATCTGGACCATGATAATAGCCTGCTGAGTGTGTATCATGTAGATGAGAAGCAAGTGTACTCCTTTAAAATGAATGAGATCGATGAAATCACATCGTAAATGTAAATACTTCACAAAAAAACGAAGCATGAAAAAAGAGAACGGTCAGGAAAAACATGGCGTCTTTCTTGCCCATTCTCTTTTTTTTTACATTATCCGAAAAGAACTCTAATCCTCTTTCTTCAGACCCATGGCAGCCCATGCCAGCAATATCCATCCTGCAATAAAACACACGCCTCCTAGAGGGGTGATAGCCCCCAGCACACGGATTCCGGTCAGACTAAGCACATACAGGCTACCAGAAAACAAAATGATACCCGTCAATAACAGACGCGCTGCCCATCTTAGACGATTGGAAGGCCCCCACTGTCCAGCAGCCAACGCAATGATCAGCAAACCGACAGCGTGAATCATATGATATTTCACACCTGTTTCATACACGGCCAAAGCATCCGCGTCGATCCGGGCTTTCACAATATGTGCCCCGAACGCTCCAATGGCTACCGCCAACATCATCATTATAGATCCCACAAATATCCATTTTCGTTGCATGTTTGTGTACTCCTTTTCATCTCATCCTTTTAGCCGAATGTTCTTCTTATTTTATCGAAACCGTATGAAGTTTACCAGCCAGCGTGTGTGAACAGACCGCATACAGAATTGGATGATTAGACCCTGTCTTTTGAAGGGTAATGTGCAGGATGGCTTGCTTTTTTGTTTATTTTGTGGAAAATTAGTACCTGTTCGGACTATGTTCAAGGAGTGGAAAAAATGAGTAACCAAGATCCTAATTTGCAAAAGCCTGCTGCGCCTGAGGAGCACCCTGTTTTTTCAGAATCTCCTGTGTTCCAGCCTCCGGTCAAGCTCAAACATTCCGGTCCCGGAATTGCTTCTTTTATTATGTCGCTTGTCAGTCTGATCGGATATATTATTCTGGCTATTATGGTTATTAATCTACTGGCTCATTTCGGCCAATACCAGACGATGAACCCGGAAGTCGCTCTACAGCAAACCGGAACGGTATTGCTTCCTTTTATTTTTTTAGGCAGCCTGTTGCTGAATTGTAGCGGACTTGTCGTCGGTATCATTGGAATTGCGTTAAAAAATCGTAAGAAAACCTTTGCTATTACAGGCTTAATCATTAATGCACTTATTATTGTGGGCTTTATTGCACTTCTTGCCATCGGTCTTTCCGTTCCGAATAGCACAGCGGATATCTATCCTTCCTCCGTGCAATCTTTATAATTTTTCTGCATCACACAGAGAGGATTCAATGTATGAACAAAATTAAAATTTTTGCCGACAGTACCAGTGATATTCCTACTTACTGGCGTCAACAATACGAGATTAGCATTGTACCTTTGTATACGGTATTTGGTGATGAAGCATTGCAGGATGGGGTGAACATTCAGCCGGAACAATTATTTCAACATGTAAGTCGCGAGGGACATTTACCACGTACCGCCGCACCTTCTCCGTCGGATTTTATTCAAGCCTTTGCGCCCTACATAGAACAAGGGGACGACATTTTATATATCAGTCTGTCTTCCGAGCTATCATCGACGTACCAGAATGCGCTACTCGCTGCCTCCGAATTTCCGGAAGGCCGCATTACGGTTTTTGATTCCTTGAATTTGTCGTGCGGCTTTGGCCTGCTTGTGATGAAAGCTGCTCGTGCGGCAGCCAACGGCAATACGATAGAGCAGATTGTAGACATGTTGACGAAAACCAGGCCGTTAATAGACACGGAATTTGTCATCGATACACTTGAATATCTGTATAAAGGCGGAAGATGCTCAGGCATGCAAAATCTGATCGGCAGTCTGCTCAAAATTCGTCCGGTGATCAAAGTAATTGACGGAAAAATGACGCCAGCCTACAAAGTCCGCGGCAAACGTGAAAAAGCACTGGATCAGATGCTGCAAAACGCTTTAAATCAACGAGATCAGATGGATAACGATATCATTATTGTCGTGCACGCTTTGGCCGAGGAAGATGCGCTGATGCTGCAAGCTCGCTTGAAAGAAGAAACAAACGCACAAGAGGTATTGCTAACTACAGCAGGCTGTGTCATTTCCAGTCATTGTGGTCCACAGACTATCGGTATTATGTATGCCAAAAAAGCATAGTTTATCCAATATTAGACCCGTTGCCGCATAGGTAGCGGGTTTTTTGGTATTTTTCCAGCAATTTAGCAATGAATAACTTTCCTCTTTTTGATAGTATTATTCGTCGAGTAACGAACTATGAATCTACAATCTATCATAAAAAAGAAGGTTATTTGGTATGAGTTCCAAACGATCACGTTGGTTAACCAAGCTCACCCTATCAGCAACGGCAGCCATCACAATATTCACAACATTCACTTCATACTTAGCTGCTCCAGCAGCAGCATCCGGCGCTACGTTCCAAGATATTGCACACAGCTATGCCTATCAGTCTATTATTTCCCTGCACGCTAAAGGAATTTTGAACGGTACACGACCTGGTTACTTCTCTCCTAAAAAGGCTGTTACCAGAGCCGAATGGGTTACCGCACTGGACCGTACACTCGGTCTGGAGCCTGTACAAGCACCCGTTCCCTCCTACCGAGATGTTGCCAAAAAGACGTGGTACTATGGATGGATTGAAGCGGCTTCGCAGCTCAATATCGTTCAGGGGGGAGCGTCTGCCACATTCCAACCTAATAGTCCTATAACCCGTCAAGAAGCGGCTTTGATGATCGCACGTCTCATCCGCTCTTCGGGCGGATCAGGAGGTGCTACTGCCTCCTTCACAGATACTGATGAAATTGCAGATTGGGCTCTTGATGCGGTAATCACCGTAAATCGTTACGGCTTTATGAAAGGTGAAAGTAACTATTTTCGTCCTGCATCCTCTCTGACCCGTGAAGAAACAGCGGTCTTACTGGAGCGACTGCTTACGTATTCAACAAAACATGCTAACCAAACTGCTTCCACCGCTTCTTCCATACGAATAGGCTGGCAATATGATCAAACCGTTCAGCAGTTTGAAAATACGGTGCTCCAATCCAACATCAACACCCTGTCACCACGTTGGTTTTTTCTGAATGAAACAGGTATTATCAGCGATTATACCAATTCATCGCTGCTTACCTGGGCCAAACAGCATCATAAAAATATCTGGGCGATGGTAGGCAACCGTTCCAACCTGGCACTGACGCACCAAATTCTGTCCAGTGAGGTTCTACGAAATACAACCATAACTCAGCTTGCTAATGCTGTATCTATACACGGTTTGAACGGACTTATCATTGATTTTGAAAATGTAGATGGTCAGGATCGTGCCAATTTAACATTGTTCGTCCAACAATTAAAAGCTAAGTTGAAGAGTCAGAATACGGTACTGGCGATTTGTGTATCTCCTGATTACGGAACGGACTGGACTGCCGCCTTTGATTATAAGCAGCTTGGCGCTGCGGCAGACTATCTGATTTTGATGGGATATGACGAGCATTGGGGAGGCAGCTCGATCCCCGGCTCTGTGTCCTCACTGCCATGGCTCCGTGAAAGCGTGCGGCGTTTTGTACAAACCACCTATCCAGAGAAAGCGATTTTGGCGTTGCCATTATTTACGCGGAACTGGACGCTTAACGCTAGCGGAAAGTCAATCGCTTCCTCTGATATTTCACTAGATCAGCAAAACCAGCTCGTATCCCGTTCCGTCTCCAAACCAATCTGGAATGAGGATATTCAACAGTATACCGTGTCTTACAAAGACACGCAGTTTCATAAGCTGTGGCTAGAGGAAGGACGATCCTTCACTCGTAAGTATCGCTTGGGGCAGGATGCTGGGTTTGCTGGCTTCGCCTACTGGTATGCGGGCGGAGCCAGCTCTGATCTGTGGTCCAGTGTAAAAAACGCAGACCGATTTATACAGCGTGGTTTATAAAATACAAAGCCTTCAACCTCACATGAAAAGTGAAGTTGAAGGCTTTTGGCATACATACTTAGCACCGGCCTATGACCGATATGCAACTTTCCCGTTTACAACTGTCATCCGTACCTTAACATCAAGTAAAGCTTGCGGGCTTTCCGATACATCATAGTCAATGACTGTAAAATCAGCAGCCTTTCCTTCAGCTATCGTGCCTCTTTCATCAGCCTCACCGGCTGCTACTGCGCTTCCCGTGGTAAACAAACGAATGGCTTCATGTACATTCAGCTTTTCAGCGGGAAGATAGCCCTCATGCATTTCTTCCGGTTTGGCACGAGTCACTGCCGCATGAATACCAAGAAAAGGGTTTAACGGCTCAATCGGCGCGTCACTACCTCCAGCACATGGAATACCTGCTTCCAGCAGCTTTTTCCAGGCATATAAATATTCGGTCCGCTCTTTCCCCACCCGATCCAGTACCCAAGGGAAGTCACTTGCGACAAAACGGGGCTGGATGTCCGCAATCAGCGGCAGCTTCGCCATTCTCTTGACCAAATCCCCCCTAAGCACCTGTCCATGGATCAGGCGATCTGGCAAACCGCTTTCCTCCGTGAGCGCATGGGCCTCCATCGCTGTCAAAATCATGTGCGCTGCCCCATCCCCTATAGCATGTACAGCCACTGGAAAGCCTGCGGTCCTGGCAGCTGCCACCATCTGATTCAGCTCTGGCTGCGGTTGAATCGCCATTCCGCAGGTATGTGGAGCATCACTGTATGGCTCAGACAATAACGCAGTTCTTCCGCCAATGGCGCCATCAGCAAACATTTTTATCGCACCGATTTTATACCACTCATTTCCGGTACCTGCACGCAGCCCCTGCACCTTCGCTTCTTCCATAAATGGATGATAGATGAGCTGGTGTGTACGAAAAGCAAGACCTTCTTCCCTCAGCTCCCTGTAAATTCGCTGCATCGTCTCCACGCTGCCCAAAAAACGTAAATCTTCCGTGTGTGCAGCAGTCAGACCAAGCCGTAGCGCATCCAGGCAAGCCCGCCGAATCGTGTCCTTCTTAACCGAATAATCCGGCTCTGGCTGCACGCTAGTAAAGGCAAAGGAGGCTTCCTCATAAATTAAACCGTTCAACCGTCCATTGGCGTCTCGTCCATAGGCTCCCGAAGCCGGGTCAGGGGTGTCCTCGCTAATACCCGCACGCCGAAATGCCTCTGAATTGGCCAAAAACGTATGAAAGCACGTACGAGTGAGATATACCGGATGCTGATCTGTAATGGCATCCAGCTCGGATATATCCGGAATTTCAACAGGAATAAAAGCATTTTCGTTCCAGTTAAGTCCTAAAATCCACTCTCCCGGCGGTGTTACAGCGACCCGTTTGCGTAGCATAGCCAGCATCTCGTCCTTGGAGGTAGCTGATGTTAAATCGAGCATAGATAACTTCATACCATGCATAGACAAATGCATATGTGAATCGGTTAAGCCTGGCAGTACATAGGCGTCTTCCCAATCCACGGTTTCATATTCCTTACCGGACAACTGCAATTCAAGCTCCCGAGCATATCCGACGGCCTGTATCCGACCCTGCTGTACAACGATGGAGTCTCCTTTGGAAGCCCACTTCCCATACAACCGGCCATGCTTGAACAAAACGAATGTCAACGCCACTCATCTCCTTTTTCAACTATACGCATATCCA
The DNA here is from genome assembly GCF_038592965.1 of Paenibacillus sp. FSL L8-0158. Taxonomy (GTDB): domain Bacteria; phylum Bacillota; class Bacilli; order Paenibacillales; family Paenibacillaceae; genus Paenibacillus; species Paenibacillus polymyxa_D. The sequence continues at coordinate 1,722,421 of NZ_CP151949.1, read as the reverse complement.
CTACATATTAAGCCTGTGTTGCCACTTCCAAGCTTAGTGTATTTATATCTATCTGCTGTACCTGCTGGGCAAATTGATCATGAGCTGCACAGACAGCCATTTTATAATCCTGATCCAGCTCATACTGTTTAAAATGACAATACTCGGTGGTAAAGCCCTCTGTCGTGAAGCCTATGAACGGTTGTTCCTTCAACTCGAATGAAAAAGACTTTAACGGCAGGGTTAGTCCCTGCCCTTCGGCCTTCACAAAGCTTTCCTTAAGCGTCCATAGATCGTAAAAATAAGATAATCGGCTGTCTGCATCCTGACGCATTAACGCATCATACTCTGTGTTCGAAAAGCACACTCTACCTACCTCAAAATCAATAGGACGAAGCTGCTCAATGTCGATTCCAAGCGGATGATCATCAATAGCGCATACCACCCATTTCCCCGAGTGAGAAACATTAAAATGGAATGCGGGTGCATTTATCAAGGAAGGCTTACCAAAAGCATTGTATGTAAATTGAAGACTGGCATTCGATACCTTCAATTGCTGGCAAGCCAACCATCTTAGCAGCACATCGGCATATAAGCCCCTCAAAGCATCTTCCCGATGTAAAAAACGATCTAACTTGTGCTGCTTTTCTGGTGAAACCCGATGTACCAGTAATTCGTAATGCTCCTCAGCTTCCGGCTTGCTCGTATCAATCGCGTATATTTTCATGGTCGCCTCCTATATACCTAATGAATATCAGCCAGTTTGTAACACTCACCGTTCGATGGAAGTCTGTTAGATATGGATGGCGTGTGCCGTGTACATGGTCAATATACTACTCTAGCACTTTCAATTCAATATGGATACAATTGGGATAAGCAACTCTATTAAAACTACTTTATAGAGCTCATTAATGAAAGCGCTTTAAAATAAAGCATACAGAGGAGGACGAAACAATGAAATATGATTTTGCCCGCTTGCTGTGTATTATGCTCTCTATTTTGCTGACGTTGAGCATTTTTCAGATGTTTTCACCTAAGATCGCTTCAGCCGCTTCAGCGAATGTTGTGAATGGCATTCAGTTTAAAGATACAGATGGAAACGTGGTCCATGCCCATGGGGGCGGTATGATTAAAGTAGATGGTTACTATTATTGGTTTGGTGAAAATCGTAATCCCAACGGCACATTTAAGGCGGTATCCGCCTACCGTTCCTCTGATTTAAAAAACTGGGAGTTTCGTAAAAACGTATTGACCAGCAGTTCCGCTGAAGAGCTAAATGTTTCAAATATTGAACGTCCGAAAGTGATTTATAATGAAAAAACACGCAAATACGTATTATGGATGCATAAGGAGAATGGGGTTAATTACAACGAGGCACGCGTGGCTGTCGCTTCTTCCGATACCGTGGACGGCAATTACACGTATCAGGGCAGCTTCCGTCCTCTGGACTACGATTCGCGCGATATGACCGTATACAATGATAACGGTACAGCTTATCTGATTTCGGCTACCCGGGTAAACGCCGATCTGAACATTTATCGTCTGAAACCGGATTTTCTGCAAGTTGAATCGCTGGTGACTACACTTTGGCCAGGACAATATCGTGAAGCTCCGGCGATGTTCAAAAAAGGAGACGTCTACTTCCTGATTACATCTGGGGCGACCGGCTGGAATCCCAATCAGGCCAAGTACGCTACCGCATCCAGCATTGAAGGAACCTGGAGTAATACGATAAACTTTGGGGACGGTACGACTTATGGTTCACAGTCGGCTTACGTGATTCCTGTTGAAGGGGCCCAGACGACTTCATACCTGTATTTGGGCGACCGATGGGCGGGTGCGTGGAGCGGTCCTGTGCAGGATTCTCAATATGTATGGTTGCCACTGCGTTTTCCAACAGCGACTTCATTAGCCATGGATTGGTACGACAGCATTAATATTGACACCGCCAGTGGTGTGGTCGAGGGGATAACAACGCCCCCAATTGCCATTGATCCGGATGCCTATTATCAGCTAGTGAATCGCAAGAGCAATAAGCCACTAAGCATTATTGGCAATGCAACGACGGACGGCGCAGACCTGGAACAGCGTACAGATTCGGGAACAGCAAGCCAGCAATGGCAACTCAAGGATGCAGGCAGCGGATATTATAAAATTGTGAACCGCAACAGCGGAAAGCTAATTGGTGTTGAAAGCGGTACCACAACAGATGGTACAGTTATTGAGCAGTGGAGCGACGGAGGCTGGTCCAGTCAGCACTGGCAATTAGTATCCGTAACCGGTGGTTATTACAAGCTGAAAAATCGGGCAACTGGCAAACTGATCGATATTTCTGAAGGCGCCACCGCCGATGGAGCTAAAGCCATTCAATGGGGCGATAATGGCGGGACGAATCAGCATTTCCGTGTAGTTAAAGTAGAATAGCTCAAGTTATTTTCAAAAGGAGCCGTATTCCGAGCAGATCATGGTGACTGCTAACGGAAAAGACGGCTCCTTTTTATATAAGACGATGAAATTGATGATCTCTAGTACGTTACAGTTCCCACGGATAATCTGTTGTCAGAAAACTAGCCAGCTGCTTGCTTTCTTCCCTCCGCTGACGCCGTATGGCTGCGCGTGATGGAGCCGTCTGGTGCAATTGTAACTGCTCTTCTGTTTCTGGAATCACCTGCGGGACGGTCACTTTACGGTTGTTCTCGTCCAATGCCACAAAGGTCAGGAAGGCGGTAGCTGCGATTTTCCGGTCGCCAGTCATCAGTCCTTCACGGATTACCTTTACGAACACCTCCATCGAGCTGCGGCCTGTCCAGGTTACGAACGCTTCTAGTGTGACAGAATCACTCGGATGGATAGGTAGCAAAAAATCCACCGAATCCGTAGAGGCTGTAACTGTGTTCGTACGACACAGCTTAGCAGCTGCAATAGATGCGATATCGTCGATATACGACATCAATCGGCCACCGAAGAGCGTGTTATGATTGTTGATATCGTTGGGAAATACTCGGGATGTCTTGAAGCAGTAGGTTTCTCGGATGTACTTGCTTTCCATGGGTTCTTTCCTCTCTTTTCCTCGTTGCTCTCATTTATATCTCAGGATTTTGCAAAATCCTGATGTGGAAGCCTGTTTTAGACTATGCTAATCATCCCACTAATCCGCATAATAAATCAATACATAAAAATCGGCATCCTCATCCGAATCATTGCGGTAGGTATGTATGTCAGATACTTGAAATTGCACGGCATCCCCTGCACTCAGCTTGAGCTGTTGCCCCTGCATCTCAAAGTACATTTCCCCACGGATCATGAGAATCGTTTCCTCTCCCAGATGCTTCTCTGCCTGGTGTGTAAAGCCTGGCTTCAGACTTACCGTGAACACCTCAAACTTCTTTTCAGCGTGATACGGGAATACAGGGTAAACAAAATAGTTACCGTCCTCATCAATAACCGGATGCAGGTCTTCCCTTCGAATCTTCGTGATTTGCGGCGGGTCTTCTTTAAGAAAGGTGGAGAAGGATACGTGCAAACCGTTCGCAATTTTCCAAAGGGTTGTTACCGTAGGATTGGATTTCCCCTTCTCAATCTGAGCCAGCATCCCTTTGCTGACCCCTGTCAGTTCAGCCACCTTATCCAAACTTAATCCTCTAGTCTTCCTGATTTGAGCCAAATTAGAGCCAATAATATACTGCATTGAATCCACGGACAATGCCTCCTTGTATCCAAAAGTCTATATAAGAAGAATACACAAAAGACTGTGTGTTCGCTATATATAGAAGCCGATCAAGGTATATACAAAGCTTAAACGGGAAGTAGGCATGCTACAATTTACTGTAATATGGTCAGGTTCCTCGTTAACTTCAACATGCCAATAAAAACATTTGACATTGAATATAAATGTCCTTAAACTTCACTTATTAAAACGTTTTTGAAAACTATTGTAATATCCTGAAGGAGGGCTGCTATCCTATGACTTTTCCGTCCCTGAACACCCAACAGGTGAGAAAACCAACGTTGACTATCTAGGAGGGACTACATTTGAATCCGCAAACCCGCAAGTCCCGTTACATGTACACGATGCAACTGGCGACAATTTTTATTGGCTTTATTGTATTTGGCATCTCGGAAAATATTAAAGGCCCTGCCATTCCACGCATTCAATTCGACTTCAATCTGGATGAACAGCAGCTCGGAACATTGTTGTCTCTAAACGCACTTGGTTATTTGATTGCCTGCTCGTTCACCGCCGTTCTTGTCCGTAAGTGGGGAATCAAGGCGGTCAGCATCATTTCCTTTGCTTCCATGATCATCTCGGGAGTGTTCATCTATTTGTCGCACACGTATCCTTTCTTCGCTTCGTCCTACTTCTTGATGTATATCGGGAACGGCATGCTGGAGATTGCGCTCGCCATTTTGGGGGCGAGGATTTTTGTGAAAAATACCGGCACGATGATGAATTTGTCCCACTTTTTCTATGGGCTCAGCTCAACAGTCGCCCCTTTGCTGGCGACGGGAGTCATGTCACTAACGGTATTTGGACATACGCTGGACTGGCGGGGGATGTATCTGGCTATGTTGTCGCTCTGCCTGCTGCCGATTGTGGCCGCGCTGCTCAGCACCTTCCCGGGAGACGATCTACAGCATGAGGAACGGACCTCACTCAAGACCCTAACCCGCGATCCGGCACTCTGGATGATGGTAATGATTCTGTCGTTTGGAGTAGTCTCTGAGCTCGCAGTTGGGGGCTGGCTGGTCAACTTCTTAGAGAAAGCGTATTCTTGGAGCACGGTGAAGGCGTCCAGCATGCTCTCAGCGTTCTTTCTTACCTTCTCGTTGGGGCGCCTGTTGCTTGGTCCGCTCACTGACCGGATGGGGTTTGTGCTTTCGACGATTCTATTCTCCGCCTTCTCAGCAATATGCACGTTCGCAGCAATCGCGGGTGGGGAGAGACTGGCGTTTCTCTTTGCCGTATCGGGTGCAGGCATTGCAATGATCTATCCGACCGTGATGGCGTTCATAGCACGGAGATATCCGAAGGACAGTGATACGGCTATTACGTTCGTCGTCACGCTGATGGGTATAGGTAGTGTCATTGGCAACTATGTGATCGGCTGGGTAATCGAAGGGGTCAAGATAGTCTACGGCGCAACTACTGAGCTTGGCATGCTGCGCGGGCTTCAGGCGGGATATGGAGTTATCGGTCTATGCGCAGCCATCTGCGCGGTCTCGGGAATTATTCTCTACAGATATCTGAAAAAACGGCAGGAGCTTATATAAGTCACCATCTTAGGGTTGTCCCATAAGTCATGAACTGACTGGGACGCCCTTTTTTTTACGAACTCCCCATTCAGTCAAAACAGTCCTTGTATGAACACATCCGATTTGAACACCGCTTTTGGATGACTGGCTGCTGCCAAATCATCTGGAGCCGGAACACGAGCGAAGCTTTCTAGTAAATACATAGCCTTCCTTGGGTTATCAATAGTAAATCAAACAGCTTTTCAAGGGCAATTCTCCTGTATTCTACTCTATTAGACTGTAATTTTTCTGATTAGAAGAGTGTAGCCGAGAACGGATAATAAGACTAGTGTTCGCTATGGTACTATCCAATATAACATACAATTGTGTAATATATTGATACTTTACGACTTCCGTTATATACTATTAAAAAATTTATACACTGGGGGGTAAGGTTAAAATGTCCATAGCTTCGGAGTTGAGCGGAACGAAGCATGATTCACTCAGCTTTTTACAAGGGGTTAAAGATTGCATTCCTACATTGCTTGGTTATGTATGTATTGGGTTCGCGGCAGGGATTGTGGGCGCTTCGTCAGGGGTTAGCACCATGGAAATTGCCCTGATGTCGGCGCTTGTATACGCAGGAGCCTCCCAGTTTATTATGTGCTCCATGCTGACTGTAGCCAGTCCTCCATCCGTCATTATTTTAACGACATTCATTGTGAATGCCCGCCATCTACTGCTAAGTGCATCGTTGGCTCCTTACTTTTCTAAATATTCACTGTGGAAAAACATAGGTATCGGCGTTCTTTTGACGGACGAATCCTTTGGGGTAGCGTCGGATAAATTGGCTAAAGGCGGACAGGTCAGTGACCGCTGGATGAACGGGCTTAATATTACAGCTTATCTCGCCTGGATTGCATCCTGTGTGGCAGGAGGAATTCTCGGAAACTGGATTTCTCGACCGGAGGCTTTTGGTCTGGATTTTGCCTTGCCTGCGATGTTTCTTGCCCTACTCATTTCCCAGCTCCAAAGTGTCCATACCTCCAAACTCAAGCATCGTCTGCTGCTTGTGCTATGTATGGCTGTTCTGATGTACCTTTTGTCCTGGTGGGTGCCGTCACATATTGCTGTCATTGTAGCGACCATGATCACCGCAACGATTGGAGTGTTAACCGACAAATGAACATTAATCCCAATGTCCTGTATATCATTATCGGTGCCATGATTGTCACGGCGATCCCAAGGATCATTCCCTTTGTCGTGCTGCAAAGGCTGGCGCTACCCAAGCCAGTGCTACAATGGCTTTCCTATATTCCCATCTGCATATTCACGGCCCTCGTGATGGAAAATTTGCTCGTCCGAACCGAGACCTCCGTCACTTTTAATGGGCAAGTGCTGATGGCTGTCTTTCCTACGCTAGTGACCGCCTTGTGGAGCAAAAACCTGCTGGCTACCGTCGTTGTCGGTATTGTGAGTATGGCTGTAATTCGACTGTTATAGTTGGGATAGATCTTATAGGGGGGGAGAACTAACTATAGTGAAATCAAGTGTAAATAGGTTGTGCCTCATTTATTGAAGCTTCATTTACAAATTTATATAAATGATAAAAATAACCTTTATTCTCTATTAAATAATTAAAAGAACCTTCTTCTACCACTCTTCCATCTGACATAACAAATATCTTGTCATATTGCTGCAATGCAGGTTTAGACAAACGATGCGTTACTACCAAACATGTAATAGTTTCAAGACTTAGTATCACCTCTTCAATAGCATTCGCCGTTTCACTATCCAAGGATGAAGTTACTTCATCAAGGAGCAATAACGGCGTTTGCCTAATTAATGTTCTGGCAATCGCAACTCTTTGTTTTTCTCCACCTGATAGAAGCCCTCCATTTTCCCCAATCTGTGTGTCCAAACCATAAGGTAATTTATCGATTAATTTATTAAGCCCAGACGCTCTTATCACGTTGGAAAGAACCTCATCTTGGAACGATTGATACATTGTAATATTTTCTTTAATACTGCTGTCAAATAAAAAAACGTCTTGCTGCACAACCGATTCTAACCGACACCAATCCTCAGCAGATATGAACTTTAAATCCAGATCATCTACATTAATAATTCCACCATAATTATCATATTGTTTCATTAGGAGCTTAAGCAAAGTAGACTTCCCAGACCCACTAGGTCCCACGAGGGCATATTTCCCCCCCTTATTTAAAACCATGTTAATATCATGTAAATTTAAATGATCTTGAACATAACCAAAACACACATTTGTAAGACGAACAGAGTGTTCTATTGATGTTTTTTTTATATATTCGATACCATCCTGATCCTCGTGTAAAATCTCTAATACTTTAGCCGAAATATCACGCAATGCCCTAATTTGAGTTATGTATTGAATACTCATATATACTGGATTAACAACTTTATTGGTCAATTGTACACAAGCGATCATAGTACCTAGTGTAATAGCTCCTCGAATAGATAAAAAGCTGCCAACAAGAAATACAGAGATAAACATTACTCCTCCAAATGCATCGCTCAATGAGCTTACATAAGCATTTAATTTAAAAAATAAATACTTATTATTTTCTACGTCCATATTATTCAAACGAAATTGCTGCTCCACATGTTGCTCTACTCCATAGCTTTTAATAACAGAAAACCCAGAAAATATATCGTTTATTTTTATCGTAAATTTTTCTAAAGCATCTGCAATATTTCGTTTTCCAGCTATGATTTTTTTTTCAAAAATACGTGGTATAAAAATAGATATTAGTGTCATTATAAGCAATATAACAACAATACTAGGACTCAAAACAAACATAGCAAAAAGAGCTGCCAAAAACGAAACCCCTGTACTGGTCAAAGAAAATATATTTTTTAAGTAATCATCTTCAATCATTTTGATATCATTATTCATGATCGAAATATATTTTGCACTATGGCTTGAAGTAAACTGAGAGTGGTTTTTATATAGAATATGTCGAAAAACAATTTCTTTTAAAAACAACACTGTCTTACAGAGATAAGAAGATTGCATTAAATTGGAAAACATTTTCACGAGAGAGTTAATCACAATAAAGCCTAGTGCAACTAAGGCAATTCCAATAAACTGCTTTTCCCCCTGCGATGTGGCGGTGTCTATTAAACTTTTGAATATAAAGGCTAGATAAATATCGAGCAAACTAGCGAGACTGATCATAAAAATGACTACAAATAACTTATATTTATACTTAAATAGAAACAAAGTCATTTCCCTGCCTCCAGAAAAGGTATTTCACACATGAATCATTCCTTTAGACTTAGCTGCCATTACGGCTTCAGTTCTTGTGTGAACATTGAATTTATTAAAAATATGTGTCAAATGATATTCCACTGTCCTCTGGCTGACATATAAAAGGGCTGCAAGCTCTTTGTTGCTTTTTCCTAGTGCTAACCCTTCCAAAATTGAGCGTTCCTTAGGACTGATTAATATATCATCGTATTCTGGAATGGTATGTAAGCTTTGAAGTAATTCCATTGGTAACGTAGCTAATCCATCTAAAGCATTACGAATGGTCCGCATCAATTGTGCCGTTGTAGCTGTCTTATACACAAAACCTGAAATGCCCAGTTTCAATAGCTGCTTTATTTTGGGGGACTTATAGTTTGAAATGCTTATTATTATTGGTCTATATCTTCTGTGTATGTGCTCCAGTTCACCTATGCTGAGTAATTCTATATCGCAAATTAAAAGTTGGTAATCTTCAAATATGCCTTTTTCAATAAAATCAGTATACGATCTAAAAAATAACGCATGCATGTCCTTTTCCAGCTCAATCCATACTTTGAGTTTGTTTTGCCAAGCCAATTGATTTTCTATGATTACAATGGTATTCATATCGATCATCCCCCTGCCTTCTAGTAGAACTAAAAATAAAGGCTTACTGAATGTAAGCCAATTTATTTACCGTAAATTTCATATCTTTTAGAATTAAATAGTAATGCGGCCATACTTCCTGCAATTAGTGTAACAATTATATTCCTAACAACTGAATCCCATTGAATCGTTTCTTTAATGTCGGGAAAGGTTGATTGATTGGAAAAAGTACTTATTGTAAGCATATTGGCATACTGTTTAAACGATTCCAGTGATGATGTTCCAATGCTCCAATGCCAAGATCCTTTTATAATTAAAGCAAATTGAAAGCCGATTACTGCAACAAAAATAAAGGAAATTAATAGGTGACCTGTTGCCACCTTTTTACTCACCCATTTTGCTAAAGAGATTGCAAACCCCATCAATGAAAGCCCGCCTAACATTCCAAAAAACTTTGAACAAAATAAATATAAAACACCTTCGGATGGACTAGTTGACTGCACAATGCGCGTTAAGTATAACCCTTGCGGGTTAAGGAAAACCTCAATGAGGGTTGCCCCCCATACCACCATTATTCCTATTAAAAATACTATTGATTTAATAAAGAAGAGACTTGATGTTTTGAGTGGTAGCATATGATTAAGTGTCATTTTTCCTATAAAAAACTCATTGTAAAAATCCATGAATATGTATATAGGGATTAATATTCCAATAACCATATTGACTAGTAAATAAGAGAATGCTAATTGCTGATGGCTATTAACTAAAAAATGAAGACTACATATAGCACTTAAGATTGTAAAAATTGCAAATACCATAAAATGTCTTTTGATTTCTACTTTAAATATATGAGAAAATAACATATTAAACCCCTTTTCAATGAAATAGCCGCCTGTTTAGTAAAAAACAGGCGGTAATACAGAAGTTTTTTAAACATACAAGACACAAGAATTTTTGTTATCTACAAGACAAAACGCAGGAGTTACAGAGTTCATTACTTTTTGAGGTTTTACAATCCACCGCATTCAACTCACCTCCTTTCAAATAAATTAGTAGCTATATTTAGATTTCCAAATTTATTGATGGCGAAAGTTAAACGCAAGCATTTCCTCTAAATTATATTTAAATTCTCTACAAACAGGCTGTTTCTCTTCACTTTCAAATGCTTGTTGAGCACATCCTCCACCACATAAAGGTAATACATTACAATTTCTACATTTTTCATATTTGTAAGGAGAATAATCCATCCATTTATTAGAACTAAGTTGTTCAATACTAAAATTTTCGCTAATATGCCCAATTAAATAGTTCTTATTCCCAACAGTATTCCAACACTTCTGGATTCCTCCATCTGGCTGAATGACCATAGAGTTAGATGCGATTGCCGCGCAAGCAACCGGTTCATACTGAGGATAGTAAGATATATTCAATCCTTTTTCTAATGCACTTTCGTATAACTTTAATATTACCTTTGAAAAATCTTTATTTGCATAACAACTACTGTTGCTGACGCAACCCCCTGCACTATATTCAGTAGTTGCTGAAAAATAAATGCTTACCTTTTCTTTGAAAAGTTGTTTCCCCATATATTCCATATACTCATTCATAAAATGAATATTATCTAAATCCACATTTGTTCGAATTGTAATGTGGATAAATTCACATGATTTTTGAATATTATCCATTACCTTATCAAAAGTGCCCTCTTTATTAGCTAAAATTCTTCTTTGATCGTGGCTTTTTTTTGATCCATCTATTGTAATTTGAATCCTTTTAACACCTAATTCCTTCAATTTTTTAGCTCGATCAGGAGTAAGTAAATATCCATTACTTACCATAAAATGATCAATGGATACTTTATTTTCATTAGCGATAAAGTTCATACGTTCCATAAGACTAGTTATATTTTTAAATTCAAGTAATGGTTCACCGCCTGTCCAATTCACAATGATGCGTTTAAAATGTAATTCTTCTATTGACTTTTCTATATGAGTCAGAATAGCATTCTGTATTCTTTGAGAAAAAGAACTCTTTCCTGATTTAGACGTCAAATTTTCAAAGCAATAAGAACACCTAAAATTGCAGCTATATGTAGGCAAAATAGTTAAATTCAAAGTCTGATTTTGGTGTCTAAATATTTTGAATTGTTTCTCCATCTGGTCTAGTTCTTTTGTAGGCTCAACATATAGGAATTGACCTTGCAGTAATTGTTCTTTCTCTGCACAATGTTCAAGATAATCCATATCTTTTTGAATAAAGGCATTATACAAATCTTTATGTATTTCACCGAATCCATTGGATAAGCTGTTATAAATTAAATAACTTTCCTCATCCGAATCGTTTAATAGCAAATATTCGTTGTAAGATGAAATTTGCAAGATTAATCCCCCTCATCTTAGATCATAGACTTGAATATTTCCTCTATGGACTGTTTATATTCGTCTCTTATATCCTCTACATTTCCTTGTAACAGTATCTTTCCGTCATTCACAAATGCCACATCAGTAAATAATTTTTCTACATCATTAATTAAGTGAGTACTTATAATAACCGCACTAGTCGGATCAAAATTATCAAGTATAATTTGTATAATTTTATCTCGCGTAGAAGGATCCACAGCTGCCAAAGGTTCATCCAAAACATACAAGGTGGCTTTTCTTGCAAAAGCCAAGGAAATACTTAATCTTTCCTGCATTCCTTTAGATAAAGATTTAATTTTGTCGTCCACATCTAAACCCAATGATTTCACCATTTTGTATGCTAAATCACGGTTAAAATCAACAAAAGAATGTTCAAAAAAAGTAATAGCTTCCTCAATGGTCATCCACTGATAAAGAAATTCTCTGTCAGGTAGATAAGAAACGATCTTCTTCGTTTCAACGCTAGGTTTTAAACCTTTAATACGAATCTCACCTCTATAATCCCTAAGCAGAGAGACGATGAGTTTCATTAATGTCGTTTTCCCTGCTCCATTGGGACCAAGAAGTCCTAAGATAGTTCCAGGCTTTATTGAAAGAGTTAGCGAATCAAGAGCCTTTTTCCTACCATACTTTTTCGTAATATTATTACAATTCAATATGTATTCCAATATCCCAACCCCTTAAAAGTATCCTATAATTATTTGTTTAAAACTTTTCCATTTTCACATCTTTTCCAAAAGGAGTGCTCTTTCTTCTATATTTTACTATCTGATTTGAAAGTCAACAACGCAATTTTTCCGCAAGATTTTGTCGTTATTTTTGTAATCAATTGTTTATTTCAATTAACGTGTCAACTGATGGAATCGCTTTAAATTAACTACAACCAGCCCCTATTCACAAACATCTTTCTTCCACCATACAGATAGGCTAAAAACGTAAAAATGACAATCAATCCGAGGCTGTAAGGCTCAACTCTGGGTGCATAAGTCGCTGTTTGCGGCATCATAATATAATAAGGGATCGTAAAAGGAAACCACGCACCTATGGAAGAGTGAAAGCCTGTTATGACAATATTAGGAACCACACAACAAATAGACATTCCCAGAGAAGCGCCAAAATTCCGAATTTTTATCGAGAGCATAAGCTGTAGTGCTGCCAGGGGAAAAATCCCAAGCCACCCTCCCAAACCGGTAGAAAGAACGACAGACCAAGGGATTTCTCCTGGAGCACCTATTATATTTCCACTTACAAAATAGCCTACTATAAATATAAGCTGATCCAGACCCAGTATGAGAATGAGCAATATATATTTTGCATAATAAATTTGCTGACGAGGATACGGGCTGCTTAATAAAATCTTCCATCCTCCATCTCGATGCTCATACGTACACAAAAGAGAAGCGATAATTCCACAATAGAGCGGATAAAAAAACATAGAGTGAAATTGCGCTGAATAAGTATATAGAGTTAACCAACTGGGCGAAAAAAACTGCTTCAAATCATTCAGTTCCAGGACTCCCATTAAAGAATTTATGACCGCATCCAATATAATGAGAAACCATACCATGATCCATTGAAGCTTTATTGTCTCCACGCGTAAAATAGAGCCCATGTATCTTCTCCTCTCTATTTGAATTCATGCTTGGTAAACTGTAATGTACCAAGTCCCGTAAAGATGACTCCTGCAATTAAAGCAACGATCACCCACATCATGTGTTCCTTCATCAGAGGACTTGATAGAGCAGGGTACGACCAAGGCAATATTTTAATCCACAGAATACTTGTGCGTGCCAAAAACAAGCTTGCAATAGAACCGAATATACCAAACGCTAATGGGAATGCCTGATTAGTGAAAAGCGTAGACAGCCAAAGTTGAATTGCAAGTACTGGTAGGGTAGCCAAGCTTGCATTAATCGGCTGTAACAGCATGATCCGCCAAGGAATGGGTTCATTTGTATATAACACCCAGATGAGGCTCATACCTGCTACAGTGATCAAGGCAGTACCCAACTGCAGAATCACGATCCATACGATTTTGGATAAATAGATATAACTTCTGGGAACAGGCATGGCCATAAGCTGCTTCCATGTTTGAGTATCATGCTCTGTACCGGCCATAATGCTCGCCAAAAGTGTACCGCCAAGCAGCATCACAAACGAAAGGAACATAAACATAACGGCAAAACCAGCGTAGACACCTCCTGGTCCTTGCCGAAAGTAAAGATACCATTCCACGGCAGTCATGCCTGTAAGTACACACCCCTGTATAAGAGGAATCCACCAGCATATTTTCTTCAGCTTAAACCCCTCTGCCTTTATAACCCGGAGTATCATAAGCTTCGCTCCTTACCTGTCAGTTCCAGGAATATCTCCTCCAATGTTTTTTTCTTCTCTGTGACCCGATAAATGGGATGATTGTGTTCCACAAGCACCTTGATCATCTCCGAAGATTGTTGCCGATCTACAATAGGAGTCACGACCTCTTTTGGTTCAATCGATTCAGCCTCAGCAGTCCACCCATGCTGAATCAGCGCACCGGCAGCCAGAACAGGATCTGGGGTTTCAATGAATAATTGAGGCTTGCTTTTGGCGGTGAGTTCCTTCATCGTTCCCTGGAAGATCATTTCACCCTGATTAATAATTCCTACATAGGTTGCAATCTGCTCAATTTCGCTTAATAAATGGCTCGAAACCAGTACCGTCATTCCGTAAGCGCCAGGGAGGCTCATAATTAACTCCCGAATTTCCTGAATACCAGACGGGTCCAAACCATTCGTCGGTTCATCAAGTATTAACAATTTGGGGTTGGCAATAAGCGCCATAGCAATCCCCAGTCTTTGTCGCATCCCCAAGGAATATCCTTTTACCGGACGATACGCATCCTTGGTTAATCTCACTAAATCCAGCACTTCATGAATTCTTCGGGTCGGCAGTCCACGCATGGTTGTAACGATTTCTAAATTTCGATATGCGGATAAATGGGCATAATAGGCAGGTGATTCAACCAAGGAGCCAACATCCTTTAATATTTCCATACGTTGATCCTTTAGCTTTTTCCCGAAAATCTCAATTTCTCCGGAGGTGGATTTAATCAGCCCAAGTAGCATACGAATCGTGGTTGTTTTACCCGCCCCATTAGGTCCTAAAAATCCATAAATCTGCTGTCCGGGTACCTGGAGATTTATTCGTTTTACAATTTCCCGTTTTCCAAAACGCCTAGTTAGCTGCTGTGTATGTATTACATATTCAGACATTTCCTGATCTCCTCTCGACTTCTAATGCTGAAGCTTAAGTTACATACAGTTTACTGAAGTAAAGTAAACATCAGGTAAACAGTCCCTAAACAACAGGCAAAAAAATCGAGCAAACTGCAATATATGAGGTTAGATGTTAAAAAATTAGATGTTTAGCGGCAGTGAAATCTCCATCCTTGTACCCGCTTTACTGCCTGGTAGGATACGAAGCGTTCCGTTATGCGCCTCAATAAAGTTTTTGGCAATAGGTATTCCATGCCCTTGGGAGTGAGATACCTGCATGAACTTATTGGAATTCATTCCTATTCCGTCGTCTTCGATAGAAATATGAAGCTTATCGTTCGCTTTACTTACTTCCATGGAAATATGTGTACCTGGAGGATTATGAATGATTGCATTAATTAAAAAATTCTGCAGCGCTCTGCCTAATAATTTGCTATCGAAGGGCATAATACATGCCGCGTCCATTGCCGTAAAAGAAAATTCATATTGCTCAGCCGAAGGATGGTTAGCGATATCTATGACCGCACTACGGAGAAACTCCACAATGTCCTCCTTCTCTAATTGGATAGGCAGTGGACGTTCCTTAAGCTGCATAGAAGCATTCAAATCCTGAATCAACTGCTTCATTTCAGTCACTTTCTCACTGATACTCGTACTAAAGCTTCTTCTTTCTTCATCAGACCAGTCATACTCTTGAGCAGTTAGCATGGCCGCATATCCTTCAATATAAGATAATGGTGTTTTAAGATCATGGCTTACACCTGCTACCCACTGCTGTTTTCGTTTCTCTATTTCCACTCTCTCTTCCTCATTGCTGCGCAATTGAGCCGATAAGATATTCATTTGTTCAAAAACTTCTTTATACAATTGATACGGAGGTTTATAACTATTTTTCTGACTTTTTTTGCCCTCCGGTAGTTCTAGTTCACTTAGCGGTGCCTGGAATTCCCCCGTTGCTATATTTCCAATCCATTTGATTACATACACCAAAGGTTTGCCTATATACCATCCGTAAGCAACTATGAACACAACACTCTGCACGATACCAAGTCCTGCCCAGAAGAGATCAATATTTATATTTTGAGATGCTCCAAATATACTTTTTATAAAAATATATAAGATCGTGCAAATAACAAAACATAGGACATAGGCCAGTACAAAGCATAACGTTACTTTCATAAAACGAAAGGACATCTTAACCAGAGAGTTCATCCTTGCTCCTCCATCTTGACTGACATCATTTTATAACCAAGCCCTCTTACATTGATTAAAAAATGCGGGTGCTTGGGATCAGGTTCAATTTTTTTCCGCAAACGGGAGATATGAATCACTACAGTCTTCTCATCACCCAAGAAGGCCTCACTCCATATCGCCTCGTAAAGCTGCCGGACACTGAAAATACGGTTAGGGTGCTTGCACAAAAATACCAGCAGTAGCCATTCACGTGCCGGACACTCGATCTGCTTGTCCTCCACATACAACACACCGGATTCCAGTTCCAGTCGAAAATATCCAAAATCTAAAGTGCGTAAGGTCGGTTTCATGGACACTGTCGAAACTTTCCGATATTTCATTCGAGCCTTCATACGGGCAACGACTTCCAGCGGGTTAAACGGTTTGGTAATATAGTCGTCTCCTCCGATACCGAACCCCATTAATTTGTCTAGGTCTGTATCTCTTGCCGTCAAAAAAAGAATAGGGGCATCGGTATATAGTCGCATTTGACGACATATCTCAAACCCATCGTTATCAGGCAGCATGACATCAAGTACAATCACATCTATATGAGATTCCATCACGACTTGCAGCGCTTCCCGACCCGTTGCAGCATGCCTGACTTGAAAGAACCCTTCTTTTTTTAACACCGTTGTCAGCATATCCCGCAATCCCTGCTCATCGTCTACTATAAGTACTGCAATTTCTTCCATAACCCAAGGTTCTCCATTCTTTTTTTACATTTTTTACTTTCATTATAAAAGCAAACGGGCAGAATTTAAATCGAGTTCCATCACATATCGTTCATCCCCGTGAATATACTTAATAACCAACAAGGCCAAACTGTGCCGTGTATCCACTTGGGGGGTGCCTAATAATGCCGGAACCACGCCAACCATATTCATTCGTCGTATCCCGCGAAGATTGGTCGCTGCATCGCAAAGGGTACCAGGACCAGCAACGTCATCAGCAGAAGGTCAAAGATGTCATTAAGCAAAATCTACCCGATCTGATTACGGAAGAAAATATTATTATGTCGGACGGTCAACAGATTATTAAAGTGCCGATTCGCAGTCTGGATGAATATCGCTTCATTTATAACTATCAAAAGCAAAAACATGTAGGCCAAGGGGATGGAGATAGTCAGGTGGGAGATGTCATCGGACGTGATCCTGCCTCCCAGAAGCCTGGTAAAGGTGAGAAAGCCGGCGACCAGCCGGGACACGATATTATGGAAACGGAAGTCAGCATAGAAGAACTGGAAGATATGCTGTTTGAGGAAATGGAATTGCCGAATTTACAGCAAAAAGACAAGGATCAAATTGAGGTTGAATCTATCGTGTTCAATGATATACGTAAAAAAGGCATGCAAGCGAACATTGACAAGAAACGAACCATTCTCGAAAATCTGCGCCGCAACGCCCGTGAGGGGAAACCAGGCATTCATCATATTAGTCCAGACGATCTTCGCTACAAGACATGGGAAGAGAAGACCATTCCCCAATCCAACGCGGTGATTATAGCCATGATGGACACATCGGGCTCAATGGGCGCTTTTGAAAAATATTGTGCTCGCAGCTTCTTTTTCTGGATGACCCGCTTTTTGCGCCGTCAGTATGAAAAGGTGGAAATTGTCTTTCTCGCGCATCATACCGAGGCTAAAGAGGTTACGGAAGAAGAATTTTTTACCCGCGGAGAAAGTGGCGGCACGATCTGCTCTTCCGCTTATTTGAAAGCACTAGAGATTATCGACAAACGATATCCTCCTTCCAGCTACAATATTTATCCCTTCCATTTCTCGGATGGCGATAACCTGACCTCGGACAATGAGCGGTGCGTGAAGCTAATCGAGGAACTTATAAAGCGGAGCAATATGTTCGGCTATGGAGAAGTGAATCAATATAATCGCAGCAGCACGCTGATGTCAGCCTACAAGAATATTAAAAAGGATCAGTTTATGTATTATGTCATCAAGGAAAAAGGTGAGGTATACCAAGCCTTACGTACCTTTTTTCGCAAACGGGAAGGAGGAACGGTGGGATGAGCACCGACCAGAAGGAGCTAGAATATGCGATATCAGAAATTATGGAGATTGCAGATGGATTCGGGCTCGACTACTACCCGATGCGGTATGAGATTTGTCCGGCGGATATTGTATACACGTTCGGAGCCTATGGTATGCCCACGCGCTTCAGCCACTGGAGTTTTGGAAAAACGTTTCACAAGATGAAAATGCAGTACGATTTTGGATTGAGCAAAATCTATGAGCTGGTCATTAACTCCAATCCCTGCTATGCCTTCCTGCTGGAAGGAAATTCTTTGGTGCAAAATAAACTAATTGTCGCTCATGTACTGGCACACTGTGATTTTTTCAAACACAACGCCCGCTTTTCAGCTTCTAATCGCAATATGGTGGAGAGTATGTCGGCCACAGCAGATCGAATCAACAGCTATGAAATGGAATATGGTTCAAAGACTGTGGAATCCTTCATTGACTCTGTATTGGCGATACAAGAACATGTAGACCCACAGCTCATCAAACCAAGGCATCTGGATAAACAGCGCTATATGGAACTCAAAATCAAGGAGCAAAAAGAACCCAAAAAACACCAGCGTCCCATCGGACCTTACGATGATCTGTGGTCACTGGACACAGTAAAGCAGCATGATTCGGCCGAAACCGAGGGTATTAAGGTACGCCAGTTCCCACCGGAACCTGAAAAAGATATCGTCTGGTTTATTCAGGAATTCTCGGAAGTGCTGGAGGACTGGCAGCGGGACATCATGACGATGCTGCGAGACGAAATGCTGTATTTCTGGCCCCAAATGGAGACCAAAATCATGAATGAAGGCTGGGCCTCCTATTGGCACCAGCGGATTGTCAGGGAACTGGATTTGACCGGAGAGGAAACCGTTGAATTTGCGATGCTGAACGCTTCCGTCGTACAGCCTTCCAAGCAAAGCCTGAACCCGTACTATTTGGGACTGAAAATATTCGAGGATATTGAAAAAAGATGGGATAATCCAACCCGTGAGGAGCAAGAGCGACAAGGACGCAAACCGGGCGAAGGACGCGCTAAAATGTTCGAGGTACGAGAGTTCGACTCAGACACCTCTTTTATACGCAATTACATGACCAAGAAGCTGACAGAGGATTTGGATCTGTACGTGTTTGAGAAACGGGGACCCGATTGGAAAATTACCGATAAATCCTGGGAAAACATACGGGATCAGCTCGTGTTTTCACGTGTGAATGGAGGCTCCCCTTATATCGTCGTCGAGGATGGAGATTACCTGCATACAGGCGAGTTGAAGCTCAAGCACCAGTACGAAGGCATTGAGTTGGATTTAAAATATATGGAGCGCACGCTTCCGTATGTATATCAGCTGTGGGGGCGCACCGTTCATTTGGAAACGATGATTGAGGGTAAGCTCGCCTTATTCTCATATGACGGTAAGAAGCATCATCGCAAGTTTGTATAGTCATATAAAATCAATAGCCAGCCTACATTTAAAAAGGCGCATTCCGAACATACGGATATGCGCCTTTTACTACTTTTCCTTAAATTCGACGATATAGCTTTGATTGAGCTGTTTTCCACCTTCCGAAATATTCTGGTACATGGATAAAAACCGGGCGGATGGGCTCCATACCGTTGGGCTGTCATAGGATTGGATATTGGTCGTAACCGGAGTGGTTTTACCCGTGGACTGGTCAAATACATACAGCCCTCTCATGCCTTGCTGATCCTCATCATAGATGGAAAAAGCAAGCTTGGACCCGTCGCTGGACCAGCTTCCACGGCTCATTAAAGTACCTTGACCGACAATTCCTTTCTCTTTGCCCTGTTCATCCAAAATGATCATACGGGCTGGTTCGGATGTATTCCATTTCCGCTTTTCAATGGCGATAGACTTACCGTCAGGCGACACGGCAAAGGACATGGCACCCTCTGCAATGGTCACAGCCTGAGGATGATTAAGGGTGAACCGATTCAGCACTGGATACCCTTGTTTATCACTGCCTGTATAAAATATGGCGTTACCCACTTTTTCAACATGAGACATCAATTCAGAGCGATTCGGATCTTGAAAATTCAATTCTTCAGCTTTGCCGTCGAGACCAATCAGCTGGATTTTACCATCCGGTGTGCCTGTAATGAGATGATTCTCATCGCTCCAACTCACTTCATTAGTCATATCCAGCTTGCCAATCGATGTAAGCTTACCACTGCTTAGTTCCAAAATGTAGCCTTGAATATCATATTTGTTGCTGGTGCTACCTTCAGTAAAAAAGACATGGCGCTGATCCGGTGATACCACAGCAAGTAACTGTGGAGCCTTACGACCTGGTGTTAAAATCCGCTCCTTGTCTGTCTCTACATTATGAATCCACAGCTGGGTTTTACGCTCCACAATCAGCTCTTC
The DNA here is from genome assembly GCF_038592965.1 of Paenibacillus sp. FSL L8-0158. Lineage (GTDB taxonomy): Bacteria > Bacillota > Bacilli > Paenibacillales > Paenibacillaceae > Paenibacillus > Paenibacillus polymyxa_D. The sequence continues at coordinate 1,702,016 of NZ_CP151949.1, read as the reverse complement.
GTCGCTCAGCCAAGACCTCGCGTAGACATCCCCCAGCCTGTCGATAGACGATACCACCAGCTCGTCCGTTACTTGCTTCTGGGCTGCATCCGTGTCAATCACAGTAAGCTGTTGGCCCGGTTTCATACCGAATGCTGGATTTGTCTCTCCTGCGCTCTTCATGCCGCAACCGCTGAGCAATCCCCCGGCGATTAAGCCAGTCATAAGCAGACCCGTGGCTTTCTGTCTAAAAATTCTTGTACGGGAATCTTCGCGATGAGAGGAGCCGTTCTTTTGCCCATAGCTGTCTATGTTTTTCTTTATCATGTACAACGGCCTCCTTGTTAACGATACCCCCAGTTTAATGCCCGAACATCTCATGAATACATCGAATTGTTTCCAATTTGTAAACAAGACACCATTCTAGCCCTGTGCTAACAATCGGCCATTTACAGGGAGCTATCGTGAACCAAGAGGGGAAGTCTAAGCGAAAATTCATTACCACTTACATTCGTATGGCCGTTTCCATTTTCCAACCCACTATGATCTGAAGCTGTAAGCTGCAACTCTCCCCCCATACGCTCCGCCAGTCTGCGCGCCAGAGGAAGACCAAGTCCCGTACCGCTGTCCTGACGAGATCGATCACGACTTAAGGTAGCGAACGGCTCAAAAATCATGTCCCATTGCTCCCTAGGAATCCATGGACCGGAATTACGTATATACACAATCACAGTGTCCTGTTCTACCCGATTCGATAACATAACCCATCCACCGTCCCGATTGTACTTTACTGCATTATCCAGTAAATTCAGTACAATATGCATCAGATGCTTAGGATCTCCCCACACCTTGGCAGGAACGGTTTCTATCGAAAAATTCAGTCTACGCGCTGCTGCTTTTCCTCGAATACGGCTCCCTGCATCTTCCAGTAACGAATGCAATTCCACAGCCTCCGTATGCAATTCAAAATCATATTTATCCAGCACAGATAGCCGCAGCGAGTCCTCGACAAGCTCGTACAACCGTTTTGTTTCCTTACTGATGCTTTCTCTCGCTTCACGCATCAGTTCAGGATCATCCCCATACATATCCAGTAAATCAGCATAAGCTTGAATAGAGGTTAACGGGGTCTTTAGTTCATGACTGATATTTCCAATAAAAGATTTTTGCTGCTGCTCTAGCTCTCTCAAACGCTGAACCGCTTCTTCCAGCCGAAGCTTTTCGTTTTCCAGCGCGGTAATGCTCTCCTGGATCACATGGCTCATCTGGAGCATTCCTTCATCCAGTCTTCCCAGCTCATCCTGCCGCCGCAGCAGTCTAGATTCCGGATAATGCCCTGCCGATATCTGTTCGGAAGCGCGAGTCAATCGTCCGATGTCCCTCGTCTGGCGGCTGACATAGCCTAAACCCAATATAAAGCTCAATACCAGCACCGCCCCCCCCGTCCATAGAAACAAGTGGGCAATGGTCCGGTAGAACTGCTGCTGCGCTTCTGTTGAGCTGTGAAGCTGTACCACTCCCAGTAAGCCGTCCGGACCTTGAAGCGGAGCCAAATAAGTGATTGCGCTTCCTTCCGTAATATACGCAATTTTGCCTTGGATCGCATAGGAGAGCGCCTGGCTGACATCTGTTCTAAAAGCCAGCGGTAGAGAATTGCCAACCTCATGCCCCTGACCATCATATAAAATAACACGCATATTACTGGATACGCCCAGTTCCACTGCGAGCCCAGGTGCCTGCTTCTTCATAAAGTCTTCCGGTGATTGGCGCACTCCCAACAGGTAAGACTGTTTTACACGCATTTCTACAATTTCGGCCTGACGCTTTAAGCTGCGTTCCATTTGATCTGTCTGGTTAGCGCGAATACCAGTAAGCACGAGCCAGCTCAGCACACCGACAGTAAACAGCAGCAAAGCCGCCAGTACCAGCGGAAATTTCCAACGCAGACTCAAGCCTGTAGGTTTGCGTTTGCGCTTCTGTTGGTCGGTGGACCACAAGCTTCCTTGCTGATGGAGTGAATGATGTTCGTTCACGTCATTTTCTCTGCCTTATAGCCGATACCATACACGGTCTGCAATATCGCCTGATGTGGCTCAAGCTTCTTGCGCAAACGCTGAATATGAATATCCACCGTACGCGTTCCGCCCACATAATCGAAGCTCCATACCTGCTCCAGCAGCTCGTCCCGTGTATACACCCTTCCGGCATGAGACACCAACAGCGCCAGCACATCAAACTCCTTGGGGGTCAGATCCAGCGCTATGGCTCCAAGTTCAGCCGTTCGGCTGGACGGACGTACCCGTAATGGGCCGAGTACCACTTCTGTTCCTTCCGGAGCAGGTGCTCCTTCTCGCTCCAGTCTCCGTACCAATGCTTTAATACGAGCGAGCAGCTCCCTCAGATCAAACGGTTTGCTCATAAAATCGTCCGCACCCAGCTCCAGTCCAAGTACCTTATCAACGATATCGTTTTTGGCCGTCAGCAGTAAAATACCGATGCCTTTCCGATTTTCCAAACGGCGGCACACCTCATATCCACCCAGTTTGGGCATCATCACATCCAGTATGAGCACATCCGGATGGAACAAACGTACTTTTTCCAAGGCGTCCTCCCCGTCGACGGCGGTTTCCACCAAAAAACCCTCTCGCTTTAGCGCATAAGCCAGCGCATTTCGAATGCTCGCCTCATCGTCCGCTATTAGTATTTTTTTATCCATGTCCTACCCTCCCAGCATTAAAAAACGCTCCAGCTACCTATGTTCCCGCAAATAATAATGAATCAGACTTGTACGACATATAAACTGCTCACGTGGATCGTTAAAATCAAAATCTGTCATGTCGCGTATCCGTTCCAATCTGTATTTTACTGAGTTACGATGTATAAAAAGATAATTGGCTGTATCTACCAGACTGCCCCTGTTTCCAAATAATAAAATAACGTTTTGAGTAAGTCACTGCCATGTGAGCGATCATATTGCTGAAGTCTCCTCAGCTTGCGTTCAAATACATTTGAAAACTCCTCTTTGTCCATTGCTTCTCCAAGCATATAGTGCATCTCTATATCGCGTATTTGCATACACGTTGATCAGGATACAGCCGCTGCGCTGAGCTACAGTAATGGCACGACGTGCTTCATTGCAGCTTTGCAGCAGCTCCCATAACTTTTTGGCACTTCCGATGCCTAAATAATAATCGGCGGTACCCCGGGCCTTTTCAGTCGACCAGTTTTTCAGCGTATCACTCCAGGACATTTCCTGATCAGAGCCAGGCATGTTCTGGTGATCATTCGGCTAAGAGTCGGCAGAAATAATATCGCCCGATTTGAACGGAACTCAATATGAGACACCCTCCCTGCTTTCGCTTCATTTTATTTTACGCTCCTGGCGACAAAGGGCAAGCCCGCGGCCTGAACTTATGTTACTGCAACTTTCCTCGCGCCATCACTAGACTTTGTCTCTTTTTAATGTCAAGGAAATATGACGCAGTATAAACATCTCTTCCCTTACTGCCTTGCGCTTTGAAGTGTCTTACCTGTCCGTATATGCTAAAATACTTCCGTATCGGCTATTCGCCTACAGGAGGGCATGATCATGAAACAATCTATTTTGATCGTAGAAGACGAAGAGAAGATTGCCCGGCTTCTAGAGATCGAGCTTCAATTTGAAGGCTATCAAGTATGTAAAGAAAAAAACGGAATTGATGGGTTGGAGACGTTTTGCAAAGGCAATTGGGATCTAGTATTGCTGGATATTATGATTCCCGGTCTCAATGGCATCGAGCTACTTCGGAGGATTCGTAAACATGATGCGAACGTTCCTGTCATTTTGCTGACGGCTAAAAGTTCCATTGCAGATAAGGTCGAGGGACTCGATTTGGGAGCCAATGATTATGTTACCAAACCGTTTGTGATCGAAGAGCTGCTTGCACGTGTACGAGCCGCGCTTAGAGTGGGTGCAACGAAAGACATGGCTCCACAAGTGGTGGATCAATGGCTTAGTGCCGGGGATTTACGTCTCCATGAAGGTACTCGTGAAGTTCTTCGAGGAGAGCACAACATTGAGCTTACACCGCGAGAATTTGACTTGCTCGTTCATTTACTTAGACACCAGCGGCAGGTACTTAGCCGTGAACAATTACTGGAAAATGTATGGGGCATAGATTATATGGGTGATACCAATGTGGTCGATGTGTATATTCGCTACGTACGCAATAAAATTGACCCTACGCGCCAGCTCCCTGAGCTGATCCATACTGTACGCGGAATTGGTTATGTTCTGAAGGAATCCTTATGAAGCTACAAAACAAAATTCATACGTATACCTCGTTATTATTCGGGGTTTTACTTGTGGCCATTCATTTCTCAGTCTATTTCCTATTCAGCCAACTTTCGATAGACAGTCGAAAGGACCAGGTAGAGGCCGCAGCAGAGAACATGATTCGTGGGATTCAACGTGCTCCGGTATCCATAGCCGCTGAGGATCTTCTCCGAGCCTATGTACCGCTGGATGGCATGCTTCGGCTGATGAAACCAGAAGGCGACTTTCTTCCTCCTATCACCTCTTCTTCTGAGCAATCTCTTAGCTTGATGAAGGGCGTTTTTGATGAAACACGGCAGGTTCGCATGATTACCTATCAAAGTAACCGTTACATTCTTGTATCGCTCCCCATGATTTGGACCAATGGCGAGGTTGTCAATCTCCAGGTGACCGAAAGTCTGCAACCAACGATGCAGACGCTACAGGTACTCAGAATCGTACTTGTTGCTGTCACTGGAATTGCGCTCATTCCTGTCGTGGTATCGGGAAGACTGCTCGGCAGACTGATCACACGTCCCATTACATCTATGATTAGCACGATGAAAGAAATTCAGCGCAGCGGGAAATTTAAACGTCTTCCGCTCAATTCATCATCACGCGACGAGCTGGTCGAAATGGGGGAAACATTTAACGACATGATTGAACTACTGGAGCGGAATTTCGTCAGGCAAGAACAATTTGTATCTAATGCGTCCCATGAATTAAAGACACCGCTCACTATTATTGAAAGTTATGCTAGCCTGCTCAAACGGCGGGGGTTGCATTATCCCAACATTTTCGCCGAATCCGTTGAAGCGATCCATTCCGAGGCGATTCGAATGAAGGACATGACCGAGCAGCTTCTTCTGTTGGCCAGAAACGAAGAACAATGGAATGTCGTGCTGGAGCCTGTACGCCTGACCAGCATAGCGACAGAATTAAAAGCTACATTTGAAAATGCTTTCGCCCGACAAATTCAACTGGATGTTCAGGCAGAATGCATTGGCTATACCGATGAAAATAAGCTGAAACAGCTCCTATTTATCTTTTTGGATAATGCACTCAAATACAGTGACGAGCCGATATACCTGATGATTGATACCGTGGACGGTACAACTCAACCCTGCATAAGAATCACAGATCAAGGAATTGGAATCCCGGAAGAAAAGTTATCTAAAGTATTCGACCGCTTCTATCGTGTGGATGAAGCCAGAAGCCGCGAGGAAGGTGGGGCTGGGCTAGGCTTATCATTGGCTACAGGAATTGCACAAGCTATACATGCTCAAATTAGGCTAGAAAGTGTAGAGGGAAGCGGAACAACTGCAACGATCATCCTCCCTGCCGTTCCAAAATAATAAGCCAAAGGAGGAAATAACGATGAAAGCCATCTATGTGTGGATGATTGGAGGTACGCTGACGGCTGTATTGATCACCATTTGTCTTTTACAGTGGCCTTGGGCACGGTCGTTAGCAGCTTCTCCATTGGAAGAAAAGGCCGTCATCCAATCCATTTTGCAGCAGTATCCCGGCGAGGTGCTTGAATCTCAACGCTCGGGTGATTTTTATCTGATCAAGCTGGAACACGCTAAAGGCAAGTACGACATAAAGGCCAATGCCTATAACGGTGTCATCGAATCCATTAAGCGGACACAGGCTTATACAGATGCGAAGCAGGAGCCCCAGGACCATAAGCCCGGTACCTCACCAACCAGAGACACATCGAATCCAACTAATAAACCTGACCCAGCTTCTCTCGTCATTACGGAGAAAGAAGCAGCCAAGCTTGCTGCCCAAGCAGTTAACGGAACATCCGATGATATTGAGCTTCATCGCAACGACAAAGGCCTCTACTATCTGGTTGAGGTTGAGGTAAAAGATGGGCGTGAAGCAGTAGTTCAGGTCAATGCAGTATCGGGATCTATCGACTCTATAACTTGGGAAAAAGAAAAACAGAAGCACGACGAATCATGACCATTTGATGTTCATCTCAGCTCATGTTTTCTCATGGTTTTCTCATGATTCTATTATGTTCCTCTCATGTTCAAGAGATAAGCTGTATTCATGCTTATAGCACAAGGAGGAATGATGTAATGAAAAAAAATTATACATTAGGAATCATGGCAGCCACGGTTCTGCTTGGAGTTACGGTTACGGGTGTCTCAGCGAATGCCGTATGGGCCGCTAAACCTACGGGCCTTATTGGAGCGACCGCCGCTGCCAACATTGCCAAGAAAGCTGTGGGGAATAATGCACAAGTTGAAGATGTCGAACTGGAGCGCAAGAACGGAAAAGTCTACTATGAGGTAGATCTCCAACAAGGGGATAAAGATTGGGATATAGATGTTGATGCTTATACTGGGAAAACCATCCGTTCCCATTCTGAGCTTGATCATGACTCGAATGACGAGTCCATCCTTAACAAGCCAAATCACATCACCCTGACTGAAAAGCAGGCTGGACAAATTGCGCTTAAGCACGTACCCGGGAGTACCCTTTTGTCTTCTAAATTGGATAAGGAAGATGGACAGTTCATCTACGAGGTAAAGGTACTCACCAACGAGGGAACCGTTGAGCTTGAAATCCATGCATCATCTGGCGCAATCGTGGATACAGACGAAGATGATGATGACAACGAATATTAATCACCCAGGTCATAATCAGGGTAACTAAATACAGAGTTAATTAAAACGGAGCAGCGAACTTTCGCTGCTCCGTTTTTTTGACCCATGTGACACAGGAAAAGAACGAAGATGGCTCCATAAAACTGCACCTATTATTTCTTCATGAATAGACTGATAACTAACAGAGGATTACCTTGTTCTTCAATCCAAAGTCAAGTGAGGTTCTTATGGCGAAATCCTATACTAAAGCACAGATTCGCAAAATCACCCGTCGTTTCGGCCTGATTCCATTAAAATCAAGCTTAGTCTCATCATTATACCGAAAAAATGCAGTGATCCAGGTGAAAACGAAAAAGGGAACTTATGCATTAAAGCCCTTTAGTCGTACAAAGATGGTCCGTTCAAATACGATTCAACAGATGGAACGAGCTGCGAGCCATATAAGGCTTTTGAAAAAGAGAAAGTATACGTACATGCCCGCATGGCTTCCCATTCATTCCGGCAAGTTATGGACTCTATATCAAGGAACGCCATTTTATGTAAGCCAGTGGATCAAAGGACGGGGACTGGAGACCGCTGAAGATTTCGAAAAACTGGGGCGGGCACTTGCCACACTTCACACCACCTCCACCAGCTTGCATCGGATGGATAAAGGAAAGTCCCCTCCGACCATTCAACAATTGCGGATATGGAAAAACCAGGATCGTCTTTTTCAAAGAAAAATGATAAAAAACAGTCGCCATGATAAAACGTACCGCAACTGGTACAATGCTCACGGCGAAAACTGCAAACGTTTATCCAGGCGAGCATGGAAGGATTTGCAGGATGCATCCATCATAAGGCTGCTTCGGATGGAACATCGGCACCCCTCCTTGATACACAGTGATATCACTACCCCAAATGTCATTATTTCGGATGATGGTCATCTCAAAATCATTGATTGGGATCGGGTTAAGATCGGCTCAGTCTATGCTGATTTGGCAAAGGCCCTTATGAATACGACTCAATTCAATCCTGAATTTGTGCAATCCTTGCTGAAGGGATACCAAAAGCGCAAGCCACTAAGCCGAACTGAACGGAAGATTGTTACAGCTTTATATAAACTACCACGAGAAGCCTGGCATGCTTCCCGACACCCGAACCGTTCAAGAGATCGTGAAATCCTGGACAATTGGGATCAGTCGTGGCCTCTTCGATTACAAATCATCCATATTTTGCAGGAGTGGGCTCATGTATAAAAGAAAGTGAGGAGCAAAATGTCGATTTTATCGAACGTTGAGCAGATGTATGGAATCAAAATTCAGCGTACCCGTCAAATGAAGGACATCCACAAGATTGAGACCGCTAATACGACCTATTGCTTAAAACCCTACAAATTTCCGGAAGAAGAGATCCGTTTTATTACACGTGTCTTGTCCTACCTGGATGAGCGCGGGTTTACACGCAGCCAAAAGGTCTATCCAACAGTACAACAAACGGCTTACATGTCCTATGAAGGTGTTTCGTATACATTAACCAATTGGGTTCATGGACTCAGACCAGAATTCACAAAAAGAATAGACTTCAAAAAGGGAATTGCTACTTTAGCCAAATTCCATTCCAGTGCCGTGGGCTTTCCTATCACTGAAGCTCCGTCATCCAGAATCCGTTATGAAGGCTTGAGCGATGAAATAGCTGGATACAAAAAACGCCTCATCCCATACAGAGGCACAGCACATCTCGTAGCTCTTTGTGAAGAAGTGTCCCATCGCCTACAGCAGCCCAAAGTTAGAGAAGCAATTGCTCAGGAGCAAAAAGCCGCCGCATTTATACACGGCGACTATAATTATCCCAATCTGATTAAAGACAAACAGCTCAAAATCCATTTGATCGACTTTGAAAATTGCTCCCTGCATGTAAGGATGAAAGATCTCTCCCATCTTCTTCATCGGAATTGTCTTTGGAATGGTACAAAGATGCTGCGCGCGATAGATTACTATCAACGATATCGTCCATTGAGCACCCATGATTTGCATCTGCTTCACGCACTATTGATCTCTCCCTATCATGTGGTCCGCAATATCAGAATAGGCGGCTTCCGTTCCGCCAAGCGAGTCATTCCGTCATTCGTGCATTTGAACAAATACCGACGTGAACTTAGATCACTATTATAATCTGTCAGCTTGGAATTAAATAAAAAAACAGACCCGATGAAACGGTCTGTTTTTTTGTTTTCTGACAACAACTACAGGAAAAGCGCATGCCGCTAAAGCCAATCGACTTGCTAACTGTACCGGTACAACCAAAAATTTATAGCATTGTAAACAGCATCCCCCCCTTCTACAATGATGCTAAGACTCAATGCTCAATGGTTTCGAGAAGGGAATTTGGGAAACTAACAACAATAGAGGTGATTGTACATGTACACCATGACAAAAGAAGAAATAAAAGCTTATTTAAACAGAATCGGAATTCCTGAAATTCAGCCTCCTACCCTTTCCTATTTAGTTGAGCTGCATAAGGCCCATGTAAAACATCTTTCATGGCAAACATTGGACATTTTTGCAAGGAAGCCGGCAGCCATCGGTTTTCAAGAATCTATTCAACTCATTCTACATGGGAGAAGTGGTTATTGTTTTCATCTGAATGGTGCCTTTAGTGCACTACTATATTCACTAGGGTACAAAGTTTCTCTGCATCGTGCCGGGGTACAACCTCTGGGAGCTGAACCACGCATTAATTCATTTCATCTTGGACTAACAGTGAACTTGCTAAATGAGCATCATGAAGATGAAGTATGGATTGTTGATGTCGGGCTGGGCGATATGCCATATGAGCCTCTTCCACTCCGTATGGGAACTTATGAACAGGCCCCTCTTCATTATAAAGTCATGGAATCCGGGGTTGTTACAAAAGGTTGGCGCTTAGAGCATGACTCGCTTGCTTCATTTGTTGGCGTTGATTTTGCCCCTGCAGTTGTTCAGGATTTGGAAGAATTCATGCCGAAACATCATTTCTATAGCCGCTCAGCGGAATCTCCATGGTTTAACCTATTTCTGATTCGGCAAAGGCAAGCATTAGAGGCGAATGAACTCAGAGGATGTATTTGGAAAAAACGCGGGCTACACGGTTTGGAAAAAATAGAGCTGGATAAGAAATCGCAGTGGCTGGAAGTGTTAGCAGATGTATTTGGCGAGCCGCTCGTTAACTACAGTCACCAGGAACGGGACGAGTTATGGAAAAGAGTACTTGCGGCTCATATAGAATGGAAAAAGTCTATGACTGAATCGTTACAATAGTGAAGTCTCCAACGTAAGGATAGCCTTCAAGCCACATCTTACACCTTTAACATTTCCGAGGAGTGCTGCAGCATTCCCAATTCCTTCACCATGTTTTCGATCAGCTTCGTGAACGAAGCCAATTCCTCTGAGCTGAAAGCCTGTTGCCAGGCACTTGCTGTTGTGGCAGCTGTTTCGGATTGCACACTGTCAAGCACAGGAGCAAATCCAGCACCTTGCGCTGAATTTGCTCCTGTGCTTGCTTCGAATTAGATGCAAACTTGCGCACCTCCTGTGCCACAATTTGAAACCCGCGTCCTGCTTCCTACGCATGGGCTGCCTCAATCGCCGCATTCAGTCCCAGCAGATGAGTCTGATCGGACAGTTCCCGGATTGTACCGCTCATCTGCTCAATATGCTTAATCTCGTCACTCAAATGCTGTACCAATTCCTCTGTATGTTCCTGCGAAGAAGCAATATTGCAGGCACTCTCCGCTGCCTAATGATACTAAAAAAAGAATTCGACAGCACCTGACCCCCCCTGTGCTTGCCGAATTCCCTCTGAAACACGTTTATCGGAACCTCACAACTGTGTGGCACCATCCAGATCAATCCATAGTTTCACCATGCTGTACTTATTTATTATTTCGTCTTACCGATTCAGGAGGCTACCTACATACCTCAACAGATCGTTAGCGCTGGCTCCTGTGTAGCCATGCTCCTCAATCAGTCGTTTAATCACCTCATTCATCCGTTTGAGCTGATTAGCATCAGGCGTTTTGGTTGAAGTCGTAATCTTCACAATATCCTTCAAATCGGCGAACAGCTTCTTCTCAATGGCTTCTCGCAGCCGATCATGATGATGATACTCAAACTTCCGTCCCTTGCGAGAATACGCAGAAATACGGATTAATATTTCTTCACGGAATGCCTTTTTCGCATTTTCCGATACCCCGATTTGCTCCTCAATAGAGCGCATGAGCCGCTCATCCGGGTCGAGTTCCTCATCTGTGAGCGGATCGCGAATTTTCGCCCAATTGCAAAAAGCTTCGATGTTATCCAAATAGTTGTCAAACAGTGTCTTGGCTGATTCCTCGAAAGAGTACACAAAGGCCTTCTGCACTTCTTTTTTCGCCAATTCGTCATATTCCTTACGAGCCACGGAAATGAAATTCAGATAGCGCTCCCGTTCTTCCTTTGTGATGGAAGCATGTTGATCCAGACCATCCTTAATTGCTCGTAAAATGTCCAGGGCATTGATGGATTCCACATTTTGCTTAATCAATGCACTAGAAATGCGATTAATGACATACCGCGGGTCTACCCCGGACATACCTTCCTCCAGAAACTCACTTTGCATTTCTTTCAGATCGGCTTCCTTGTATCCTTCGACCTCTTCACCGTCATACATGCGCATCTTTTTGACCAGATCCATCCCCTGTTTCTTCGTCTCCTTCAAGCGGGTAAGCACGGAGAAAATGGCAGCCGTTCGCAGCGCATGAGGCGCAATATGGATATGTCTCATATCACTTTGTTTAATGAGCTTGGCGTAAATCTTTTCTTCTTCAGACACCTTCAGGTTATAAGGAATCGGCATTACAATCATCCGTGATTGCAACGCCTCGTTCTTTTTGTTTGCAATGAAACTTTTATACTCGGATTCATTGGTGTGAGCCACGATCATCTCATCTGCACTGATGAGCGCAAACCGCCCGGCCTTGAAATTCCCCTCTTGGGTCAGAGAAAGCAAATTCCATAAAAACTTCTCATCGCATTTCAGCATTTCCTGAAACTCCATCAGTCCACGATTTGCTTTGTTCAATTCTCCGTCAAATCGATACGCACGCGGGTCGGATTCCGAACCATACTCCGTAATCGTGGAAAAGTCGATGCTGCCCGTCAAATCAGCAATATCCTGTGACTTCGGATCAGAAGGGCTGAACGTACCAATACCAATCCGGTTTTCTTCCGATATAAACACCCGCTCCACGCGGACCTTTTCAATATCGCCATCAAATTCTGTGCGCAATCTCATCTGGCAGGATGGGCAGAGATTACCTTCAATCCGTACACCCAGCTCCTTTTCAAAATCGGGACGCAGCTCATGGGGAATCAGATGAAGCGGGTCCTCGTGCATCGGGCAGCCTTCAATCGCGTATACGGCTCCCTGATCCGTTCTCGAAAATTTCTCCAAGCCACGTTTTAGCAACGTGACCAGTGTCGATTTTCCCCCACTGACAGGTCCCATCAAAAGAAGGATACGCTTGCGCACATCGAGTCGCCTGGCTGAGGAATGGAAATATTCCTCCACCAACTTTTCCAGCGCTCGGTCCAGTCCAAAGATCTCCTGCTCAAAAAATTTATATCGCTTATGTCCCCCAACCTCTTCTACACCAAAAGATTCAATCATCTTGTAAACCCGTGCATGAGCTGTCATCGCCGGCGTCGGGTCTTTCTTGAGTATCTCAATATACTCTCTAAAAGTGCCGCTCCAGGCCAGACGGTTGTTTTCCGCCCGGTACTCCGCAACGCGTTCAAAAATATTCATGCTCGGTTCCTCCCATGACTGCGTAATGACTATCCTCCACTCCTGATGATTATGGCTACACTCGTCACGCCTTTCAGGATATGATGCAATCCCCTTAAAAAAAGTGTAATACATACCTATGCAGATTGATTTCAGAATTGACCTATTTTTTGTGACAGGTCTCTCTGCTTTTTCGAAAAAACCAAGGGATATACTGTGCTAAAATATACAACAACGACGCGGACCTGACGCATTATGGTACAATATAAGCTCGGAATAATGGGATAAAGGAGCGGAAGAAGTCATGGCGGTTCGGCATGAGACGGAGCTGTACGCTCCGGTGAAAGCCTTTTTTGAGAGCTTGGGATATGAAGTCAAAGGAGAGGTGCGCAACTGCGATTTGGTGGGTATCAAGCCAGGGCAACAGACACCACTGATTGTGGAGATCAAAAAGACGTTTAACCTGGCGCTTGTGCTGCAAGGCATGCAGCGTCTGAAACTAAGCAGCAATGTATATGTGGCTGTAGAACGGAATCGTGCCAAAAAAGGGGCCGTGAATCAGCGCTGGAACGAGCTGGTCGGACTGTGCCGCCAGTTAGGACTTGGCTTGCTTACCGTCACCCATTTCAAAACGAAGCCGCCGCTCGTTGAGGTACTGTGTAAGCCTGCGGTACCTAGCGACAATGCCCGCAATGCAGCAGCGGTACGCCCGGGCTCGCGCAAGGAAAAGCTACTGCGGGAATTTCACGCACGCAGCGGTGACCACAATACTGGCGGCAGCACCCGACGCAAGCTGGTCACTGCCTATCGGGAAAAAGCGCTGCGCGTAGCGGCAGCCTTGCAGAGCTTGGGGGAAGCCGCTCCGGCGCAGCTCGCTCGCATAGCAGCCGTCAGCACAGCTGCTGCCGTGCTTCAGCATAACTACTACAGCTGGTTTGAGCGCGTATCCCGCGGCCGCTATCGACTGACTCCGTTTGGCGAAGCTGCCTTGGGCGAGTATGCGGCAGTACTGCAAGAACATGGCATTAAAACAACCGCTGGAATGGACGCAGAGCTTGACGAGGACAGTGGACAGCGCCAGATTGCGGAAGCGCCAATCACTTACTCCACCATTGCTGCAGAAACGGAGGATGACTGACATGGGGCGATGGTTTTTGCTAGCTCCGCGCAGTAAATTCACTAATCGTCTCACCGATCAGATTCATGCCCATAAGCAATTGCTCACGGCCCGGATGGCTAAAATTGAGGCGAATATGAGACGCGCCTTCACTGCCAACCGCACATAGCGCACCAGGCATAAAGGCTACACCTTTGGGTAACGCCGCCTTTAGTAGCAATGCGCTGTCCAGCCCCTCGGGCAACTGCACCCATACATACATGCCACCGGACGGAATATGATACGTCACGTCTTTCCAAAACGGACGCTTGAGCAACTCCAAGATTAATTGAAGTCGAGTCGAATATTCCTTATTCAGCATCGCTAAGTGCTCGTGCCATTGAAAACGCGAGCTGGTCAACAATTGGAACAACAGTCGTTGGTTCATCGTACTGGATTGCATATCAGCCAGCTGCTTCAAGGCGTACATTCCTTCAATCAGCGGCGCAGGACCAGCAGCCCAACCCGTTCTCAGCGCCGGAGCAACTGTTTTATTGAACGAACCGATATAGAGCACTTGACCGCCCTGACCCGCATGATCCAGCGCAAATAGTGAGGGGTAAGTCTCTGCAAATTTTCGACTCTGACCATGCGGACTCTTATCATGGGACTCATTTTTTTGCTTCAAATGCAATTCACCATAAGAATCATCCTCAACTACCAGTACCTCATGATGCCTGCACAGATCCAAAATTTCCTGCCGCCTAGCCGCGCTCCACAAGGAGCCCGTCGGGTTCGTAAACGTTGGCGTGGCAAAAAAAAGCTTGGGTCGATAACGGATCATTAAAGCTTCAAGCTTATCAGGAATGACACCTTCCCCATCTGATTCTACAGGAACGACCTGCGCACCCTGCATAGATAGCACTTGTAAACATCCAGGAGATGTAGGGTTTTCGACCAATACCGGATCACGCTCATCCACCATCAGTCTTATGATCAGGTCAATGGCCTGCTGACTGCCTGTGGTGAGAAGGATTTGACCTGGTGGTACTCTTACTCCTTTACGCTGTTCCCACTCACCCGCAAGCCATGCTCGCAAAGGGAAATAGCCCTCCGGTTCACCATACTGGAGGGCATCAGGGCCGGAGCCAAACACATCATGGGCCGCTTCTTCCAGCAACTTCACCGGAAACAGCTCTTGTGCAGGTAATTCTTCAGCCAAAGATATAAAGGAGTGTCTTCTCGCATTTTCCCGGATATGACGCACTGGAGAAGCCAACATCGCAGCCGTTCGTGAAGCAAAGGAATATTGCATGAACATCCTCCTTCTCCTGAAAAATAGGTCATGATCTCCGGGCTGACGCATCAGGCATATAGCTGCTTCCTCTGACGCGCATATAAGGCATAACGTTCAATCGCCTGCGCCCGGCTGGACACGCCTAATTTTGCATAAATTTTACGTAGATAATTATCAATGGAGCGCCGGCTAACTTCGATCTCGATAGCAATTTTGTCATATGTAATTCCTTGTACAATACGTTCCATAATAAACACTTCGGTTTGTGTCAATTCGTCAAAAGGCTCGGATGCCATTAACGGCATAAAGGGCCAGTTTCCATACCGAATCCAATCCATCGGCAAGGAAGCAAATCCTTCGCGTAAACCGTTGATCAGATGGATTAACTGGCTCGGTGATGCCTGTTTGGATAACATTCCATTTGCTCCGAGCGAAATTAGCTGCTGAAACAAAGTAATATTATCCTCATCCGTCATAATAACAATATGGCTGTCCGGAGACAAGGCCCGCATTTGTGTCAAAAATGGTTCCGCCGTTCCCTCAGGCAACCTGTAGTCCATTAAAATGATTTCCGGTCGAATGGAGCAAGCCAGCTCCAAGCCTTCCGTTCCGGAGGAAGACATCCCTCTGACAAGCAAATCCTGCTGGTCTTCCAAAATAAGCTTTGTTCCCAGCATACTTGTAGGATGGATATCTATGATGACCACCTGCCATACTTTTCTCATATCTAAACCTCCTGATTTTACAAAAAAATACATAGTTAGTAGCGAAAATAATCCTAAAACTGGTGATTGCATATGTAGAAATTGCGCGAATGTGAACGTATAGGAAGCGAAAAACGTTTAAGGAAATTGTATCCTAGGACTTCCTTCCGATGCAATCTCTTTTTCCAATATTTTTATACGACTATTTCGCTTTTGCGAAATAAATAGGCCCATGATAGAATTGGTACTGCAAATAATGACTGGAAATTTGACTTTACACGGGAGTTGAAAATCGTATGCAAGCTTCACCTGAACGCCCTCCTGCCGAAGCTCGGCGGAGCAATTCAAGAAAGGGGTTACCCGTAAAGGCTTTTCTGCTATTTTGGTTCATTCTTATTATACTAGGTGCTCTCGCAACCTATCTGTATAGCAATCACTTGAAGCAGCAAATGCTAAACGAGATGCAAACCCATACAGACCAACAGATTCAAGCACTCAAATCTGACTATGAAAAGCAACTGACTGCTCTTTCCAAGGAAGTTAGCGGATTGCAAGGCAAAGTCCAGTCCTTCAATGAACTACTGACCTTTACGAAGGATAATGCAAACAATAAGACCGATAACAGCAATAAACTGTATACTCAATTAAACGAAGTCAAGCAGCAACTCAATACACTTCAGAAAAAAATGGACTTGCTAAAATGAATGTAGACGCAAAACAAGTGAACCGGTTCTTTATGTTGGCCCTTGCTCCTTTTATCGGTTTGTTGGGGTGTATTTTGTTAGTGCATCCCTCATTGAGCTTTCCTGGGTCTACTTCTTCAAGTCTGCAAAAAGCTGAAGTCACTCTACAAACGCAATCCGTAGGCAAGCAGCTTGATGAAGCCAAGCAAACGGCAACGTACACCTTATCTACAATTCGCCGGACTTCTGAGCTATACAAGCAAACGACCCAAACGATGAATCAGCTTGTCGTGACTGCCTCTACGCAGTCCAAGCGGCCCGCGGTCATCTATGATCGACGCATCACCGCCAAACTGGGGGTTCCCTATGAGCGGGTAGATAGCAACCGGATTACTATTGAATTGTTTAAGGTAAACCCGGGAATTTATCATGGCTACGCTATGAAGATCAAACTTAAAGATCCTACTGCTATGAAAATGTCTTTGGGAAGTGACAAATTGGGTGGCTCCGAAACCACCATGCGTGCAGTCTTGAGACACGGAGCTATTGCAGGCATCAATGCAGGCGGCTTTGCGGATGGAGACGGCAAACGCTATCCATTAAGCACTACTGTCTTGAATGGCCACTACCTTACTGGCTTTCAGTCCAGTTTTAAGGATTTATCCTTCGTCGGATTGAGTAACGATGGCAAGCTTATCGGTGGCAAATTTTACAGTCAAGGTGCTCTTGACAGCTTAAAGCCTACCTTTGGGGCTACCTTCGTTCCCGTTCTGCTGCAAAAGGGACAAAAAATGCCTATTCCTGACAAATGGAAAGTCTCCCCCAAGCGGGCCCCACGTACGGTCATTGGCAACTATAAAGATGATCAGTTGCTCATTATTGTCGTAGACGGCTACAATGAAAGCGGGGGTTCGGGCGCGACGCTCGAAGAACTGCAAGGAAAAATGTACAATCTAGGTGTTCAAGATGCCTATAATTTGGACGGAGGCGGTTCCTCGTCGCTTATACTTAACGGTCGAGTCGTAAACAAACCGTCAGATGGTAATTTGCGCCCAGTCCCTACTCATTTTTTGTTCTATAAATAGCTATGTGTAGTCTGCTACCAAATTAAATATGCTGCCGACGCACGGCTCTATCCGAAAAAAAGCATCACGAACGAATGTCGTGATGCTTTTGCCTCATTTAGGAGGAATACTGTGTCATTTCTGTCAGGCATTGAGCGCAAATATAACGGTCTTTGAAATCGTTCACTTGTTCTACTGACCCGCAGAATACACATTTGGGACGGTAACGCTCCAAAATAATGTGGTCACCCTGAACCAAAATTTCGACAGGATCTCCCTCATTCATTTGATATCTTTTACGCAGTGACTTAGGCAAAACTATTCTCCCCAGCTGATCAACTTTACGTACCACACCGGCAGGTTTCATCGTGATCGTACACCTCTCCTATTGAGTAATAACTTACAATTTCTTACCATGCGAAAAACTAGGTACAAAGACACTATTCTTTATGTAGTATTCGCTGTCTTTTTGTCGAATCCTGCTGATCACAGGAAATTTTATTACATTTTTTCATAAAATCATGAACCATATCAAAGTATGGTACAGAATGTCTATAATATTTTTATCGACCGTAAAGCCAATTATCATTAGCCCTAGTTGAGAAATTTCGCAAATTTTTGACCATACAAGCTTGATTTAAGCTCCACTGTCATGTACTTTTGAGCAATAAAAGTGAAACTTTTATTAGCAACTAAGGTCCTGGTTCTTTATTCGCATTTATACTTGTTCACCTGATGCTCTTTATGATAAATCCGGAAAATCCATTTGTCTCAGCGCTTCATATACGATAATTGCAGCGGAATTCGACAAGTTTAGAGATCTTACTTTATCAGACATAGGCATCTTGATACATGTATCTGGATTAGCAGCTAACAATTCAGGAGGCAAACCTTTCGTTTCCTTACCAAATACCAAAAAGTCTCCATCCTGAAATGCAATATCACTATACCGCTGATTTGCTTTGGTCGTCGCATAAAAAAAGCGACCTTCCTGGTATTTCTCCTGCACTTCAGCAAAAGACTCGTGATATTCAATGTGGACAGCGTACCAATAGTCAAGTCCGGCGCGTTTTAACGTGGCATCGTCGGTACGGAAGCCGAGTGGCTTCACCAGATGCAGATGAGTTCCGGTTGCAGCACACGTTCTGGCAATATTCCCTGTGTTAGCCGGGATTTCCGGCTCGACAAGCACAATATGTAATGGCATCTCGTTTCGTTCCCTTCATCATTAAATTCATCAGACAAATAACCTACAGTTTAACCAAAGTGTATACATTGAAAACATACACATTCTTTTATTTTAACAAAATCAGACAGATATGAACATCAAACGACAAAAATTTCAACCCACACCACTAAAAGCCTTCCCCTATACACATTCAGGGAAGGCTCTACATTTACTTTTTCGATTTCAAATATCGTGTATCGAAATATATGTCGACGTAATCAACTGTTACGTTGCTTGAATCCGTCCATAAACTCGGCTAATGCTTGACAGTTCTCCAATGGAACAGCATTGTAGATCGAAGCGCGAAGCCCTCCTACACTGCGATGTCCCTTCAGTCCGATGAACCCGGCCTGTTCGGATTCCTTAATAAATTGTTTTTCCAGATCCTCATTCGCGAGGCGGAAGGTTACATTCATGATAGAGCGATCAGCGCTGTCCACACAACCACGATAGAAGCCTTCGCTACTGTCAATACGGTCGTATAGCAAAGCAGCCTTCTGCTGGTTCACACGCTCAATACCTTCCAAACCGCCTTCTTCCTGAATCCATTTCAGCACTTCATTCACCATGTATATGGCAAAGGATGGGGGAGTATTGTAGAGAGAGTTATTTTTTTCATATGTGCTATAACGCAACATCGTAGGAATATTGTCCGGTGAGGAAGCCAGCAACTCTTCACGGGCAATCACGACCGTCACACCAGAAGGTCCCAGATTTTTTTGTGCGCCAGCATAAATCAATCCAAATTGAGTAACATCAAAAGGCTTGCAAAAAATATCACTGGACATGTCCACAATCAATGGTACGGAACCCGTATCCGGGAATTGCTTAAATTGTGTACCTTCAATCGTTTCGTTGGACGTCATATGCACATAAGCAGTATTCTCAGGCAAGTCCAAGGAATCCACATTCGGAAGACGCATGTACTTCTCATCAGCGGAGGATGCAGCAATATGAGCCTTGCCCAGTAGCTTGGCTTCTTTATATGCCTTGTCCGACCAGCTACCTGTCATTACATAGCTTCCAGTCTGTCCTTCGCGCAAGAAATTTAAAGGCAGCATTGCAAACTGCGTACTTGCGCCCCCTTGTAAGAATAACACCTTGTAGCCTTGTGGATTGCCCAGCAGAGACAACAAGCGTTGCTGCGCCTCATTATGAACAGATTCATACACAGCTCCACGGTGGGACATCTCCATGATCGACATCCCTGTTCCCTGGAAATCTACGAATTCAGCTTGTACACGTTCCAGTACTTTGAGCGGCAATGCCGCTGGTCCCGCATTAAAATTGTAGGCTCTCTTACTCAACAATTTCCCATCCCTTCTCTACTCTGGTGTGGATATTATCGCTATGATAGCAGTATTCATAAATGCGTTCAAGACTTGTATAAAAATGTTTTTAATTTCATTTATGATGTGACAAAGTTGTGAATGTTAACATATTTAACATCTTTATTCTGTGATTTTCATTTTAATATTAAAAGGTCCCCGGCTTAAGACCGGAGACCTATCTTGAATAACAACTGTTACCCGTAAGCTAATGCTTGTTACTCAAAGCAGCTATGTTTAGCAGTCAAAATACAGGCTGTATTCGTGTGGATGAACACGGATGTTCACCGATTTAGCTTCAGAACGTTTGAACTCTACATAGTTATCAATAAAGTCCTTCGTAAATACGCCGCCTTCAGTCAAGAATTCGTAGTCAGCTTCCAGAGCATCCAGAGCCTCATCCAATGAACCAGGTACACTACGGATTTTACCTTTTTCAGCGTCAGACAGTTCGTAGATGTTAGTGTCAAGTGGACCATAGCCCAATTCGATTGGGTTCAATTTGCGCTTGATACCATCCAGACCCGCCATCAGCATCGCTGAGAAGGCAAGGTAAGGGTTAGCAGTGGAGTCTGGTGTACGGAACTCGATCCGACAGCCTTTTGGAGTAACAGCCGCTACTGGAATACGTACAGCTGCAGAACGGTTACCTTTGGAGAATACCAAGTTAACTGGTGCTTCGTAGCCTGGAACGAGACGTTTGAATGAGTTTGTGCTTGGATTTGTCAAAGCGATCAACGCAGGTGCATGGTACAGAATACCACCAATGTAATGAAGAGCCATTTCGCTCAGATTAGCATAAGCACCTTTTTCGTAGAACAAAGGAGTGTCGCCATCGAAAATGGATTGGTGAACGTGCATACCACTTCCGTTGTCTCCGAAGATTGGTTTCGGCATGAATGTTGCTACTTTACCATATTGACGAGCTGTGTTGTGTACAATGTATTTATAAACGAGCAGGTTATCTGCTGTTTTCTTGAGTGTGTCAAAACGGAAGTTGATTTCCGCTTGGCCTGCCGTAGCTACCTCATGGTGATGGCGCTCAATTCTCAGACCTGCTTCTTCAAGCAAACGGCACATTTCACTACGGATATCTTGTTGGGTGTCTACTGGCGCTACAGGTACATATCCGCCCTTCACTCCCACTTTAAAGCCCAGGTTGCCGCCTTCTTCCTTACGGTTCGTGTTCCAAGCTGCTTCCTCGGAATCCACGAAGAAGGAGGAGCTATTCATGCCGCTTTCGTAGCGAACATCATCAAAGATAAAAAACTCGGACTCAGGTGCAAAAAATGCTGCTGTGCCGACTCCTGCGGATTGCAGAAATTCCTCAGCTTTTTTTGCAATGCCGCGAGGATCGCGGTCGTATTTTTCGCCATCTGGCGTAGCAATGTCACACAGAATATTCAGTGTAGGATGCTGAGTGAAAGGGTCAATAAAAACCGCTTCTGGATCGGGCAGCATAACCATGTCGGATTCCTCGATGCCACGATAGCCGGGAATGGAAGAACCGTCGAAAGCAACACCGTTAACAAATGTTTCTGCATCTACTTCGGAAGCTGGCAATGAAATATGGTGAGCACGACCAGACAAATCTACAAAACGAAAATCTACCCACTCAATATTATTTTCCTGAATTGTTTTCAATACGTTTTCAACGGACATGTCTTCTTCCTCCCAATTTTTCCGAACATTAAGTCTTATACAACCCTGAAATGTTCATGATCGAATGTTTTTTTCTGTCGTCATTATAAATCTCAAACATGACACGGGTCAATAGCTATGTAAGGTATTTTTTAAACTAATGTTAGATATGCTTACGCCCTTGATAACATTTGGATAGCACAAAAAGCCCGAAACATCGGGCTTTTAGGCAATTTAAATCTCATTACTGCGTTGCAGCAAAACTTTTATGCATTAATGTTAAACATTGGTTTTAGGCAATGGTACTAGGCGTGTGAAATGTTTTCCCCACAGCAGGAGCCAATATTTCCAAATCTTTCAGCAAATCTGAAAATTGATCTGGGAACAGGGATTGTACGCCATCGCCCGTCATCGAGTTGTCGGGATCTGTATGCATTTCAATAATTAGTCCGTCCGCTCCGGCAGCGACCGAAGCCTTCGTCATAGGAACAACCAATTCACGTCTACCCGTGCCATGGCTAGGATCAGAAATAACTGGCAAATGGCTCAATTGTTGCAACACAGGGATCGCAGACAAATCGAGTGTATTTCTGGTGTAGGTTTCAAATGTGCGGATACCGCGCTCACACAGCATAACATTCGGATTGCCACCTGCCAGGATGTACTCGGCAGCATTCAAAAACTCGTCATAAGTCGAGCTAAAACCGCGTTTGAGCAACACTGGCTTGCCGCAAGTGCCCAACTTGCGCAGCAGATCAAAGTTTTGCATATTACGCGTACCTACTTGCAGGATATCGGCATATTCCGCACAAATGTCTACGTATTCAGGTGTCATGACCTCTGTGATGGTCAGAAGGTCGTGCTTTTGGCCGGCCTCAGCCATCATAATCAAACCTTCTACACCAGTTCCTTGGAAGCTGTAAGGCCCTGTACGCGGCTTAAAAGCACCTCCACGGAGAACTTGCGCACCTGCTGCTTTGACCAATCCGGCAATTTCATCTATCTGTGCAGCAGACTCAACGGCACATGGTCCACCCATAATAACAAGCTCGCCCCCGCCGATATTTACACCTTTAATGGAGATAACCGTATTTTCGGGATGAAAATCACGGCTGGCTAATTTATAGGACTTCGATATTTTAACCACATTTTCTACGCCTTTCATTTGGCGCAGATGTTCAGCCAGCTTGGGCTCTACGCTACCGATCAGTCCGATGATCGTGCGATCCGATCCCCTTGATACATGAGCCTGCAATCCTTCATTCTCAATAACTTCAACAATAGCTTGAATATGCTCTTCAGGTGTTTGAACACCGGCGATAACGATCATTTTTTTCTTCCTCTCTATGAAACATATTTTATTAACCAATAATAGATTGATATTATGACACTTAGACGCTTGTTCGCTTTTAAGCTTTTATTCGTTAAAGCAACTATACCTGTTTTAGCTATACTCGTCAAGGTTTAATTATCCCGAATTATTCAATATTCAAACTTAGTGAGGCTTACCGGATAATATCTATAAATTCAAACAATTGAAAAGCCGCTATCCAGATAGTTGTATCCGAATAACGGCTGTAATCAATTGCATACTATTTCGTCGTTTTTGACTTCTCTCGTACAGGAGGCAGCAGTTTTTTCATATCTACGGTTCGCTGAATCTCCCACGTATCCGGGTTAGCCGCATCATACTGCTCCAAATACGTAATAACCTCTTTGGTAATCAGCGTCGGCGTTGAAGCCCCAGAAGTCACAGCCACTTTGGCTACGCCCTCAAGCCACTCTCTCTTCAGCTCGGTTACATCAGAAATACGATAAGCAGTTGTACCAGCAATTTCCTCCGACACCTGAGCCAAACGGTTTGAATTGTTACTGCGTGGATCACCGACAACGATCACCAGATCCGCCTGTCCAGCCTGCTCAGCTACCGCTTCCTGACGTACCTGCGTCGCCAAACAGATTTCATTGTGTATCTCAGCACCCGGGAACTTCTCCAGCAGCTTCTTCATAATGTGCTTGATGTCCCATTGGCTCATGGTCGTCTGATTCGTGATAAGGATTTTGCCAGCTGGCAACGTAAGACTGTCGATCTCTTCTTCCTTTTCAATCAGATGAACATGGTCAGGAGCAATACCGATAGCTCCCTCCGGCTCTGGATGATTCTTTTTGCCAATATAAACAATCTGATAGCCTTCGGCAGACTTTTCCCGAATCAGATCATGCGTTTTGGTGACGTCAGGGCAAGTCGCGTCTACCGTAGTCAGCCCCTTGTCTCGTGCCAGCTTGCGAACCTCTGGTGATACGCCATGAGCAGTAAAGATAACAGTGCCGCTCTCTACCTGGTTTAAAATCTCCATACGGTTCGGGCCGTCCAGTGTAATAATCCCTTCGTCTTCAAAGGAATTGGTGACATGACTGTTATGCACGATCATGCCCAATATATAAATAGGCCGGGGTAAGTCCAGATTTCTGGCTGCCTGACGAGCCAATACCATGGCATCGACTACGCCGTAGCAGTAACCCCGGGGCGAAATTCTGAGTACTTCCAAAATGAGTCCCCACTTTCTTCGACACAGTATACAGCTCCGACAACTCGGTAGCTGTGGGCATCCAAGCCTTTACCGGCCAATTCTATGATGTAGTTGCCTTCCTATTATAGCCTATTCCAAAGGCGCGGAAAAGCTGACCGGAAGCCAGATGACAAATGTCGTTCCTTCTCCTTGACGCGTAACCACTTCCACAGACCCGTGATGTTCATCAATAATCCACTTGGCAATAGATAGCCCCAACCCAATTCCCTCTGTCACCCCGCGTGACTCATCTGCCCGGTAAAAGCGATCAAAAATAAAGGGAACCTCACTCTTGTCCATTCCAATGCCCGTATCACTAATCCGTAGCCCCACCTGTCCTTGATAAACAATGGCATCAAATCGGACCGTACCTTCAGGTGTGTATTTGAATGCATTATCAATGAAAATGAATAGCATTTGCTGTAAATAATCCTTGCTCCCATCCATATAAATACCATTCAACAACGAAAAATCTCCCACATTCCATTCGGCCGTTCGCTCTAAAAACTGAGCACGACGGGCAACCTCACTTACAAGTGGTTCCAGCGCAACGGGAGTCTTATCGAACGTTTTCCCTGTGTCCGCTCTCGCGAGTGACAACATATCACTCACCAAACGGCTCATCCGTTTGCCTTCATCCGCCATGTCATTTAATGCCTCCATAGAAAGCTCACGAATCATCTCTTCATCCATATTCGGTCGCTCTCCTGGTTCGGTAGTCCACATTTTGAGCAAAAAATCAACGTTGCCACGGATCGTCGTTAGCGGCGTACGAAGCTCATGGGAAGCATCAGCCACAAAACGGCGCTGTGCACCGTACGCATCTTCCAACTCCTTGTAAAACACCTCCGTACGCCCCAGCATGTTGTTAACTGTCCCGATTAATTGTCCAATTTCATCTGGTGGTCCGTCATATTCAATCCGAACACTCAAATCATTACTGGATTGAATCTGATTTGCCCCCTCAATTACCTTGACCAGCGGCTTCATAGACTTGCGAGCCAGAAAGAGACCTGAAGTCGCAGCAGCAAGTAATGCAAACAACGAACCATATACAAGCACATTTTGTAACCTGTTCATGAGTCGATCCTGAGAGCCCGTGAATTGTCCTACCTGTAGCAACCCGACTACCAAGCCCAACTCCTCGGACTTAATGGGCTGTTGGTAAATCATAAAGGAATCCCCATTTACGTTCACACGCCGAATTCCCTCATTTTGAACTGCTCCTGTCGCTGTAGATGGAACAGGGAAGGTGATATTGAGGTCTTTCATGTTTTGGGTGGTTTTGGTAACACCTGATGTATAATTGTAAATTTGTACATATAGCTGTGAATCATCAATTCCACGTTCTTGCACTAAGCCCAAATCCAGATTGGGGACTTCAAATAATCCCCCTTTAATTGTAAGCAGTAGCTGCTTGTTAATCCGTGGCGCCTGAGTCGTAAGCTGACTTTTTACTTCATTGTATGTGTAATAATAAACCAGTCCGTAAATAGCCAGACCAAAAATGACAAGCACTATAGCCAAGATGCTCGAATACCAAGCTGTCAGCCGCCACCGAATAGACATATTACACATCACCTCTTAAAATATAGCCAGCTCCCCGAATTGTACGGATGAGACGTTTACCGCCATCCTGCTCCGTTTTTTGTCGTAGCATGGCAATATATACTTCGAGTACATTCGATTCTCCGCTATAGTCATAGCCCCAAATTTTGTCCATAATCAGATCACGCGACAGAACACGCTTCGGGTTTTGCATGAACAAATGAAGCAGTTCAAATTCTTTGGCCGTCAGTTCCAAGCGTTTGCCGCCACGAACCACTTCACGGGATTCGTTATCCAGTTGTAAATCCTCAAAGGTAAGCCTATTTCCGTTATTGCCCTGTTGTTCGGTTTTACGCCGCAAAAGCGCTCGCACTCGTGCCAGCAACTCCTCCAGAGCAAACGGCTTGACGAGATAATCATCGGCCCCTAGATCCAAGCCCTTAACCCGATTCTCAACCTCATCCTTGGCTGTAAGCATCAGGACAGGTACCGTGCTCCCCCCCTCCCGCATGCGACGGCAAACCTCAAAACCATCGACCTGCGGCATCATTACATCCAGTACGACCACATCAGGCTCAGCTGTCAACATTTTATTTAATCCCTCTGCTCCATTGGCGGCTGTCAGCACTTCATAGCCTTCAAATGCCAGCCCTCTACGCAGCATGGAAACAATTTTTTCATCGTCATCAATGATCAGAATAGTAGAACGCATACACGATCGAACTCCTTTATCTCTTCTTTTCCTTCTATTGTAGCAGGAGTAGACGCGTGTAGCATCTGGCTGCTTCATACAGCAAGAAACGGAAGGGATCTTCCTTCCGTTTCTTGCATGCACATGTTCATTTTTGTGGATTTATCATCTTATTGCTGGAGCGTCGAGCTAAAGTCATTTTTGTTGCCAATTTTCAGCTGAACATCTTTTTTCTGCCCAGCTCGTTCGATGTTAAGCGTCAGTGCTGTACCCACTTTTTGTTTTTGAATGAACTGGATCAGCTCTTGTGATGTGCTATAAGGCGTGCCATTGGCTCCAATAATCACATCGTAAGGACGCAGATCGGCCTGATAAGCTGGTGATTTGTATATAATATCCCGTACTACCGAGCCTTCAGTCAGGGATGTACCCAGTTCTTTGGCTACTTCAGGACTCAAATTTAACAGACTTGCACCAATGAAAGGTACAGGTTCTTTTGGGATAGGCTGGTTATTTTTCAGTTTATCGACAACTTCCAAAATCGTATTGGACGGAATCGCAAACCCGATTCCCTGTGCGTCTGCACTAACAGCTACGTTCATACCGATAACCTGCCCTTGCAGATTTAACAGCGGTCCGCCAGAGTTGCCTGGGTTAATGGACGCATCCGTCTGAATGAGATGCTTGTATTGCGTTGGTTTTCCAGTCGATTCACTATTAATGGTGATTGTACGTTCTTTCGCACTTAGCACCCCGGCTGTTACCGAATGCTCAAAGCCTTCAGGGTTGCCAATTGCGACCATCCACTCGCCGACTTTAGCGTTATCAGAGTCACCCAAAGTTACTGTCGGAAAGTTATTTTTGCCTTCAATTTTAAGTACCGCCAAATCAAGATCAGCATTTTTGCCCAAGACTTTGGCTTCGTATGGCTTGTTAGTTCCCTCTACTGTAACCTGAACCACACTCGCGCCTTCAACAACATGGTTGTTGGTTAGGACGTAACCCGATTTATCAAAAATAAAACCGGAACCAATACCAAGCGGAGTCAGCTGCCCGCTGTTGCCACCTTCATTTTCATTACTATTACCGCTGCTGCCACTGTCACCATACTGATTACCGAAAAAGTATTGATACAGCGGGTCATTGTAATAAGGGCTGCTTTGTCTGCCGCTGCTGCCACTGGTTTGTTTGGCAAGCGTTTCGATTTTGACGACTGCCGGTCCAGCCTTGGCCACAACAGATTGAACATCAGCGGTACCTGAAGGCATCACAGCCGGAACTGCGCTTGGAGTCGAACTAGTTGTTCCTGAATTAGTCGTTTCTCCGCTTTCAGCTGCCGCCGAAGTCAACGCCGTCTCGGGTGTGAACATATTTGTTCGGTCAGCTGTATACATCAATACCGTAATGACCAGCATCCCGGCCAAAAAAGATAAGAAAATTGTTTTCACCTGCGACTTGGGCTTATTCGGTTTGAATTGCCAGTTGCCGCCATTCCGACCCGAACCATCCTGTTGCTCAGGCATAGCACGATGGTATGAGGGAGGAAGAGGTCTCACTGCCTGCGGTGGCGTAATCTCAACATCCTTTTCCACCGACTGCCCTTCCTTACGTTGTCCGTCCGATTGAACTGAAGAAAAAGGGCCGTAAGAATAATAATATGAGGAACCGTTCGAATCGTTTTGCCGAGTTGCGTTATCGGTATCAACCTGATCGTTGTCGTTCCGACGTCCGGAGTTATTATTTTTAAATTCGTCCATTGTATATCTCCTCCCAAACCCTATGCTTCAAGGTGGTGTTGTTTAACTGACTTTATTTTGCACTTTAAACCTTAATTCCACCTTAAAAACAATTAAAAAGGAGATAAAACCTTAGACCTATTTGAACCTAACCCTTTTACTCAAAACGAAATGCCCCGGATATAATCCGGAGCATTATCGGTTGTATATGCTTTTTTATTTCGTGTTAAAGTTTTCGTCGAACTTTTCGTTCGGTGTTTGAGCATTGTTTTGAATTTTGTTGCGACTAGAGTTTTGAACTTTTTGCGCTACTGCACCTGTACCGCCTTGATCTGTTGCAAATTCTTCATCATACTTCTCATTTGGTGTTTGGAAGTTGTCTTGAATTTTATTTTGTTCAGACTGCTTTACCTTTTGTGAAACAACACCTACCGTATTGTCTTGTGCAAATTCCGCTTTGAACTGATTTCCTGTGCTTGCATTGAAGCCTTTGTTCGTGAAAGAACTTCCGCCTTGATTTGGCATAATTCTCAACCTCCCAGTATGTTTTGTGGGATAAACTCATCCCGCAACATAGTATGTGATGTTGGAAAAAACAATATTCAAGGATTATATGGAAGCATCCAGTGTCGCGGTCGGAATGGTTTTATGCGTTTCTATCGCCTTTTGGAGCGATTTCACCATTTTTTCCGTACATTTTCCGTTCCCTTTTTTTATAATTTGAACATCCACATCTTTCTTGCCCCATTCAGAATACACCTGCCGGGTTGTTTTAAAATACAAATCAATTTTATTGCCCTTAATCGCAGAACCTGTATCTGCTACAATCCCGTATCCATAACCAGGAATGTACAATATGCTTCCCAAAGGAAACGTTTTGGGATCAGCCGCAATCGTAGACAGTGTGTTCTTGTCACGACGCACTTTTACACCGGAATACGTAATACCGTAACCGGGATGACTTGGCCGTTTGCCAGTCGATTCATAGCCTGCTGTATATCCTGTTGCTGTGACCGTCATGGTCGTAATAACCTGCTCTTCGCGTGGAGCTAAAACAGGTGTGGACTGCCATTTCTTATGCTGGACCGGTTCTTTGTGACCGTAAACTTCATTGCCGGGCAATACCAGACAGGTTGCGATTAACACGGTTCCCAAAATCCGTTTCCATACCAACATGGATCTCATAAAAAACCTCCCCTTGAGGCAAAGGCTTTCCAGAAATCCGTTGGTTTATACGAACAGATTATTATTTTTGAACATCCTGACCTGGATAAAATCTACTCAGCTTCACTTTATCTTCAAAAATATGCAGGAGTGTCCGCACTATGGGGGTGTGCTCATCGTCTGTATGCAATATAATGGAAGCAGGAGAAATCGAAATAAGGGTGCTCACGATTCGATCCTCGACCTCCATTTCCAGTTCAATGCCTGGCATCTCAACAATGATGTCATCTGCATCGGGAGTCGGTATCGGCACCATGGCACTATCCAGAATCGTAAAATTATGTCCGCCTTGGTGAAGTACGTGTACGAGCGGAACTTTGCTTTCCTGAAAAAAAACAAAATATTTAAGCAGCCCCATAAATTCTTCGTATTGCCGATCTGCCCAGAATTCTTCCATGGCATAGTCGACGATTTCTTCAAGCTCTTTTTTATACGCATGGAGCCTAAATTGAATCAGTCCTTCCAAATTGATCACACGAAGCTCCTTGAAATCCTTCTCCAGGAGAGTGGTCAGCTTACCATGACGCTTCAAACGACCTCTGGGGCCATCATCGTTTAACAGTGAACGAATCATACTGCGAATTTGCTCTGTATCCTCTTTCTCCAGCAGCGAACAGGCCTTGGTGAGAATGAGATTAAGCAGCCCCCACTCCTTGACTTCGATAATATAATCCGCTATTGCCGAAGACATGATGCTGTATACACAGGGGAGAAAGCTTTCAAACGCCGAATTGCTTTCTGTGCCCTTGCAGGTCCATGCCACTTTGTTGTCCAGCTGTCTGAAAGTGAATCGAAATCCGCGCCGTGACATATGTAGTCCCTTTGTTCTACTTTTGACCACTTCGTAAAACCGGTCGGTTTCCTGATCTCCGTCTGTATTGGTCCACACTGTAAACAGTTCCATTGGCTCACTCCTTTCGATCACTGCTTTCAGTATATGGCGGCCTCTGAAGGGTTATACGAAGTGAACGACTGGAAACAGAAAGACATACTCAAAAGAGGATGATCAGGTTTCAAAAAGCCGGTTGGCGTGTTATAAACAATTACTGTGATATAGGAAAAAAAACGAAAGACGTTTGAATATTTAGGGTGGGGTATGTTAAGGTTAAAGTAATATGAATTTTTCACAAGAGGGAGGAGATAAGATGTCAACGATGCTGAACATGCTGCGTACATTCATGATCGTCATATTGAGCCTCGTTCAGATTTTGTCCCTTCCTGTGACGTTTCATGCGGAAGACACTACTCAATCCCTTCAGTTTACTGCGGAATCTTCTCTCCTGTCTCATGCTGATGTTTCCTCGTTAGAAACAAATTCTCACGGTCTGGAGCACCATCCCAAACCAGCTATACGCAAATCCTCCCCTTTACTTCATCTGGTGATCGCTGCGGCCAAATCACTTCCCTTTGTCATTTTGATAGCGCTTGTGCTGCTATTGAGCATCCCTAAACTACGTCTGCCTTTTATTCCTGTCATTTGCAAACTAAAGAAGCAATTGTACTTGTTCCCCATCAAATTTACCTCTAGTTATGTGGCTTAACCTCCCTTAAGCATGCACATCACCACATTTGCATGTCTATTTGTTAACCGTTCCCAATAAGTGTAATACGTTAGTATATTTATCAGGTTTTTTATGTTAATTTATAAAATTTAATACAAAATTAACGTTTTCATGTCATTCCCAAAGCATGTGATTTATTTCCCATACCATTCATTTAAATAACGTATCGTACAGGAGGCATTACAAATGGATATTCGAGAGTCTATTTTGCCAGGAATCGGGATTAAGTATCGAATAGATGCAGAGAGTGGCGACCGAATTATCATTATTATTCATGATGATGGCAGGCGTGAGTTGTATCACTTTGATTACGAGGATTTGGAACAAAGTATTTCTATGACAACCCTGAATGATCAGGAAGCGCGATTGGTAGCCTCCATCATCGGGGGTATGACATATAAGCCGAAACAGCTTGAAAGTGTAGAAATGACGTTTGACGATTTTATTATCGAATGGTATAGAGTGGAATCTCACTATGCAAGTGTCGGTAAATCCATCGGTGAGCTGGATGTAAGACAAAATTCGGGAGCCACTGTTATTGCCATTGTGGAGAAAAAGGGAAAGAAATATGTAAATCCTGGTCCTGAAGTGATTATTAACGATGATGCCACTGTAGTCGTTGTTGGGGAACGCGATCAGCAAAAACGCTTTAAACAAATCCTTATGAACGGAAGCGGGTGATTGGATGGATCATCTGGTATTTGAGGTTGGATTGGCTATTGCTCTCATCGCTGCAGCCGGACTTATTTCCTCCAAACTGCGCTTCTCGGTCATCCCTTTTTATATCCTGATCGGAATGGCAGTTGGACCGCATGCGATGGAGCTATGGCATTTTGATTTTCGCTTTATCGAAAGTGCCCCTTTTATTGATTTTATGGGAAGAATCGGAGTGCTGTTTCTTCTCTTCTACTTGGGTCTGGAGTTTTCAGTAGGTCGGTTAATTAAATCAGGCCGCTCCATTGCCGTGGGTGGCACCATATATATTGGCATCAATTTTACACTGGGGCTGGCTCTTGGCTTCCTGAGCGGCTTTCCTGTAGCAGAGACACTGGTTATCGCCGGAATTACAACAATATCATCCAGTGCTATTGCTGCGAAGGTGCTGGTAGATCTTAAGCGGACTGCCAATGCTGAAACTGAAATGATTATGGGCATTATTATGTTCGAGGATGTTTTCCTCGCCGTATACATCTCCATCCTCTCCGGATTGGTTCTTAGCGATTCATCCTCGCTCGGGGGTGTGCTGCTATCAGCGCTAATCGCGCTTGGCTTTATGCTTGCAGTCATTATTATCGGCCGTAAGGCCGTCCCTCTGTTAAATCGGATTCTCCGTATTCGCTCCAATGAGGTGTTCGGACTTGTGGTTTTCGGCTCCCTGTTTCTGGTGGCTGGTTTTTCGGAAACGATTCATGTGGCGGAAGCTATCGGCGCCCTGTTAGTCGGTCTGGTACTGGCCGAAACGGAACATGCCAAACGGATCGAGCATTTAATTGTTCCTTTCCGCGATTTCTTTGGCGCCCTGTTCTTTTTCAGCTTTGGGCTATCCATTGATCCACTGTCCCTAGGAGGAAGCGCGATATGGCTTGCGCTGGCTGCAGTCGTTCTCACGTTGTTTGGAAACATTTGGGCAGGAATGTTGGCTGGGCGTACGGCCTCCTTATCTCCCAAAGCGTCAGCAAATATCGGCCTGACCATTGTGGCACGGGGTGAATTTTCGATCATCATGGCCAACTTGGGTAAAGAAGGCGGTTTACTTGATATTGTTCAACCCTTTGCAGCCATCTATGTACTCATACTGGCGATTCTTGGACCACTTCTGACAAAGCAGTCAAAACCTATTTTTAATATGTTAAACAAAATATTCAAGTTCAAAGACCCCCGCCTACGAAAGGAAGAAAGTAACTCGGCGTCACTGTAAAAGCTGGATACGACAATCCATAGGAGGGAAGGCTATGCCGCACGCTGTAAAACATGCCGAAACTCTATGAGGCGGCTTGTGAAGCCCGCTTCAGAAGATGCGAGCAGGTTCCCTGTCTTTTATACGGTGATTGGCGGAATTACGGCATCCGTCGGTCTGGAATTGTTTTTGCATCCGCATGATATGATCGCTGGAGGCGTCACGGGGATCTCCAGACTCATGTCGCTTTATACACAAGAGCATTTTGGGTTACTGCTATTCGTTTTGAACTTGCCACTCATGCTGCTGTATTCATTATCCACTCACAAACCCATGCTGCTCCGTGCACTACCCGGCTTGTTCGCCTTTTCGGGCTCAGCCATCATTCTTTCGCCTTTTCCGGCAGTGAGCGGCCACCCGGTCGTATGCGCTTTGGGCGGCGGAATCTGTATCGGTCTTGGCGCAGGGCTGGCAGCTCGTCACGGTGGTCTGCTTGATTCGCTAGGACTTAACGAATCAGGCGATGGCCGTCCATCCATATTGTTGCTAACACACCGCAAGATTCCGTTAATACAGATTGTTATGCTGTGTAATGGTCTCCTGCTCATTACGGCTGGCTTTGTGCTAGGCTGGGAGCCAGCTCTCTATTCAGCCTTATCCTGCCTCGCCGCCTATGAAACGACCCGGCTGATGTTTACTGGTCTGACGCGTATGGTTTGTGTTGTCAGCAAGAAGCAGCCAACCGTCGAGGATGCCATATATCGCAGGCTGCGTATACACAGCACGCCTGTTGGAGGCTCTGCCCAGATAGAGGGCAAGATTAAAAGCGAATCTGAGGATATAAAAGAACAAATGGTCATCGCTTACAGCGTTCATCTATTGGATTTGCAGCGCTTTAAGGCTGTCATCCAAATGGCAGACCCGCAGGCTGAGATCATGTATATGAAACGATGGAAAGCCTAGCAAAGTATCACATCAAAAAACGCTTATCTACACTAATCCTTGTACACAGATTAGTGATGGATAAGCGTTTTGTAATGATATATTAATCGATATTAATTTTGCATGATAAAATCATGTTCAATACTGCTGGCACTGTCAAAAGTACGAATAATATCATAACGGGTATTACGCTGTGCTGGAATGTGACCCGTCTCGCGGATCAACTGTAAAATGGATTCAATGTTAACCTTATACGTTGCGCCTGCAGCGGAAACTACGTTTTCCTCAATCATGGTGCTACCAAAATCATCGCAACCGTAGTACAACGATTTTTTACCGATTTCAGGTCCCATAGTTACCCATGAGGATTGAATATGCTTGATGTTATCCAATACAAGACGACTGATCGCTACAGTCTTCAAATATTCCTCCGGCGTCTGACGTTCCTTCTTCAGATTGGTGTTATCTGGCTGGAAGGTCCAAGGAATAAAGGCCAAAAATCCTTCAGAATTATATTTGTTTTCAATGCATTCGTCCTGAGCATCACGAACACGCAACAAATGCAGCGCACGCTCCTCCATCAACTCGCCAAAGCCGATAACCATCGTAGCAGTCGTGTTCATCCCAACCTTGTGAGCCGTTTGCATGACATCCATCCAATCACGCCAAGAGCCTTTGAGACGGCTAATTTTGCGGCGTGTGCGGTCATCCAAAATTTCTCCGCCTCCACCCGGAAGCGAATCCAATCCAGCTTCATGAATGGCGCGGATTGTTTCTTCCATAGAAAGACCAGATTTTTCCTTCATTTTGTGAATTTCAGCTGGCGAGAAGGAGTGCATCGTAATATCGGGAAAACGCTCCTTGATACCTTTCAGCAAATCGGTATAATAACTGAACGGCAGATTTGGGTTCACACCGCCTTGCATTAGAATTTCGGTGCCACCTACTTCCTGTGTTTCCTTGATCTTCTGAAAGATCACCTCATCCGGCAACACATAACCTTCATCAGAACCCGGTCTACGATAAAAAGCGCAGAAGCGACAGTATACGTCACACACGTTTGTATAGTTAATATTTCGTCCGATAACGAAGGTTTTAACGGGGTCGGGATGCATGCGATTCATGACTTTATTCGCCGCATGGCCGATTTTTTCTACCTCGTCTGATTCGAACAAAGCAACGGTATCCTCTAAATTCAGGCGTTCGCCGCGTAGGGCTTTATCTAAAATATGGTCGATTACACTCATGGTGTATCCTCCTTCGCTGTCACAGGGCGACGAAATGAACGACAGGACTTATGAACGAGAATGCTTTCACAAACCTGCGTTCGAACCCTGCCGTAATGTATGTTCATGACTAGCCTTGTATGTTGTCTGTGCTATTTAGCATAGTAAAACCTAATGATAATACTAACATATCTTTAGGTAAGGAACCATACTTATTCCCGCTTCTTTCTGCTTTTCACCTATGAAAACAGGCAACTGCCAAGCTTATCTCAACATTGCATATAGCCTAGAAATAAGAAAACAGAACTGAAAAGTGGCTTTTTTCACACTGTATTTCATGTCATTCTTATAGAAAACAGCAAGCCTCCTGAAATACTGGAAACTTGCTGTTTAGTACTGTACATATTTGCTCCCAGCGTTAAAACGACAAAGATATTACTGATGTGCTAACGCTCTAGCACAGCGCCTCATCCAAATCACTGATCAGGTCATCAATATCCTCCAGACCTACGGAGAAACGAAGTAGTCCGTCCGTAATCCCGCGCTCCAATCGTACACTATGGGGCATAGCCGCATGTGACATCATCGCCGGATATGACAAGATGCTTTCCACAGCTCCCAGACTCACCGCTACAATTGGAATACGTACGCGACTGAGGACTTCTTTTGCACGCTCACCAGAACCCACATCAAACGATATCACTGCACCATAACCGCTGGATTGGCGCTCATGAACTTCACGCCCTGGATGATTCTCCAGACCCGGGTAGTATACCGCCTCAATGTCGTTGCGCTCGTTCAG
Organism: Paenibacillus sp. FSL L8-0158; assembly: GCF_038592965.1. Lineage (GTDB taxonomy): Bacteria > Bacillota > Bacilli > Paenibacillales > Paenibacillaceae > Paenibacillus > Paenibacillus polymyxa_D. Next base: position 1,666,099 of record NZ_CP151949.1, on the reverse strand, counting down.
CCAGTTAGCGAGCTTCGCTGCACTCTTTTCGCTGTGAGCCATACGAGCCTCCAGTGTCTTCATACCGCGCATGAGCAACCATGACTCCTGCGGAGCCAACACGGTACCCAGTCCATTTTGGAGCTGCTTGATTTGTCTTCCCAACGATTCGGTACGCGCTACCGCAAGTCCTGCCAGCACATCGCTGTGTCCGCCCAGAAACTTGGTCGCACTGTGCAATACAATATCAACTCCCTGCTCAATCGGACGTTGATAATAAGGTGTCATAAAAGTATTATCCAGTAACGTTAAAAGCCCGTTGTCCTGTGCCCAAGAAGTTATTCCTGCCACATCGGTAATTTTGAGTGTCGGATTGGACGGAGTTTCCATATATACAGCCCTTGTATTCTCCTGCAACGCATCTTTCACAAGGTTTAGGTCCGTCATGTCGACGAAAGTCGTTTCGATATTCATCCGTTTCAAAATGGAGGTCAGCAGTCGATATGTTCCTCCATATACGTCCTCGGAAACAATGACATGATCTCCAGCAGACAAGAGCATAAATGTAGTAGAGATGGCCGCCATACCTGATGCAAAGGCAAAACCGCTGGCTCCGCCTTCTAATAAGGCGATGTAATCCTCCAAAGCTTGTCGTGTCGGATTACCTGAACGGCTATAGTCATGCTGTGGAGGATTAAAAATATCATGATGGTGAAAGGTAGAAGCTTGATAGATCGGGACGCTCGACGCCCCCGTAACGCTGTCAATTTCAGAACCAAAATGCAGCAACTTGGTAGCGAACTTCCGCTCTTTGTTCAGATCCTGCCTGGTCCTCCTCGCATCCTCTATCATTGCAGCTCTCCTCCTTCTACTTCTTGACGTGCTGCTTCCAACGCCGAACGCAAATCTTCAATTAAGTCGTCTGTATGCTCAATGCCTACGGAGAAACGCAACAGCCTGTCATCTACCCCGACTGCATCCCGAATTTCTGCTGGTATGTCCGCATGTGTCTGCACAGCGGGATAGGTCATTAACGATTCCACACCGCCGAGACTTTCCGCAAACGCAATGAGCTTAATGTGACGAAGCAAAGGTTCCACATAACGAGCATCCTTTACTTTAAAGGAAAAGATACCCGTATTTCCGCTGGATTGTTTATTTTGAATCTCACGACCTGGATGGCCTTCGAGAGCTGGATAAAATACTTCCGCCACCGCCGGATGCGTCAGTAAATAGTTAGACAGCACTGTTGCATTATGCTCATGTCGGTCCATACGCAGCGCTAACGTCTTCATGCCCTTCATTAACTGGTAGCAGTCGCTTGGGGAAAGCACGGCCCCTATGGAATTGTGCAGGAATGCAATTTCAGCTGATAGCTCTTTGCCTTTGGTTACGATCAACCCTGCGAGCACATCGTTGTGTCCGCCCAAATATTTGGTTGCGCTATGTACCACAATATCTGCGCCCAGTTCCAATGGCCGCTGAAAATATGGCGTTAGCAGCGTATTATCTACAATAGTAAGCAACTGATGTTGTGATGCCCATTCAGCCACCGCTCGAATATCAGTAATCATCATTAACGGATTTGTAGGCGTTTCTATGAATACAGCTTTGGTATTCGGTCGACATGACTGTTCGAGCGCTTCAAGATCGTTCGTATCCACATAACTGGCTGTTACACCAAATTTAGATAAAATACGCTCCAGCAAACGATACGTCCCGCCATACAGATCCAGCGATACTATGAGGTGATCTCCCTGTCCAAACAATGCAAATACCGTTTGCAGCGCGGCCATACCTGAGCTGCATGCAAAGCCTGCATCACCCGATTCAAGTGCAGCAGAAGCCTCTTCCAGTACCTTTCGCGTGGGATTGATCGTTCGAATATAATCAAATCCTGTGCTTTGACCCAGACGGGGATGGCGGAACGCCGTAGATTGGTAAATCGGGTAATTAACAGCCCCGGTTACTGGTTCCTCTACTGAACCGATTTGTGCCAATCTGCTTTCGATTTTCCACTGTTTCTCACTCATATGAATCCTCCTGTTAACTTTCATAGTGGGTGCTATAACCAATCCTGCAAAAATGGATGTCAAAGACTATACGGCTGCGCTACTGCAAGGTGGTACTGTACAAGGGTAAACTACAAGCCCCTTTTTTAAATCTGGGGCCCGATATCGTAAGGTGTTTCTTGGTATACATAATAGTTCAGCCAATTCGAGAATAATAAATTGGCGTGCGCCCGCCAGATTGAGGGCGGTGTGCGCTCAGGATCATCATTTGGGAAATAATTTTTGGGAACTTCAATATCCATTCCTTTGGCCACATCGCGGTCGTATTCCCATTTCAGTGAAAGCGGGTCATATTCAGAATGCCCAGTTACAAAAATTTGTTTACCGTCAAGCGTGGCTACGAGATACACTCCAGCTTCCTCGGATTCGGATAAAACTTCTAATTCGGCGATATGATCAATATCTTCCCGACGAACCTCCGTATGCCTGGAATGAGGAGCATAAAACAGTTCATCAAAGCCGCGTAACAATTTTACTTTAGGTTTAATCACAGTGTGTGGAAATACGCCAAAGCATTTGTAGTCAAGCCCATATTTAGGGACATCGAAATGATGGTATAAGCCTGCCTGTGAGGCCCAACAGATATGCATGGTCGAAGTTACATTCGTTTTCGTCCATTCAAAGATTTGCCGGATTTCCTCCCAGTAGTTCACATCCTCAAACTCAAGCTGTTCAACCGGGGCTCCTGTAATGACCATGCCGTCAAAACGACTGTTCTTGATCTCGTCAAACGTTTTATAGAACATGTTCAAATATTCTTGTGATGTATTTTTGGATACATGAGACTTCATATGAACCAGTGTGACGTCCACTTGCAGCGGCGTATTGCCGACCAGGCGCAACAGTTGGGTTTCCGTCGTTTCCTTTGTAGGCATTAAATTCAAAATGGCGATACGCAACGGACGAATATCCTGATGATAAGCCAAGCTTTCATCCATTACGAAAATATTTTCGCCCTCCAGCACTTCCTTAGCAGGTAATGTGTCTGGGATTTTAATCGGCATGTAAACTCACTCCTTGTTCGGTAAGTTTTGCGAAAATCGTCTTGTTGAGATGCCGGGCATATAATAAAAAGACCTTTCTCTGGTTAGAGAAAGGTCATATTTGTATCCATATGCGCCTCTCTCATCTGTCAGGGCAACGCTCTTTGTACAAAGCGCGCGTCCTGCAAGAATTAGCACCGTGCGATTAAAATCGCCGGTTGCCGGGTATCATCGGGCTAGTCCCTCCACCTGCTCTTGATAAGATTTCGCTATATTCATTTTGGGTCACAAAGTTCTTGTTGTTCACTTTAATGCATCGGCTGGGCTTCGTCAAGATGGGACTTGTAAATTTGTAACCTGCATTCACATTTTGTCTACCTTTTCCATAGGTTAAATCATATCCCTCCTATCGCTGAAGCTCTTACCACTACTGTTGATTTTGCCCATGATTTTGCGCTTGAAAGGCCGTAGGCCGAGCGTTATACTATACAAGTGCTATTAGGCAAAAATATGGAGCAGTAGTGCAGATTTGAGTGTTTCCTGCGATACTGTGGCAATCTAAAAAAGAACATTTGAGAGGTGAATCCGGAATGGAAGGCGACCCGAGTCCGAATAGGCGGCGATCCCTGAACAACAGCATAGGAATGACTTCAGCTTGCCGAAAGACGGGACGCCAGGCTCTGCATGCTCCAAAAGCCTCCGGCTTTTGATGAGAGTGCACGCTTACCCGCACCGGCTAACTGGCTAACTGAGTCCATTCCTTATGCTTAAGGTAAACGTATTTCCGTTACGGCGGAGCATAAGGAGTGACGTATATGAAAATCCGTTTGGTCAACAACGGGGTTTTTACCCCTGTCGAAGAAATTGAAATGGCGCTTACTGCACCGGCAGAAGGTTTTTATTGGATTGATGCCGATGTCGATGATTTGGCAGTGCTCCAGCCCTTATTTTCCATGCATGATCTTGCAGTAGAAGACTGTTTGAGTGAAGAAGAACAGCGTCCGAAGATTGAAATTTATGAAAGTCATTATTTTATCGTTGTAAATAGCATTCGTTTTGATGATGAAGAAATATTTTTGCGAGCTTTGAACATTTTTCTCGGCCGCCATTTTATCATTACGGTGACCAAGCAGAAAATCAATGAGCTTCGTACCCTCAAGCCTATGCTGTGGGAGCAAGAAGTCAGCCAGCCTGACCGTTTTATGTATCTGTTGGTCGACTTGATTGTTGACAACTATTTTCTGGTTGGTGACCGGATTGAGGTCCGCATTGAAAAGCTAGAAGAAGATATTCTAATGCATACGAAAAAGTCGCATTTGAACGAAATCATCGGCTTACGCAGTGAGATTCTGTGGCTGAAAAAAGTGCTGGGTCCGCAGAAAGAAGTCATCAATACCCTGAACAAGCGGGATTTACGGCTCATCGACGATCAATTGCAAAAATATTTCAGCGATATTTATGAAAATGCTGTGAAAATTTCGGAGACTTTTGAAACTTACCGCGACTTGATGGGTAACCTTCGAGAAGCTTATCAATCCAGTATTGCCAACCGTGCCAATGAAATTATGCGTGTGTTTACGGCAATTACGACCGTATTTATGCCATTGACGGTCATTACCGGAATATATGGGATGAACTTCGATAATATGCCTGAGCTTCATACACGTTATGGCTATTTTGTCGTCATTGGTATTATGGTGGCATTAGGTGTCAGTATGTTCTGTATTTTCCGTAAGAAAGACTGGGTTTAAAAAAAGGATCGAATTGGATACTTATTTTCGATTTTCAAGCTTGGTCATAAAAAGCAGCAGCCGTGTCCTGTGAGGAACTGGCTGCTGCTTTTTAGTATGTTGGACCCTGAATATACTTTAATACCTAGCTTTATCCAACCAGTTCTATATTATCCAACATGTCGGTCGGGTACCTGCTGATGACGAAACCGTATACGGATCAGACGCAGACGCTCATAAATCTGATCCAGTCCTGTTTCGGTTGCCTTTTCTTCCCCATACACTTTCAGCATGACGGGCTTGAGCAACGTATCCCCCAACTCTTCATAAGCAGACCAGATAGCTGCCTGCTCCTCCTCAGATACATTCACCAATTCCTTGTGGATCAGCTTCTCCATATCAATACCATCTCTATCCAAATGCTCCACAGCTTCAATCATCTCTCTACGATGCAAACCTGTCTTCATTCCGATATGCTCCAGTGAAAGACCGTCCGAAATGCCTTCAATAATCGTTCTAGTTAAGCTGAATTTGTTCAGCTCCTGCCTGTACTGGTTCTCTTTTTGCTTGTATAGCCATGACAAAAAAACTTCTTCTTCCAGCGTCTCTGTTACCCAGTTCAACGGAAATGGCGTGGTGCGGTCATTTTGTGTCGTAATAGCCAATAGCTCCGTCCCATATTGCGACACCTTACCCTGACCCATACCAGGCAGCTCCAACAGTTCTTCTTCGGTATGGGGAAGATAAACGCTAATGAGCCGAAGTAGTCGATTCGTAGCGATAAAATAAGGTGCTTTTCGTTCCGTTGCTGCTTTTTGCCGTCTCCACATCGTCAATTGCTCATACACTTCATCACGTGGAAACAAATCACTGTAGCAATACAACTTTTGCAGCGTTTGTCCTCGCCCTGATGATCCTTCTTGCTCATGAAATACGCCATGGATTAAGGGCCTGTAGCCCTCAGCCATTTTGAGCGCCAGCTCATGACGGTATACATGCAGTAATTCCTGCCACAAGCTGCCCTCATACCAAAGGTCGTCTATACTTTCATCCGGGATATGGTGTGTGCTCCAGCCTGCACTCCATCCCCCTTCATGCTGCCCAATCCATACCTGAGCAAAGTCCTCATAGCCCTGTTCATTCCGTTTGGACAAGCGATTTAAAAATACAATCTCCATGATTTCTTCCTCCCTCATATCGTTGAAAGACAGTCCCGCACAACACAAAAACGCAAAAAAAAGCACCTATCCTGCGTATTCGCAAGAAAGGTGCTTCCCTTTTTGAGCCGTACTATACTGTTGCCTATATAATAACCGTACCTTGGAGTGCCGTCAACCATAAATTCTAATGATTCAGCTTTTCCTTTGCCAATGCCAGAGCACCACACAATCCAGCATTGTCACCCAATCCTGGAGATACGATATATTTCTCAATATCTGTTGTCAGACTCGAATGCTGCACGTATCCGTTCAAAAGTTCTTGTAGTTTGGTACGAATGAGCGGGAACAATTGGTCTTGCTTCATTACTCCCCCGCCCATAATAATTTTTTGCGGGGACAGGATTAATACATAGCTCATTAAAGCCTGTGCCAGATAGTGCGCTTCCATTTCCCAGGCCGGGTGATCGACAGAAAGCTCATGTCCTTTAACCTTCCATCTTTTTTCGAGCGCAGGACCTGCTGCCAGACCCTCCAAACAATCTCCGTGATAAGGACATGTCCCCTCGTAAGTATCTTCTGGGTGACGACGTACCAGAATATGCCCCATTTCCGGGTGAGATAATCCATGTATCAGCTTTCCACCAACCAAAGCACCTGCCCCGATGCCTGTACCTATCGTGATATACAGACAGTTGTCCAATCCTTTGGCGGCCCCCCAAATAGACTCACCAAGTGCTGCTCCATTCACATCCGTATCAAACCCCATAGGCACATCAAAATGCTCTTTCAGTTTACCAATCAGATTGTAATTTCCCCAATGTGGCTTTGGCGTTGTTGTAATATAACCATATGTATCACTACCTTCGATAGGATCAATCGGCCCGAACGAGCCTACGCCCAATGCTTCAATGCCCTTGCCTTCAAAAAATGCGATGACATTCTCCATTGTTTCTGCTGGTGTGGTTGTTGGAAAGCTCGCTCGTTCCAGTACCTCTCCACGTTCGTTGCCAATTCCACATACAAATTTGGTACCGCCTGCCTCAATTGCTCCCAATACTGTCATAGTTGCTGTTGTCCCCTTTCGATAATCCGGTTCTCTCTCCACTATATTCACCTGAAATGTACCTGAGGTCAATCCCCTAATCGCAATTGTATATAATCCTTCACAAGACGATATAACTCCGTTAACATAACGGTATACAAATAAGGACACTGACGCATCCAGCCTCAGCATCCCTATATAACTTACTTTACTTAAATTGTCGTACCAAGTCTAATAGCTTCATTATGATCCAGTTGCGACACCCATCAATGTACACAAGCTTTTCATTTCAAGCTGCTCAAACTTGTCTACAATTTGCACGTGATCCAACGTCAGCAGACAGCTATCCAAAGCACATGCTACAGGTACACCACAGTGAATTTCAGCAAGTTTGCGTGAAAGATGCAGCATATCCAAATCGCTCTCAATTTTTTTGCGGACCGAGGGTGTTAATTGATCCAGATTCTCCAGAATGCCCTCAATAGAGTCGTATTCCTGCACCAGCTTGAGTGCCGTTTTCTCACCAATACCTCGTACTCCTGGATAATTATCGCTTGCATCCCCCATCAGGCCTTTAAGGTCTACCACTTGGCGTGGCTTAAGTCCTTTTTCAGTCAGCAGGGTCTCCGGGGTGTATACCATATAATTGCCGTGGCCTTTTTTCATAATAATGACCCGTGTCCGATCATCCACTAATTGAAGTAAATCATGATCTCCCGAGAGAATCATTACATCCATGTCCTCATTTTGCGAATAATGGCGTGCAAGCGTACCGATACAATCATCGGCTTCAAAGCCTTCCGCTCCAATGTTGGGAATGCCGAGGCTGTCCGTCACTTCACGAATCAATGTAAATTGGGGAATCAAATCATCGGGTGCGTCGGCTCGATTTCCTTTATACGCAGCAAAATGTTCTCCTCGGAATGTCGTTCCGCCCATATCCCAGCAGCAAATAACATGTGTAGGATTAAACGTTTGGACTGCATCCCAAAAATATCGAATAAAACCATAGATGGCGTTCGTTGGCACCCCAGCTTTTGTACGACGGATATAACCGTTTGCGGCGGTTGCATAATAAGCGCGAAATAGCAGGGCCATGCCGTCAACCAGCATTACGGATTGTTCATTGCGTTGTGTCACAGATTGTATTGCTCCCATTCATCATAATATTTAACCCCCACAGTATAACATATCGTGGGGGTTAATTGGGCGTTATTGAGCTCCCCATGTGCCCTCAAATGTTTCCTCTTTGAACCCTACCGTTACTTTGTTACCGTCGGTTACAATCGGGCGCTTGATTAATCTTCCATTTGAGGATAAAAGCGAAATTTGCTCTTCATGACTCATGTCTCCCAGCTTATCTTTCAGCTTTAACTCTTTGTACACCTCACCGCTTGTATTGAAAAACTTTTTCAGCTCCAGCCCGCTTTTGCGAATCAAGTCTTCCAATTCCTCCGGGCCGGGCGGTTGTTCAAAAATAGGAATAAGTTCCGTCTCATGTCCCTTGTTTTGCAGCCATTTCACTGCATTACGACAGGTACTGCATTTAGAATACTGATATACTTTCAGTTGGCTCATCGCTAGATTAACCTCCATTTGGTTTTCATCGCTTATTTATATTTTATTCTGAAAGATATTGCGCTCTTAATATCTTCTGCATTTCAGCCATATCCTCAGGTAGAGGAGCATAGAACGTCAGCCGCTCCCCGGTTACAGGATGCTCCAAGGACAGCTCTGAGGCATGCAAGGCTTGTCGAGGCATCCTGGCATCAAGCTGATCATATCGCTCACGTTGCTCAGCATCATCGGGTGTAACCCGGTACATTTTATCTCCGATCAACGGACAACCGATATAAGTCATATGCACTCGAATTTGGTGCGTACGCCCGGATTCCAACTTTAGTCCGATACGGCTTCCCCCGTTCCACACTTCCTCCAGCTTATACAGCGTAAGGGCAGGATAACCATCCGGGGTCACCATACGTAAATGCGGATCATTCGGGTTGCGGTCAATCGGTCCGTCCACCTTACCTTCCTGCAGCTCAGGGCGCCCATGTACCAGAGCCGTATAGCGCTTATCCACTGTTCCCGAAATCATCTGCTCAGAAATATGCTGGTGTACATACGGATTTTTGGCTACGACCAGCACCCCTGTCGTCTCCTGATCAAGACGATGAACAGGACGAAACCGGAACAGCTCTCCCTTGGTCTGCCAATAATGCACAACCCCGTTAGCCAGTGTTCCTGTGTAATGACCATGAGTCGGATGGACAATCATGCCCGCCGCCTTGTTCACCACTAACAGATGTTCGTCCTCAAACAATATCTCAAAAGGAATGGGTTCAGGTAAAATATCATCAGAACGCTCGCGCTCCATACGAATTTCTACTCGATCCCCGGATTTCACCTTTACGCTGATGTACACACGTGTCCCGTTCAGCATAATACCTTGCTCGGTCAGCTTGAGTTTGGATATTAACTTTCGAGAAATGTTCATACGTTTTTGTAAGATAGTCTTCAACAGCATGCCCTCCTCCTCTGGAGGGATTGTATATACGATAGGTTCATAGTACAAGCTCATCACAAATTCCCGGTTGCCTCCTTATTTGCGGAACACTTTTTTGCTGCGCACATATTCGACATCGGGTACACCCTGACGGACATTCGCCGTGCGAGCGACGGCAAAGAAATAATCAGAAAGGCGGTTCAAATACCTACGTACCGCCGGATTAATGTCCGTATGTTTACCTAGTGTAACCGCACGGCGTTCCGCGCGTCGGCAAACCGTCCGGCATACATGAAGCGTTGAGGATAATGTGCTACCACCCGGTATAATAAAACGCTCCACCTTCGGATTTTCCTCCTGACATGCATCAATCCAGCCTTCCAGTCGCTCTGCCAGCTCGTCTTTCACCTTATATTTGCTTTCACTGATTTTAACAAATGCCAAATCCGAACCACAATCAAACAGCTCCTGCTGTATTTCTTCCAATTGAGTCCGAATATCCGCAAACTCTTCCCCTTCGGCAAAGCTGATCGCTTGTCCTACAAAGCTGTTCAGCTCGTCAATTGTACCGTACGCCTCCACACGATCATCATCTTTGGACACTCGACCGCCGATCACAGAAGTTTGTCCTTCATCACCTGTCCTGGTATAGATCCCCATTCCATTTCATCCCCTTTATCATTCCGTAAGTGCTTTCAGCACCTTGATGGCTTCTTCCTTATTGCTTGTACGAGGCGGAACGATAGCAAATAATGTTTTGGAGCTATATTTTAGCTCCTTAAACATCTTCATCTGCTCCACCGGAATTCCGAACAAATGAGTTTCCTTGCTTACATCTGTTCCCTCTTCTTCCTGACCCTTCTTCTTAAATACGCCACCCTCGAACACGCCCCGGGCATACGTCTTCTTGTCAAAAGCATCATCTAACGGCAGATTCGAGCCATTCTGTCCATACAGCTTCATGTCCTCTTCAGGCAAAAGAAACAGATCATGCTCCCCGGCCGCATATTCTACAACCAGCTTCTGCTGGTTATACAGCGGACTGACTGAAATCTCAATAGTCGGAGCCTGTTCGCCCAGCTTATCCTTAAGCTTTTGTGCCAGCTCTTCACGGATGACTGAAGCATCCCCTTTATCCATAATAAAAATGGAGAAGCTGTCCTTGTCCCGTCCCCCACATCCAGCCAATAATACAAGTGCCAGCATTCCGATGATCCACGGCGATAGCCTTTTTAGCCCCGCTCTCATATGTACGCCCCCTCTTCCATGCCACTAATATATCATAAGTTGTGAACGCAAAAAAAGAAGGCCCTACGGCCTTCTTCATACCTTTGGCTGACTTCACACAGTTAAACCTTGCATTCCGTACCATACAGCTTCATATATTCATTGATTTTCAAATCGAGCTTGCAACTGATCTCGATGACAAGATCAGAGGTGAAGGACTGCTCTTCCTGAAACGTCCGCATCATCTCATTGCGCAGGAACAAAATTTCATCTTCCAGAGAAATGTCGTATCCTATTGAACTAGACGAATTAAATCCAACATATGACATGAGCATTCCTCCTACAATTGAAAAATTGAACTTCCTGCTATCGATTTCAAATTATAGCATAGAAATTTAGAAATAAAAGACTATTTTTTTATAAATTACCCATAAAAAAATAATTTTAACCTTCTTTTCTTACTTTTTCTACAAAATGACCAATCCGATCCAGTGCCTCCGTCAGCTGAGCAACAGAAGTCGCGTATGAGCAACGAAGATAGCCTTCGCCTCCCAAACCGAACACATTACCTGGTACAGCCGCAACTTTAGCCTCTGCCAAAAGACGCTGTGCAAATTCATCTGAGCTGAGTCCCGTGCTTTGAATACTAGGGAAAACGTAAAAAGCCCCTCTTGGCTCATGGCACTCCAGGCCGATTTCCCGGAACCCTTCAACCATCAGACGGCGACGCTGATTATAGGCTTCTACCATACGATCTTTCTCACCCAAACCATTCCGCAAGCCTTCCAGTGCCGCAACTTGTCCCATAGAAGGCGCACACATTACGGTGTACTGATGGATTTTGAGCATAGCAGCAATCAGATCTGGATGTCCGCATGTATATCCAATACGCCAGCCTGTCATGGCGAAGGCTTTGGAAAAACCACTGACGAGAATCGTACGATCCATCATACCAGGCATAGCTGCAAAACTGACATGCTTCTCTCCATAATTCAATTCAGCATAAATTTCATCAGAAATGACAATCAAATCATGCTTTTCCACGACTTCGGCAATCGGAAGCCAATCTTCATAAGTCATCGTAGCCCCAGTTGGATTGCTCGGATAGCATAAAATCAGCACCTTGGATTTAGGTGTAATTTTCGCCTCCAGTGCCTCAGCTGTCAACTTGAATTCATCTTTAGCAAATGTTTCAATACCTACCGGAATCCCGCCTCCAATCGAAGTGATTGGAGAATATGAAATGTAGCACGGCTCGGGCACGAGAATTTCGTCGCCAGGCACAATTAACGCGCGCAAAGCAAGATCAATCGCCTCGCTTCCCCCAACGGTCACGATAATCTCATTTTTAGGATCATAACGGACTTCAAATTGCTCATTCAGATAATCACTAATCGCTTCACGCAGTTCTGGCGTTCCCGCATTAGACGTATAGCTGGTAAAACCTCGCTCTAATGAATAGACACAGGCTTCCCGCATATGCCAAGGGGTTGTAAAATCCGGTTCGCCTACACCAAGGGTAATAATATCCTTGTTGCCGCCCACCAAGTCAAAAAACTTACGAATACCCGAAGATGGGATCTCGCGCACCAACGGGGACAAATAGGAACTCATGGCTTTGTTACTGTCGGTAAATGCTTCTGTTTTGAGATTCATCATGATCTTCCTTTACGGCGAAATCATCAGACGATTATCTTCCTGATGGTCCTCAAAGATAATTCCGTCCTGCTTGTATTTTTTAAGCGTAAAATTAGTCTTGGTAGACAAGACCGAGTCAATAGGCGACAGTTTCTCCGACACAAAATTAGCGACCTCACGGAGATTGCGGCCTTCAACCTCTACCAGTAAATCGTATGCTCCGGACATGAGATAGACCGATTTAACTTGCGGATACAAATAAATACGTTCTGCAATCCCTTCAAAGCCTCTTCCACGCTCGGGTGTAATCTGCACTTCGATCAAAGCGGTAACCTTTTCGTCGTCGACTTTGTCCCAATTGACTACAGCGGCATATTTGACAATCACGTGTTGGTCTTCGAGCTCTTTCATTGAGATGCGTACATCCTGCTCGTCAACCCCCAGCATAGTAGCCAATAGAGTCGGTGTTCTTCTTGCATCTTCTTTTAACAATTCCAGCACTTTTAATTTCAATTCATTCAGCTCTGTCATTCTACATAAGGCCTCCATCAAAAGAGATTACTATACATCATACAATACGCACTTTAAACCTGCAAAGAAAAACCGTCCACTCCGGTAAACCCGGCAGATGGACGGCTGTTATGGGAAATTGCTTCAGAAACGGAATATCCCTTTACATATAGTAAGGGTTGTTTTGGTGAGCAGACTGACCTTGCTGATGCATAGATTGACCATATACTCCCGCGGATGCCGACTTTTGCTGAATGAACTGTTGGCATTCTTGTTGGGTCTTACGAGCTTCTTGAATCTGTTTGTCCAAATCAATGCGCAGTGCTTTAGAAGGAGTGGCATACATATTGTTCTGGCTCATCAGACGATATAAATCACCTTGCATACGCAATGTGTCGTTCGTAAGGTCAGTGAACATCTGACGCACAGACGGACAATTGGATTCTGTTGTCGCCGTTGTGTACTCCCGCACTGTACGTTTCATATCAGCTAGAATGGTATAGAGCAAGTCTTCTTCGGGCATAAATGACATATTGTTTTGTGAATACATCTTGTCATACCTCCTTTATTGGTAATCCATAATTACTGCTGCGGTTGCATTGGGGCAAGCTGCTGATGCTGTTGCAGGGCATTGGAAAGCAGATTCAAGTGGTGCTCATGAGTTCTTGCCAGTTGCATACAGGCCTGTTGAATGACTGGTTGCTGTATGGACGCCGCTGTCGCTGCACATTGTTTTAACAGTAGTTGTTCATTGGAAATGGAGTCCGCGATATACTCCAGCTCTTTGCCTGTCAAGGGTTGCATGTTCGTAGATTGCATCATCTCTGTGCCTCCTTAAATGTTTTGTTGCACGCTGGTTATCTTGTCCGTTTGTCGAAATACTATGTACACATAAGAGATACTACATATTGCCTATGAGGAGAGCTATTTTATATGGAATTGATAAGCGGGAACACATATTGGCCGAATTCCTTGGAGCAGACACTGGATTTTCCGCCTTTGGCAGAGGATTTAATTTGTGATGTATTGATCATCGGAGGAGGGATGGGAGGGGCCATCTGCTCCCGGTTATTGGGAGAGCGACAAGTAGACACCGTGGTTATTGACAAACGCAAGCTGGTAACTGGAAGCTCTTCGGCCAATGCTGGCCTGCTGCAATACAGCAATGACAAGACCTTAACCTCTTTCATTAATACGTTTGGTGAAACGAACGGCGTACTGTTTTACCGCATGAGTAAAGATGCACTGGATCAGTTAGATAAGCTGGCAGCTACACTGGATACAGACCCTTCCTTTACTCGGCGCAGCAGCCTGTACTATGCAAGTACATCGGAGGATATACAGGTGCTTCAGGAAGAGTACAAACAGCTAACCCGGTTTGGATTTCCAGTAGAGTACTGGGATGAGCAACAGGTTGCTGCCCGATTTCCTTTTCGAAAACCGGCAGCCTTGTACACACACGAAGATGCTGAGGTTAATCCATTTTTGTTTGCCCAGGGCCTGCTGCAATCTGCCAACCGTCTCGGTGTTCGCTTATATGAGCATACGGAAGCCAAGCATTTTGAATTCCATGATAATGAGGTCGTTTGTCATACTAACTGTGGAATGATCCGAGCAAAAAAGGTTGTTTTTGCAACAGGTTATGAAACACAAGAGATTAAAACCGATCGGGGAGCCGTTCTGCAGAGCTCTTATGCTATCGCCACCAATCCAATCGGAGATGCTCCCTTGTGGCATGAGCAGTGTCTGATCTGGGAAACTGCCCGTCCTTATCTATATATGCGCTCCACACCGCAAGGACGCATCATTATTGGTGGTTTGGATGAACCTATACTGGACGCCAACCAGCGTGAAATCAGGCTGCTACACCAACAGCAAAAGCTGCTGCAAGCACTACAGGAGCATTTCCCCGGAGTACCCTTTCAGATCGACTATGCTTGGGCGGCTGTATTCGGCTCCTCTCACGATGGCTTACCGTATATTGGTCCACATCCGCGTTTTCCAAACTGCTACTTTTTGGAGGGTTATGGAGGGAATGGATCGGTTACGAATATGATGGCCGCACAGCTATTGGCTGATGAACTGACAGGCGCACACCGACCTGAAATGGAGCTGTATTCTCTGACCCGTACGACCAAATCCTCGCCAGAAACAACGGAACCGATGGTTTAACATATGAATACAAAAAGAACCTCCTTTCGCCTATATAAGTGAATTCTGAGGTTCTTTTTGTGTTGAATTTTCCTGTTATTCCGTTTGCTTGCGCCAGCGTTGTGTATGGGAATGAGAATTGCTTCGCTTTGTCTTCTGTTCCATCTTCAGCACATTTCGCATAAAAAACCAGCCGATCACTGGCATTAATGCAAGTCCAATCAACAACCAAATCATCGCTGTAGGAGCCTTGCTGATACTTAGGACGCCCAAGAAAATGAGTGTCCCGGTCAACCGGCCTACCATTAAGCACAGTTCACGCAGTACAACCAGTTCCACTCTCTGATTCGCATCTCCTTCACTCGCACCCATTAAATCAAAACTTGCTGAGATCATAGGAATTAAATACAAGGGCAGGAATATAGCGGTGCCGATCCCCATAATCAGTAGCGTGATATACTCCATACGCCACAATAATGGTAAAAGCGCAATCACCAACAATACAGCACCCAACAGCATACCAGCCGAGCGATAGTGTGGCTTGAGCCATTTTCCGACAGCCCAAAAGCTGAAAAATGAAACCGCCGAGGTGATAAGTGAAAACTGTGCCAGCTTCCATTCCTGCTGAGTAGCTACATACACGAGCAGCGTAATCAGGAAGGCAAAAACCCCTTCACGGATGCCCTGGGTAACAAGCGATAACGACAAGGGACGCCACATGCTCCCTTTTTGTGACAATCGTTGCTTAGGCTCCTTCCAATTGTAATTTCCTGTCGGCTTACGCTTGCGAAGAAAGAAACTAAGCACCACTCCTACGACATAAAAGGCTAAGGAAATACTGAATATTACTCGATAACCCGCATCATCCTCCATACGAGCAATAATCCAACCAGACAGCCAAGGACCCACGATACCGGAAAACGAACCCAGCAGACCGACCCATCCGTTAAAATGATCGCGGCTTGCCTGATCTGTGACTTCGAAAAAAATTACATTAAACGCCAGCCAGAATAAACCTAATGCTGCACCCAATAACATTCCGAGCGGCCATATGTAGTTCACAGCCTGCGGTCCCGTATATAACACGATCAAATAAAACAGACCGGACAGTGCTGTCCCCACGCGCAGGGCATTCATTTTGTTATGTTCCTTGACCCATTTTCCAGCTACCCAGACCATAATTCCCAGCGCAATTTGTTGGCTGACATTAAACCAGCCAATCATCGCGTAATCCTGCCTGCTCTTCCATAAGTATACGTTGAGAAATGTGCCTGACAATGCTGCTGCAAACACAAACAATCCATTCAAGCTTAATAGCAGAATGGATTGTCCGTTCAGGTTTGATTTCAATGCAGTTCCCCCTAACCGAAAAATCACCAATCAGCTTATTTCAAGCCAGCTTGTTCAAATATTTCTTCGATTAAGATGCCCGTATTGAGCTTGGGCCTATCCGGGGGATTGCTATTTAATTGTTGGAAATACCGCTGAGCTTCTCCAGCATCCGCAGTCGGTCATTCTCTGACAATGTGTGCTGGACATGAAAACAGCTAGGACACACATAAACATTCAAAACGAATGGCAAGTCCAGAACAGATTTGCCGAGTGCTGGCGACATCGACGGTTCAAAGCCTTCTCTGGTTACGGTTTGCGAACCCGCATGCAGCATGTACTCTCCACATTGGGAACATTCAAGAACCTCATCTTGTCTGTCGAGTATTTGTTCAGCGCCTTGTTCATAAGCCATCAGATCCGCACCGCTTTCTTCAAATTTTTGCAAAGTATGCAGAACAGGTAGCTTATGAAGCTCATTATCCTGCAACAACGGTGCATCAACCGGTTTTTCAACTACGATTTCATCCTCTGCCTCATATAAAATATCCTGCTCTTCATCATCACCGAGCTGAATACTCAATGTACGATAACCCTTCAGGTCTTCTTTTCCATGAGAGTGGGGCGCCGGGGTTACAGAAGTCGCATGATCATGTTCCGTCTCTTCATGTCCATGCTCACCGGCATGTCTATGAACAGGTGGAGAAACAGACTCATCTTCATCATCAGTGATGTCAGAGTACCCTTTCAGATCATTATGGCAATAAGGACACTCTTCCTCAGGTCCCAATTCTTCATCCCAAATAATTTCCATGTTACACCATGGACAAATAGTCATTTCCAAGCTTTATCATCCTTCCGTTCCAAGCGTATACCAAGCTCTAGTATACAGAATGTGTCAAGTTACACTGGCACCGATCACATAAGATAACGATATTGAAATAATCATGGAGAACAAGCCGACAGCACGGTTATCCTCTTTAATCTGTTGATCAATAGAAAATACCGGTGTCAGAAACTCAAAAAGAAAGTACGCCGCAAGTAGCAGTAAAAAGCCAACGAACGACCAAATCATCGTATCGTACACACTGGATTTGGCTTCCATTGCAAAGCGAAGCACGTTGCAAATACCGAACATTTTCCCTCCCGTAGCCATGGCTACCGAAACATTGCCGCGCTTGATCTCTTCCCAGCATTTATAGCGGGTTACCAGCTCAAAACACGACAAAAATACAATTAGCTCCAGCACCGCCACCGAGAAATAACCCAGCATCATCCCCAATGGATGTGACAGCAATTCATCAATCGCCATCTTCACTTCGTCCCTCCCGTTCTACCAAGCGTTCCCGGGCAAAGCCGCAACCCATAGCTATTCCAATTCAGCAACTGTTACGCCTGTGCCGCCTTCATTGTAATTACCGATACGGTAGCTTTTCACATGTTTATGCTTGCGGAGATACTCCTGAATACCGGTTCTCAGGACACCCGTACCTTTGCCATGAATAATGTGTACCTGACCCAGATTGGCCAGAAACGCTTCATCCATGAAGCGGTCCACTTCCATCAAGGCTTCCTCCACGTTCGCCCCCCGAAGATCAAGTTCACTTCGTACGTTATCATCCCGTGTCCGCTTAACGCCAGTCACTGGTTTTTGAACTCTTGGAGTCGTTGTTTGGGCAGGTTGCAGTAGTTCCAGATCATCCAGACTGACCTTCATCTTCATGATCCCCAGTTGAACCACAGCTTCCTTGGTACCGGACAGTTCAACCACGTGGCCTTTTTTATTCAGACTGTGAACGGATACTTCATCGCCAGCCATGATAGAACGAGTACGCGTAGCGGCCGGGCGCTTGACGGTACTTTTCTTGCGTTGCTTCGGTTCAGCCTCATCCAGTTCTCTACGAGCTGCAATCAGCTTGTGTTCCTTAACCGAGGCCCCTTCTTCCTGAGCCAATTTACGCAAATCAGTAATGATTTTCTCCGCTTCACTACGAGCCTTATCCACGAGAACTCTTGCTTCGTCCTCAGCTTTTTCCAGCATACGGTCCCGTTGGGACTCCAGCTTATCCAGCTCCATCTGATGACGGCTACGCAATGCTTCCATTTCCTTACGCAGCTGCTCCGCTTTTTCCCGTTCTTGCTCAGCTGTCAAACGGTTCTGCTCCAGTGACGCAATCATGTGCTCAACGCGCTGGTCTTCTTCTGTTACCTCACCACGGGCATAGTCTAAAATGCGCCCTGGCAATCCCAATCGCTCGGCAATGGCAAATGCGTTACTTCGTCCGGGGACACCGACCAGAAGGCGGTAAGTCGGGCTTAATGTAGCGACATCAAACTCCATGCTTGCATTAATAATTCCTTTACGCTCATAAGCATACGCCTTCAATTCACTATAGTGAGTCGTCGCAACCATACGGCAACCCATGGCATGTATATGCTCCAAAATGGACACAGCCAGAGCCGAACCTTCCGCGGGGTCCGTTCCTGCCCCCACTTCGTCAAGCAATACAAGACTTTTGGGCGTCATATTTTTCAGGATGCTAATGATATTGGTCATGTGACTGGAAAATGTACTCAAGTTTTGCTCAATGCTCTGCTCGTCACCAATATCAGCATAGATTGCATCAAATACACACAGCTGGCTTTCATCCTCAACAGGTACAAACAGTCCAGACATCGCCATCAAACTAAGCAGGCCAATGGTTTTCAGGGTAACGGTTTTCCCCCCTGTGTTCGGTCCGGTAACGATAATGGAGGTGTATGAATTGCCCAGCTCCACATCTATGGGAACGACCTGCTCCAACGGAATTAGAGGATGTCTGCCTTTTTTCAGCTTCAAGTACCCTCGGTCATTCATTAAAGGCAAGGTTGCCTTCATTTCACGGGCGAGACGCGCTTTTGCAAAAATAAAATCAAGATTACCCAAAATGTCCACATCATACAGCAACATATCCGCTTGTTCTGCGACAAGTGCGGTCAGCTTTTGTAAAATGACTTCAATTTCACGCTCTTCTCTCAGCCTTGTTTCCCTCAGCTTATTGTTCATGGCTACGATAGATTCAGGCTCGATAAACAATGTTGCACCAGACCCGGATTGATCATGAACAATTCCGCCAAAATAAGAACGGTATTCGGCCTTAACCGGGATCACAAACCGATCTCCACGAATCGTAATCAACTGATCTTGAAGCATTTTGGATACAGTTGAGGAACGAATCATGGAATCCAGCTTTTCACGAATACGCACTTCTCCCGAGCGCAGCTCCCGACGGATTTGAGAAAGCTCTGTGCTGGCAGAATCCAACACCTCTGCATTTTCGTCAATACAGCCCTTAATGGAGTTTTCCAAACCTCTCTGCTCCGATAGCTGCTCACTCCAATACAGCAATGTTTCGACAGGATTTTCCTCATGCAAACTCGTCACGTATACCTGTATACGGCGTGCGGCCTGAACTGTTGTTCGAATGCCAAGCAACTCCTGCGGGCTTAACGTTCCACCAATACGGGCACGCTTCACCGCCGGAGTGATATCCACTACTCCGTTAAATGAAGGCACTCCTTTGAGCCGATCAGCAGCATAGGCCTCATCCGTGCCTTTCAGCAATTTCTTGATATACTCCAAATCATCACTGGGCTGTAATTGAAGGGCTGTCTGTTGTCCCGTTGCCGTTTGGGCATAGTGACTTAGTTTATTTAGAATTTTTTGATATTCAAGGGTTTTAAAAATTTTAGAGTCCAACTTCACTACTCCTTTCACTTATATCTATATTATACCGAAAGCAGCAAACTTACGCTATTTGCCAACACTGCTTTACACATAAGAAAGCTCTTCATGCCACACACTAACCTTTGTCTAACCCTGTAAATCCAAAAACAAAGGAGGTTATTCCGTGAGCATTCTCGGGCACATTGTACGTTTCATCGTTGCCGCTCTGGTTCTGATGGTCGTAAGCTGGATCGTTCCCGGATTTAGTGTAGGCGGCTTTTGGAGTGCACTGATCCTTGCCATTGTCATTGCCTTGATTGGTTACATCGTCGAGGCGGTGTTCGGCCGACGCGTTTCTCCATTTGGACGCGGTATCGTAGGTTTTCTAGTGAGCGCTCTGGTTATCTGGGTCGCTCAATACGTCGTGACCCATGTTAGTGTTTCAGTTTTGGGCGCATTGCTCGCTGCATTGGTTATCGGGATTATCGACCTGTTCATTCCGGTATCGACACCGTTTGAAGCGGGTCGTAAGGCCAAGAATTAATTTCGATTTACACCGCGGCAAAGCTGTCCCGAAGCAGATTCCGTCTGCCAAAGGACAGCTTTTTGTCATATACACTTCTGAGTGCGATACAATAAACAAACAATCCCCGGCGATGAGCAGCCGGGGATTGCCTTACATTTTATAATCCGTATCTACTGATCCTGTTCGATTAGTTCAATCCATTCATTGTACTCCGTTTGAAGCTTGGTGTATTCTTCCTGTAATTGACGTAATTCCGTAGAAATCTTCTCCGTATTTTCGCGATCTACGTCCTGTTGTACTTGTAATAGACGAAGCTGATGCGCCGCCATTTCATATTTCTGACCCACTTCGTCCAATTCAGACTGCAAGGCCACCCGTTCCTGCTCTATGGACTGCTGTTCAGCCTTCGCCGTTTTGGCAGTTTCAACAGCCAAACGAATCTCCTCCTGAAGCTGTTCCTTTTGTTGAACCGTTACCGCTATTTCCCGCTCCCAAGAAGCAAATTCTTCCTTACGAGCAGCATCTTCTGCTTCCAAACGTTCCGCTTCAGCCTTCAACTGATCGTATTTAAGCTGCCATTCCAGGGATTCTTCCTCAGCACGTTCCAGTTCACTCCGCCGTTCTCGATTTTCCTGTTGGAGCTGCTTAATATTTTGCTCCAGCTGTCCAGCTCGGCTCTTCATGCTTCCATATTGCTCCTGAAGCGATTGATACGCCTTAGCTCCCTCTTGCTCTCGGACTTTGGCTTTCTCAAGCTCATCCTGAACGCGAATCAGCTCAGGTGAAAGCTCCTTGATTCTCGCTTCGAGTTGAACTAGCCGTTGCTGTTGTGAAGCAAATTTATCATTAATAGATTCGAGCTCAGCCGCTGCGTGCTGTAATTGCTCTTGTATTTCTTCCTTCTGTTCACGTGCTTCCAGCAGGGAGAGCTCCAGTTCATCAACTGCCACCTGGCGTCCTTCTGCAAGTTTCTTCCATGACTTCTCGCTTTCAGCTAGCGTAGCCAGCTCACTTTGCAGCTTGCGAGAAGATACGTGAGCTTGCTCCAGCAGCTTCTGCATCCGCCGCTGTTCTTCCTCCAGCTTAGCCGTCTGCTGCTGCTTAGCCTTGGCTTCAGCTTCTAATTGATCATATCGACTTTGCAATTCTTCACGTGCAAGCGTATCTGCCTGTTCTCGCTCTATCGCAGCCTGTCGCTGTGTTTCCAGCACAGACTCCAGCTCGGACTGTTGTTCCTTCAGTACTCTTGCTTGCTCTTGAGCCTCTCCCAGACGAGAAGAAAGCTCTGTATTGCCTGCCTGTACTTGTTCTAATTGTTCCTGAAGCTCCTCGACCCGAATCTCCTGCTCCAGTGCAGCTTCATCAGCTCGTTTCTGCGCTTCCTGATGCTGGAGCTTTTCTTCATTCAACGCCAATTCAGCCTGTTTACGTTCCTGCTCCAGCTGCTCATTCAGTCCGGAGCACTTGGTCTGCCATTCGCTTACCTTCTTGCTATGCTCTTGCTGCAAAGCAGATCGCAGTTTGTCCAGTTCTGTGCGCTTTTGCTCCTGATGAGTCTTCTCTGCAGCTGACAGCTTGGCTTCAGCCTGTTTAGCCGCTTCAGATACTTCCTTCTTCATTTGCTCTTCTATCTGCCGGATACGCGCATTGGCCGCCTCCTGCTGCTCTTTCAGCTTGCGAGAAGCTTCTTGACGAGACTCCTCCAATTCACGTTTAGCTTGTTTTTGTCCATTTTCAAGTTCAGCCGCTTTTTTCTCCTGCTGTTCTAGCTTTGCCCTCAATTGGGCAATCTCCTTGGCTGATACAGATTCGGTTTCCATTAGCTTCTTCTGCGTTGCTTCTTTTTCTTCCTTCAGTTGAATAAGAGATTGATGCATATCTGTATTTTTCTGCTGTTGTTCCCCTAGAGCTGTCTGGAGTTGCGCCAGATCTCCCCGGAGCTCTGCTCGTTCCGCTGCTAAGCGGTTCATATGACTTTGAATTTCCTGGATTTGTACAGCTTCTTCTGCCATATGAACCGCAGCCAGCACGGCAATTCGGGGCATATCCAGACGCGAATGAGCTTGAGAAATGCTGTGCATACGCTCATCCACGTAATTGGCAACCTGCTTCATATAATCGGTATTGCTGCCGACGAGTTTATAAGAAGTACCGTAGATCTCTACAGTGACGCGAGTACGATCTGGTGTAGTCACAATTATGCCCTCCTTCAATACTACTGTATGTTGATTCTAAGGTGTGTCCGGTACTATGGTAACCCGCCTTCCGTGAAGCGTTCAACCTTATTAGTCCGGCTTCCCCGCAGCGGGTAATTATCAGAGTAAAGAGCTTCTATGATGATAGGCCAAAAAGCCGTATCGAACCTCTGTCACTAAGATTCGATACGGCTTCCCGCATTTCCTGCTACTTTCTCAATTCCGCTCCAAAAGTTTGTTCCAGAGACGTAACGACAGGAGTATGCGCCGCATTGATCTCTTCATCCGTTAACGTATGTTCCCAGTGACGATAGGTCAGAGAGATAGCTACGCTCTTCTTATCTTCACCAAGCTTACTGCCTGTAAATACATCAAACACTCGTGCATCCTGTAACAGCTCTCCGCCTGCAGCGTGAATAACACGAAGCAGTTCACCTGCCTCAACGTCTTTATTCACTACGAGGGCAATGTCACGTTCCACGGATGGGAAGCGAGCCAGCTCTCTGAACTGAATATGAGAGTTTGCATGTTCAACGACCTGTTGCAACGCAATTTCTGCTACATACGTATCGTTCAGCCCATAAGATTGTTGCAGCTCCGGATGAATCTGCCCAAGGGTACCGATCCGTTGAGAGTTACCATTCACATCCAGCCATACCGAAGCGGAACGGCCCGGGTGGTAGCTTTGCGGTTGGTCGGCCACATAACGAATGCTGGCACTTAATCCGAAATAGTCAAACACCGTTTCAAGCGCGCCTTTAATATCAAAGAAATCAACCTTTTCAGCACCAATATTCCATTGTTTTTCACGGCGTACCCCAGTCAGCAGTAGACTAAACACTTGAATTTCCTGCGGCTGACGGGTTAATGTTTGTTCCTCTGTATAAAATACCGTTCCCATCTCAAAAATCGACAGATTGTCTTGCTTGCGGTTCATATTGTACACCGCTGTATCCAGCATCTGTGGAATGATACTCGTACGCAAAACACTACGGTCTTCGCTCATAGGCATAGCCAAACGTACTGGATGGCTACCTTCTGTCAGGGCATTAAATAACCCCGTACTTTGCGGATGTACAAAAGAGTAGCTGATCGTCTCCTGCCAACCACCATGAGCCAGCAATCTGCGCATTGAGCGGCGCAATGATTGCGATGCTGTCAAAGCTCCCGGAGTTGTAGGACCTTCAATCGGCGTGGTCGGTATATTGTCGTAACCATATAGACGAGCAACCTCTTCGATTAAGTCCACGTCAATGGTGATATCTCCACGGCGTGTAGGAACTTGAACTTCCAGTACCCCTTGCTCTGCGTCGCCACATCCGAAATGAAGTCTACCGAAAATCGTTTTCACCTCAAGCAGCGACAGTTCGGTTCCCAAATATCGGTTTATTTTATCTAGCGACAGCTTGATAATGCGGTTTTCAGCTTTTGCAGACGCAGATTCTACGATGCCCTGGTGTACAGTGCCTCCTGCATAACGCTGAATCAGCGCAGCTGCACGATTCACAGCAGGCACAACAGCGCCTGGATCAACCTCTTTTTCAAAACGCAGGCTTGCTTCTGAACGCAGTCCAAGTTGACGAGACGTTTTGCGAACTGTACCGCCGTCAAACTTCGCAGATTCCAGCGCAATGCTGACCGTCGCTTCCGTAACCTCGGAGTTGGCTCCACCCATCACGCCTGCCAATGCAATGGGTTTCACACCGTCTGTAATCAGCAGCATATGCGGCTCCAACTTACGCTCCTGATCATCAAGTGTAATCAATGTTTCGCCTGCACGAGCGAGTCGAACTTCAATATTTCCATTTTCCAGCTTATCCGCATCAAAAGCATGCAACGGCTGACCGTATTCCAGCATGACGTAGTTCGTAATATCTACGATGTTGTTGATGGGACGAACACCTGCCGCCATCAGACGGTTTTGAATCCATAATGGGGAAGCCCCCACTTTTACACCTGTAATATAACGGGCCGCATAGTGCGTACACAGTTCAGGAGTATCTACCTTCACAGACAGATGATCTGCCGCTGCATCGCTAATTTCCACCAGATCCTTAGCCGGATCAACCAGCGAAATATCACGTCCCAGAATCGCACTCACTTCATATGCTGCTCCGTGCATGCTCAGGCAATCCGAACGATTGGGTGTCAGATCAAAATCCAGTACCTGATCATCCAGCGCCAGCAGCTTCGTAATTGGCATACCAATTTCAGCATCCTCAGGCAGCACCAAAATACCTTCTTGCAATTCCTTTGGAAGCAGCTTGTCATTCATGCCCAGTTCTTTGGCCGAGCAGATCATACCCATGGATACTACACCACGCAGCTTGGCCTTTTTAATGTGGAAATCTCCCGGCAACTTTGCACCTACAACTGCAACAGGAACCTTTTGACCTGCATCCACGTTTTTGGCACCACACACGATTTGCAGATCTTCTTCCTGACCTGCATCGACAATACATACATTCAGCTTATCAGCATCAGGATGCTTTTCCTTGCTTTTAACATAGCCTACAACGACGCCAGTAATCCCTTGATTGCGCTGCTCGACCTCATCAATTTCTATGCCCGAACGGGTGATTTTCTCTGCCAGATCCTCCGCGCTTACCTGATCCAGCGATACATACTCGGACAGCCACTCGAATGATACTTTCATATGGGTTCACTTCCCTTGATATAGTTGTTTATTGACGCGCAAACTGTTTCAGGAACGACAAGTCACTGTTATAAAAATGACGAATATCATCAATACCGTATTTCAATATAGCAATCCGCTCTACACCCATACCGAATGCAAAGCCGCTGTACACCTCGGGATCAAAACCGCCCATCTCCAGCACTTTCGGATGAACCATGCCACAGCCCAAAATTTCAATCCATACGCGTTCGCCATTTTTCTTCACAAAAGTCACGTCTACTTCAGCACTCGGCTCTGTGAACGGAAAGAAGCTTGGGCGCAAACGGATTTCGGTCGATTCTCCGAACATCTCGCGTGCAAATTGAAGTAAGGTTCCTTTTAAATCACTCATGCGAATGTCTTTTCCAATGACAAGCCCTTCAATCTGGTGGAATTGAAAAGAATGCGTTGCATCGTCATCATCACGTCGGAAAACCGTACCCGGACAGATAACCTTAATAGGTGTTTCGCCCTTCATCGCTTCCATCGCACGAATCTGAACTGGTGACGTATGGGTACGCATCAACAGATCCTCAGTTAGGTAAAATGAATCCTGCATATCCCGTGCGGGGTGATTTTTAGGCAGGTTCAATGCTTCGAAGTTATAATAATCCGTCTCTGCCTGTGGACCCTCAGCCACTCGATAGCCCATACCTGTAAAAATATCCTCGATTTGCTCAATCACTTTGTTGAGCGGGTGCAGTCCACCTTGCGGCAGCGCGCGTCCTGGCAGCGTAACGTCGATTTTTTCCGCTTGCAGACGCTCATTCGTTTCCGCTTTCGTGAACTCATCCTGCTTACGGTTAACGACTTCTTCAATCGCCTCGCGCACCTCATTGGCTACCTGTCCAACAACCGGACGTTCTTCCGCGCTCAGCTTGCCCATACCGCGCAAAATTTCAGTCAATGCACCCTTTTTCCCCGAATATTTGACCCGTAGATCAGCCAGCTCCTTGGGTGTTGCCACCTTCTCCAATACTTCCAGTGCTTCTTCCTTCAAGGCCAGCAAATGTTCCTTCATTTGGATGGTTTCGCTCATCGCCTGTTCAGTCCCCTTTCTTCATATCCAGCTTTTCAGACAACAAAAAAAGGTCTTTCCTCCCGGTAAGGGACGAAAAGACCGTGGTACCACCCTCGTTAGACAATAAGCTCAGCTCACCCGGCGTTCTGCCTTACGGCCACTAGTTACAGGTGATTGTTCATGCTATGCATCATCGTCTCGCTCTGCACGTTATAACGGTCGTGAACCGGTATCCCCTACTTGCACATTCGCCATTCACATGGCGCCTGAGGTTCAAGGAACTGCTCCGGAGCGAACTTCAACAGCCCAGTATTTGCAGAAACGCTCTCAATCCTACGGCGCTTCCTCCCTGTTCAATCGGACACTGTCTACTCTTCTCCATCAAGACATTTTCAAAAATTCGAACTATTGTTCATTATTATATGCAAACTACCGCGCTTTGGCAAGCAGGGCATACCTTTCAACCCTTTAGATATCTAGATCATCCAACCGCTCCAGATTTGCACGAATGCGCCTGATTTCGCTCAACAACTTTTCATTTTCGTCATTCGTGCCCGTCATTCCCATCAACTCTGTAAGACGCAATTGTAATCGAAGACGTTCCTCACGCCGCTCTTGGTCTTCTGGCTCCCGTTGACGGCTCCGCTCATCTTCTTGCTTTTCGTCGGCTGTCCCCTCATAGATTTCATATCCGCCCCCCGGCTTCATATCGAGTAACCGAGTTGCCGTGCACCTCACCAGCTCCCGATCATGTGAGACGAGCACCAGTGCTCCATCATAGTTACGCAAAGAATCCTCTACAATTTCACGGGTTTCAATGTCAAAATAATTCGTCGGTTCATCCAGCACCAGCAGATTGGCTCCACTAAAGTACAGACGCAGAAAAGCTACCCTGCATTTTTCTCCCATACTGAGTGTCCCGATCCTTTTAAACACGTCCTCTTTCGCAAATAGAAAGCAGCCCAACACTGTTCTCGCTTCTGTTTGCGTCATCGTCGGGAGCGCAAGCAGACTGTCCAGCAACGTTTGATCCTCTGGGAGCTGCTCCAGCTCCTGTGAAAAATACCCGATGTTCAACTGTGGGTTGGCTGTGATTTTTCCCGTCTGCGGTTCCAGCTGACCCTTTAATAACCGAAGCAGCGTTGTCTTGCCAATTCCATTCGGTCCCCGAACAGCGAGACGGTCGCCACGTACAATGTTCAGGTTAAGACCCTGCACAATGACACGATTGTCGTAGCTAAAATCAACCTGCTCCGCACGCAGCAAATATCTTGCCTGAAACCCGCTGTCACTTAATCTCATGTGCAAAGACGCAGCCTCACGCGGTTGCTCTACTCTATTGGCCTCCAGTCGCTCCAGTTCCTTCTCCTTCGCATGATAACGGGAAATATTTTTATTAGCCTTGGCCTTATAAAAGCTCTTCGTAATGCCCACCTCAACCTTGGATGCGCCACGATGCGCCTGATGAAACCATTCCCTGTAATTTCGAATCGTTTCCTCCAGCGCCTGCCGTGCCAGCTCCTGCTTCCGATAGCTGGCTTCCTGCTCTCGCAGTTCCCGCTCCTTTTGCGCCTTATATTCCCTATAGCCGCCTTTATAGCGCCTAATACCTGTCGATGTGAGCTCAACTATACTTGTTGCCACCCGATCCAAAAAGGCTCTGTCATGCGATACAAACAGCAGCGTTCCCGGATACGTGGACAGCCACTGCTCCAGCCAAAGCAAGCTTTCGGCATCCAGATGGTTGGTCGGCTCATCCAGCACCAGCAGTTTCGGCTGCCTGACCATCAGTCCGGCCAATCGTACTCTGGTCTTCTGCCCTCCACTCAGGTCACCGTAGGCAATCGCCCACGTCTGGACAGGCATTCCCATTCGAGTGAGCGCCTTTTCCACCTCAGACTCCCAGGCAAAGCCTTGCAGGCGTTCGTATTCATCCATCAGTTCGCCGTAACGCTCCAGATGATGCTCCATATCCTCCCCAGCATCGGCTAGGTCAGCTTCCAGCTGTCCCAACGCTTGCTTGAGACGCCAATGCCGAGGGCTGGCCTGCTGTGCAGCCTCCAGTGCGGTTCGAGACCCATCCACCGTATCCTGCTGCTTCAGCCAGCCCCGCTCTTCCAGTGGCAAATCATGCTCTACTTGACCAGAGGTTGGCGCTTCATCTCCCAGCAATATTCGCAATAGCGTCGTTTTACCTGCTCCATTTCTTCCAAACAGTGCGAGCCGTTCTCCTTCCATCACATCCAACGACACATTCTCAAATAAAGATGTCCCGTTCCAATCCTTTACTACATTGCGAATACGCAAAATCGTTCTCATACCACAATCATCCTTTCCCAGTCCGTTTTTTTGATCCCGGAAGCAATAAAAAAAGCCGCAGAAGGCTGCGGCTTGCATACAAGGAATATAGAATGACTGTTATGAATCGTTTCAGAACATACGCTTATGAAAAATAACACCGTAAACGAATTGGCCAAATCCCGTTCCGGAATAAACGCATACGTCCCTACATTCATTTTCAGACACACTTCTCCCGTTGCAGCTTACAGCCGCCTGCCAGTAACTGTGCAGTTAAGTGGGAAAATCAGTGTGCTTACTTCATCGGACGTATGGTTACCTTCCTTTTCACGGGATACTTACTTGCGGTCAGTATAGCAGATCGCAACACATTTGCAAATAATCCGCGTTATTTTCCAAATACCAAAGTCGTATTGGACGAACCTGCATATTTCGTTACAAACTCTTTAGTATATTCAGGAGTCTGAGCTTGATAGCTATAGTTCTTGCTTGGATTCCAGTTGGTTACACGCGATTTTTGGTTGTTGATGGTGGGAAAACTCCCCACATCTTTAAACTCGCCATTGGCTTTATCATCAAGAATACCGCCCTTTTCACTACCTTTTCCAAAGTAGTTGTACTCAGAATAGATTCTTGCATTCGTAGCAATGGTATAAGCAAGCTGAAAATTATTAATATAATTATTTTTAACATGGAAATATCCATATCTCATAAGTCCTGGGCCACGTACAAGCAAGTTTTCAAAATAATTATTGGCGATCGTGATATGGGGCATGCCATCATAATTTTTATTGCCATCATCAGGATATCCCAAAATGAGACCATATTTATGATTAGCAAATTTGGAGTTACTAAGGGTTACATAATCAGCCGATTGGCCTATGTACAAAAGTTTGTCCAGATCCGAGCCATTCGCATTATAACTGTGACCTGCAAACGTAACATGATCAATCCAATAATTTGTGCCCGCAGTAAGATAAAGTTGGATGTCATCGTTACCGTTAATGTTGGCACTGTGCTCAAAAGTTAAATTTTGAAAGATCACATTTCCCGAATTATTGGTTGTTTTCAAATGAATGTTAACCAGTTTGTTTTGCGCATAAGAACCAATGAGTGATTTGTTAGTACCAATGTTGACCACGGTTTTAGAGGAGGCAGAAATATTTTTTTCGATGACCAGAATTTTAGGAGTTGAATCTCCTAACTGGTTTTTCAAATCGTTTAGATTATTGATATAGATGACCTGACCGCCTTTTCCCCCTGTTGTGGCAGGCTTAGTAGCTCCATTTTCACTTTTAGCCTGTCCGGCAAAACCAGTCATTCCATTCGTCGACGTATTCGGAAAATCAGCAGCGGCGAACGTAGAACTTGCAGGGAAAGTAAGCAGCACCAAAGTTAATGCTAAAAACAGAAAAGAAATTTTCCTCATTGCAACTACACCATCCTTTTTTAAGTTAAATCCCAACAATGCGACTATACTTATTTTTTAGTAAATGGTAAATAGTTCTTTTTATCTGTTTATATAGCATATAAGCTAAATATTTTATATTTTATTTTGTGTGGCAATGTAAAAATAGTTCGTAAGAACGCAAAAAGCCGTGATACCCCATTGGCACCCCGGCTATAATGTATTTATCTACTCCAAACAAAACTCCAAACAAAACAAAAACCCTTGCGTCACAAGGGTTTCGAACTACTTAAAACAGTAAGCGGGTGATGGGAATCGAACCCACGCTATCAGCTTGGAAGGCTGAAGTTCTACCATTGAACTACACCCGCATTTTATAATATCTCGATTCTTATGTATGGCACGCTTAACCTATCGCCAACCAGCTGAATCAGGATGTTATTTAGTATAACTTACCTTTCAGCAAAATGCAAGCATACTACATACTATCCTGAGCCAGCCAATTCATAGGTTCACGTAAAAACAATTTTTCAAAGACTTCTGCCGGAATGGGGCGACTAAAGTAATACCCCTGACCCTCATGACAATCTTGTGCCTGCAAAAAATGAAGCTGCTCCTCATTTTCTACCCCTTCAGCCGTAACCTTCAGCTTCAAATGGTGAGCCATGGAGGCAATAGTAGATACAATTGCTGCATTTTTGCTGTCGACCAGTACCTCATTTACAAAGGAACGGTCAATTTTTAGACGATCAATCGGGAGATTCTTCAAATAATGCAATGAGCTATAGCCCGTTCCAAAATCATCAATACTGATTGCGACACCAATAGCCTTTATTTTTTTCAACTGTTCAAAAGCACGATCCTTATCAAAGGTCATACTCTCGGTAATCTCCAGCTCTAGATAGCGTGCTTCAAGTTCCGTATAGGTCAAAATGCCCCGAATTACATCCACCAGCTTTTTTTGCTGAAATTGGCGCATGGATAAATTGACCGAAATCGGGATTGGTGGGTACCCAAGCTCCTGCCAATGCTTATTTTGCAGACAAGCCTCCCGTAACACCCATTCCCCCAAGGGCACAATTAAACCACTTTCTTCAGCCACCGGAATAAAATCGCCTGGCATCACCATCCCACGATGAGGATGATTCCAACGCACCAGCGCCTCCAAACTCGTTAGCTCGCCACTTTGCAGGTGGACACGAGGTTGATACACCAATGAAAATTCCTCATTTTCAAGCGCTCGCCGCAGATCATTTTCCAGCTGGAGTCTTTCATGCGCTCGCATCTGCATCGAACTAGCATACCGCTGAAAATTCACTCCCTGCTCTTTAGCACTATGTACAGCCGTATCCGCCTGCTGAATAAGCTGTTCACTCTGATTCGCATCCAACGGGTACAAAGCTATACCAACGCTCACCGTCACATGATAAGACTCACCATCAATATCGAAAGGCAGATCGAACAGCTTCACCATATCATCAATACGACTTCTCATAGCATCTGTATCTTCGTACCCCGTTAGAAGAAAGGCAAATTCATCTCCGCCCATGCTAAAGACAGCTTCCCCTTCATGGCTAAAATGCCCCAAGCGTTCGCCTACTGCATACAGCAAATAATTTCCTGCCATATGTCCAAGCGAATCATTAATCGCCTTGAAACGATCAATATTTAGAACTAAAAGTGCTACTGTCTCATCCGATTTCAATGATTTGCGCAATATTTTATCTAAACGTTGGGAAAGGCGACGACGATTGGGGAGCCCTGTTATATCATCATTATAAGCAATGTGATTAAACTCAGATTCTGCTGCCTGCTTTTCACGATAAGGAACCAGAACCATCAACCGGACTAGCCCGCTCAACATGTTATAAAATGCTATCGCGTTGGTCAAAAGTCCCAATAGGTGATTAATATCGCTCATTTGCTCAGAAAATAAATAGAACAACTGACTCACAACACACAGCCCAATTCCACGAACCATAAGCAACATGCCCAACTCCGCCGGGCGGACCTTCCGATATTTTCGCACCCCGAAAATAAAAGTGAGCACAAGCAGTAACATGACAGCCAGGTTTAACGTCCAGCCCAGGTTGCCTATTTCGTATCGTATACGTAGATCCGGTAAGCCTGCACCAAATGTCTTAATAACTCCTAGAATCAGCAAAGTGCAGCCTATCCCTGCCCACAAAGCCACCGTTTTGTATTCAGATTTCGTCTTGCTAAACGGGAGGAAACAAACGCATAAGAGCAAGACAGAGGTAAAGGCACGATTTACAAACAGCAGCCATAACGAAATGCCCGGAGACAAAGCAAAGTCCGTCAGGCTCACGAAACTAAACGAAACAATATGAACAAGGTAAAGCAGACCAGCCACCAAAAACGTCGGGGCAATAAGAAGTCTCTGCAAGGATAACTGTTCCAGTAAAACGGACCAGGATTGATAAAAAATAGAAAAACAAATCGCAGCACAGGCAAACCCTATGATCGGATATAACAAGAAAAAAACATTATGGGAGTATATCTTATTCAAAGTTACGTGAAATAACTGAACCAAGACAAACAAAACTATCGCAGCAATGCCGATACCTATCGTTTTTTTTACTTCCAGCCGTATACTCATTCAGCCTCTTCAGCCCCCTGCATATCGGAGATTCCGATCATCTAAGACGTTTGACAGCTTTGGAAGCCGTTGTTTAAGTCTATAGTATCAAAAATAATGTTGTATTCTGGTATATAATAGCATTTAATCTGTGAAAGGTGAATCATTTTTTTGTCTTAAATTCATGAATTCACTTTCGCATTTACGCAAATAACCGAGCTTACAGCACCAAAAAAGCGCATCATCTTGTCAGATTATGCGCTTCAGATAAGCTTTTCCAAAAAGGTGATACCTATACCCTAACGCTGCACAACATAAAAGAAATAGTATGTACAGGACCCCTCTGCGAAAACCTCCCCATATTAAACTACAGGAAGCGTGATTTTGAATTGTGTGCCACTTCCATGTTTACTGTCTACATGTATGAAGCCTCCATGATTTTTGATAATTCGATAGCTCACAGCCAATCCCAATCCGGTTCCACTTTCTTTTGTTGTAAAAAAAGGATCAAATAAACGCGTCAATGTATTGTGATCCATACCTAATCCGTTATCTTCAATACAAATGTGGACATAATTTCCCTCAAGCACTGTATGGATATTGATGCAGCCCTCTCGTTCCCCGCCGATGCTCTCAATGGCATCCATCGCATTTTTAATCATATTGAGGATAACCTGCTTAATCTGCTTCACATCAATGGAAACCTTCATGAGCTCATCATTTTCGTCCAATGCAATCTGGCAACCCTTCATCAATGCTTCGCTTTCTGTCAGCATCACTACTTCTTTCAGCAGCCCCATCACAGATACAGCCGTTTTTTGCGGAGCCGAAGGCTTGGACGAATTTAAGAACTCATAAATAATGTCGTTCGCACGATCAATTTCTGTTAATATAATGCGGGCATACTCATCCCTGCCCAACTCCACCAAATGCGGTCGAAGCAATTGAATAAAACCCCGGATTGCGGTAAGCGGGTTACGGATTTCATGAGCAATAGAGGCCGAGATGCGTCCCAGCATCGCCAGCTTATCGTTTTGATATGCTGTCTGCTCAATCTGCTTATAATCCGACACATCCTTGACGCTAAACAAAAAATCGCCATCCATCTGATCACCATAGGTTACTGTTATCAACCAATGCCGACCATACTCATCAATTAACTCATGATAGCGCTTTCTATGAAAGATAGTTTCTTTATAAATCCGCATGATTTTCTTCTTCTTAAACCGACTTAACTCAGGATGATGCAAAATTTGCATCAAATTGCGACCTGCTAGCGAACTCCGTGGTAGCTCCAGCAATTTCGCCATTTGCACGTTAATAAAGGTCAGTACCCCGTCACTGTCAAACAGCATGATACCACTATCCAGGTTCTCCAGCACATTTTCATACTTGTTATTGGCGATCTGTGTGGAAGGACAAGCTCCCACGGTATCAAGCAAGGCTTCTTGGAATTCACTGATCATGCCAGGCTTCCCCCTTGTTTCGGAATGACAAACTGGCCGTATCGGACGCGTAGAATCTTGAAGAAGAGAAAGGCATCTATCGACTACCCTTCAATGGTGTAGAAAACAGTTACACAGAAATCCGACCATCTCTTTCCAATTCCAGTCTTATTTTATGATAGACAAGATTAAGGATCGCAGTCAATCGGAAAAAGTGTCGAATCCAAATTTTTATCCTGTTTTCTTTCGTCATAATATCTGCGCAACATTACAAAATGAAAAATGAAGTTAGGAACAAGCGCCCTACACACCAAAGAAGCTCTCCAGAATTGAGAGCTTCTTTGGTGTGTAGGATGTCAACTGCCGCTCTTATTATGTTGAAGCCGGGATCGTCTTTGGCTCATAACGGCCAATCTTCTCTTAAGCTCTCCCTGCCATTTTTCATCATTCATCTGTTTGGCTACCATTAATAAATCCAGGGATATGTCAATTTGGCGCTTCACAATTTCAAACGCATCTTCACTTTCACGATTCACACAATTTTCAAATATCGTATCATCGTCTTCCATGACATAATCCTGAAAATCAATCTCGGTTGCCCCATCTCCATGTGCATATTCAGCCAAAATTTCATACTCATTTTCGACTTTATAATGAACTTCAATGCGACGACATACCGGGCAAAACAGCAAAGGAACATTATGAACTTGGGTGCGGTAATGCTTCAGCGTTCCCTTGGTTCCTACCATGCTTGCTCCACAGCAATAACTCATCCGGGCTCAGCCTCCTCTGAACAAAACCTGTTCTGCCTTGTTTATCTTCTACAATACCTTATTCGCTTTCGTCAGGCAAAATTCCTCCAGAACACAACAACATTTCCATAATTATTTGTTACTTCACTCTGCGTTGCCTCATTCAAACAGGCTGTCCTTACATCTTCCGCTGCACAGAGCAGGCAAGCAAGCCCCCAATAACGGTAGAGTAACCGCTAGTTGGGGGCTTGTTTGTTTAATTAATTTCAACTTGTGAAGCTTATATTACAGATTTTGATCGCCTGGTTTCCAGTTCATTGGGCACAAGCCACCGGATTGCAAAGCTTGCAGTACACGCAATGTTTCTTCCACACTGCGACCTACATCGTTGTGGTTAACCACTTGATATTTCAATTCGCCTTCTGGATCAATGATGAACAAGCCGCGCAATGCAACGCCTTCCTCTTCGATCAGAACGCCATAATCGCTTGCTGTTTTTTTCGTGATGTCAGAAGCCAATGGGAAGTTCAGTTTGCCCAGACCGTTGTTTTCTTTAGCTGTGTTGATCCATGCTTTGTGACTGTGCACGGAGTCTACACTGATACCCAGAATTTCAGTATCCAGCTCTTTAAATTGGTCAGCAGCATCGCTCAATGCTGTAATTTCCGTAGGGCACACAAAAGTGAAATCCAGTGGATAGAAGAAAAATACGAGCCACTTGCCACGGTAATCGGAAAGCTTCACCGAACCAAATTCTTGACCGTCTCCAGTCACTGTTTCCAATGCAAAATCAGGGGCGGGTCTTCCTACCAATCTTTCTGCCATAATATGAAATCCTCCTTTAAAATATGTAAGAAAACACCAAATGTGCTTTCCTCAATCATCTGTATTGTAATAAACAACAACTTACTTGATAAATGTTATCATTCGCTGAAATCAAAGTCAATATTGTAACCATTACTTTTTTATAATTATTTTAAACTGGCTTAAAAATTCACATTTTATTCACATTTTGAACTTTTGAATATACAAGTAGCTCCTGATTGCTCAGGAGCTACTGTGCTAAACATTTGCCAAAAAGCCAGACTGTATAACCTTACTATATAATAGGAAGCTTTTTTTCAGACGGGTGCATTTACGGAGCTTTTAACGAATAGCTGCTGCGATCAGATCACCCATTTGAGTTGTCGAGATTGCTTGAGATTTATCCACCGCAATATCCGCCGTACGGTGCCCTGCATCCAGTACCTCAGCTACTGCTTTCTCAATGGCATCTGCTGCCTTCTCGTACCCGAAGGTAAGACGGAACATCAAAGCAACAGACAAAATCGTTGCAATGGGATTCGCCAGTCCTTGACCTGCAATGTCAGGCGCCGAGCCATGTACCGGCTCGTATAGGCCGAAGCTGCCTTTTCCCAGTGATGCGGAGGAGAGCATGCCGATGGATCCGGTCAGCATAGCCGCTTCATCACTGAGAATGTCACCAAACATATTTTCCGTCACGATGACGTCGAAGCTAGATGGACGACGCAGCAATTGCATGGCGCAGTTATCAACCAATACGTGCTCTAACTCGACATCCGGATAGTCTACAGCAACCCGGTTCACTACTTCACGCCATAAACGGGAAGTTTCCAGTACATTAGCCTTATCCACAGATGCAAGTTTTTTGCGACGTTTTTGTGCAATTTCGAAAGATTGGCGCACGATACGCTCTACTTCTGTTACATTATATGCGCAAGTATCAACTGCTTCCTCACCCTGAGGACTTTCTCGTCTGAACTTCTCGCCGAAATAAATGCCGCCCGTCAGTTCGCGCACCACGATCAGGTCCGTTCCTTCCAACACTTCCGGTTTCAATGTAGACGCGTCCTTGAGACAGTCAAAGACGACAGCAGGACGAAGATTCGAAAACAGACCGAGCTCTTTGCGAATGCCCAGTAGTCCGGTTTCAGGACGAAGTTCCTTTGGATTGTTGTCCCATTGTGGCCCTCCTACCGCTCCCAGCAGAACGGCATCTGCAGACTGACATACTGCCAGTGTTTCTTCCGGTAATGGTGTGCCCTTCTTATCAATGGCAATCCCGCCGAACAGCGCATGCTCCGTTTCAAATGAAAAGCCGAACACTTCTTCCGTACGTTTCAAAATTTTCTCTGCCTCTGCGACCACTTCAGGTCCAATTCCATCTCCCGCTATTACCGCAATCTTTTTAACGTCTGCCATCACGTACACTCCTCTTGTTATACAGCTATATAACCGTATTTTTCATACCTTCTTTGTAACATATATGGCAGGGCTTTGACCAAGATATAGAATCTATCAATTCAATAGGCACAGCCTATAAGCTGGTTTTTTCATCAGAAAAAAAGAAAACAGGACCGGAAAAACCCGATCCTGTAAACCCAACTTTCAAGTCTGCATAAAAACTAAGATTTATAATCTACGCGATTACTGTAGTTTTTACGCTTGTCGATTAAACCATTCAGCGCATCCACGTAAGCTCGAGCACTTGCTTCCAGAATATCGGTGCTTACCCCACGTCCTTGTACAGACAGTCCGTTTTGCGTCAGTACTACATGGACTTCACCCAGAGCGTCCTTGCCATGGGTAACAGACTTGATGGAGTAATCTGAGAGTACAACGCTCTCGCCGCTGGCTTGATCAATCGCATTATAGATCGCATCGACTGAACCATTTCCTTCAGCTTCTGTCTCAATAACCTGACCTTCATCGTTAACCAGACGCACTTGTGCGGAAGGCGTAGCCTTGTTCCCGTAGGTAACAAAAATGGTTTCCAGCTTGAAGACTTCAGGTGCATCGGCCAATTTTTCTTCTAACAATGCCAAAATATCATCATCCGAAACTTCCTTCTTCTTATCAGCCAAATCCTTGAACTGACCAAATGCGCGATTTAGATCTTCTTCGTTCAATTCGTAGCCCAACTCGATCAAACGCTCACGGAAAGCATGACGACCTGAGTGCTTACCAAGTACCAGCTTGCTTTCTTTCAGACCGATACTTTCTGGTGTCATGATTTCATAAGTCGTTTTCTCTTTCAGCATACCGTCTTGATGAATACCTGATTCGTGCGCAAAAGCATTGGCTCCAACAATCGCCTTGTTGCCCGGCACCACCATCCCCGTCAAACGGCTAACCAAACGGCTCGTACGCGCAATTTCAGACAATTGCAGAGACGTTTTGGCCTGGAAAAATTCCTGTCTCGTCTCCAGTGCCATGGCGATTTCCTCAATGGCCGTGTTTCCAGCGCGTTCACCGATACCGTTGATGGTTCCCTCGATCTGATCCGCGCCGTTCAGGATGGCAGCAAGTGTATTAGCGGTAGCCATTCCCAGGTCATTGTGGCAATGTGCACTCAATTGAATCTTCTCCACATCGGCCACATTTTCCTTAACGTGTTTGAATATATTTCCATACTCGTAGGGTGTCAAGTAACCTACCGTATCTGGAATGTTGACGACAGAAGCCCCTTCTTGTACAGCCATGGTGACCATTTCAACTACAAAATCAAGCTCTGTACGACCTGCATCCTCCAAAGAAAACTCCACTTTAGGCAAATATTTCAACCCATAGCGTATGGCAGCACGAGCAGTTTCCAATACCTGTGTCTTCTCCATCCGCAGCTTATGTTGACGGTGAATAGGAGAAGTTGCCAAAAAGATATGGATACACGGGTCCTGAGCTCCCTTGAGTGCCTCGCGAACCGCATCAATATCCTGTTCCCTTGCACGCGAAAGACCAATCACCGTCGAATTTTTTACAGCTTTTGCTACTGCATTAACAGCTGCCAGATCACCCGGAGAAGCAGCCGGGAACCCAGCCTCCATACGATCGATTCCCAGCTTCTCCAACTGATGAGCGATCTCCACTTTTTCACGAGTATTCAAGTTCACGCCAGGTGACTGTTCTCCGTCTCTCAACGTTGTGTCAAATATATATATTTTGCGCAACCCAACGCACCTCCTCAGGATTAGGACCCTTAAATTACAATGCGGCTCACGCAATAAGCAGGGCCGCATTGTAATTAATATTTATAAATAATTCATGTTGTCGTGTTCATAGTACAAAAGATTATTACTTTTTGATCCAATGCATCATTTCACGCAATTGTCCGCCCACCACTTCAATCGGATGGTTAGCTTCATTACGACGAGTAGCCGTCAGGAATGCACGTCCAGATTGATTTTCAAGGATGAAGTCACGAGCAAATTTACCTTGTTGAATGTCAGTCAATACATCCTTCATGGCTTTCTTCGTATCTTCCGTTACCACGCGTGGTCCAGTTACATAATCGCCATATTCCGCTGTATTACTGATGGAATCACGCATCGTTGCCAATCCACCTTCATACATCAGGTCAACGATCAGCTTAAGCTCATGCAAGCACTCAAAGTATGCCATCTCAGGAGCATAACCTGCTTCAGTCAATGTTTCAAAGCCCGCTTTTACGAGTGCGCTCACGCCGCCACACAATACCGCCTGCTCACCGAACAGATCCGTCTCCGTTTCTTCACGGAAGGAGGTTTCAATTACGCCCGCACGTGTACAGCCAATGCCTTTTGCGTAAGCAAGACCGATTTCTTTGGCTTGACCCGTTGCGTCCTGCTCAATTGCGATCAACCCAGGTACTCCAAACCCTTCTACATAAGTACGACGTACCATATGTCCTGGGGATTTTGGGGCAACCAGCAATACATCGCTATCTTTAGGAGCTACGATTTGCCCAAAATGGACGTTAAAACCATGGGAGAACAAAAGAGCTGCGCCTTTTTTCAGGTTAGGTTCAATTTCATTTTTGTACACAGAAGCTTGAGTTTCATCAGGTAACAAAATTTGAACCACATCTGCACGGCTTGTTGCATCAGCTACGTTCAGAACTTCAAAACCGTCGTTTCTTGCGACATCAGCCGATTTGCCTTCACGCAAACCAATAACAACATTCACACCACTGTCACGCAAGTTTTGTGCTTGAGCATGTCCTTGGCTACCGTAACCGATAACGGCCACTGTCTTTCCTTTCAATACGCTGAGTTCTGCATCTTTTTCGTAGTACGTTGTAACTGCCATGGTTAATTTCCTCCTTTTAATTGGACCCTTCATAATGAGCGGGTACTCCAAGAGACTTTCCCTCGTGGTTAGTATCTAAAAATCTCTTCGAGTCCCCGCTCTTATGCGGGCGGTTCTTTATTGATGTAATGCGCTATAAGCGGTAATTCGTTAAAGCTCCATATTAAGCATTGCCACGTATCATAGCTGTAACCCCGGTTCGAGTCAACTCCCGAATACCGTAAGGCTTCAACAACTCGATCATGGCATCAATTTTTTCTGTATCGCCAATGACCTGTACAATCAAACTCGTCGTTCCAACATCAATTACAGCTGCTCTGAATGTTTCTACCACGCCCATAATCTCTGGCCGTTGAGGCGGTTCTGCCTTTACCTTTATCATCGCCAATTCCCGGGCTACCATTGGTTTGGAACTGAGATCGATGACCTTGATCACATCAACCAGCTTGTAAAGCTGCTTTTCAATCTGCTCTAGGTTGTTCTCATCCCCTACAGTCACAATGACCATACGAGATAATCCAACTTCTTCCGATTGTCCCACAGTTATGCTCTCAATGTTAAAGCCGCGGCGACCGAACAGGCCGGACACACGTTGCAAAACGCCGGGTTGATCATTTACCAGTACAGCAATGGTATTTTTTGTTGTCATTTTACTCGTCCCCCATCAGCATTTGATCAATTGTCGAACCTTGCGTCACCATCGGATATACATTCTCTTCCTTGCTGACTACAAACTCGACAACGACCGGTCCGGGTGTATCAAGCGCCTCCTGCCAAGCCCGACGTGCCTCTTCCTTATTCGTAGCACGCAGTCCTTTGACACCGTATGCTTCGGCAAGTTTCACAAAATCCGGACTTCCCGCCAGGTCAATGTGACTATACCGATTGTTATAGATCAATTCCTGCCATTGGCGAACCATTCCAAGCACCTGGTTGTTGATAATTACGATTTTAACCGGAATGTTATTGATTGCACAGATGGCTAATTCCTGCGAACACATCTGCATACCGCCGTCCCCGTTAATCGATATTACCAATCTGTCGGGATTGGCCATTTGAGCACCGATTGCAGAAGGGAAACCAAATCCCATCGTACCGAGTCCACCAGAGGTGACCCATGAGCGTGGCTGATTGAATTTGTAATACTGCGCTGCCCACATTTGATGCTGTCCCACGTCTGTCGTTACGATTGCGCCGCCCTTGGTCGTTTCATCCAACAACTCAACAACCCATTGTGGTTTAAGCACCGTTTCAGAATCCTTATAAGAATAAGGTTTCTCATTCTTCCAATGCTGAATTTGCGCCCTCCATGCATCTGCCAGGTCCGCACGTTTCACATCCTGATTCAGCAATTCCAACACTGCCTTCACGTCACCCACGATAGGAATATCCGCTGCAACATTTTTTCCAATTTCAGCAGGATCGATATCAATGTGAACGATTTTAGCTTGAGGAGCAAACCCATCCAACTTGCCTGTTACCCGATCATCGAAGCGGGCTCCGATACAGATCAACAGATCTGACTGTTGAATCGCCTGATTGGAGGTGTATGTTCCATGCATCCCCGGCATCCCCGTCCACAGTTCATGTCCGCTTGGGAAACCACCCAATCCGAGCAATGTTGTCGTAATAGGAATTTCCGTTTTACGAACAAACTCGTAAAGTGCTTCATGTCCACCGGAGTATACAACTCCTCCACCTGCCAGAATGAATGGACGTTCTGCTTCGGAAATAGCTTGAGTTAGCTTGTCTAGTTGAATTTTGTTGGGCAACACTTTCGGGTTATAACCCCGCATGGTCACAGGTTCCGTTTGTGGGACAAACAACGTCTGGGCTGCAGAAATATCCTTTGGAATATCAATCAGTACCGGTCCCTTGCGCCCTGTGTTGGCAATATGAAATGCCTCATGGATGATTCGCGGTAGATCCTCTACATCTCTTACCAGATAGCTGTGTTTCGTAATCGGCATTGTAATTCCCGTGATATCGGCTTCCTGGAAAGCATCCGTACCGATCAGGGAAGATACAACGTTACCTGTGATGACCACTAACGGCACCGAATCCATAAAAGCCGTCGCAATACCAGTTACCAGGTTTGTCGCTCCAGGTCCGGAAGTCGCGATACAGACGCCCACTTTACCGCTCGCCCGTGCATAACCATCTGCCGCATGAATAGCTCCTTGTTCGTGACGAGTGAGGACATGCTTGAAATCCTTAAAGCCATACATGGCATCATAGATATAAAGCACTGCACCACCAGGATATCCGAAGACACAATCTACCCCCTCCAGCAACAGGCTACGGAGTAAAATTTCCGAACCTGTAATCACTTCAGGCTTCATCCACTTTTCACGTAATTCATTGGTTGACCTAACTTCAGGAATTTGTGCACTCATTGGTCATCCTCCTTTACAAAATTTACATACATCTGACATTTGTAAAAACAAAAAAACCTTTCATCCCTAGAACAGACTTGCTGTTACTGAGGGACGAAAGGCTGTAGCTTCCGTGGTACCACCCGTATTTGCCCGATATTTCGCAATATCGAACCTTGGCAGGTACAGAAATCACAAAGGATCTCCATATCTGGCGTCTGTAACGTAGACCGTACGATTTTCCCTAATAGGTGATTCAGCGCACCGTTAATATCATCGGGCCCAAATACTTTTCAGAAAAACAGCTCCAAGGTGAGCTCGTTAAAAAGGGATTTTGGTGAAGCTTGCAGCTAATGCCTCACTCTCTGAACAAAAGAGCCCTAATCACTTCGTCCTCTTCATTGCCGTTGAGTTCATGTCATTCTTTCAAATGTTTAGACACATTATATGTCTCCCATCTGGGATAGTCAATACCCATATTTCATAAAAATTTATGTTTCTTTTCTGAAGCACCTCCGAGTCGCACGCTTGTAAGAGGTACCCGCATATTATAAAAAAGACCACACGGTGAGACAGTGCACTCCTCCAAAGCCACGTCTTATCTTGTTAAAAGGGTAGAAAAGGAGGCCCGTTTATGATTCGAAAACGCAGCTCTCAAGATGACAACATCATCTTTCGTCTAATCGAGCAAGAGCTTGTCCCCCTATCGCATTTAAGTGCCCAAGAAATGGAACAAATACGTAAAGAATTACCCCGGCGCTTAAACCGGGGCATCACTTTTGTAGCTTGCAGACCGGATAATGCACAGGTTGTTGGCTTCATTCATGTTATGCTGCATGGCGAACTATTATACATTGATTTGATCGCAATCTCTTCGGCTCATCAAGGTATGCGATACGGAAAAAGACTGCTTGAGCATGCCGAACACTACGGACGACTGCGTCGCTGCAAGCGGGCTAAAGTGATGGTGGACGAAGACAATATCAGGGGGATCCACTTTTATCTGCGTCATCAATATCAAATGCTGCGATACGTAGCTCTGAGCCGATGCCACGAACTCGAAAAGTTACTGTAAAAAGTATCTTTTTCGGGCTCAAGATTTTGTATGACTAAAATAAATTAGGGTAATACGGATATCCTACCCCGGGGTATCCCCCGTCTGTATACGGGCCTGGCTGCGGACCATATCCTGGTCCTCCATAGCCCGGACCGTAGCCACCATATCCCCCACCATAGGCACCAATGTACGGAGCTGTGCCGATGGCAAGCAAGTCAAACAGCACCAGAGGAATAATTGCCTTCGTGTTTACTTTTTTCTTGCGGTTTGGTTGAAGAACCAGTCGGTTACCCGAAATGCGAATCAGCTTGCCGCTGACCTGGGAACCATCCTTGCGAGTAGCAAAGATGACTTTGCCGACAAGCTTCTCCACCTGCTTTCTGGTTACTGCCTGTTTCATCGTATTTCCTCCTTCTTCTCAACGGATGGACAGATTGAACGGCTCCTTGATAGCTCATCACCACCACAAAATAGACCGGAGCTGATAGGGGCCGAGCGTCCCGTCCAATCTGCATAGCACAGTCTATTCCATTCATGCCAGTAGCGTATGTTTAAATGCCTGCACAATATAAAAAAATCTGGTACCTGCATATGCAGATACCAGATTTTTTATACACCCATGTACATTTTGCAAAACATACAGCATCAGCTGTTTATAAGTTTAACGCTTGCTTGGATCATAAAGTTGACCCAAAGCAGCCGGAGCGCGTGAACGTCCGACAGCCGCTACCAGTACAATAATCGTCAGGAGATATGGCAACATAAAAATAATTTCCTGGGGAATACTTTGCGACCATGCGAACAGCTGCACATAGTTGCGAATGGCTTGTGAAAAACCAAAAAACACTGCTGCG
The DNA here is from genome assembly GCF_038592965.1 of Paenibacillus sp. FSL L8-0158. Classification (GTDB taxonomy): domain Bacteria; phylum Bacillota; class Bacilli; order Paenibacillales; family Paenibacillaceae; genus Paenibacillus; species Paenibacillus polymyxa_D. The sequence continues at coordinate 1,621,774 of NZ_CP151949.1, read as the reverse complement.
CCAAAAGCGCCGAGCGGATTCCATTTACCAAAAATCATAGCGGCAATAGCAATATATCCCTGCCCCGAAACTGTATTGTGCGAGAACATGTTGGTTGTAGTCAGCGTGATTGTAGCTCCACCAATCCCAGCCAACGCCCCACTAATCATCACACCAATATAACGAAGGCGATTTACTTTAATTCCCACTGTATCGGCCGCTCCTGGATGCTCCCCAACGGAACGCAAACGTAAGCCAAACGGTGTTTTATACAAAGTAAAATAGCCAATAATAACTAATAGAATGGCTAAATATGTTGTCGGGTAGGCTTGGAAAAAGGCTTTTCCTGCAATCGGGATATCCACAAGGTAAGGGATGGATATTTCGTTGAAACCCTGAATCCGACCGGTGTCACCATCACCCTCAAATAAAAGCTTGACCATATACAGTGTACTACCTGCTGCCAGAAAGTTAATAACTATACCACTTATTACCTGATCAGCTTTAAAGGTAATAGAGGCTACAGCATGAATTAGCGAAACCAAAGTACCGAACACCGCAGCTGACAACACACCTACCCAAGCCGCAGAGGTGCCTCCTAGTCCAGCTTGCTCGGCATAAAATCCGCCAACACCCGCTGCAAACGCTCCAAATACCATAAGTCCTTCCAACCCGAGGTTCGTCACACCGGATTTTTCTGAAAAAACTCCGCCGAGAGACGCAAAAATAATCGCCGTCGCAAAAACGAGCGTTGTATGGATTAATTCACCAAGTGTTAACCAACTCATTTTACAACACCTTCTCTTTCTTCCGCTTGGAGTAGAGCGGCTTCACAACCCAACGTACAATACCTTGGGCCGCAATGAAGAAAATAATCGAGCCAATGACAACCCGGATAATTTCGGGCGGTACATCTGCGCTAAAGCTCATCCCCGCAGAACCATACGTAAGCGTTCCGAACAAAACAGAACCAAGCAGCACACCGAATGGATTATTCATCCCAATCAGAGCTACAGCGATACCGTCAAAACCCGTTCCCGGTGATCCTGCCATGACAGATTGATAATGGAATACTCCCAGCACTTCAAAGGCGCCTGCCAATCCGGCAAAAACTCCACTAATGAACATCGCTTTTATAATATTACGATTTACATTCATACCTGCATAACGGGATGCATCCTGATTAAATCCGACAGCCCGCAGCTCATAGCCCTGCTTTGTTTTCCACATGAAAATGTAGAAAAAGACTGCTGCCAGCACAGCAATAACCGTGCCCCAATGTACCCGAGCATTCCCCATCATCTGGGACAGCCATTCGATGGAAATTGAAGCAGAAGGCTGAATATCCACAGAACGATTTTCACCTTCCATAAGTGCGAACTGATTGATCACCAAATTAGCCAAATACAGGCCGATCCAGTTCATCATAATACATGTAATAACTTCATTCACGCCTCGTTTGGCCTTCAAATAGCCAGCAATCGCAGCCCACAGGCCTCCGAAAACTGCGCCTGCAATCACAGCTAGCGGTGCATGAATGATAGCTGGCAGTCCGTGAAGTTTAATGCCCACAATCGAAGCAGCTGTCATACCTACCAGAAACTGACCTTCGCCGCCGATGTTAAACAATCCGGCGCGAGCCGCAAAAGCAAATGCCAACCCCGTTAAAATCAGCGGAGTCATCTCACGGATAGCCTCTCCAAAGTTGTAGGAATCTCCGTATACACGGCTAAACAAAGCAGAATAGGCCACAATAGGGTCATACCCGCCAATCAGCATCACAATAGCACCCAGAAGGAGACCCAAAATAATAGAGACCAGCGCCAGTACAAAGGAGTCTTTTGTGAATATTTTCAATAGATTAGCCATTCTCTACTCCTTTCTTCACTGCACTTCCTGCCATCATCAGTCCCAGTTCCTGGTCATTCGTTTCTTCTGGTAGCACTTCCCCGACAATCTTGCCCTCATAGATGACAGCAATTCGGTCGGATACATTCATAATCTCGTCCAGTTCAAAAGATATGAGCAACACAGCTTTACCTTGGTCCCGCTGCGCAATCAGTTGTTTCTGGACAAATTCAATAGCTCCAACATCCAGACCGCGTGTAGGCTGTGCTGCAATGAGAAGATCAGGATTTTTATCAATTTCACGCGCAATGATAGCCTTCTGCTGGTTCCCACCAGATAATGCTCTTGCCTTCGTGTGAATATCCGGTGTTCTTACATCAAACTTTTCGATAAGACTTTTAGCCTGTTTCTCTATAGCATCTTTGTTCAAGAAGCCATTTTTACTGTAAGGCGCCTGGTAATACGTCTCCAGCACCATATTTTCACTCATAGAAAAATCGAGCACCAACCCATGCTTATGACGGTCCTCTGGTATATGTGAAACGCCTGCCTCTGAAATTTTGCGTGGTGACTGATTGGCCACCTCTTGTCCGAGCAAACGAATGCTCCCGCCATCCACCTTGCGTAAGCCTGTCAAAGCTTCGATCAGCTCACTCTGTCCATTACCATCTACTCCGGCAATCCCCAAAATCTCGCCTGCCTTGACCTGCAGGTTCAACTCATTTAGAACATGAATACCATCCTTGTTTTTAGAAATTACATTGTTCATTTCCAGAACCGTTTGTCCTGGTTGCGCAAGCTGCTTGTCCACTTTAAAGGACACACGACGGCCCACCATTTTCTCAGCCAGCTCATTTGGTGTTGTTTCAGAAGTCTTGACCGTATCAATAACCTGACCTCGGCGAATGATCGTAACGGTATCTGCAATTTGCATGATTTCTTTAAGTTTATGAGTAATAAGAATAATTGATTTGCCTTCAGCCACCAAACGTTTCATAATGTCCAGCAACTCAGTGATCTCCTGTGGTGTCAGTACAGCTGTAGGCTCATCGAAAATCAGAATATCTGCACCACGATAGAGCGTTTTAATAATTTCTACACGTTGCTGCATACCCACAGATATATCCTCAATTTTGGCATTCGGATTTACCTGAAGGCCGTACTGCTCAGACAACCGCTGTACTTCTGCGGCAGCCTTTTTATAATTGATTTTCAGACCCTTACGTGGCTCCGAGCCCAGGACAATATTTTCGGTAACGGTAAACGGCTGTACGAGTTTAAAATGCTGATGCACCATGCCAATCCCCAGATCAATCGCCTTATTTGGACTATCAATCTGTACGAGTTTACCTCCGATTTCAATGGTCCCTTCATCCGGCTGATACAGTCCGAAAAGAATATTCATAAGCGTAGATTTACCCGCGCCATTCTCACCCAAAAGGGCATGAATTTCTCCCTTATGCAGCTTGATGCTGATGGAGTCGTTGGCAACGATGCCGGGGAATCGTTTTGTAATTTGCTTTAACTCAACGACGGGGGTCGCTGCATCCATGAGATCACCCTTATACACTTTATAGTATGTGCTCCAATGAGCTGATTTTGCCCGTTATAATCCATATAACTCCAGACGTAAGAACAAGGCTAGTCTTATGAACCAGCCTTGTCGCCACCTCTATATGCTTCAAACCAAAACTTATTTCGAAGGAACTTTAATTTCGCCCTTAATAATTTTTTGCTTGTATTGTTCTACAATATCAAGCACGTCTTTAGGAACGTTTTTCGTTGATGTGTCTGCCAAACCAATACCATTATCCTTCAGAGCCAGTGTTTCGACACCGCCCTTAAATTTACCGTCAATTACTTCTTTAGAAACGCGTTTTACAGCTTCATCTACACGTTTTACCATCGAAGTCAATGTTACGTCGTCACCAAATTCAAGCGATTGGTCTTTATCCACGCCAATAACCCATACTTGCTGACCTTGTTGCTTACGTGCGAGTGCTTCGTTAAATACACCTGTACCAGATCCGCCAGCTGCATGGAAAATAATATCCGCACCGCTGTTATAGATCGTCGCAGCCGCTGCTTTACCCAGATCCGGCTTATCAAATGCACCTGTGTAGTTAACTTCCAATTTTGCATTTGGATTTACAGCTTTAATTCCTGCTTCGAATCCTTTTTCAAAACGTTTGATCAACGGGCTGTCTTGTCCACCCACAAAACCAATTTTGTTTGTTTTGGTAAGCTTACCAGCTACAACCCCCACCAAGAAGGAACCTTCATTTTCAGCAAAAACAACCGATTTTACGTTAGGCGCATCCACGACACTGTCAATGATCGCCAAATTCTTGCTCGGGTTGTCTTTCGCTACTTGTCCAATGGCATTCGCCAGATTAAAACCGATTCCCCAAGTCAGGTTAAAATCACCCTTAACAAATTGGTTCAGGTTAGGAATATAATCCTGATCGGATTTACTTTGCAGGTATTTAACTTTAACGCCTGATTCTTTCTCAGTGGCTTGTAGTGCCTCCCAAGCAGATTGGTTAAACGATTTGTCGTTTACTCCACCCACATCTGTAACCATGCCGATTTGGACATTCGATGTTTTGGCAGAACCACCTGTGTCTCCACCATTTGCGTTGGACGCACCTTGATTTTTGTTACCGCAGCCTGCGAGAATGACCGAGATCGCCAGCAGCATAACCAAAGACATACTGAACATTTTCTTCATGCTGATACTGTTCCCCCTTAGTGTTAGATCCCTGGACTGTCTCTTTTCTTTGAACATGTACATGCTCATGCATGTCATTTACTGACGAGACAGATCGTACAGAAGACTTACTTTAGAGATTATACAATTATGATCGGCTAAAATCTAGACAATTAATAACCTTGGGTCAATTTTTTTTAAAATCCCAACAATGTAAGCGCTACAAACTTAAAAAAAACATACATTCTTCCATCTCACGTCATATTTATTCGTATTTTGGAGAAAACAAAGTCTTTTCCGTAACATTGAGTATGTACAAAAAAAGGCATCCCTACACAGCGTACTGCTTGGGATACCTCTTTACCACTTTCGCGGTTTCCACGCCTTCATTATTAATAATTAAGCGTTGATTTTGCCTTTAGCAACAGTTGCCAAAGAGTTGAATGCATTAATATCATTGACTGCAAGATCAGCCAAGATTTTGCGGTTAATGTCCACACCAGCCAATTTCAGGCCGTGCATCAATTTGCTGTAAGACAAACCGTTCAAACGAGCTGCTGCGTTGATACGCACGATCCACAGTCTGCGGAAGTTACGTTTCGTCTGACGACGGTCACGGTATGCGTAAACAAGCGATTTCATTACCTGCTCGTTAGCTGTTTTAAAAATGCGGTGTTTGGAACCAAAATAACCTTTAGCAAGCTTCAATACTTTTTTATGACGACGACGAACGACGAATCCGCCCTTTACTCTTGCCATATCAAATGACCTCCCAAATAATGTTTATACTTCATTCATTGCCGTGCTGTGCTGTGCTATTTCAGGTTAGCAAGACCTTGTTTCAGGCGCTTAACGTCCCCAGGTGCCATCTCAGGGTTAGTACCAAGAACGCGTTTTGCACGTTTGGATTTGTGGGAAAGCAAGTGGTTTTTGTAAGCTTTGTAACGCATTACTTTACCAGTACCGGTAATTTTGAAGCGGCCTTTAAGGCTGCTATGTGTTTTCATTTTAGGCATTGAACTTCCTCCTTAATTTGTCATTGACTCTTTGGAGCCAATATCATAATCATGCTGCGTCCTTCGAGCTTGGGTTGGCGCTCCACGGTACAAAGATCAGCAACTTCCAATTTCACACGTTCGAGAATTTTTTGACCCACGTTAGCATGAGTAATTTCACGACCGCGGAAACGAACGGAGCATTTCACCTTGTCCCCTTCATTCAGGAACTTCACCACATTGCGAAACTTGGTTTGGTAGTCATGTTCCTCGATGTTGGAACGGAACCATACCTCTTTGATGTCAACGATCTTCTGGTTTTTACGGGCTTCCTTTTCTTTCTTCTGTTGCTCATAGCGGAATTTTCCGTAATCCATAATCCGACACACGGGCGGCTTCGCTTGAGGCGCCACGTTCACGAGATCCAAGTTTGCGTCAATCGCCATTTGCAAAGCTTCACGCGTCGGTTTAATCCCGATTTGTTCACCGTTCGCACCAACTAGACGTACTTCTCTCACTCGAATCTCATCATTGATCATATGTTCCTTACTAATAACCCTCCACCTCCAGAACCTGTTATTGTTGTATTGTGTTTAAGCACAAAAAAGGGATGACGACTACACAGCCGACATCCCTGTCTGATACTCAATTCATCATGAAAGTTCAATTCACAAATCATTGGATCATGACCAGCCGGCAATACCGGGCAGGTGAGAAGTCGGACCTTCTACTTGTTAATCCATACTTTTCAATTAACATACTCGAGTATCTTATCACGATGCAATCGAGGTGTCAATACTTTTATAAAAGTTGATGACACCGATCTTCAGTACTATTTCACCGTCCAATTAACCTTGCTTACTCTGAACCTCTTCCAAGCGAACGACACGCGTATGCTGGGTATGACTCCATTGCTTATTGTTCTGTGTAAAGAACGCATAGACCGTAATCGGATACCACGATATCGCATAGACCGGGAACAGCAATAAGTACAGATATACTTTTTTGAATGTGACCTTTTCCAAAATCATTGCGAGCACAAAAGTAGCAACATTCAGACCAATAGCTATAACACCGGTCCAAGCTGGTAACTGTACATAGATGTTCTCGATATTAGGTCCACCAAAGAAGGCGATATCTATCCACATAGCTACTGTCATCAAGAAGGTGAGCAGTACGATATACACGTTCAGACCATAAAGAGCCATATCGAATTTGATCAGGCTTCTATGCTTGATACTTTGCCACAGCAACGGGAAGAAATAACGACGAGCGACCGTGAAGTGACCTTGCATCCAGCGCAGACGCTGTCTTGACGAGGCCTTGAATGTCAACGGCTTTTCATCATATACCTTGGCATCGTAATTAAATCTTGGATATACGTTGCGCTGCGTGCAGCGCATGGTGAATTCCAAATCTTCTACGAGACTTGTCGCACCCCAGCCCATTTCCTTAAGCAGATTTGTTTCAAAGCACATGCCTGTACCACCGAGGAAATTAGCCATGTTCAGATTGTGACGTGACAGCTGCCACAAACGGTTGATGTACCAATAAGATACCCCGTATGCCGCTGTAATCCAAGAATCCTCAGGATTCTTAGTATCAATGTACCCCTGGATAACACGGGCCCCTGTACACAGATCATTATTCATTTCACTCAAGAAATTGGTATGCGCCAAATTGTCAGCATCAAACATGACAATGGCATCATATTGGCGTGGCATAGCCCATAATTCCTTGAGCATCCACTCAATAGCGTAGCCTTTACCACGCAGATTCGGATTCGTACGTTCACAAGCATTCATGCCGTGAGCGCGAACGATGTCCGCAGTCTTATCTGTGCAGTTATCACAGATTACGAACACATCGTAAAGTTCCTTCGGATAATCAAGTTGCTTCAAATTTTCCATCAATGCTCCGACAACCTGTTCTTCATTGTGGGCAGCGACTAAAATGGCAAATGATTTTTCTGGAGCCGCGTGCCCTTTCCTTTTCTTGCGAACCAATCCGAACAAGGAGAATGCAAACTGATAGACTGCGATCACCGCCAGTATGACCTGGAGCGTCACAAAAATAGCGTCTAACATGATCTCTTGTTACCCCCTTTTTATACCCCTTAAAATCTTGCGTTTGTTTGTTTTCTATCTGTGTAGCGCAAGTTGCGGCGCTTTGCGCGCCTTTTCTGTAGTTTGTGACCCGACCCTTGCTTTCTTCATTGGCTGTGCGCAGCCCCCTTTTGGCTGACACAGGAACGCCATTACGATTTTCGTTGGTTTTCAATCTTTTGTCAAAGCCCTTAAACCGGTCTCAGCAGCAAAAAAACACAACAAACTCCCGTTTAAACCGGGAATGCAGCGCTGCACTTCTCATTCATGACGTTTAGGTCTTATTTTCATCCATTTGCTAACTTTTTATTTCTTTGGTCCCTCCTTTTTGTGGGCCAATTAGCAACCACTTCTAAACACTCTATCTTATTAGACGGATGAACGCAAAGAAAGTTATACAATACGGCTTATATTCCATTAACATTTTTGTGTAGAATTGAACCAAGTAAGTTATGAATCTTTAGTGATTCTTGAAATGAACAGCGTTTAAAAATATGATGAGAGCAAGAGAATAATTACTTATGGTCTGATTATGTCAAAATGACTCAAAATATTTGCCGACTGACCTGAACCGGCAACCGGAGGAAACCAAATGCAACGTCTAGTCGTAAAACTTGTAAGTCTAGAGCAGCAGTTGTTCAAATGGATCAACGGACGCTTACACAACCGTTTTTTGAACTTCTGGCTTTATTATCTCACACATTTAGGCGGGGCTACCTTTACTATAGCCTCCACACTCCTTATTTGGTGGCTCGCTCCGAACCCGTGGAAAGATTCCGGTATGAAGGGAGCCATCGCTCTCGGGGTCAGTCACATCCCCGTAGCTATCGTTAAAAAGCTGTACCCGCGGATTCGCCCGTATTTAGCGCTACCAGGTACAAATACATTCCGCAATCCCTTGTCGGACCATTCTTTTCCCTCAGGGCACACGACCGCTATTTTTTCAGCTGCCGTGCCTTTTATGCTACAGTCACCGATGCTAACACTGCTGCTGTTGCCTGTAGCAACAATTGTAGGTTTTTCTCGGATTTATCTAGGTCTCCACTACCCAACGGATGTACTTGCAGGAGCCGTGATCGGAACGTCTGCAGCAATAGGAACGGTTGCATTCTGGCCTTAAAGCCGATATGGTATGATTGAGAACATCCCAGCAGGAACAGGTGAAATGAGAGTGGCTAAAAAACGAGTGTTATTATTATCGGAAGGTTTCGGTGCCGGACATACTCAAGCTGCCTACGCGCTCTCAAGCAGTTTGCGGAAGCTTTCTCCGAATGTGCAGACAAGAGTGCTGGAGCTGGGGAGTTTTTTGAATCCAAGAATGGCCCCCCTTATTATTACAGCATACAAGAAGACTGTCGTATCGCAGCCTCGTCTAGTCGGATTGGTTTACCGTCATCAGTACAAAAAATCATTAAACCGTCTTACAACGCTCGCTTTGCACCGTCTGTTCTACACGCAGACCCGAAACATTCTCCGGCAGCTTCGTCCCGATTTGGTGGTATGTACTCATCCCATCCCAAGCGCGGTAATTTCACGTTTGAAGCGCTTAGGTTTACATGTTCCGCTTTGTACTGTTATTACAGACTACGATGCACATGGAACATGGATTAGTCCCGAGGTTGACCGGTACTTTGTATCTACGCCTGAAGTCATGCGTAAGCTGCGAGCACGCGGAGTACCCGTCTCGAAAATCCAGGTGACCGGCATTCCCGTTCATCCAAATTTTTGGGAACATCCTGGGCACGATGAAATTAGAGAACAATTTGGACTTAAACCCATCCCGACCGTACTCGTTATGGGTGGCGGCTGGGGCCTTATGAATGACGAAGTCATACATCGTTCGCTTACTCAGTGGAGAGAAAACATTCAGTTTATTTTTTGTTTGGGGCATAATGATAAAATTCGTCGTAAAATGCAATTAGATCCCAGGTTTAATCATCCAAATATTCATATCTTCGGATTTACACGGGAAATCGACAAATTAATGGAGGTATCGAATCTGCTCATCACCAAACCCGGCGGAATGACATGCACCGAGGGATTGGCCAAAGGGATTCCGATGCTGTTTCACAAACCTCTCCCTGGACAGGAGGAGGAAAATTGTCAATACTTTACGGCTCAAGGCTACGGAGAACCGATTAGTTCGCTGGATGTTGTCGTTAAATGGATGAACCGATTGCTACACGATTTTCCAGAAATCGTCCGCAAGCGACAGGAGCACGTCCACAATGTGGCGCGATATTATCCTCTTCAGAGCGCACAGAGTATTTTGGATATACTGGAACCGAACAGGGTGCTTTCCTAAAAGGAAGCACCCTGTCTCATTTTATCCATTTGATCTATTTTTTATTTCCCGTACTTTTCAAGGCGTGTTTTTCCGTACTCTTCCAAAGCATCTTTGCCGATCAGCACCTCGACTCGATGAATATTCATACCCTTGCCCATGAACTTTTGTTCATATTCCGTCATGACATGCTCCTCGTTGATCCCCTCACGATGAAGGTTTAACGAAATATTCGTCATTTGTAAACCGCTATCGGCAAACGAATTCAAAGAAAACTCAAACAGTGTCTCCGAATCAGTCTTAAAATGAATTTGTCCTTTGCTGTTCAAAAGCTGACGGTACTTGTCCAAAAAACGCGGATGCGTCAAACGACGACGTGCATGCTTGGCTTTAGGCCAGGGATCACTAAAATTCAGATAAATGCGTTCAATTTCTTCTGGTTCAAAAACATTCTCGATCTGTTCAATGTTTGCCAGTGCCAATTTAATATTAGGCGGCGTATCAACCTCTGAATTACTCCAGGCCAGACGAGACTTTTCTGTTGCACGGCGAACCAGCTCATCATACATATCAAAGCCAATATAGTTAACCTCCGGATTCCGGAAGCTCATTTGGCTTATAAATTGCCCTTTACCCATACCGAACTCTACATGAATGGGACGATCATTACCAAAAAGCTGTTGCCATTTCCCCTTATACTGTGCCGGCTCCAAGATGACTAGGTCCTGCTGTTCTTCCAGACTTTCCCGTATTCCTTTTCTTCCGCGTAAACGCATGTTACTCCTCCATATACTCTGTTATCAAGGAAAAAGGAATTTCACCCCCGCTTGAAGATACGGAAATGAAATTCCTTTTTCAATATATTTGGATTGGGGTCCAACTAATTTAATTGTTCATAGTCTACCCTATCAGCAGGTGAAAAATCAATTGTCTTTTGGCAAGCCGCTCTGATTTTTTGACGTGCGGTCGTTCCAATCTGACGATCCTGCCCAAAACGGACACCAGTCAATGCCAACGCCTCATCAAAGGTTAACTCAACAGTAACTTTATCCATACGCGTCTTATCCTGCGCATTCATAAAAGATCACCTCACGGGTTATTTGTGATGGAACCGACGTGCACTTACCCTAAAACAGGCGATAGAAACAGCATAGCTGCCTCCCTGAAGAATAATCATTAGCAACGGATAACTTTTATCTTCAGGATCGAAAACAGTCCTTTTATTGTATGTCTGGTACCGCTTACAATATAACATATTGTGTAACATTTTTCAATCCGAAACACCATGAAATCCGCACATTTTATTGACTTGTTCGGTCAAATGATTCCCAATGAAGACTAATTTTTGTTACAATAAGGTGATCGTAAAAAAAGGAGTATACCCATGAAAACAGATTTATTGCCTGCTCCTCTCCTGTGGGGAGATAAACGGTTCCACACTTGGAATTACGAAATGCGTGAGCAATTTCAAAATAAAGTGTTCAAAGTCATGCTGGATGCGGGTTTTACCTGTCCGAATCGCGATGGCTCCATCGCTAAAGGGGGTTGCACCTTTTGTAGCGCACGGGGATCGGGTGATTTTGCCGGGCGTCGCCGTGATGATCTGGTCACCCAGTTTAATACGATTCGGGATCGGCAGCATCTAAAATGGCCAAACGCCAAATATATTGGCTATTTCCAAGCCTACACGAATACGTATGCCCCGGTTGAGGAACTGCGAGAATACTTTGAGGTAATTCTGGAGCAGCCCGGCGTTATCGGTCTGTCCATCGCTACACGTCCTGATTGCCTGCCTGACGATGTAGTGGATTACCTTGCCGAACTAAACGAACGCACGTACCTGTGGGTCGAAATGGGTCTGCAAACCGTCCATGAATCGACCTCAGAGCTGATTAACCGCGCTCATGATACTCAATGCTATCTGGAGGCGGTGGAAAAGCTACGCAAGCGGAATATCCGCGTGTGCGCCCACATTATTTATGGTCTGCCCCAAGAGACGCATGAAATGATGCTTGATACAGGACGTGCAGTAGCGGCTATGGATGTGCAGGGCATCAAAATCCACCTGCTGCATCTCATGCGCAAAACGCCTATGGTCAAGCAGTATGAAGCGGGATTGCTACGCTTTCTGGAAAAGGACGAATACGTGAAGCTGATTGTTGATACGCTGGAGTTTTTACCTCCCGAAATGATCGTTCATCGGTTAACCGGAGATGCCCCGCGCGATTTGCTAGTTGGACCCATGTGGTCGCTTAAAAAATGGGAAGTGCTCAATGCCATTGATCATGAACTGAAGTCACGCGAAACGTGGCAGGGAAAATACTGGAGGCAACCTTAAATGGGATTCCTATCCGTCCTGAGCTACGCTCATCAATTGGTGGCTACGCGGGTGCAGCCAGGCGATACTGCTATAGACGCTACCGTCGGCACAGGAGCAGATACGTTGTTTCTAGCAAAAGCTGCTGGCAAACGGGGTCGTGTCTATGGCTTTGATATCCAGCAAGAAGCACTGCATTGCGCCCGTCGTCGACTGGAAGAAAACGCTTCACCTTCATTAGCAGAAGTATCGCTACTACTACAAGGTCATGAGCAAATGCGGGAGGCCGTTCCAGACATGCTGCATGGCAAAGTCGCTGCGGTCATGTTTAACCTCGGCTACTTGCCGTCCGAAAACGCCGATCCTACTGTTATAACGCATACAGACAGCACGCTCATCGCACTTGATGCTGCCTTGCAATTGCTGCGACCACGCGGCATTCTGACTGCTGTACTCTATCCAGGGCATGCTGGAGGCAGTGAAGAAGCAGATGCCGTTCTTCAATGGGCTTCTGCTCTCCCGGTCTCCAGCGGTCAAAGCATTATTTATCGTCAATTACAACGAGCCGCTTCGCCTTACGTAGTGGCAGTTGAAAAGAAATAATGTCGGATTTTAAACTCAGGTTATGAGCGGCTTTTTTAGCCGCCTTACATATATCATTTTTTTAGCTCGTTTGAGCGCTATTCATCCCAGTTTATTGCCCCAGCGGCACGTTATTGATTTCCCTATTCTGTTAGGTCACACTCATTTACTCATTATGGAGGAGAGAAATTATGCTAAAGCCATACCCGCTGCAATTTCAACCTGAGTTCAAAGAGAGAGTTTGGGGAGGACGGGCCTTAGAGCAATTTGGTCTAACCCCACCAGAAGGACATATCGGGGAAGGATGGATGATTGCCGATCATCCAAACGGAACAACAACGGTCATCAATGGTGAACTGGCAGGCAAAGGACTGGATGAAATCCGCGAGACCTACGGGCAAGATTGGCTCGGGGCCAAGGGTGTATCAGAAAAAGGCGGACGATTCCCACTTTTGATCAAACTACTGGATTGTAATGATGACTTATCCGTTCAGGTACATCCGACAGATGATTACAAAGGACTTCCAGCCGGAGAATTAGGAAAAACTGAAATGTGGTACGTGCTTGATGCCAAGCCGGATGCCAAGATTATTTATGGTCTGACCGAAGGTGTAACCCGCGAGAGTCTGCGTACAGCTCTTGAAAGTGGCGACATCCTCGGCAGTTTGCGCCAGGTTCCAGTCGAAGCAGGCGATACATTCTTCATCCCCGCTGGAACCGTACATGCACTGTGTGCAGGCGTTGTCGTTGCTGAAATCCAGCAAAATTCGGATACTACCTATCGATTATATGACTATAATCGCCCCGGACTGGACGGCAAGCCTCGTGAGTTGCATATCGAGGATTCCCTCAATGTAACCTCCTACGAAGGTGCAGGCGCAACAACGATGAAAACGGACGGCTTACAGCCTGGAAAATGGCTCCAGCTGGCAGCCTGTGAGTATTTTGTTGTGGAAAAGGGTATCGTAGATGGAAGTTGGGCACTTTCTACAACGGAAGACAGCTTCACCATTCTCGTGATTTGTGAAGGCAGTGGGACCATAACATGGAACAATAATACCGAGTCTCTTTCCTGTAAAGCTGGAGATTGCTTCCTGTTGCCCGCTAACCTGAGCGGTTACACGCTGAATGACGGAATGACCGTACTTAGATCTTATCTTCCTTAAGGCTTAAAGGATGTGATGTCTAATTATGCGGGAATACACCTTCACCATCGCTGAAAATGACGGAACAGAGCTTTTTGCCTACCGCTGGCTGCCTGATCAGAATTTGCCCATTAAGGGGATTGTTCAAATTTCGCATGGTATGTGCGAGACGTCCTATCGCTACATTCGACTGGCCGAAAAGCTTACTGCTTGCGGTTATGGTGTGTATGCCAACGATCATATCGGTCACGGGCGCACGGCTGGTGATCCTGATAAGCTGGGTATGCCGGGAGCTAATGCGTTTAATCGAATGGCAAATGGCATGCTGGAGCTAGGCGAAATTGTGGCTAAGGAATTCCCTGAACAGTCTCGTTTTTTGCTGGGTCACAGCATGGGGTCCTTTTTAACCCAGAAAATTATGTATGATGATCGGCAGACGTATCATGGGTTTATTTTATCGGGAACCAACGGAAGACGTGGTCTTCTAAAACTCGGTGAGCAAGTTGCTCTACTGCAAGCCAAACTGCAAGGAATGGATCATCGCAGTATGTTGCTCAACGCTATGGTCTTTGGAGGCTTTAATCGTGCCTTTCGTCCGGTGCGCACAGCATTCGACTGGCTGTCCCGTGATCCTGAGGAAGTAGATCAGTTCGTGCACGACCCATTATGTGGAGCTATTTGCACAACAGGCTTTTTTCTGGATTTTTTCAGGCTATTGCAAGAAATCCACTGGCCTTCCTCGCTGAAACACATCAATCCCAAGCTGCCAGTTTATATTTTTGCCGGAGATCGTGATCCAGTGGGTTTGTTCGGTAAAGGCGTGTTGTCACTAGTGGAAATGTATCGAAGCCTAGAGCTTCAGGACATAGAGTATCGACTCTATCCTGACGGTCGCCATGAGATGCTTCATGAAACAAACCGCGACGAGGTGATGAGTGACATCGTAGACTGGCTCGATCGTCATGTTAATACAGGGGTGACCTCTGTTTCCACATTGTCTGGAGCCTCCGACACACCTGAACAATCAACCTCGCCCAAGTCATAAGCCTTGTGAGGAAATAAGAAAAGAAACCTTTAAAACCACGATTAAAGTGGGATTGAAGGTTTCTTTTTTATTCCTTTATATTTCATTTGGGTATAGTTTTAAAAATCACCATGCATTTCGTTCTCTCAGGGAAGTAATATGGGCTGTGTGATGTTTGCCATGCCAGGCATAGATGCCGATGTTTCGTTCCAGGCGGATCGTCTGGCCTGATTCAGGATGAATAAACGATCGGTGTAGCTGATCCTCTCCCAACGATCGCAACACGGTCACCCACCGTTCATGCAGCCCTTCCAGCAATTGCAACGAGGGCTCCAGTGGAAGCTCCCTGGCGTCTGGTATTTCAGCCCAACGTCCCTCATCATATGGCTTGATCGTCGGTGTATCCTCCGTCAGCGCCAGCTTAAAACGGATGTAGCTGTTCATATGGCTGTCTGCCACATGATGAACTACCTGCCGAATCGTCCAGCCTCCTTCGCGATAAGGCTTATTTAGCTGCTGGTCATTCAGTCCTTCGACCGCCTGACGCAGCTGTGCAGGCAATTCAGCAATGTCGTGAATCCATGCAATAAGCTGTTCTTCTGTAATGGTGTCTGGAACAACGAATGATCCTATCGGATAGCGCAAGTCTTTGTCCAAAACAGTTCCCTCCCTTCTCTACATCTACTGCCTGTAATATCAGTTGCCTTATGTGATAACTATGCAGGAAAAAAAGCAGACTCGCAAGAGTCTGCTTTTGTCATACACGTAAAGAGGAGATACACTTACCTAATTTAATTTAATTTAATTTATTTTATCCTTCCAGTAACAATGATTCCGGATCTTCCAGCAATTCTTTGACCGTTACCAAGAAACGAACCGCCTCACTACCATCAATAATCCGGTGATCATAGGACAACGCGATATACATCATCGGACGATTTTCCATTCGTTCCTCGTCGATGGCAATCGGGCGAAGTTGGATTTTATGCATTCCCAAAATCCCCACTTGCGGCGTATTGAGAATTGGCGTAGACAGCAGGGAACCGAAAATACCTCCATTGGTTATGGTAAAAGTTCCTCCTTGCAAGTCGGCTAGAGAAAGCGAATTGGAGCGTGCTTTGCCAGCCAAATCTGCAATGCTCTTCTCGATCTCAGCAAAGCCAAGACGATCGGCATCCCGCACAACTGGCACAACCAAACCTTCCTTGGCAGATACAGCAATCCCAATATCATAGTATTTTTTCAGTACGATATCATCGCCATTAATTTCAGCATTCACGGTAGGGAAGCGCTTGAGAGCACCAACCACTGCCTTTGTAAAGAAGGACATAAAGCCCAAGCCTACATCGTGTTTTTCCTTAAACTTATCTTTACGGCGTTTACGCACATCGAGAATGGCGGTCATATCTACTTCATTAAAAGTGGTCAGCATGGCAGCTGTCTGCTGTGCTTCAACAAGACGCTTAGCGATCGTCGCTCTGCGTCGAGACATGCGCTGGCGTTCCACAGGCTTGCTGTACTCCGTTTGAGCTGGAGACGGAGGCGCAGGCTTGCTAGTAGCGGGAGACGCAGGTATAGATGCTGCACGTGATACTTCAGCGCTGTTATGCGTTTTTACGTCCTCCTGGAACACACGTCCGAGCGGGTCCTTTCCCTGTACCTGGTCAAGATCAATCCCGCGCTCACGCGCCAACTTCCGGGCAGATGGTGATGCCGTCTGACCATTTCCGTCGCTATTCGATGAAATAGGCGGTGCAGACTTTTCTTCTGCTTTAACGCCGCCCCCTACGGAAGACGGTGAAGTCGCTATGGACGGTGCTTCAGGCGCTTGAGTCGCTGCAACTTCTCCAGCAACGGTTGAATCCGCACTACCACTGCCGCTTCCGATCAGACCAACAGCTTCACCGATAACCACAGTGTCTCCCTCCTGACGAAGGATTTTCTGCACCACACCTGCTTCTTCCGCACTAATTTCCAGATTGACCTTATCGGTTTCCAACTCCAGCAGAACATCTCCCTGTCCTACGGAATCCCCTTCCTTCACAAGCCATTTGGAGATTGTTCCTTCCGTGATGGATTCTCCCATTGCCGGCACTATAATATCGCTCACAGCCGCTACCTCCCCAGTGTAATATTGTTTTTGGAATCCTGCTTCAACGCCGATTGAATAATTCGCTGTTGTTCTAGGCTGTGTACTTGCTGATAACCGCTGGCCGGGCTTGAACGATCTGGTCTGCCTGCGTAACGAATTTCCGCTCCCTGTGGCACAACATTCCGCAGACGAGGTTCCATGTAACTCCAGGCTCCCATATTTTTAGGTTCTTCCTGAGCCCATACGAACTCCTTAACATGCGGGAAGCGGCCGAAAATATTTCGAATTTCCTCTTCCGGGAAAGGGTATAACTGCTCCACACGAATAATATGCAGACGCTCTTCTGCCTCATTCTTATCCTTTTCCAATGCTTCTTCGAGATCAATGGCAATCTTGCCACTGCACAGTACAATGCGCTCTACACGATCTGGACGTGCACCCAGACCAGGCTGTTCCAACACAGGACGGAATGCTCCTTCGCTGAATTCAGAAGCAGGCGAAGCAACACGATTATTACGAATCAGGCTCTTCGGCGACATCATCACCAGCGGGCGGGCTTCCTCACTTTCGCTTAATGCCGCCTGACGGCGCAGCAGATGGAAATACTGTGAGGCACTGCTCAAATTAGCGACAGTCCAGTTATTTTGAGCGGACAACTGGAGAAAACGCTCCAGACGTGCGCTCGTATGCTCTGGTCCTTGTCCTTCGCTACCATGCGGTAACAGCATCACCAGACTCGATTTCTGTTTCCATTTGGCACGGCCTGCAGAAATGAATTGGTCAAAAATAACCTGTGCACAGTTGGCAAAATCGCCGAATTGTGCTTCCCAAATTACTAACGTTTCAGGAGAATACACGTTATAGCCGTATTCAAAGCCGAGGACAGATGCCTCAGACAATGGACTATTATGGATACTGAACGAAGCACGTGCTTCCGGCAATGTATGCAACGGGCAATGTGTACGGCCTGTTTCAGGCTCATGCAGCACGAGGTTACGGTGAGCAAATGTAGCTCGCTCCGCATCCTGACCTGTCATACGAATAGGCTTGCCGTCTGCAAGAATGGTGGCCAAAGCCAGCGTCTCCGCCAAGCTCCAATCTACCTTTTCACCCTCGTTCAGAGCGGTTTTTCTACGCTGTAAAATTCGATCCAGCTTCGGATATACGTGAAAAGACTGTGGCCATTTGAGTAAGTTTTCATTGATTTGGCGCAGTTTTTTCAATTCCACTGCAGTACGTACCACAGAATTCTGATTCTTTTTCGCCTTCACAGGAGTAATTTCCGGCTCTTGTTCCGGTTGATTCTTCACCTGCTCATGCGCTTCCTTCAGTCTGTTTTGGACCTTTTCAATGAGGCCGGCACTAAACGCTTCATCCACAATCCCTTGCTTCATCAGCTTTTGAGCATACAATTTACTCACCGTCGGATGATTCTTCACCTTACGATATACCAGCGGTTGTGTTGTTTCCGGGTCATCAGATTCGTTGTGACCATAACGACGGTAACCAATCAGATCAATCAGAAAATCCTTCTTGAAACGATTGCGGTATTCGCCAGCCATACGAGCAGCTGCAATACATGCTTCGGGATTATCCGCGTTCACATGTACAATTGGAATTTCATAGCCTTTAGCCAGATCACTGGCATAACGAGTCGAACGGGAATCGACACTTTCCGTTGTAAAACCCAGACGATTATTCACAATAATATGAACTGAACCGCCATTGCGGAAGCCGCGCAAATTCGTGAAATTAAGTGATTCTGCCACGATACCTTCACCTGGGAAAGCAGCATCACCGTGCATAATAATGGTAGCTGCCTTGCTCACATCCAGCTTCGGATAACCAGCCTCACTGCGGTCTTCCTGTGCAGCTCGTGAAAATCCTTGTACCACCGGATTCACATATTCCAGGTGACTCGGGTTATTCGCCAATGTCAGACGGGCCTGCACTGCTCCTCCATCTTTTACAAAACGATCAGCACCCAGATGATATTTTACATCGCCAGTCCAGCCGTAGTTAATTCCTGTGGAACCTTCCGACGGGATTAAATCCTTATTCGGTGAATGATGAAATTCAGAGAAAATTTTACTGTAAGGCTTGCCCAGCACATGAGCCAGTACATTCAAACGGCCGCGATGCGCCATACCCATCAGGACATGACTTGCTCCTGCATTTGTGGTTAGACGAATAATCTCGTCGAGAACAGGGACAAGCACATCATTACCCTCAATGGAAAAACGTTTCTGTCCGACAAATGTTTTATGCAAAAACTCTTCGAACTGTTCTACTTCTACCAATCTGCCCAGCAACGACTTGCGTTCCTGTGTGGTGAGCGGCTTGGAGGACCAACCGGATTCTGCATAGCTGTTCAGCCAGCGTCGTTCCTCCTCGTTATGAATATGACTAAATTCATAGGCAATCGGACCTGTGTATGCTACACGTAACCGTTGAATGGCTTCCCATCCGTTAAGTGTTCCCGCAGGAGCGTTATCCCATATTAAAGAGGCTGGAAAAGCCTTCAAGTCTTGTTCCGTTAAACCGTAAGATGCTGGATTAAGCAAGCGTGTATCCTGCTCTGCATCCAGTTCCAGCGGATCGATTTGGGCGGCTAAATGTCCGTATTCACGGATATTCCATACCATTTTGCCCGCTGTAACCGCTTTCTGTAATGTATTCGAATCAAGATGCCCCAAAGCACTTGTGGGGGGGCCTTGCAATTTGTTGTCTATCATGGAAGCAGCCGAGTATTCGGATTGTGGCGGCTCACCCCATTGATCAAACAGCTCGCGGTAAGCCGGATCAACCATTCCGGGGTCCGCTACATACTTCTCATACTGGTCCTGCACATAACCTAAATTAGGTCCGTAATACGCCTGCCAAGGTACCTGTCTACTGCTCTCTTCCATTGTCATCTCGTTCCCTCCGTCAAATTTTGAAATTCATAGCTGGACGGAAATCATTTTCATTTTTTAAGTCTTCAGTTTAAGTTGTTCACAGTATGCTCACATTATATGAAATCCTGCATCAAAAGTCGAATTTCACAGTTCTTATTCCTCTTCCATTGTATAAAGTTTTCTAGCTATGAGCATTTCCTTTTTCTCAACATATCCATGCGTAAATGAGATGAATCGGGTGATTATTTCAGACAACATATCGGACAAATAAAAGAAGCCTTTCCACAAAAAGAAGAAAGGCTTGACTAGTATAAAAAACTAATCGCTACAAATGGCGAGGATTTAGCTTAATTAAAGTTGGAGACTGATACTCATTTGTGGGTCAGGAATCAAACACCTGGCAACTTAAAGTGACATTAAAGTCACTTTTCTGTACAATATTCCTACTTTTCACTATTATTTTAATTAGGCATCTAAAAACCGCTTTGAAAGCGAAAGGGATGGAACTGTGACTGGACTAAAACAAGTACTCAGAAACAAGAATTATGTCAGGTTTTTTCTGGCAACCTTCGCCTCACAAATGGGAGGAATTATCGGGGTTACTGCATTCATGTTTTATTTGTTGAAACGGTTTACAAATCAGCCTTATTATGCAACGCTTGCCGAGTTAATGTATTCACTCCCAATGCTGGTAGTTTTTCTCGTGGTTGGAGTGCTGGCAGATCGGATGGATAGACAAAAAATTGCTGTTAATTGTGACTGGATCAGCGCTTTTTTATCCTTATGTTTGCTTATTTTTATTTGGGTCGATTCAATCCCTTTGATATTTGCCCTCCTCTTCATCCGTAGTGCTGCCTCCAAATTTTTCTTTCCAGCCGAAAGTGCCATTATACAGGGGATATTAAGCGAAGATGATTACACCATTGCCGCAGGCCTCAATCAAATGATGGGGAGTCTTTTCATGTTATTCGGAGGAACTCTCGGGGCCGTCGTTTACTGGCATTTTGGAATTACTGGAGCCATCCTCATTGATGCTGTTTCTTTTATTGTGTCTGCACTGCTTATTCGTTCCTGCAAAATCCCCAAGGAAGTACGCCTTCCGAACGGGGCACATCAATTTAAACAATTAAAATTCAAACTTGTCATGATCGATTTTAAACAAGGATTTCTTTACATATTACGCAACAGACTATTGCTTTGGTTGGTTTCAGGCTTTTTTATGTTCGGTATCTTAAATGGTGGTTTTAGCGTTTTACCGATGTTTATTCTTAAATACAAGCTAGCTCCAGGCAACTATGAGCAGTATATGGTATGGACGGGTATTATTTTTGGGGCTGGTGTGTTGCTTGGTACTCTAATCGCTTCTCTCATCTCTACCAAGCTAAAACTACACCAAATGATTGCAGCGGGAGTTCTGGTAGCCGGAATGGGTATGTGCATACTTGGATTTGTTAACCACATCTATGCTTTCCTGATTATCAACTTTTTCATCGCACTGATCCTTCCGTTCATTAACATTGGTATAGGAGGATGGCTCCCTCGTATTGTAGATCCTCAAATGATGGGACGTGTGCAAGGTTTGATTAATCCGTTAATGATGCTGTCCCAGTCTCTTACATTAGGTTTCATTGCTGTTAGCTTTCCTTCATTTATTTCAATTGAAATCTTGTTTTTATTAGTTGGGGTCTGTACCGTTATTGTAGGAATATACTACACTATTGTGCTTCCCCGTTATGCTGATTACAGCACTTCTTCCAAGACCCTTCAGGAATCTTTATAGGCAAATTAAAAAAGTCAAACAGCAGACCATTCCGCCAGCGATTGTGGATTGCCACTTCTGCCTCCAAATCCAGCGCAAAGGTGGCTTCATACATTCGTTGCATGCGACTAGCTCGTCATAACCCAGTAGAGACAAAGACTAATAGGGTATGTAATATTCAAAAAAAAAAACGCCCAGCAGACGCATTAGCTGCATCAGCAGGACATTTTGATTGAAATCGGAGTAGCGGGATTCGAACCCACGACCTCACCCACCCCAAGGGTGCGCGCTACCTGACTGCGCTATACCCCGATAACCAAGTGCATGTAAACCGCGGTGTATCAACGTTTTCTTTACGTTCGTCCAGCGGTCAACTACCGTATATTTCCTATTATAGCGGATAGGCGCGCACCCTTGCAATAATTAACCGCGCACACCTGCATAGGAAAATCTGATAGCTACGCGGGTTTATGACGTAGGGAGCACCGCGCACACTTGCGTAATTTTGACCGTATAAACGAAGAAAAAGCGCTCGCCCACGGATCACAACCGTAGACAAGCGCTTTATAATTTCCGGAAGTTTATTTTGATACGCCGAAATTTCGTACACCAGATTCCGGGCCGCGCGAGGGGGCGCTTGGGGGTACGGCCCTCGCAATCACCACGCAAAAATACGCTTATTCATTCGCTTTTGATAGCGTAAATAAGCGTTAATTTCGATCGGACACACGCAGCCATACGTACCACCCGGTCACCTTTTATGCAGCGTATATTCACGGACATGTGCACAAAATCCATATTATGCGAATATGTCTGCGCTCGGAACCCGCGCCGTTATGCGGTTGATACTACGCTGCATAAATGTACCCTATGCACTGTATATACATTACCAACGTATAATCCGTATAAATCCCGTAGCTACGCGGCTTTGCACCCTATCCGGCTGCCTACCCGCTGGTAACGTATGCAGTGAAATACGCTGGTTTCCACGCCCGTTATACACTGCGTATGCAGCCGGAATGTGTAGCGTAAATCCGCCATTACGGAAGCCCCCGCGCCAGTCAACCCCCGAGTTGTAAGGCGGACGTGCGTCGGGAGCTTCGTGTAGGTAAAACGGGCTATCTGTCCGGAATCGTCGGATTATCCCGCGAGCAGTCGGTCCAACTCTTCGATGTCTTTACGGATAGCTTCGTCCGATCTACGTTTGTTCTCGACCTCTTCACGCATATCGACAACCTCCGTCCGATCCGTTAGCAACCCGTATCTACGCATGAACAAATCGATTGCCTTTACGGAAGGCATACCGTTATTACCGCCCATTATCGCTTTCATCAACTGAGTGTACACGGTCGACCGCATAGAATCAAGTTGACGCTCGGCCAGGTAGTTGACGTAGGCAGCGAACGTCGTCTGCGCCTTCCACTCGTACAGTGTTGAGCGCGCTATGCCGAGTTCGTCCGCAAGCTCCTGCATTGTACGCTTCTTTCCAACGTCGGAAAGTAGTTCGCCCCACTCGTTGGATACGAGTAATTGCGCGGCTCGTTGCTGCTGCGGTGTAAGCTGTTCCTCCAGTCGTATACGCTGTGAACTCATTCGGACTCCTCCTCTATACGCTTCCTCACATCAGCTATTGCGGCTTGAAACGTATCCTCATCGCTAAATGCTCCCGCCTTTTTCATTGTGTCCCTACTCGTCAACCACTTAAGCGCAATATGAAGACTCCGCACTTGAGCGTTAACATCGAGTGTATCCAGCTTATCTTCGTCTATTGCGTTGTTTACGCGGTTGATAACTCCGAGAGATAGCTCAACGCCCAAGCCCGGTACGCCGTAAAACTTCTCCTCCACGTGTTTCAGTAGCTTTGTATACTCAACGTATTGGGAAAGCCTGTCCGTATCAATACGCGTAACCTCGCCCTCGGCCAGTAACCGAGCATATTTAACTACGATCGCGGTAAACGGTTTGAGTCGACCGATTATAGCGAGCGCCAGCGGAGTGCTGACGAACTTAGGAACAGGCTTCGGGTACGGGTCTAGTCCTTGATCAATGCGAATTTGGCGTAACCGCTCAGTTAAACGTGCGACGTCAATCAATTCAATCGTCTCCCTTTCGTAAGTAAAAGAGCGAGCCGCAGCCCGCCCCTGAAGATTAAGCACGTGACAACGCTTTTACAAGACGCCCACACAGTACCTCGATGTCAGAATCGTGGTTAATCGTGACCCCTCCGAGATATATGTTCACGCCTCCTGAACCACCCTTACCACGCTGCTGGTCGCGCCATTCGGACGCCTCGTGCTTCGTTAAGACCGCTTCATCGCGATGGAGTGTAGCGGGATAACCGTTCATAGGTACTCGGTCGAGTCCGCCTGCGTGCTTATTGCCGAGCTTATTTCGACGTTCAGCGTTATGTGCCGCCAACTGATCGTCTGGTACACCGCCCATCCACGTAGGTAAGTGCTTATTCGTCCAGTCAAAGAACCCGTTCACAGCGTCGCTCGATCCAAGAGACTTCGCTCCCTGGCCAATGTAGACGTTAGATGCACCACCGCCTGCACCTATTGCAGCCCCTGCGAGCGCACCGCCAGGACCAAACACACCGCCAACTATCGCACCGCCACCACCGTTAAGCACCGCACTAGCGATAGGGTCATTAGCGATCGCTTTTTGTATCCCGTCAATTAATCCAGAACCAAGTTTCAACCCGACACTCACAAACGTTGGTACGGCTGCTTCCAGAGACGATGCCATGAACTGAACGACCTGTGCTGTCAATTTCTCTACAGCTTCTCGTCCCCCACCATTCCACCAATGGGAGAACGCCTTTTCTATCTTTTCGAAGGCGAACGCGACTTTACTTTTAATGTCTGGAAGCTTCGTAAACTCAGGGTTATTAATAAAGTTATCCTTGAGGAACGTCTTAGCGGTTGTTACTGCGCTCTGTACGGCTGCGGTAATCTGCGGTGTATACTTAACGACGAACTCCGAAGCCGCCTGCGCCAGTCGTTTTAAGATCGGCATCGTTGGGAGCAACGCGGAAATCTGCAACGTTTCGATTGCGCCTTGGAACTGCTCGACCGCACCCGCTGCGCTGTCCATCTTCTTGGTTGCTACTGACAGCGCCGTTACGTTCGCCATTTCTTGTCGGAACTTCTCGACACCGGCCGCCCCTTCTTTGAAGAGGATGTTACCCGCGCGAATCGCATCGGACCCGAACATCGTATACAGATAAGTTTGACGCTGTTCTCTCGTCAACTTACCGAAACGATTCTGTAACAGGTCCGCTACTTGCGCTAGGTCTTTAATCTCGCCCTTTTCGTTATAAAACGCAGAGTGTACGAGGTTGCTCGCCGTAAGAAACTTCTTCGTTTCCTTCGCAGACTTGGCCGTACCGACTTTAAGCCCTCGCTGTGCTGCTATATATTTCTCAAGGTCCTTCGTAACAGCCTGGACGGAAGTACCAGTCGACTTAATACCCTTTTTGGACATATACGCCAGCGCGTCCGTTGTGTTAACAGTAAGCAAATTAAAGTCCTCGAACAGGCCATACGCCTTGTCCGTCATCGGCGTTAAGTTGGAAAGGAATGTTTTCAAGGAGGTACCTGCTGACTCGCCTTTTACACCGTTGTTGGCGAAAAGTCCAAGCGCGGTATTCGTATCCTTAAATGACATGCCGACCTGATCTGCCACGGCCCCAACTTGCGCCAGTGAATAACGCAAATCATGCACGTCAGTCGCGGACGCGTTCGCAGTCCCGGCGAGAATGTCCGCAGCTTGGGCCGCAGTTAAACTTTCTCTCTTAAATGAGTTGAGCGAGGTCGACATAATCTCCGCGGATTCCGCTAGGCCGAGACCTCCCGCTGTTGCAAGATTGAGCGCTGCGTTAAGACCGCCCGCTTGGACCTGCGCGGTGGACATGCCCGCTTTCAAAAGCTCCTCGATCCCTTGTGCGGCTTCAAGTGCGCTATATTTCGTTAATGCGCCTTGTTCGAGCGCAAGCTGCTGCATGGCCTTCGTCTGCTCGTCTGTCGCGCCCGTTAACGCCTGGACCGTCTTCATCTGCGATTCGAAATCCATCGCTTTCTTGACGGAGTCTGCCGCAAAGGATACTCCGGTTACGGCTACGCCGAGTCCTGTCGCCGCTACACCGAACTTCGTTATGCTGCTAAAAGCCTTGCGCATGGGACGGCTCATATCGTCGACTAGGCGCAAGTGTCCTATCAGATCGAATGAAATTTAGATCGCCGTCCTTTCGATCGCACGCACCAGGAGTCCCAACGCCTTGTAAACGGCCATTGCCGGTCCTACTACGCCTTTTCCAGTCCGGACGGCTTCGTCTACGTCGTCGATCGCGGGGAGTAACTTCTTCATACGGAATCCCATTGCTTGTACACGCGCCCTGTCCGACGTTTCAAATTTTGCGGCCACTTCGCTCCATAGCGCCGCCTGCTCAGGAAAGCTATCTGCGAAATCATACGAACCGGGACGCTTGTGCGTTAAGACCGATTCAATCAACCGAATTACGGGCGTTACGCGCTCCATATCTGTGAGAACGCTGTCCGGTAGTTTAGACTTACTCATTCGTATTCCCCCTTTATCTTTGTTGCGCCGCCTTCGCTTCCTTCGGCCAACTTATAAGTACCAACTGCCAATAGCTTTCGGCTTCACTGGCTCTACTGGTGCAAATAAATAACCACTTCTAGTCCTAAGTGTTTCAATCGCGTCATCAACTCCCCACACCTTGCCGTTATCGTCAATGGATACGCCGGACAAGTCCGCCAGTGTGTACGCGGCGTCGAGTGCATCCGGAAGCACGCCAGCATTTCTTGACACGACCAGAAACTCCGCCCGGACAAGGCGTTTATTTGCGGTCTCTAAAACACCATCGCTCATTACTCCGCCGCCTTTCCTGCCCCAACGCTTAACGTCTGATTCTTGTCGTCTTTATAAATCCAAGCCAAGTCTTCCTCAGTTTGGCGGATACGGTCCCCCTCTTCGTCCACAAACGGCTCTGGCGTGTATTCTGGATGTTTAACAAAAAACGAATCCGTATCGTTGATATAGCGCGCATAATCCGCCCCAAAAGTTTCTTCTGCCGCGCTGTTTACGATAACGCTACGGTGAATGCGTGAATCCTCAACGAGCATTTGCGCAATCTCAAGGACTTCGCTGGCCCCGCGAAAATCCTCGCTTTGAAACGGCCTCATCAAACCGTCGTACATCTCGCCGAGTTCTCTACGGACGGAAGTCGTTACCGCCGCAGCGCCAGTGCCTTTTTGGGAGTTACCGTCCCCTGGAGTAGCGAGGACTTTCGTTGTGAGCTCCGCAAAGTCGTCCCGGACAAGCTTCGCAAGGTACGGGTCATCCAACTTTTCGATGAAGCCGCGCAGCTTATCAAACGCCGACTTCTGCGACGTGGCGAACATTAATTCCGTTTTCAGTGACCGGAAAGCGTCCTCAAATCGGCCGAGTTTCGTCGCATCCGGCTTTCTCGGCGGCGTGTAAATCACCTTTTCGGCTTCCTGGATTGTCTTTTTGATGTTCGCGACGTACTTTTGTCTCATCGTGTGTGTTTTTTGCAAGAATTCAATCGCGTAATTTTGTTTAGCTTCGGCTTTGACCTCCTGCTTGCCCTCTTCGGTGAGGCGGCGGTCCGATTCTATCTGTGAAAGTTCAGCGGAGAGTTTCCTTTTATATTCCAGCATCATACCAGTTGAGGATTGTTCAATTTCGCGTGCTCTCTGTAAACTTGCCTTTGCTTTTGCGTAACTCATTTTCATTTCCCCTTTTAGTTTAGTTTGCTTGTACGTCCTTCGCCGCAGGCTTGCCGCCTCTACCCTCCGTTAATACGTAACTCACGTGCAAGCCGACCGGCACCTCCGCCGTATCGAACGATTCGCAGTCGGATAGATGGAAGAATACGCGATCCTCACCGGACGAGATGAACCCGTAGCCCCGATCGCTAAAGTACGAAACTACACCGGATTTACGCTTTACTCTCGCCGGCTTATCCGACTCCTTCCGACTGATACCGAGTGACGGGCCGATGCTGGCGATCTCGTCGCCGGTACCGACGCCGCCTGTCCACGTTTTTGAGTTAATGAATTTGCTCACGCTGATTCCTCCCCTTCAAACTCTTTAACAAACTGATCCACCGCTCCATTGACGTTTGACACCACAGCAACCGGATAATTCCTGAAAAGGTGACGCCGGTCTTGTACCTCGAAGTACCCGGACCATAGCGCATCAACGGCGCTTTCTAATGGTGTCTTCTCTGCATCAACAGGCCAAGTCCCTGTCAGTGTATCAATGCCGGACGCATCATAAATCTTGACGATATCCTGGCCGCCCTCTTGCTTATGGATAACTTGCGTACATTGATCGCTCATTTCGGTTTCCCCCTTCGTCTACGTTTTCGTTCCTCTTCCGCGATCATAGGCGCAGCGAATCGAATCCACGCGCGGGATACGGAGTCACCGAATGTCACGGAAACATCAGCGTATGTTACGACTGTTTGATACTGCGGATTCACGTTTACTACCTCCTCGCTACTTGTGTACTCAAATATCGACATTGTACGGAATCATCGCCGCGCCAGGCTTTACACCGCTTATCCGCTTTTGACATCGCGTGAAGCAATACGCAGCTCGAATCCGGCTTGTAATACGGACAATATGTAGCCGCGTCCTCTCGATCACTCACTAGCTCACCTCCCGTTAAAACCGTGCATAATTCGTACTCATTTCCGTGTTTTCGCTTGATTTCAGACGCGCAAAAATAAGCCGAGGGTCATAGTTCCTCCGCTTGTCTAATACGCTAATACCACGCTAATTCAACGTATAGGGTACTCGCCGTCATGCGCTGATTTGGCAATTTAACAGGCGCTTGATCGACCGTTTCCGCGCTTCCGGTACACGATACTGAATCGCGATTAACTTGCCGAATCGGAAATACTCGGCCATGATGTGAAAATCCGAATAGCTACGCTTGATCTTCGCTATAACGGTAGCATCCTCTGTGTAAGCTGCAAGGTTGTCCGAGTCGATCCGCCATATCTTGTTACCCACGTAAGGCCCTCCTTTTGGGTACGACAAATAAGCCGCCTCGAAATTCGGGCCGCCTTGGTGATGCGTTTTTAATTGAAGAGAACTTTAATCGCTGCCAGCTTTTCCGCTGACCCTGCGAAGACAACTCGCGGATTAACTATAACCCGGCGCTTCCGTTTATCATGGACGTCGGGCACGAGCAGGAAAACGTTCTTGCCGTTGAGTTTAACCGCGTCGAGTGCTTTGCGAAGCTTCTGCGCGTCCTTATACCCGAGTAATGCCGCGAGTCTCTCGACGTCCATCGGTTGCAGCCGGTCTTCTTGCGTCTCTTCCGGATTAAAACATACGATGTTAGTGTTGAAGTTGATAAATGGAAGCACCGCGTAGAGGATCGCTAATTGTTTGACTTCACGGCCTTTTCCGTAAGTCTCATACAAGCTGCGTACAGTATTGCGAAACATACAGATATAGCGGTACTCGGAAAGATCGTATGTGTTCTCTTTCTTGATCTCGCCACGATAGAATATTGACGGGTTCATGTATAAGTCCCCGGTTTCCTCGTCCTCCGAGATGATTGATTCTGCGACCAGCTTCCTATACAATTCTGAGCAGCTAGTACGGTGCATGCCGATGAGATCGGCAAGGCCGGCGCGTTTAATGGGCCGCCCGTTGTCGTGCTGGAGCCTGCCGCCGTCGTAGCTCGTATAAGTCCCGAGGAACATTACACGGGCATAATCAGATTGACTAAGCGACGGGAACCGCTCGATAAATGTTTCGCAGCCTTTAAAGAGCGCGAACACAAAACCTCCGTGCTCCTCCGCCCATTGGCCGAGTACTGTGACGTTACGCGCCCCGCGTGCCTGCGCCTCAGTTGTCCGGATGACTGTGTCAATCGTAGAGGAAAGTCCGGCTTCTGCTAGCAGTTTATCCGCACGCTCCTGCGCTACGATCGCAGCCCCCTTCGTCTTTTGCGGTAGGTTTCTCCAAACTTGATTGGCACGTGATCTTTTATCAGAATTGCTCATGTTACCCCTCCCTAGTGAAAAATACCCAGCTTTTCGACTACAAAATCGGCCAGATACCCAGCTTTTCGACTACATAACTTTTTGGTGAGTAGAGGCTAAAAACCCAGGTCTGGCGCGACTTTCCTCTGTTTTTATCGACTTTTCGGAGATTCTATCCCTATAGTAAGTCTTATTCTTTTTTTCTTCTTGGACGCGCAGAATACATGTGTATATACCATAACACCATACTGCCGCCTCCCTTCGGTCGTTGCCTCACCGCACCCAAAAGACGGCACGGTGAAAATATAGCTCTACCATAATCTTTCTCGCGTTTAGAATATGTACAGACGTCCCGGTAGGGGCGGATGTCCGTAGGAGCGTAGCGACGCGGAAGCTAAAGCGTATGAACACGCCATATCTACCGTTGCAGCGTCTACTTCCCCGGTAGTAACGTATCCCGGTATATATCGAGTAGGCGTGTTAATTTATCGGGCGTAAGTTCGAGTTCCTCAACACAGCGCCGGCGCATCGTTTCATTAATCGGGCGTTCTCCTTTCTCCACGCGCCATAGATGCGATTCAGACACGCCGAGTAAGGCCGCCATTTCCGCAAGGGATAGACGGTAGACCAGCCGCAGCTTTTTGACGGTGGTAAAATCGATAATCATAACGTTAGCCTCCTTTAATTGCGCAAGATTTCTTGCGTGTAGTGTAAATAAAAAGATCGCCGTCATACCGCCAAGCAAACAGTACGAGAGCGATTCTACTTTCACATATAGAGCCTTGAGATTACCATAAAAGCAACCTCACCCCCGAAAAAAGTTTTTCTCATAACGTATAGATAACTAAACGGACAAAAAACAGGGTCAAAACGGAGAAATTTTCGCAGTCCTCTCATACACGTATGTAACTGAGCGGTTAAAATATAGGTATATCTTAGAAATAACGTAGGGGTGTGCGGAGTTTACTCGCATCAGGCGTTCCCAACGGGAATAAGACCGCGTTACGGCGACCCCTTCATATACGTAGGTAACTGAGCAGGCAAAATGCAGGTATAGAACGTAAAAACATGTTCAAATCTTCCTCATAACGTATAGCCACAAAACAACGTAAAAAACAACCAAACAACGCAAAAAGGCGCAGGAAATCTGTGACGAGACTAGTTCCCTCACTACATATAGATAACTAAACGGATAGAATATACGGTGAAAGAGCTCACAATCAGAAAGATATTTGTGGAGCTTACCCACAACATTCTACTTCCTCATAACGTATAGCCACAAAATCAAGAAAAATGTAGGGTAAAACGTAAAAAGCTACACAGAAACTCTATACTTATATAGCTTTAAGACTGCGAAAAAGGCAACCAAGACATGTACACATGCAGGAATCCATAGCTATTTTGTCGAAAATTTACTATTGGATATAATAATATATACCTAATTTTAAAGAGAAAGAAGAATCCTTCGATGACATACTCAGAAGAGTGGATAGACATATTGAACTTAGTTAATGATTTTTGCGCAGAGAAAAAGACAGTATGGTTTCGTGGTCACTCAAACTCCGACTTTCAATTACACTCCGGTCTCTTCAGAGAGAAGCAAAATAAGTTGGAAAACTTTATGCACCTCGAAATTATGGCATATCGCAAGTTTTTAAATCTCGGACACCTCCACCACACAGAACGAGATTGGAACTTACTTTACCTTATGCAACACCACGGAGTTAAGACAAGATTACTAGATTGGTCTGAATCCTTTACGACAGCTCTGTTCTTTGCTCGCAGTTCGTGGAGAACATATCAGGATGCTTGCTTCTGGATGCTTGTCCCTACGTCCTTAAATAAGTTGACAAGAGGAAAAACCCAATTTTTAGTACCATATGAAGGTCCTCTTTACGAAGATTATCTCTTTGAAAGAAACGGTGTAAGATTTCCCGAAAATTCAACTGCCCTATATCCTGTAAGAAACAGCAATCGCATGGTCAGCCAACAAGGGGTATTCACCATGCAAGGCAATTCAATGCTCCCTCTTGATGAGGAACACGACGGTGCACTGATACGGGGAGGTAATCTTGTTAAAGTCAATCTACCATTAACAGTGCTAACAGATGTAGATAATTTCTTACTACAGGCAGGTGTGACCGACTATACGATGTTTCCGGACCTTGATGGACTTGCCCGAGAAGTTAACCGACTTCATGGTTACTGGCCAAAAATAACATTAAAAATGAACCTACCTGCTGATTAACAAAGGTTCTTTGCTCCCTGCCAAGAGCGTCGGTGATGTGAATTGAATTCACCTCATCTAACTTATTAAGTAGGATTTCTCCCTAATTATAATAGGTTAAAACTTTTTTAATTTCTGAAACCAACCGAAACCCATGTTCGTATTAATCTGATATAACAAGCAGACGACCGGTGCCTGAACCGGATTTACCGGCCGATCGTCCGAGGATGAAAAATCTATATTAACTACGCCTGCCTGACGGATATTGCCGTATCCGGACGTAGGAATTATCGAAGCCGGCCAAACCGCAGTACATGCGTTGGCGCGCAGTCTACGGATGGCCGGGGATTTAAAGCAGCGACCTGTTAGCGCAGGCCGAGCGTCCGCATAGCGATCCCTCCGATTGGCGTCGGAAGGTACGGACATGAAACGTTTAGCCGCCGATGTTGGCGCAAAGGCAGCCTGATAATACACGCGCGTCTCCTCCCCATTTAAGTAGACGGAACGATTGGCGTCGAACCGTTTGCGTTCAGGTTCATCGGAGTGCGCGTTATCCCTTCTTCTTAACGAGATTGAGACCGAGATCACCACGATCATCGAGCCATAGCAATTCGTCGATTAGAAGCGTCAAACCGTCAATTGCCCGGAGCCGGTCGAGCGTTTCTGTGACTACTTCTAATAAGTCGCGCTGAACGTTATTCGCGAGTTGAAGGCCGCCGGAATCCCCGTCGATAAATAAGTGCGTGTGCTCCGGATGGTCGACTTTGCGGACGTGACGAAGCCATAAAATACCGTTCTCAAGGTGGAAAAAGTAGTGATCCGCGTATAAAACGCCCTCTACGACTTCATACATATGCGGCAGATCGTAAGGTCCGTAGGCCAGCGCCGCCCGTTCTAATTCGGTTGACTCGCCCATACTCAAACGCTCCCATTCGTAAATACGTTGTTAAACGCTGTATTTAGTTCTTTTAACGTCTCAATTCGTTCGGCATCGGTGAAGTGCAGACTTTCTAATACGTTGCCGACCGCGAGAACATAGAACCGAAACGCGATCATTAACGCCTCGCTCGTCGTTTCGGAACCCAGCCGATAATCCGTGAATATTTCCAAGTACGACATTACGTCAACACCTCTCGCGCTATCAACACGACAGCGTAAATAAACTTAAGAATTGCGACAATACGTTTGCGATTCTTACGCGATAATACGATGTTACGCGTAGTTAATAAATTGCTTACTGCGTTCAATCTGGACGCCTCCCTTCTTGACGATGAATCCGAGTTCATTCATGACGTCCATTGACAACGTTAAGCTACCGAGTGGTGACCGTTGATTGACTCCGGTTATCCGCCAGAACGCCCGCGCCTGTATTACGAGCTCCTGACGCGTGCCGACGTACCGAACTATGTAGTTCCCTGTGATCGGATCGAGTACATAGCGGACTTGAGCCGGCGTAACTAGCGGACGAACAACACGGAAGACTTCCCGTTTCATTTCTGCGTCCAACTCAAAACCGAGTTCAACGAGCTGTGCCGGAGTAGCCTCAACAATGTCACCGTAGAGATACGGATTAGCTTGCGGTATAATAGTGAAGAATAATTCCGATGTAACGCGGAGTTCTTGGCGAGTGCGGCCGCTTCCGACCGTGATGATAACGTTACTTTCGCGACGATTACGGATGAAACCTAACGTGATTGACATATGATTGCGCCTCCTAGCGGGATTATAAGATGAGTTGCGGGCGTAGCTTTAACCGACACCCTGGCGGTGATGCTTCTTTACGGTACGTTGTTGCGCAAAAGATGGAACCTTTTTAATCTCGATTACGTATTTCGTAATCTAACTATAATTACGTTTTGCGTAATTGTCAATCTTTAAATTACGTATTTCGTAATTTTTATTGATACCTTGCTTACATGAGAGAGGTGGTAAAATTTTGAGCAATAGGATACTTATCTGTGATTTAAAAAATCTTCTAATTGAAAAAGGATGGGAGCAGAAAAAGCTATCAGAATTAACTGGTATTCGAGAGGCTACGATTTCGGAGTTGGTTAGAAACAAGAATAAAATGTTTCCCCGTCAAGTATTGGAGAAAATTATTAATGTTCTGGAGATAGAAGATATAACAAAACTAATTCGTATTGAGTACATACCCACGAATGCCGAAGAATGTACCAATCAAAACGACAAAAAGGATCGCTAACCCCTCGTATGGGCTGCGATCCTTTTTGTTTACTAAGCTAGTGCCGCTAATATTTGGATTACATCTAACAAACTCACAGAAAGACTCCCAAATGGGTGTTTGATTGTGTAGCTTACGGCATCTGGGTCAGGGTTTAGAACATCTACCTTACCTTCAACATCTGTAGTTAAACTATATATAGTAACTCTTCTTCCTAAAAATCTTTGTACATGTTTGTGTACAATAATTACTCTAAATTCTATCTTGGTTCCATCAATAATTAAACGGTCTACGTCTGCCCGCCCCTCGTTTCCCATAGCTGTTGCATCAAAAAATTTGTCTAAAGCTTCCCTAACAATGGGTTCGGTTAGTGCCATGTATACCCACTCCTTAAGTTATATTTTTTTGATACCTGCAGTTTTATTATCCCTTAAAAAAATCCCTTTATTCGAGCTTTGTAAGCAAGGTTCAGATTTTGGTGCCGATATTTCTCGAATTGGTTATCGGCAACATACGTAATGAAAGGAGGAATTAACGTGAGTGAAGTCGCAACTTTATCATCCGATTTACCTACGATAACTGCGGAAATCAACGCATACAAGCGTGTTGCGGGCGAAGCTATCTTCGAAATCGGCCGTCGTCTCAAGTCCGTACGCGATGCGAAATCAAACAGTACGGACCGGGAAGTAAGGAAACTCGCTCAACAACGTGAGGAAGCGGGCGGGTGGATACGCTGGCTTGAGGAACACGTGGACTTCGACCGGACTAGAGCGCATCGCTTTATTGAGGCGTCCGTTCAATTCCCTCATGTTGCGACGTCGCAACACTTGGATGTCGGAAAAATCTTCGAAATGCTCTCGCTACCATCCGACATCGACCGTTCGTCCTTCGTCTCTTCTCCGCACACCATTCCGTCAACTGGCACGACTAAAACCGTCGACGAAATGACCGTCCGCGAGCTGCGTGAAGTAAAGGCTGCGCTGAAGGCCGAGCGTGAAGCACGGGAACTTGCGGAGGCACTATATAAACAACGAAAAACCCGTAATCCTCTGCGTTGAGGACACGGGCTTTTAACTTTAAATTAGGCGTTTATGGCGCTACCCTTACGTGGGTATTCAGAGCGAAGTGACGGCGCTTATTTACGGTGAAAATACGCTTAATAACTAGGTGTGCGCTTTGATTGAAACCCATCCACCGAATTATATCCATACAATTTGAATAATTCAGTTATAAAAGCATCGACTATTTCAGGAGCATCATTCGCCATTTTCTCTACGGTCCCATTCTCATATACAATTGAAGCGTAGGAGGAATCATAATGAATAATCTTATTTCTTAACCTAGTTAGGTTTATGTACGCTTTCTTGCTATCCTTCGTAAATTTCTGTTTAAATAATCGTTCAACCGTCTTTATTTTGTCTCCAATTGTCTTGAACCCCTCCGGAGGAAGGATATCAGCATTGTTAAAACTATTTAATAGACCCCGATCCGAATTATTCTTCAAAGAACCCTCATTCTGCCTAAGATGATTATGTACTATTTTTGCCATTGCCGCTTCCGCTGATGAGCAAAAGTTTATGAGGGCAGACCTATAAAATCTGTATTGTGCAAACTCATCATTAGAAGCCCTCCCTTCTTGGAGATAATAAAGAGCATCATTAAACATTTCCGCCATGTACGATCTAGTATTGAAAAACGCCGCTTTTTCGAGGGCCACTTCGTCAACTCCTCCACTATCTAATTTCTCATTGCACCCGCATACACCCCGCCCAGCACCCCGAGCACACCACAAGCAATAGCAGCAACCATAATTACTGGCCCTTGTATATCGCGACCTTCAACCTTTTTCGTAAGGAATCCGAGTATAACCGCAATCGGCGACGTTACCACAGGAAACCACAACAACGAGAGTACAACAAACGTCCATCCGAGGAACGCGAGCGCACTTCTCTTTCGTTGCTCTTGCCTTTCCGTCGGTGCATCGCTCTTTACAACACCGTTAATCAACCGAATCCCCTCCGCCATCTCACGTTTACCTAAATAATACCATCGAGATAGGCCACTGTCACTACAGTTACACAAAAAAAATAACAACAAACTCCCTGTTACATGAATTTTTTCATCTTATATAGTCAAAATAATAATACTATTGTTTATAGTCAATGCTTAGTGTATAATAAAATAAACAATGTAACGCATTACAAAGAGAAAAAGGCCGCTAATATTGCAAGACATAGCACGGCCCTATTTAGGTATGAAATTACGGAAGATAACCGGTATCTTTTGTGGGATGGTCGGTTATTTTTCGCGTCTTATTTCGATGACAAGTGCTACGAGCATTATCATGAGTGACAATGTTTCATATACGGTCATAGGCGGCACCCCCTAGGTGGCCGCTTTTTGCTATGCCTTGCTTGCCTAAATTATACAACACCTCCCTCTTCCTGCCTACTATTTTATACTCTCTTAGAAAATAACGCCCACCTCCGAAGAGATGAACGCTATGTGCTTACCTTTTTCTTTTACGTTCCTTCTGTAACGGACCAATCACGTTATTCATAGGCGTAAACTGGTCGTGCTTCTCCTTAATCGATGCATCTGAAAGATGTGTGTACTTCGCAACCATGCGCAGGTCCGAGTGCCCCATAATACCCGCTAGGTATCGTTCTGACCCGCCATTTTCAAGAAACATAGTTGCAGACGTATGCCGGAATAAGTGGGGATGTACACGCATCTTGAGTCCCGCTGCCTTTACGTAGCCTTTTAGCCGATCACGAAACCGGTCGTCACGAAGCGGGCCTCCGTAATTCGTAAGAAATACGTACTCCGAGTTAAATTCTTCACATTCCTTCAGTAGCTCACGAATTAGTCTCGCAGTCCGTTGCTGTATTGGTACAGTTCTTCCACGTCTAGACTTAGTTATCAACTCGCTTAGGTATAATGCGCCCTCTTCTGTATCTACCTCCGTTTTCTTTAAGGTGAGAACTTCGTTTATCCGCATGAAGGAGTCAATCAATACATTAATGATAACGTAATCCCTGAACCCCGCATATGTCCGTTGGTCTGGTTGTGCAAGTATCTTCTTTAAATCTTCTGAGCTCATGATAGTTATGTTTTTCTCTGGTTCCTTGACCTTCTTTATCTTTGCGGTCGGGTCGCGGTCAATATGACCCTCATCTTCCAGAAATCGGAACATTGTCCTTATCGACTTAAGCTTAGTATTGACAGTGACTGGCGAAAGTCCTATCGTCTTATCTCGCTCGTGTTTGTGCGGATGGTTATCAAACTTACGCTTACTGTGGAGTAAGTACGCAATATATGACCGTAATAAGTCTGGCGTTATTGCAGTCATCGACCGCTCAACGTTAACCTCATCCAGATAATCGCAGAGATAATTGTAACTTTCTTGATACATTTCCAACGTCCGCTTCGAGCGCCCTTCCGCTATTTTTGCGTGACAAAAAATGTCAAACAACTCGTCAAGGGACTTCGCTGCTCCCTTCGTTTTCCTATCGTTTTTATACCGTTTACCTGTCCGATTATCCAAAACAAAAACGCCCCCTACCGTTAATTTATACGATAGAAGACGCAGACCCCTTGTAAGGTTAGCCGCGCACACCTGCGCCCCTTTCCGTCTCGTCCAGCGGTCAACAAACGTTGATATAACGCATACTTTACTACGTTAACGCGTTAGTTAGACCCCAAGGGTGCGCGCTACCTGACTGCGCTATACCCCGATAACCAAGAGTATGTAGATCAATGCTGTTATTTACCATTATATTCTGGTCATAAAATGCTGTAAAGGGATTATTTCCCCATCATTCTGTTGCATTTTTAAGTTCTTTTCATTATGGTAGATACAAAAGTTAAAAGGTCAAAAACAGAGATCTTAGGAGCTAACCATGCAAAGCAAAAAAGTGCTTATACCCGTTGCATTACTTCTTTTAATACAGTTAAGTGTTCCTATGTGCTATACCTTTGCACAGGATAACCTTGTCATAGATCATGAAACGAAAGAGAGAATCAAAGAACAATATGGCTTGGATGAACCGGAATTTCCTTCATCAAAGCAGCAGCAAAACATATTATTGGGAGGTGATTTTGGATTTACTCCCTCTGGTGATGCTGTTGTGGTGGAATTGACCATATTGATTCGGTATCCGCTCATTTTTATCAGTCAACAACTGGTACATTCACTGAAATCATAAGCTTTTTTTCTATTCGGTAAGTTCCATGATATGGAGCAAAAGGATCATTTATTTCGTAGCAAGTTGTCTGCCACCTGAGGTCACTTCATCCTTCTTATTGAAAAGGTTTAATTCAATGGGTCCCCTACCATGTAGCCACAGCAGTTCATCGAATAAAAATGCCAGTCCATCCTTGGCGCGTAAGCGTTCGATGATCTCCGTGACAACTTGCATAACTTCCCCTTGTACATCCTCTGCCAGTTGCAATCCTCCGCTCTCTCCATCTAGATAAAGATGTGTATGATATGATTGCTCCACCTTCTTCACATGGCGCAAACACAGTATGCCATTTTCGAGGTAAAAGAAATATTGTTGGTCATAAAGAACCCCTTCGCATATCTCATACATATGAGGTGAATCATACGGTCCCTGAACCATGGATACCCGTTCCAATCCCATTACCCATTCTGTCATACATCCTCGCTCCATTCCTTTGTTCAAAGTTTCTTATTTGCCAATATACTTTCTTCTACAGGTAGTTTTTCAAACTAGGTGGTTGAACGATAATTAATTGCTAATTGTAAAACGTTTTGGTACGATAAGCATATTACTATAACGTTCACAAATAACATTTCAATAAACCAAATGCACATTATAGTGTTATTTTTGTTGTTTCCAGAATACATCGAACAGTGTTTATTGTCAATACTTTGATGTTTCTTTTTAATACTATAGAGTGCATTTATCTGGAGGAAAATATGATAAAGATTCATCTTTCCCGTATTATGGGCGAAAAACGAATAAATATTGCCGAGCTTTCCCGCATGACTGGATTACATAGAAACGGAATCACCAAACTTTACAACGAAGAAACAGACGGTGTGAAATTTGATACGCTAGATAAAATCTGTAAAGCTCTAGACTGTCATGTTCAAGATGTTATCGAGTATGTAGAGGATGTTACAGACTAGAACTGTTGCTAATTTTAAAGCATTTTGATACTATGAAGGCATCAACTTAGTTTACTTATAATCTTGTTAACTAGATTACTTATTTACAAATATACGCTTCTATTCTATGCATGTCAACTAGTTTACTTGATTACTTTTTGGAGGAATTGTTGTGATTAGATTTTCTCTTGATAAAATTATGAAAGACCGTGGACTCGAACAGAAAGATATTGTTTCTATTACGGGAATTAATAGGAATACGGTTAAAGCTTTGGCCTCCAACGCAAATGCCCGAATTGACTTTCCAACCTTGAACACACTTTGTAGAACCCTTGGCGTACTCCCTGGTGAACTGATCGAATACTTGCCGGAAGACGACGAAGAGAGCCGATAACATGCTTAACGGCTCTCTTTTCTTTATATAATATTTAAATTTTAAACGATCTTCCCACTAAATTAGGTTAGAAGATCATAATCCCTTCCTATCGGCGATTTCAAATAAACTCTTTCCATGTATGATTGATGTCAAATAAAGCATTAAGGTTACGTTGTCCCTTTAATACTGCAAACATTTTATTCGTTACGATCATGATCACATCCATATCTGTTTCCTTAGTCAAACCAGTGATAACAGGACGATTTACGCTAATATAAGACTTTGGTTTAAAAACAATGCCCCAATCCAACCCACTGTGATTACTTTTTACAGTCTCTCCTAGATAAATAGCAATATCTATTGTAAAGGCTTGAGATTTTATATAGAGCTTTTTTTCGTATATATAGCTCTTCAACCATTCTTCGGTTTCTGGATGCTCCTCTTCTAATTCCGAAGCACTTTTACTTTGAATCTGTACATTCCCTAGATACCATTCCCAAATATCTATGAGAGAACGATCAGTGTAATCCAGATGTATCTGTGAAAATGCGCCAAGTTGCTCTAAACGCGAAGGTATTTGTTGTTTAAACCAATTAAAATGTTCTTTCGCTTCATTTTTACTCATTTCAGAGTATTCTTTCATGCCAAAAGGTGGTTGCATTGATTTATATTCCATTTCAAAATTCCCTTCTTGCTTTGCTATTTTAATTCGAAGAAAAGTTCACGACAACACCACCTGATACCAAGGTCGTTAAAAGATCCTTAAAATATTGCTGTGGTGAAAATCTATAACCTCTCTCTTCTTGATCCCATTCCTCCTCGAATCTTTCGAGGAAATAATGTGCGTTTTTCCAATGGATCGTGAACGGTCCTACTGCCCCAAAACCTCCACAGAGACAGTCCGATGTACTGTCCAAGCTAAATCCATAGTACCCTCCGGACCCATTAATCGCTTCACCAAGTGCTATAAAAAATGTTGTAAAATCAGATATGTATTCGCCGTCTAAGGTGTAGACTTCTCCTCGTTTATCCAGTCTGGCAAAATGATTAGATTCAGAATGTATTCTAGTTACGTTTAGCCACCCGGACCGTTCTTCTTTAGAAAAGCCTTGCCATATATTATTTTCAAGCGACTGAGCGCCCTTTAAAAACTCCCATAATCTTAATTCCACAGGGGAGGGCTTCGTTTCAAGTATACCTGTTAACTCCAGATTGAAGTTTCCTTTATTATAATTTAGTTTATGGATTATGTAGGATTCAGGTAGATGATAATAATAGCTTCCAATCACTGTTTCTTCATCATTTAAAATAGCAATGTACAAGTTGGGTACAGATTGTTTTGTCTTTGTTATGTTTCCTATGAAATCCTCATTAAAGACAAAGTGCTCAAAAATGACCTTTTCATATGTTTCGACAATGATATCACCCGTTAAACCAACCACATCTCTACAATAACCAACTGTGAGCCCACTTTCATCGTCAATGACAGCAAATCTATATTTCATATCATATCTCCTCACAATAATTTTAAGGAATGTAACATTTTAAGGCATCACTTTTAGCTTCTTGGGTAGAATAATCAATTAATTTGAAGCCAATAAGGTTTAAAGTCATCTACACTTTTTATTTTTTTTAGATCTTCTGCAGGTATTGCAAAATAAATTTTCTCCTTCTCGGACTTAAATGTTAACGAAGCATCATACTTCTTTTCAACAATCCACTGCTTTATTTCCAACATCTCTTGCAGATAATGAATGGTTGAGAAGTTACCCTTAATATAAATCGAAGCTTCTGAGGAGAGTTTCTGACTAACCATAGAATAGCTTGGAACCTTATCATGGTATGTTATACCATACTCTCTAATAAGATTAACATTTACGGTGACTTCGGCATCTGAACCTGTAACTTCCTTTGTTTTTTGTGTTACAGCTTTTTTTAGCTCATCACTCCACACAGAAGAGACGTAGTTATCCATCATTTTCCCATAATAGTCTTCATCCACCAAAAAAGAAATCCCTGAGTCAGAGATCACATTAGCTATAAATTTATCATTCTTAAAATCATAATCTATTGAATCAATTTTCCAGTTCATAGTGTACGTTTTATGTAGGTAGTCAGTGACGTTACTCCGAAATTGGACTCTTTCTATCGGACTTCCTGTTGTAATTGATACAACTGTATATGCAATTACAATAATGATCACGAACAAAACAGCTTTTTTCAGCACTAGTAACTCCTCCTGTTATAAATACATTGTCGGCAATCTGAGTAGAGGCAATAATTCTACTCAGATTGCCAATTTATTTAGTAATATATTTCTTACTTATGGAGATCACTGTTTAAAGATCAATGGCCCCTGGTAAATCTGTTCTTCCTAATAATATATTAATTCGATACATATTAAATTGAGCAAAGTTCATTTTACTATTTAACCAACCCATACGTGAGTATGAATCATAAGAATCATGCAATTGTTTATTGTAATCACTTATTGTAAAAGCATCGTTATAAAAAGTGCTTTTAAATTCCTTGGCAGCATTATTTGGAATTTGGTCTCCAGTTGTCTCATCACTCCAAATACCATCAAAAAATCTGGATGCACTAGTTCCATTGTACAACTTACCTAATGAAAGAATTTGTACTGTCATATCAAGACAACTTGAGCCTATAAGTGCATAATCTTTGTTCTTACCCCCAGGTAAATGAGCATCTGCCAAATCCATAGCTTTCTTTGAACTTTCATTAAAATCCCCTTTTATATATGTCGATTTTGTATAGCCTGATT
The DNA here is from genome assembly GCF_038592965.1 of Paenibacillus sp. FSL L8-0158. GTDB lineage: Bacteria > Bacillota > Bacilli > Paenibacillales > Paenibacillaceae > Paenibacillus > Paenibacillus polymyxa_D. Next base: position 1,579,283 of record NZ_CP151949.1, on the reverse strand, counting down.
TATTAAATCCTGCTAAATTCCCCTTGTCTCGTCCCCATTTATTTAAATTTTTCAAGCTTTTTAAAGCTTTAGAATCTTTGATTTGCTCATACTGTACATTCTTATCTCCCCAATAAAAATAAGACCAAATTTTATTTTTATCCTGAATCAATGCCGAAGTATGCCCCAATCCAACTGCAAGATCAGGATTTGTAATAATAATCGCATCATGCCCATTTGGGTCAACATAGCTCAACGGATTATTTTTCACATACGTATATAAGTTCAAACTCAATGTATCATTAATCTCGCCCTCATACGTATCCTCATTAATAAACCGTCCACTATCTGGATCATACCATCTGGCACGCAAGTATTGTAATTCTGTCGTATCGTCCCATAATTCGCCTGAATACCGGAATGGATTGTGGACTTTTTCTTCCTTGACCTCTTCATTGCCCCAGATATCATATTGATATTGATTCAGCAAGGCTCCGGAGGAATCTCTAATTTCAATAATATCTCCGTGACCATTATAGACTGGATAGACTTCCGATTGATCCGCATAGGCTATAGCGTCTAATTTCAGACCTCGAATATAATTAGCTTTTAAAACTGGCTTTCCATTTGCAATCGTAGCTTCTGCTATGATTTGGGCACTGTTCCCATCATAGTAGTAACGGGTATGAACGCCATCCTGTATACGGTCTGTCAGCAATCCATCCCCGTTGTATCGGTACTCAACAAGTTTTCCGTCAACCTTTACTTGAGTCAATCGGTTCTGATCGTCAAAGCTGTTCTCACGTGGCTTCGTATGAGGAGGTCTCTCCGTTTCCATCGTGAAACGATTCCCTCTGGCATCATACGAATAAGCATCCTGATTTTCGGTGGAGGTAGCAATCCGATTCAGCTTGTCATAAGTAAATGAATCCTCTACACCATTTTGAGTACGCTTCGTAATATTTTTACCAGGATCGTAGCTATATTGAAAGCTGTTCGTTTCCGCATCAGATCGTGTGTGCTTTAATTCAACTAACTCAATCCCATTATATTTGTTTTGCTGGCGATAACCATTTGCAGATACGGTTGTGTCCAGCAATCCATTTTTGGTATAGGAATATTCCGAAACAGGCTTATCTTTTGTGCTGCCTACGGTCTTCAATCTGTTCAATTGATCATACGTGTAGTTTACTTGCTCGCCAAATGGTCCTGTCATTTCGGTTCGATTCCCATTAGCATCATACTGATTGGAGAGCTTTAGTCCATCCGGGTAAGACAAGGTATCTAATTGCTCTGTATACGGATCATACGCATAGGAAGTTGTACCCGTCTGATCTGTCATGCTTAGGCGTTTGCCTGCAGCGTCATATACGTAGCTGACTGTCTCATCTTTTCCTACACGCGACTTCAACCGATTACGGCTATCGTATTCAAATGAAGTGACGTTCCCGTTGCGATCTGTTTTCTTGGATAAGTTCCCGTTGGTATCAAAATAACGCTTCTCTACCTGGTTTTTCTCATCCTTGGTTTGAATCACTCTACCCAATTCATCATACGCCTTCACCTTGGCATGACCATCCGGATATGTGATCTGAGTGAGATTGCCCAGCATATCGTAAGTGTACTTCGTCGTTTCGCCGTTTGGCTCCGTCACAGATGTTTGGTCACCCAAAGCATTATATGAAAATAGAGTTTCATTACCATTAGCATCGGTTTGTTTTAAAATCTGGTCGTTTACAGTATCATACTCTACTTTGGAATTTATCTTCTCAATACCGTCCATTGCTGATTTTTCTTTGTTTTGCACCAGACGATTCCATTTATCGTAGATTTGAATTTGTTCATTAAGCTCGCCATCTTGTTGAGTTACTTGACGAAGAGCATCATTATACTCGACTACTGCTTGTGATCCGTCCGCGTAGGCTGTTGACGTTGTACGGCTCCAAGCATCATAGCCATAACGTGTCAGGTGCCCAAGCGCATCTTCACTGGATACTAGTCTGCCGTTAGCGTCATAAGCTGATTTGGACTTAATCACGTAATCGTTACCTTCATACAGACCTGACTCGATATTCCAACCCAAAGCATTGTAACGTGTTTTTGTTCTTATCCCCAGCTCATTCGTAACCGTTACGGTGTTCTCAAGATCATCGTAGGCTACATGGATGCTTTTACCGTCCGGATAGGTTACTGCCTTTACGCGGTCAAGAGCATCATATTGATACCCGGTTTTCTGACCTTTCCCATCCAGCGAGGAAGTGATTAAACCAGTTGGCTTATCATACTCTGACTGAATGGTTACCGTAGATTTTTCTCCATCAATATTTGTAACCTCTACACTTTGTTTCGTAGGAAAAGCATGGTCGTAGCCACTGCTGTATTCCGTGGTTGTAGTCACGGACTTGTTACCGTTCGTAATCGTCTGAACCGTTGTATTTCCGTAAGCATCAATACCTGAATAATTTACTTTTTGTAGTAGTTCTCCCCCAGAATGATCCTTGGAGACGATGGCCTGTGTTACTTTCCCCTGCGGGTTTCGAGTATACTCTGTAACTCCAGTGCTGTTAGAATCAATCGGTTCCGTAATGGTTTTAATCCTATGCTTGTCGTCATACGTATACGCAGTTTGTGAACCTTTTTCATCCACTGAGCTTGTCATATTACCGTAATCATCATATTCAGCAGCAGTTGTCAAAACGTCTCCATTTTGATTATTGCTGGACGAGGTACGCGTTGGAACAGGTACAGTATAGGCTTTGCCTGTCACCTGCTTACCGTATTGATAAGCTGTGCTTTTTTCAGAATCTCCTGCTTTAAACACAGATTGATCCAGGTAATACTGTGGTGGCGTGTCTGCACTAATAAACTTTTTAGTATAATTGAAGGTCGAACGAACTAATCCATTGTCTGTTACAGTAGAGAACGAAGTATCTTTCACATAGCTCTCACCCATATCAGAATTATAATGAATCGTTTCCTGATTATAGTTTTCCGTTTGATTATTTTGATATGTGATTTGATCTACACGTGAGACCGCTCGATATGCCTCGTTTACCGAATTGGAGCCAATATAACGTTTTACTGGTTGGTCTTCGTAAGTATACAAAGTAGAGGCTCCAGTAGGATGAAATACTTTGGTTAACAAAGCGTACGGATTAGAGATTTGTCTTTCTGGGTGTGACGCACTCAAATTAAACTTGGCAGGTGCCAATGTATAGGAATATGTCGTTTTTCTGCCTTCAGCATCTGTAACTGAATCCAGTAATTCAACACCTTGTTCTGTATGTTTATGATAGACAACTGTGCGGTTTCCTTTAGACAAAGTAACGTCTGTAGCCGTATATTGAATATCAATCGAGTTACCGATCGCATCTTCTACCTTACTAAGCAATTTGCGTTTATAAGTAGCATTGAGTTCATAATTGAACTTTATCGTGTTATGATATGCATCTTCAATTTGCAGCAACTGACCGTCTTTGGAGAAATATTGTTTTTTCGTTCCATCCACAGAAGTTAATACATTTGATGAATTTTCTCCATTAACTGTTACTGAAGTATCAGGAGTGAAGGTGAGTCCTTTCCAGTCGTAACCTTTGAGCTGGTCACCCTCAATTTCATAGCTTCCACCATCCCCCAAGTGTATGTACTGCTTGCCCTCTTTGGTTTCTACATAAGGTAAATTCCAGGACCACCCCTTGCCAAGAGGGCTCAATTGATCTTCCAGGGCAGGATAGGTACGGTTTTGAAAAATAAATGAAGATTGATAGGCTACAATCTCAGCAAAGACGGTAGCATCCGCATCTGCTGCAATATAATATTTATTCCCATCGTCACCCGGAATTTCAGTCTGAGGATTGCTGTTAATTAAATCCCTATAGTACTCAGCCTCAGCAATGGTTGTGAACAGCGCTGTCTGTCGGCGAACAGCCGTTTCAAGCCCCTCAGAAACAATCGTTTCAATTTGCGGTGAGCCCTCCATGGTAAAGGCCGTTCTTGTCCTTCCGCCTTTTCCGTTGCTAGTCCACTCGCTATAACCAATATCGCTGGTATAACCAGGCTTAGTAACGGTTCCGCTATAATCTTGCCTCCATTCTCGGGTATCAGCAGTTCCCTTATTGAACACTGTTCCTGAATAATACGCTGTTCCGTACTCGCTACACATGATTCTACCAGGAGAAAAGCTAGGGCATCTTTGAGGAACAATCATACCTGTTAAGGACAAATCCCCTTCATATGAGTCCCTGTCGTAATGTAATTTAGAGTCTCCACATGACGAACCACTTGGATAATTCCGTGTTATATTTCCAGCACTATCATAAAAGAACGTATTCATAACACTACACTGTTCCCCGAATACATTTTTAAAACTTGGAGCTGTATATGATCCCTTGATGACTCTGGCTTGTCCATCTTTGTTTAAGGTTCCTGTAAATCCATCTTTGCTGTACTTTATTGAATCAGGAAAAGCCTTCTCCCATTTTCCCGTTTGAGAGTCCTTTTCTACTCTGGACTCCGGAGCTGTAGTATAGGTTATTTTTTGTCCCACTGCTTGACTAGCAGCTTCATAGGTTGTGTATGTGCCTATAACTTTGGTTTCCGGCTGAAGATTATAGGTATTCACATCAACATTCCCATCACCGTCTGTGTCCTCTTGCACCCATCTTTTTTGCTGATAGGCTACCTTGTACGACTTGGTAACAGGTTTCATCATCGCCTTAAAGTAGACATAATAATTTTGCACAGCAGCACTGTTGTCAACAATTTCAGCGCCTTTGTCAAAAAATTGAGCACGATTTGTATCATATTGACGCGTCAAAGAAAAGCCCAGTCCGTTTCGTCCAGGCAGAGTTAAATCTGTGTTTTGCAGCGATAAGCTACCTGATAAAGTGGATATTGATTCTTTATCGTCGCCAACAGAATAAGGTGCTTCATTAAAGGAAGAATTATTGTAAACGGGCGCTTCCTCTCTAATAGGTGGAAGCTGTGGCACATTCGCCATGAGATTTAGTTTCAGGAAATCCGCCTTATATACATCTTCAGTGACTTTGTTCGTAGGAACAGGATCATCAGTTGGATAAACATCATCTGTAACACTATGAGAAATCAGGTTATCTAGTGGAGCATCCGATAGCTTATTATATACGTCACTTGTTACAGTCTGTGATTGGTTTTCCTCTGAAGGAAATAACGAAGCTACTGCCTGATCGTAGCTTATATGATCCTGTTCAGCCATATATAACGCTGTATAAATTTGATTTAATGAATAACCTTTCTTTAATTGTTCCGAAAGAAAAGATGATGTGACTCCAAATCGGGCAGCCATTTGATCCGCTGAATATTGCGAATTGTCCTTCCCTGCACCGAATACATTTGGAGGAACAAGGCCGCTAATTGTGCCAAAAATAAATGTAATAATCATGATTAGCGCTATATGACGTCTTACTGTTCTAAATCGCAAGTTCTTCTCTCCATTCCCGACTTTAAATTGTATTACATATCATTTATTGGAACTGCTCACTTTATGATCTGTATAAGGTTACCATTAGAGTCATAATGATATTGGAAAACAACCTGACCATCCTGTTCAATATGCTCAAGTCTTCCATTAGCATCATAAATATATTTATATTTTCTGGATAAGCCGCTTTTGACACTATTGCTAAACTCCGAATAGTTTCCAGCCGCATCCCTGGCTTTCACTGCAAACCTGTAAATTTTCTGAGGCTCTAACTGGTTCACTTGAAAGGTTAATTCTCCGGTATTACCTATCATTTGACTATCCCGATACACATCATAGCTAACGACTCCAACATCATCGGTAGATGCTTCCCATGTTAAAACGATGCTGTTCGGTGCAGGCCTGGAGCCGGTTAACTTTTTAGGTTTGGAAGGACTTGTTATATCCTTGGGCAAATCATCAATAGCCGGTATACGATCTAATCGGTCGTTAAGCTGTTGTTTGTCTGCATCATTGAGATGCACTAGTAAAGTGCGAGCCATATTAATCTCAGTTTGTAATTTTGAAGCTTCCGCTTTTTCAACTGCGTGCGTAGCTATCGCCAATTGCTCAGTATAGGCAGCTTTTGCATCAATGATTTTTTGTATTGCTACTACTCTTTCAACAAGCTTGCCCTTGTCCTGATCACGAAGTTTGTTTATTAACTCTATAGCTGTATTTACATCCGTCTGTAATTGGGTTGTCTCTGCTTGTACCACCGCTGCTTCAGCTTTGGCCAATTGTTCTATATATTTGGTATCCAAAACTTTTACAACAAAATTCTGCGATACAGACTTACCTAACGGGTCTGTAGCTGTTATGGTTATCGTCGATTCTCCAGAACTTTGGGGCTGCAAATTCAGTAGTGAGGTATTCCCCCTTGAGTCCTTGACCAATTGGTGGATGACTACGGCTGAGTTGGAATTTGTACCCGAATATTGAAGCTGCTGCTGGTCAGGGTCTGTAAAATATTCGGATAAATCTTTATTTGAGGCTCCCTCATCCATTTCAATCGTGGTAGCTGGAATGCCCTTAATCGTTACTGGCGTTCTATTAATCAAATTTATTACCGATTCCGTAACTTGCGACACATTTCCGGCACTATCTGTTGCGCGTGCCTGTATGCGCGTTCCATACTCATTGACATCAATGGGAGAGTTATACACCTTCCATTCGCTTTGATTAACACGGTATTCCCTTGTCGCTGCATCAGTAGGATAGTTGATTGTCACTCTGATATTATTTGCTACTTCATTTACAGGGCTATTACTGAATGACGGTGGGGCAGGAGGTGTTTTATCAATGTTGTTGATCACCAATGAGTTTTCAGCGCTTATATTCCCGTAATTATCTGTACAACGAGCAAAAATGGTCGTGTTGTCGGATACTTGAAATGGGCTATTATATGTGGTCCACGTACCGTTCGCACCGATTTTATATTCTCGTTGATAATTACCAGGTACTCCGTCCAATTGGATAAGGACATTTTGATTCGTCATCCCTGTCATATTGGAACTTATGTGTGGACTGGCTGGAGTGGTTAAGACAATCCCTGAGTATGTAAAAGTCCCCGAACGTTTAGCTCCATCCCTCTCATCTTTATAAAAGTAACCAACCGTTATAGCATTAGAAGATACAGATACATAGTAAAATTTAACTGATAATGCAAATCCAAGATCTTTGGAATAAACAACTACATTATTGCGAGTGAAAGTGACGTAGGGAGAACTCGCTTGCACATGAACTATCGAACCATCTGACAAGGTTACTGCTTCATGTGTAGATGACGGTTCTGAAGGCGTTGGCTTTTCTTCAGGAGGTCCAATTGATCCTCCTCTGTCTGGTGGTGGGTACAGATCTGGTATTCCACCCGTAAAAGCTGCTGACACTTCTGCCTGAGGAAGCACAGCTATGCTCCACGGAGATAAAAAAACAAATAGGCCAAGCATTGTTAAAACGAATGTCTTAGCATTCTTTCCTTTTCCTCGCTGCCTCACTTCGTTTAAAAAAAATTTCATTTTCAAAATCATCCCCCTGCATATAGTGGTAATGCCTAGTTAGAAGAATACTAAAATTAAAAATAATTTATAATTCAATCATATTTCGCCCTCTTTCAGAAAAATGTATTTTGATTTACATATGATAACAATGTCGTATTAAATTTGTATATAGCGAAGATTGTCGAAATAAAGAAAAATATATAAATATTTTTAAATTGCCATAAATTATGTTTAAAACAATAACATCCTTTTTTAAACATTATATGAATTTGAATATCCAATATACTTTAAGAATCATCCCACTCATTGATTTCAAATAAACAAAATGTTATATTGTCTATAAAATAATCATCATTCAATTGAGGTGTTTGCTAAAATGGATCATTCCGAACTATTCTGGAATGCTGGTATCGAAGAACTGAAGCGTGGATATATTCGCCAAGGAGAGCAGGTAATTTGCCTATTGGACGGACAGCGATTTGAGCAAGGCATCATATATCAGGATCAAGGGGTATTTTATGACGCGGAGAGGTACATGCGACTTCATATTGAGCGGACGTATGGTTCGGTCTTTGACTATTTGATCGGCCTGGACAAAAAGCTGACTGGACTGACGGATCATCAGAATCGTTTGCTTCAGTTATTTTATCAAGGCATGGGTGATGCGGATATTCAAAAAGAAACTGGAATCGGTAGCGCATCTACCATACGTAATCATCGCTTTGGTCTCAAAGAAAAAGAACGGCAGGCCAAAGTATTTCTCACATTAATGGAGCTACTTAAGGAGAAAGACCGTCACGCTCCTGCCATTGTAGAAGTACCCATAGGAGCACGGATGGTGGACGAACGCTACAACATTACGGAAGACGAAAGGCAAAAGGTACTCACGAAGTATTTTCCGAAGGGTACAGACGGACGCCTTAAGACCTTTAAAATGCAAGAAAAGCACAAGCTGATTGTGCTGCGTGAAATTGCGTACCGTTTTGTAAAGGGACAAATATATCATGAGAAAGATATTAATGCGATTTTACAGGAAGTGTATGACGATTATGTCACGGTGCGAAGATATATGATTGAATACAATCTATTGGATCGCAAACCGGATGGCAGTGAATATTGGTTGAAGGAATCTTGAAGCTAGGCGCTTATGAAATCAGCATTTTGCATAATTCGATTCCCAACGCTCGTAGGTACAATATATAGAAGAACTAAAGCGTTTCGATCTATTTATTGCTGATTTGAAAATGCTCTTTGGGATTTATGCAAAATGCTCAAAAAGGAGGATTCGACAATGAATCGAAGAAAAGAACTGGTGCAGCAATACATGGAGATGAAGACAGAGGCAGGAATCTATTGCATTCGCAATACACGTAATGGGAAAATTTTCGTCTCTTCTACGCCGAATTTAAAGTCGCTGAATGGACGGCGTTTTGAGCTAAATATGGGTGGATTTAAGAATAAACAACTACAACAGGAATGGAATGAGTACGGCGAAGATTCGTTTGAATTTGAAGTGCTGGACGTTTTGAAGAAAAAGGAATCAGCGTTCTTTGATGTCAAAGATGCACTAGCAAAGCTGGAGCAGACCTGGCTTGATCGACTCCAGCCTTACGGGGATAAAGGGTATTTGTAAATTACCGATCCACGGGATGCTCTTCCTGAAGGTATCCAAAAATAACAGCGTCGACAAACTGACCTTTTTCATAAAAATAGTCTCTCAGGTGACCCTCTTTAGTAAAGCCACTTTTGAGTAGCAGCCGTTTGGAGCCTTCGTTATCTGGATCAATGAAGGCTTCTATACGGTGAACCTTCGGCAATTGAAAGCCATAATTCACGACCACCTTCATCGCTTCTGTCATCAGACCTTGCCGCCAATATTCCGGTGCCAGCTCATACCCAATTTCAATACGGGAGTGCTCCTTCTGCCAGTTATGAAATCCAATTGTACCCACGATCCGCTCAGGAGCATCTTTTAACGTAATCCCCCAACGAAAGCCCTCTTGCTTCTCATATCTGGTTAGCATCGAACGAATAAATTTTTCGGCTTGCTCTACCTCTGTAAAGCTTTCCAAGTCGTAATATTGTGTGACCTCATCCTTGGAGAAATAACCGAACACATCCTCCGCATCCCCTACTGTAAGCTGTCTTAAACGAAGCCGATCGGTTTCTAAAACCGGAAACGTTTCCATTGCCATGATCTATCTCCTCCTTCACATCGAAGAACCCTATCTTATCAGCCACCAACCAATCCCAACTATCACTCCATTGATGAAGAATAATGCAATACATGCTCTCCACTTGCTGATTCCACTTGTTTGAAAAAAACCTGTTACTTTACTACGACACATGAACAATGTAAACAACAAATTCCAAATAATACGCATACCATATTTTACGTAGTATAAAGCAGGGTTTAACTGTACACCGCCCAACGTTGGAGGGACATCCGGAATAAACAGAATTGCACACGTATAACGCATGGTCTCATATGTAAAATAAAATACTGCCAGCCACCAAGCCCACTTCTTACCAAATAACATGCCGACACCGGCAGTCGTCCCTGCCAAACCGAGTAACGCGATAAATCCTTGAAACATGCCCCTACAAATGCCTACTAACGTAGAAGCCTCATTTAATGCATTAAGCGTCAATAGCTGGGTCACCAACAAAAGTGCTCCATTAAAGATCAATAAAATGGCTGAAATGCTTACACCTAAAGGTCGTTCGAAAACCACGTTGGTTACATAATCTTCTACTTCTTTTTTCGTATACAGATCTGACACTTCTTCTACACTCCTAACCCAATTATATACATCCATTTTCGGGCGGGTATAATAACAGTATGTTCTCGCCTCATTTCCATATATCGGCTTTTAGGAAAATATGGTTTAATCTTCTCTAAAATTCAGTTATCCGTAAGCTAATCATTATTATTCAGTGCAGCCATGCTGCTAATGATCATCCTCTATGGTGTCAAATAGCGTCATGAGAATTTCTATCATCAACTGAATCCCAAATAGAGTAATATCTATCCTTATACTACCATTCCAAGAAGGAATCTGACAAATGAATGGATGGACTACTACTAGCGCTTATGAATGTATACGCGTTATTTTCGTGGCCCTGTAACCTTCAGATGACTGGATATATTCTACTTGATAACCCATTCGGGCATCCAAAAACCCTTCCATAAATGGAAGGCACGGACTGTAAATAAAACTCCCTCCTGGCCGAATGGCTCTAAGCAGTTCCATATATTTGCGAGCGTACTCATGAATATTACCATCTGCCTTCAGATGATGATGTATAAAATGATTGGAGAATGCCATATGTGAAACGATCGTTCCCCATGTGCGTTCCCCAAAGGTGGTCTCTAACCAATCTCCTTGAGTGACCCAACCTTCTGTTTCAGCCAACCGATCTGTTCCGTAAGCCTCAATTCCACAGGCACGTAAATAAGTAACCAACCGTGCCTCAGATCCGCAACCAACATCTAGAACAGGCTCTTGCAAACGAGCAATGTCCAATCCTAGCAGATTGGCTTGCAACTCCGGCGTATATTCCTCACATGGTATCCAAAAGGTATACTCACACTCTGCATACTTAGCAAACATTTCACGTCCGTTGGTACGAGTTAAAAAATCTCTCAAATGCCCGTAATGCTGCTGAAGCAGTAAGTCCAGGGTTGCTCTATCTATACATTTCTTCTGGAACAGTTTCTCAATCCGGGTGAAAAGTCGATCATACAGCTCCGTAAGCTCCCTCGCATGATCTGTGTGAAAATGTAGATATTGATTGGTATTTACAAACTGGGACAGTATTTTAGCCGCTACATCCGTCACAAAAGCGTTATACATATGCTGGCTCTTCAAGCTTTGAAGCATGAAGATCAGTTCTGAGCTTCTCTGCGTCAGCCAGTACGTCATTTCCGTTGAAGGTCCTAACAGAACAGAACCCTCACGCATATAAAATAAACTCCGATGCTGATTGTACAGGAGTTGACCGTTAATAAGATTATGAAGTTGAGCGACTGTCATTCTCGCTTCCTCCTTAAGATTCAGAACATAAAGCCCTACCCAAGCCTATACAATGCTATCTTTGGGTAGGGCCAGCTTATTTTCTAAGTATACCATGGGTATGGAAATAATGTTTTATTGCGAATCTTCCACCTCTACATAAGAGGATAAAGGAATATTCAGCTCACGGATTCCCTGAGCCACCAGCCGAGCTATTTGCTCCGCACCATATTCCTGAAAATGTGTATCATCCTTCACTCCATCAGGAAATGCAGGATACACCCCTGGCTCCAAATGTAAAAATAACGGGAGTGTTCCTTCCAGTCCAAGTGTATCATAGTACGCTATACTCAAGCGGCTAAGATCGACCAGTGCAACATTTGTCTCCGATGCTGTTTCCTCCATGGCCTGCACATATTCTGGGAAACTAATCCGAAACGAGGCACTTGCCGCATCATAATCCCGGCGGCCAACAGGTGTAATTAGCACAGGTGTTGCACCGCGTTGGATGGCTCCTTTAATGTAGGTTTTTAAGTAAACTTTGTAATCCGTGGGTGAAACATAACGCTCTTGGTTGTTGATCGCGGCATCATTATGCCCAAACTGTATGAGCAGATAATCTCCTGGACGGATATTGCGTAAAATATCATCTAACCGCCCTTGTACCAGAAAGGTTTTCGTGCTTCGTCCACCAATAGAACGGTTCACAAAAATAGGCTCATCTGTGAAGAACGGAGCAATCATTTGCCCCCAGCCCGCCTGAGGCTTCATCGCGGATTTATAGGTTTGAACCGTAGAATCTCCCGCAAGGTATACCGAAGGATGTTCTCCAGCCGTTCGAGCATCCTTTGGGGTAATAACCAAAGCGTTAATCTTCGCTTCATTACCTGAGAAATACAGTTCGAGCTGACCGTCGATGAGTGCAAGTTCAAATCCAGCCTCGACAAATTGTCCTGCTGTTTTGGCAGTAGGTTCTACCTTGACGATGGACTCGGCTTTAACCGTAATGTCTGTGTTTCCGGCAGTATCTCCGGCAATCAGGGAAAGCGTGTAATCCGCAGGTGGTAAATTGACAACAAAGGATGATCCTTGAACACGAACAAAATCTGAGCGTATAGCATCACTTCCACCACGATCTTCTTCATTCACTTTGGAAAGATCGGTAAATCCATAGCCTCGCTCAGGCGTGTAAACATCCTTGGCAGTGACCTGTGTGTAGCCTTCAGCTACGTTGCCGGGGCCAAAGTCAAATCGAAGAGGCGCCGCAAGCTGTTTTTCGGCTAATGCCTGCCCTGGGATAAGTATGGTTGCAAACAATAAGCTGAACCCTGCGCATAATCCAATCATCTTACCGAACAACCTGTGACGCTTTCCCTTTTGTTTCAAGCGCAACCCTCGCTTTTCAGTTTATTTGAGTGGTTTGTCATCGTCTATACGTGTATTGATCCCCGCCAGCTTTTTACAGCCTTGGTCCAGCGTCCAGGATACCACAATGCCAACCGTGTACCTGATCAGATCCGCAGCCAGGAATCCTTTCCCAAGCACCAAGCCGCCCAGCGTCGTTGCCCGAATGTGGTTAATCCAGGGAGCCTGATATATCTGGCTGAACTCAATGGCGAAGCAAAACAACAAGCTGCCCCACAGGGCTACGGACAATTGACGATTCACCCACAACATTCTCAGCCCAAAATAAATCATGCACGCCCACAAGGCATCCCCAAAGTGATTAGCAACGAATTCAGGCAACCGGGAGGAGAAAACTCGGCTTCCCAAACCCAACAAGATCGTGACCAGCACAGCAACTAGGTACGCAGCGCGGGCCTTCCAGCGGAATTTCGCCTTTATTTTCCGATTGGCCTTCCTGCTGACGCTCTTACGAACGCTCCTCATGCTAAATCACCTGTCCTAATGCTGGGACATCTTCGCCAAGCTGATGGAAATTCGTAAAGCATCCTCTTTTGGATAGCGCTTGCAAGATTGCTGAACCTTTTGCTGATGTCATATTGTATGCACACCAACTTGTCTGTATTTTTCATAATATAATTAATCATAATGAGCCTCCGTAATATCGTACAAACATATCAGCAACTTCCAAACTGTTCATGTGAGGATACTAAAATTCAATACCACGCACCTTGGCAAAAACCATTTGGTGTGCCATGCTTCCCTTTTCATCATACTCGACGTTTCTTAAAATCCCCTCCAGTGTAAAACCTGCACGTTCCGCTACCTTGGCGCTGCGCGTATTTCTGGAATCACAACGAATCTCCAACCGATTGGCATGCAAATGCTGTATGGCAAAATCCGTAATACCGTGCACGGCCTCTGTTATAATGCCTTTTCCAGTCCATGATGTTCTGAGCCAATACCCAATTTCAAATCTTCGTGCTTCCCAATCAATACGATGCAGACCGCTGCTAGCTACAAATTCTCCCGAAGCCGTATCAAATATATACAACATCATGTCAGACCGATCGAGAAATTTAAGTCTGGCTTGGCGCGAACGGATTTCAGATTCCTCTGCCGTAGGAAGATTTCTTGCAAACGGAAGCCAAGGCCGCAGTTCATTCGCACTTTCTCGCATCGCCTCATTGACTGCCGCTCCATCCCCCCACTGCGGAGCGCGTATGGTCAATCGCTCCGTCTGGAATTGGTCAGGGAACGATAAGAGAATGGGATTCGGTTGCTGCTCCATACTCATGATGCACCCTCCTCCTTATTCGTTGAATAACTGCGACGATCCAGCCAACCTGTGATCTCACGCAAACTCCCAATCTGATAGTCCGGTACAATGCCCGTTTCCTGCCACGTCATAAAGCCTTCCAGCCAGATGGTATGCAATCCTGCACTTTGTGCACCACGAATATCATTTGTCGGGTGATCGCCTACATAACAGGCATGGCCGGGATCGACAATGTCCAGTTCATTTAGAGCCAACTCGAAAATTCGAGGATTAGGCTTCTGGATGTTGACGCCGCCCGATACGATAATGGAATCCACATAATCCCTCAGCATAACTCGGTCGATTTTCGCTTGCTGCGTGCGGAGTGAGCCGTTGGTAATAATACCAAGCTTCAAGCCACGCGACCGCAGTTCGGACAATACTTCCTTGGCCCCGTCCATCAACACCGTAAACTTATGAAATTCACTATACCAAAAGCCCAGCATCTCTTGTACTGACGTATGGGGATTTTTCAGTTCCAAGTCTGCATGCAGCTCGCTATACAGTTCCTTCTTATCCCGGTATCCGTCCTGATCCGCCAATCGTATCTGTTCAACGACAGCCGCGCGGATCGCCGGTTCTTCTGCCACAATAAATCGTTCTATAAAGCGATCTGTATATGCCGCAAACGCTTGTTTACGATGAATAAGAGTATTATCCAGATCAAAAATGATTGCTTCTATGGACATAAATAGCTCCCTTCCTTCATCCTTTTGCACTGATTAGGCTGAAACAAACTGAACAATTCCTATTAGAAATAAAAGAAAAAAAATAGACAAGAAAATAATGATCATGTACTTCAAGATTCTCTTGGAGGTCGACTTTTGTTCTAGTTTGGTCTCGATCTGGGTCAACCTTTCTTTGATTTCTTCCAAATCCTGCTCCACCTTCACATCATGCTCCCCTTCCTTCGTTTCGACTTATTCATCTTCCTGACACTCACTCACACAAGTTGCTCCAAAAACGCACTTTTTTTACGACATTAAAATCAATTTGTTCATAAGGCTTTTCCCCAAATTCCAGCTTGAAATACTCCTGCAAACATTCTCCATACACGATAATATCCGTTTGATATACGGAAAATACCGGATTTCCTTCTTCAGATGGCTGCTCTGGGATATACCGATGTCCGTTGATTGGGATTAGCTTGGGCACACGTAAAAACTCACGTTTACATATATCAACAGCTTCCGCCGAATCTGTCGGTTTTTCGCTCCATTCGGGAGGCCAGAATATATGCTGCTCCACATCAAAAATCATACCTTCCAGCGGCCAATCCAACCTCTGCCGGATTACACTCATCCGTTGTGGTGACGTATCTCTCCAAGGGATAAAGCTTTTACCGATGGGAAGAACACTCATCAGAAGCTCCCTCAAATCGGGCGGGAAGTGAATATCATACCTGCCTTCGACGTCGGTAATCTCCTGCATGGATAAGCCTGGAGCTAGGGTCACATCGTGTTTACGTAATAAATCTATGATATAAGCGATATCCATCTCTTATCGACTCCTCAGCAGCTAGCGCGCTCGGTATCCATGATCATCATATGTACTTCTTTCTAGTGTAGTTCAATAGGAAAAGAAATCCAAGACCTATCCGCAATACATTGCTGAATAAGCTTGGATTATATGAGAGTCCTTCATTAGAATGTATGACTTCTATGCTTGCTGTCCGTTCACCTGAATATCTACGGATACTTGCTGCCCCAACCAAACCCGCATGCGATTCCACGAAAAAACCTGCTCCATGTGAAATACACCAAATGGAAGTTCTGAACGGTACAGGGCGAGCGCTGCAAAGACGGCTGCCTTAGCGGTTAATTCAGACTGATGGTGACCCCTTAGCCGGCATTCAACCTTCGTTTCCTTGCCATTGAGAGTTCCTCGAGCATCTACCTTGACCGCTACAGCATTCCCTCCTATATGTACCTTGCCAAAGCTGCGAACCACCGCATCACGCACGGTTTGCTGTCGGAGTAGACCTGATACTCCTATCGTTCGAAGTCCTGCCAGAAGCCGGGTGGTCAGGCGCGAATCGAAGCAAAGGCGTGTGCTAACCGTAGGAACTTTGAGCGTACGAGGAAGTGTCTGCTGATCCGAAAAAGGGAATCGATACGCCCGATGACGACCCACTCCTGCACCAAAATCTGCTACTTTGCCATCGGTAAAGCTTTTTCGAGTCACAGGACGTCCCTGTTCTATAACCTCTAAATCGGCATGAATCTGATCTACTGTCCACTCAATGGCAGCCTGACCGTGTCGATCCCCCAAGCCTAGCATCAAAGATATATTCAACTCATCCGTCTGATCCATGAGCTGTGTCGCTTGCAGTGCCAACAGATTGGTCAGTCCCGGAGCTAATCCTACACTTAACAGGGCTGTGGCCTGATAATCTCGGGCCTCCTGGTGACACTGCTCCACCTGACTCAAAAAGTCCGCATTCGCGGTAATATCCATGTAATGCACCCCATGTCGAAGACAAGTACGTACCAAGGCCGTATTGTCCTGATCCAGACACATGATCACCAATTTGACTTGCTCTAATATCGAAGGGTCCATCGGCTCATAAATATTAAGCTGCAAAGGCCGTATCTTACCATGCGATTGTTGGCTAAATTCAGTAGCCCGCTCCAGGCTACGACCTGCGGCAAATACCTTGCCGGGAAACATTTCACTTAACTCCGTGCATACCATTTTTCCAACATGGCCATACCCGCCAATAATGATGATGTTATCCTTTGTCATAAGCCGTCTCTCCCTCTTTAACCGCAAACCATGCGTTTACTAAAAAAGCGCCATAATACCGGGTGATGTGGGTAAAACCCGCATCTATCAACAGTTCCTGTATTGCCGCATTGGATACCGGGTTTGACTCACGACCGATGGAAGCAGAGAATCGTTCCCAATCCTCCAGCGAAATGCCTTGACTTAGCATATGACCTTTCCACGCCTGCATTTGGATGGTAAAAGAAGGATCCTGCGGATTCCCATTAATAGAAGCTAGACAAAAAGGCGCACCTGGCTTGAGTCGAGCGGATATCTGACGTAGCAATGCCTGTTTACTTTCCAAGTTCTGAAGAAAATGAAGCACCAGCAGGCAGGTTGCAGCGTCATAGACTGGTTCTCTGCATGACTCTTTGCTGTGCTTTTCGCGCTGTTCTTCAAGCTGTTCTCCAGACAAATCTTCCAACGTACCTGCAACAAACGATATTTTTGAACTGATGCCCGCATGTGTCACACGCTTACGTGCCAAATCCAGCATGTGCTCAGAGGGATCTACTGCCGTAAAGGACCATGCTTCATGGCGCCCTCCAAGCGTAATCAATTCCTGACCGCCTCCAGCTCCGACAATTAGCACATTTGGATCTATATTTCGAATATGAGCTTGTGCCTCAAATTGTGCGGCTATCAAACCGTCTGTCATCTCGTACAAATGAGCATATCCAGGTATTTTTAAAGCAATCGTATCCGCGTACTTGTGCACATTCGGATGATTCCAGCTCATAGGTTGATTTGAGTCCGTATTTCCAATAGGGGTATGTTTCATATGTGCTTTCCTCCAATCATTTAGCCTTGATCTTCCCAGGCCATTCGTTTATTGTAGATTTAATTAAGAATCATTCTCAATTATAAAGACAATACGAATATCCACCATCCCATAAATGTGGGATTTAATAATCGCGCTTGAGAATATCCAGCTTTCTCGATAGGAGTAAATGATGAACGCACACTACAAGCACACCCTAATCGACCGCTTGCGTACTCAGGTTACTTTCGATGCGGCGTGCTGTACCTCGGTAGATCCGCGTACGCTGCTTTCCACAGGGGCATTTACAGAGTCGGGTGTGGAGGACATTCATAACAAACTGCTAGAATACGAATACCTGCACGACGATATGATGAAATATGATCAGTTGGTGCGAGAAGGACAGTCTGTAGCGACGCTACATGGGTCTACACAAGGCCAACCGGATCGGAGCACACGATATAGAGATGTTTTGCAACCCGCCGGATTCGGGGACGAGCTACGTGTTCCGTTTATGTACAAAGGGAGCTGTTGGGGATTTCTTACGTTGTTCCGTCATCACGGAAAGCCTGTATTCAGCGTGGAAGAGCAACAACTGCTTGAAACGTTAGCGCCGTCCATAGCCTACCATCTGCGTCAGGCCAGTGTCGGTTTATCTTCAGCCCCTGTCATGACCACGGAAAATGAACTTGAGCCAGGAGTTCTAATGCTTTCCGATAAGCTAGAACCGATCTCGTCCAATACAGTAGCAATGCAGTGGCTAAAGCTGCTTCGGCAGCAGGAGGGAATCCATGAAGACGGCCTTCCGGCTCCTGTCCGGGCGGTATGCTTGCGAGCGCTATCCACTGCCACTGCACCAGCACGACTATGTATCCCTTCCGCAGACGCAGGAACCCCATGGGTAACCATCAGAGCCACCCTTCTGCAAGGCGGACAGAAGCATACGGGCCAGAAGCAGCTAGCCGTATGGTTTGAGGCTGCTAAAGCAACTGACATGCTACCGCTTATGGCCGACGTGTACTCATGGTCCGAACGAGAGAGACAAATTGTCCAACTCATTGTTCAGGGCTTTTCGACCAAGGAGCTGGCCAGCGCACTTCATATTACTGCCTACACGGTGCAGGATCACCTGAAAGCGATTTTCTTGAAAACAGATGTAAGCAGCCGTCGTGAGCTAGTATGGAAGGTATATTCCAGATTCAATTAACCTATGTAAAAAAGACAGATGACCCGATTAGGGATCATCTGTCTTTGCATCACTGCTCTATTGGAATGCCAGAGCCTTATTTCTTCGAAGAGGAGTTCGTATCATCGTATGACACTGGTGAGGGCTTCGCAATCCATTCATCAGCCTCAGGCTCGATATCCACGCCATTTTCCAGCTTCGTTTTCTCCATCAAGGAATCTCCGTCCTCGTCCTTCTTGTTGCGGATTTTCGCTTCGTCTTGAGTGTGGTCGCTCATGTTGATTCCTCCTTTTTTAATTTCATCTGATGGTTGTACCTTACTCATAATTACCCATTGCTGTCCTGTACAAACCTCTACACGACCAGATGACCTTTTTTCTCCGCCGGTCCAATGGTCGCCTCAATGCCAGCATTAAACTCCAGAAAGTCACTTTCTACTCCATCACTGAAAATAACTCCGTTTTCCGGCATCTGCGATGCAATCCGTAACGGTTTTTCGGCTGCTACCTGACCAAACACGAGATCCGCAGCAGTCGTTCGACTGGGGAATGGTTCTCTCACCGTAAAATAAAGCGATGGCGAACTCCAGGTTGCACGATGATCATGACTCATTCCGTCTGCTGTCCCTTCCTGACTGAAGGCTGCACCGGGCATCAGTTGGCCTGGAGTCAGCGAGATTGGATGCCGTGTAGCACTGCCGACAATTCCGGCCGCTCCAGCCAACACACTAGTCAGCCAGCCTGTCGCTCCCAATCCGGTTGAAACGATAATCCCGCTGGAGGATTGCTGCTCTACCTGGTCCTCCAGCCTTAGCTCATATCTCGCGGAGACATGAGTTTTGCGCCCAATGAACAAATCATTTACGGCATACAAGGATTGGCCATCATTTAGTTGGGCCTTAGCCAGTGTAACTTCCTTAATTGGCCGTCTGTGCACGAACACATCCGGCACTACCCAGCGCAGGTCGGATACGGTAAACGGCAGCAATACCCCGTCCCAGCGCAGTGGATCTGGATTCACACCGATAAGCGGCTGCTCGGTCAAATATTTTAATGTGTTGGCTACCAGCCCATCCTGACCCAGCACCACCACTGTATCCTGCTCACCAAAAATAAAGTTCGGCACATGCTCCCGCTCCACAATCTGAACACGCCCCAAGGCCGTTAACTCTGACGTTGCCGTTGCCACCGCCCTGCGGTAATTTTCGTCCTCCAGCACATAATCACTGAAATCCGCACCCAGCCGTTCCATAAAGAAGCGCGCCTGCTGCACCGTATTGTATCGGACAATCAGTTCCTCCAGTCGCGTTTTACGCTTCACCAAAATGATCTTCTGCTCTGTCATTCGGCCGCTCATCGTGTTCTTCCTCCAGACCCTCTCGATCCTGCTGATCCGCTAGCTCCCGTATCTGACAAGAGACCTTGCAGCAGATCCGGCGTAATATTCAGCTGACCGATTTTCCCTGCATTTTCTGCAAGCTCCTGGAATGCAATCGCAATTAGTTTATCCGGGCTCATATCCATGTTAGCCATAGCTTGAAGTACGTTCGGTTCAACATCCTGCAACGATTTCATGACTGCTGTCAGCTCATAGGCCTTGGCATCAGCTTCTGCCTTTTTATTCATTACGGTCAGCTCAATCAGCTCGCGTTTTTTCTCCTCCAAGGCCGTGTCAAATCGTAGCTGTTCCTCTTTCATCTCGCTTTGCTTTTGCTTTACAGAACGCTCGGCATCGAGTTGAGTTTCGCGGATTTGTTTCTTTTTCGTCTCCACTGCAATCTCCGTATTCAGCTCGTTTTCCTTCACACGCCGCTCTTGCTCAATAGATGCATTACGACGCTCATACAAAGCATGATCCGCGTTGCGAAGAATCTCTTCCCTCGCTTGAGCTTCCAGCGCTCTCATCGTCTCCTTATTCGGTAGAATCGCCAAAATCGACAGCCCCATAACCTCAATGCCGAGCTTTTCCATTTCCGTATGCTGAGCAATATCCTTCGTCATGTTTTGCGCCAGACGTTCACTGGACTGAACGGCTTCTTTGAGCGGGACACGCTCCAAATATTTTTTTGTAAGCACCTTAGCGATGTTAATCACCCGTTGGGCCAGCTTGCTTGGATCATCCGAAATGTAGCGTCGTTCCTTCAAGTCATACGTATAGTTTAAAATCTGCGTCGTTCTCCGATAATCCACAATTCGATAAGTCAGTTGTCCCTGTACCGTCACCGCCTGAAAATCATTCGTCATGTCCTCAAACATGAACGGCGCATCAATGGAAGAGACGGGCACGACAACAACCGAGGTGGTCGGGGCGTAGTAATAAAAGGATAATCCAACACCCTCCCGAACCACCTTCCCGTTTTTCACCTTCATCACATATTCACTGGGCTGAAATTTAACAAAATTAAATCCAAACATAGCCGCTTCCCCGCTTTCATTATAGTTTATAATATTTTGTTATTATCATTTTGTTATTAACAATAAAATAACATATGTTTCCGATAATATCAATATGACATTTATAAAAAAATAAAGGCTGTTTCCCCTCCGATACGCTCGGTTAGAGGAAACAGCCTGATTCGTTCTCTGCCGTCCTATGAAACTTTAAAGATCAACAAAAAATTGTATGATATCATCAAAAGGTGCTACATTTGACATCATTTCATGGGTCATATATGAACAACAGTTGTATAGTTGTATAAAGATATGATGGCTCCCCGGATTAGCGACGCACTGCATCGGCCTTAGGACGCAAGGAATCCGGCCTCATATCTGTCCAATGTGTGCTGATATAATCCATACATGCCTCACGGCTGTCTGTCTGGTGAACGACCTCCCATCCAGTTGGTACATGCTGGAAATCAGGCCAGAGTGAATACTGTCCTTCTCCATTCATCAGCACTAAATAACCACCTTCATTCTGCTCAAAAGGATTAATCATGGTTTGTTTTCCTCCTTGCGATTGTGATGTATTGATTTAGAAAGCCTGTATAGTTTTGCTGCCATCAGTTTTCCAATATGAGCCAAGGGTCCCGGCTGGCACAGATCCTTATGACGGCAATCCAGTTCATGCTGCTCTAGCTGTCCATCAATATAGGGAAGCCAGGTTTCTGGAGCAATCGGCTCAAACCAATCTGGGATAATTGTAGATCGGAAAAATAATATATCGCCTTTGAACCGTCTCGGAACGTACTCCCCCAAGATACGCACAGAATTTACATAAGTATCCTTGAGGTTTAAAATCGTCTCCTCGCTGAGGCTGGCCAAGGCGCTACCATCGCTTCGTAAGATATGCAGGGCGGTGGAAAGCTGCAAAGGCTCATCATTGAGACTATCCGGGTCATAACCCCCCAGAGCCAACAGAGCGATTAACGCTTCCTCCTCATCTGGTCCTCCCCGCAGCGGCAAATGGTTGCTTGGGTAGGAATCCAGCATGGTCAGAATCGCAATCGTCTCTCCTTCGTATTGAAGCTGTGTCGCTATTGCATGAGCTACATTCCCTCCCAAAGACCACCCCAACAGATGATACGGTCCTTTGGGCTGAATAGTGCGAATATGACGAATATAATCGGCTGCCATATCATCCAGCGTATGTGGCAATTCCTCCTGTCGGGCGATCCCGCGAGCCTGTAAGCCATAAATGGGATAATCCTTGCCCATGGACTGGATCAAGCCCGCATAACACCAGCTTAATCCGCCTGCCGGGTGTACACAGAACAACGGAGCTTGCAATCCGCTTGCCCGCAAAGGCAGCAAAACGTCCAAAGCCCCTTGACTGGCACCTACGTTCAACTGCTCGGCTAGGCCAGCCACTGTTGGCGTTCCAAAAAGGTTGCCAATGCCCAACTCGATACCCAATGCCTCGCGGATTCTACTAATCAGCTTCACAGCCAGCAATGAATGACCGCCCAGATCAAAAAAGCCATCATCTATACTGATTCGCTCCATGCCAAGCGTCTCGGCAAACAAATCACACAGGATTTCCTCCTGTGGCGTTCGCGGTCCCCTTCCTCCACCCGCAGCCATCTGCATGGGAGCAGGTAATGCTTTACGGTCCAGCTTGCCATTAGGTGTAAGCGGGAGATCGGATACCGTGACAAAAGCTGACGGTATCATATAATCAGGCAAGCTGACTCCTGCATGCAGTCGGAGTCTGGACGCTTGCGGTTCACCGCCAGGTACAGGGACAATATAGGCGACGAGTCGTTTGTCCCCCGGCTGATCTTCGCGGACAATGACCGCTGCCTGAGCCACATCATCATGCCGAACCAGCACCGCTTCAATTTCTCCCGGCTCAATGCGAAAACCACGTATTTTGACCTGCTGGTCAGCACGTCCGGCATACTCCAGCGAGCCGTCAGACCGCCAGCGGGCCAAATCACCTGTCCGATACATCCGGCTCCCCGGTAAACCGTACGGATCGGCTACAAAACGCTCTCCCGTCAAAGCGGGTCTTCCCAAATAGCCTTGTGCCAATCCAGCACCGGCGACATATAAATCACCCGTTACACCCGGCGGGACAGGCTGAAGTCGATGATCCAGCACATACACTTGCAGGTCAGGGATGGGACGCCCAATCAGACTGTTTGCTTTTTCAGCCACCATATCACGATCCAACGCAATATAGCTGACATGTACAGTTGTCTCCGTAATCCCATACATATTCACCAAGGTAGGTGCATCGTCTGCATGACGCTCATACCATGCAGTCAGCCGGCCCAGTTCCAGAGCCTCACCACCAAATACGACATAACGCAACGCCAGCTTTTGTGAAAGGACAGGCTGTTCAAGATCAGCCTGCATCAGTTGATAAAATGCCGAAGGTGTCTGATTGAGCACCGTTACGCTCTCGTCCACCAGCAATTGCAGGAATTGCTCCGGAGAACGACTGACAGTATATGGCACAATGACAAGACGGCCTCCATGCAGCAACGGTCCCCAAATTTCCCATACTGAAAAATCAAACGCATAGGAGTGGAACAGAGTCCATACATCCGATGGACCAAAATGAAACCAGGGCTGCGTCGAATCAAACAAACGCGCGACATTTTGATGAGGAATAACTACACCCTTTGGTTTTCCGGTAGAACCGGACGTATAAATAATATAGGCAGGATGAAGCGGCAACAAAGGTATCAGACGGTCTGCATCCACCGGGTTCCGGTCGGGATATGACTTCAGCTCCTTATTTATCTGAGGATCCTCCAGTACAACCGGGAATACCGTGCTTGTTACCGGAATTGAGGATATTGCCACGTGAATGCTGGTAATCATCAGAGCAGGTGAAGCATCCTCCAGCATATATGCAAGACGGTCTGCCGGATAATCAGGATCTAGCGGCAAGTAGGCGGCTCCCGATTTAAGCACAGCCAGTAAT
Organism: Paenibacillus sp. FSL L8-0158; assembly: GCF_038592965.1. Taxonomy (GTDB): domain Bacteria; phylum Bacillota; class Bacilli; order Paenibacillales; family Paenibacillaceae; genus Paenibacillus; species Paenibacillus polymyxa_D. The sequence continues at coordinate 1,554,984 of NZ_CP151949.1, read as the reverse complement.
GCAATAACCATATCCAGTGACCGAGGAAGCGCCAGCGCCACAATGCGATCTGGACCTGCACCACGCGCTATCAGCAGATGCGCCAGTCGATTGGCACGCGCGTTCAATTCCTCATAACTTAGCTGGTTGCCTTCGTATGTAACTGCAACAGCTCCCGGGGTACGGGCAGCCTGTTGTTCGAATAAAACAGGCAAGCTCGAGGTAGACGCTTGGTTAGGACAAGTGCTCGCGTTCGTGTCACGGTTCCACTTCACGAGAATTTCGTGTCGTTCCTCTGGCCCCAAAATATCCAGGGCCCCTATCGGTTGTTCTGTATTAGCCACCGCGGCCGCTAATAGCCGTTCCAGCCGTACCTTCATAGCTTCTATCGTTTCTCTTTTAAATAAATCGGTATTGTATTCGATCCATCCCTCGATTCCATCAGGTCGCCCGTCTGTGGTCCGACACTCGCGCAGCTCCACCGTCAGATCAAATTTCGCTGCACCCACGCTAGCCAATTGCAGATGAGTCTCCACACCGGGCAACAGCAATTCGGGATCAGGGGTGTTTTGTAAAGCAAGCATAACCTGAAACAATGGATGTCTCGATCTGGAACGTGTAGGGTTCAGCATCTCTACAAGCCGCTCGAAGGGTACATCCTGATGTTCATACGCATCCAGACAAGTACGACGGACCCGTTCCAACAGCTCACGGAAAGTAGGGTCGCCCAATGTGTCGATACGAAGCACCAGCGTGTTGATAAACAAGCCCACGAGATGATCCAGTCCCTCTGCGTTACGTCCCGCTATCGGACTGCCCACCGGGATATCCGTCCCTGCACCCAATCGGGTTAGCAATGCGGCCAACCCGGCCTGCACCACCATAAACAGGCTGGCCCGACTTTCACGAGCCAAACGCAGCAACTGCTCATGCAATTCGGGAGCGATACGCAATACTACGGTATCTCCCCGGTAGCTGGCCTCGGAAGGGCGTGGATAGTCTGTAGGCAGATCTATTTGATCCGGCAGACCTTTCAATGCGTCGTGCCAATAAGCAAGCTGCTTGTTCATCAGGCTGCCAGTCTCGTTCTCCCTGCCAAGTAGCTCCTGCTGCCATAACGCATAATCCGCATATTGTACAGGCAGCATCGGCAACACCGGTGCCATGCTTTCAGGATGTGCGGATTGTTCCGCATGTGCATAACGGTCGATGTGCGCAGCATAGGCTGTAGCCAAATCACGTGTGAGTGCATTCAGCGACCAGCCATCTCCGACAATATGGTGCAACGTCACGAGCAGCACATGCTGATCAGCAGACAGCGTGAACAGCTCCGTTCGCAAAGCCGGCTCCACTGCAAGATCAAAGCAGTAACGGGACCCTTCAGCAAGTAAGTGTGGCAGCTCTGCCTCACAAATTTTCGTCACACGGAGTACAGGCCAAGCTTGCTGCGTTTCCAGAATGACCTGCTGCGCTACACCTTGCACATCTGGAAAAATCGTACGCAGCGTCTCATGGCGGGCCACGATGTCTCCTAAGGCAGCTTGAAGTGCCTCCACATTTACATCCCCCGACATACGGATAACGAGTGGGATATTATATGTAGGGCTTGGTCCCTCCATCCGATGCAGGAACCATAATCGGCTCTGGGCGAAGGAGAGAGGAATTCGTTGTGGACGTACGGCCGGGAGCAATGAGGGCCTTAAGCTCTGCCCTTGGTCCAGTCGTTCCGCAAAACTGGCAACCGTAGGAGTTTCAAACAGGCGGCCTATATTCACTTCTACCCCGAATACCTCTCGGATTCTGGTCATCAAGCGTGCGCCAAGTAGCGAGTGACCGCCCAGATCAAAGAAACTGTCATCAATACCGACTATCGGTAGTGCCAGCACTTCTGCGAACAGGTCACACAGCATGGCTTCCTGTGGTGTTCTGGGAGTACGGACGTGGAGAACCTTATCCATAACAGGAGCAGGCAATGCCTTACGGTCCAACTTGCCATTGGGCATGAGCGGCAAGGCCTCCAGCAGCATAAACGATGAGGGTACCATATAATCGGGCAGACTCGCAGCGGCATATTCACGTAACGCCAGTGAATGCAAACGATGAGGTGATGAGCCCAAGTCCCCTCTTATACTTTGATATCCAAAAGGTTCGGCAGGCGCTTTTTGTTCGGATTGCTCACTTTGTCCCGATGACCTACCCGGCTCCTGCTGAATAGTCTCTGTCTCGGCTCCGGTAAGCACCGGCGTTGCTGTGGCAGCGATCGGTACGATATAGGCAACCAACCGCTGATCGCCCTCGCGGTCCTCACGGACAATCACAGAAACCTGGGCTACATCGGGATGCCGCGCCAAAACGGCTTCAATTTCACCCAGTTCTACGCGGAAGCCGCGAATTTTAATCTGGTGGTCCGCACGCCCCCCGTATTCAAGAGATCCGTCCAATCTCCAGCGAGCCAAATCTCCAGTTCGATACATGCGGCTCCCCGGAGGCCCAAACGGATTGGCTACAAAGCGCTCCGCTGTCAAATCCGGACGGCCGTAATATCCCCGAGCCAGCCCATCCCCGGCTATGTACAGGTCCCCTGTGACCCCAGCCGGAACTGCCTGAAGACTACCGTCAAGCACGTACACTTGCGTATTGCGGATAGGTCTGCCGATAGCCGGTGTTCCCGTGTCCCCTTTTTCGATGGAAGCTGCAGTAGACCAAATCGTCGTTTCGGTGGGACCGTACAGATTCGTAATGCGGCAATCCAGACGCTGGAGTGCATGCAGCAATTCCTCTGGAAGAGCCTCGCCTCCAACCAGCACCCGCAAGCCCCGAATAGCCTCTGCATGTTCCGTTGCCAGCACATGCCACAGCGTAGGCGTCGCCTGCATCAGGGTAGGCTGTGAACGGTTAATCAACTCGGCCAAAGCAGACGGCTCCTGAACGGTTTCCTTCCGGGCAATAATCAGTTGCGCACCATTCAACAAGGGCAAATAGATTTCCAGTCCGGAGATATCAAAGGATATCGTCGTAACTGCCAGCAGTCGATCCTGCTCACACAACGTGAATTGATCCTGCATGGCAAGCAAAAAATTTGTCAGGCTCTTGAAATTAATAACGACTCCCTTCGGCTTGCCTGTCGAGCCAGAGGTATAAATAATATACGCAGGATGGTCCGTGGATAGAGGCTGAACACGTTCACGGTCCGTAGGGTTCGTATCCGGGTAGGCTGATAGTTCATGATTATATTCGTTCAAAACAGCCGCCGAATCCCCTTGGCCGCTTCCTCCATCCAAAAGCATACGTGGCACAGAAATGTCTGCCGGAATGCAGTCCGCTACCTGGGCATTGGTTAAAATGCAGACCGGAGACGCATGCTCCAGCACATAAGCAACACGATCCTGCGGATAATCAGGGTCCAGTGGAACATAGGCCGCGCCCGTTTTAAGCACAGCCAGCATCCCTATAACCATGTTGACGGAGCGAGGGAGCATCAGGGCAACGATCTGCTCCGGTCCTGTCCCGTGAGCAATCAGCCAATGGGCCAATCGGTTCGCCCGCTTATTTAGCTCCTTATAGCTAATTACCATGTCGTCGTCACATTCCACAGCTACAGCATCAGGTCTAAGTTCCGCCTGTAGCTGGAGCATTTCCTGTAAGGAAGCGATTGGCATCGGACTGGAAGAACGATTCCAGCCCTCCAGTATAAGCTGACGCTCCGCAGGCAGCAGGAGGTCGATTTGTCCAATCGGCTGTTCTGGTTCCGAAGCTGCGACCTTTGTAAGCAACTGCAAGAAATGCTGTTGATGCTCTTCTATTTCCCGTTTGCTATACATAGCAGGGTTGGCATCCCAATCTATGCGCAATCCAGATCCGTCCGACCTGTCATAGACATTCAAGGACAGATCATCAACCGGGCCTGCCGACAGGTTATGTGTAGTTCCGCGAGAACCGCCAAAATCCAACTCATAGTCAAATGGCATAATATTGACCAATGGACCAAACAATCTCCTGTTTTCACTAAGCAAGCGCAGATCACGCCGTAGCTCCTCATGCCTGTATTTTGCATGACGCCGTATCTCACCCAGCTCCTGTACTAATTGACAGAGCAATGTGGCTACCTTCATTCCTGGCTGAATCGACAACCGCAGCGGCAGCAAATTCATCACCATACCCGGTACACGGAGCGAGGCTGAGCCTAATCGGTTCATCACCGGCAAGCCAAGTATAACGTCTTGTGCACCTGTGAGCCGGTGAATATAAATAGCCATTGCCGCCAAAATTACATCCGGCCAGCTCACGTTGAGACGTTCCGCAGCCATCCGAAGACGTTCACGCTCCGCAGAGGTGACGTATGCTGTATAGCGTATGAAATCTCCAACCGCCACTTCTTTCGGAGTTGCATGTTTAGAGTTTCTCGTTGCATGGTCTGCTAAACTAACCACCTCGAACCCATCGGCAAAGCGTTTGATCCAAAATTCACGCTCCTGTCCAAACTTTTCCGAGACGCGATAGACCGAATCTTCCTCCAATAGTTGACTAAACCGCGGAAAGCACCCCTCTTCGTCCAAGCGGCCTTCCGCTAAAGATGTGTACAGTTGAGCCACCCGCTGCGCTATGAGCGAAAAGCCAAAGCCATCCAATGCAATATGATGAACACGCTGATACCAGAAAAATTGATGATGACCTACCCGAAACAATGCCTGTGTAAACAGTGGCCCTTGGGTAAGATCAATCGGCTTCAGCAAATCATCCCTCATCCAGACTTCAGCAGCTTTACGAGGATCAGGAGCTGCGCTTACATCGATTTGGTGCAGCGTCCATTCCCCCGAAGGCATAATCATCTGCCAGGGTCCATCCTCATCCTCTCCGAACCGCAAATGCAGTGATTCAGCCTCTGCCATCGTGCGGCGAAGTGCTTCCTTAAAGCAAATGGGATCGACCGGCCCGTGAATTTCAACGTATTCACCGGTATTATAGGCCGGATTTTGCAAATCCATCTGTTGGGCAAACCAAATACCCGCCTGCGCTCCAGACAAAGGAAGACGAATATCCTGATGCTTGAGCATACACAAACCCTCCTTTAAAGGGAAAAATAGTCGTAATTAGGCAATATATGCCTAGTTCGCGAAGACAACAGCTTCCACCAATCAGCAAGTGTCGGACGTTCAGCCAACTCCACGAACGTTACCTTCACCCCGTAGCGGCGCCATTTTTCCACAAGACTCATCATACGAATCGAATCCAATCCCCTATCCATCAGATTATCGTCGGCAGCCAATCCTTCCGGTGATTCCTGCAGCAGTCCTGCGACCTGCTCACGTACCAATTGTTCAGTTAATTGCGGAGCCGCAGACACTTCCTTTTCAGCCATTGCTGAATCTGAAGTCTTTGCCTCGCTTTCTCTTTCACCAGGCTTCTGGTCAGCTATGCCTGTCTGAGCTGTAGCCATATTTCCACTTTGCACCTGAGCACCTTCCGTTGCTGACCCCTTCGTAATCTCCAACTCGTCAATCAAGGGGGCAGTCAGCATCGTAACCGCGCAACGCTCAGCAGCGTAAGTCAGGGCCATTTTGTGGTATTCCAGTGAAAAGTCCCCCAAGGCGTCAGCTACAAAAAAAGGCTGAATATCCTTCATAAATGCCTCGGTCGCGGTCATTAGACAGCCAATATGTGCGTAAATACCGGTAATCATGATCTGATCGCGATGATATTGCCGCAATATATCGTCTAAATTGGTTTTTTGAAATGCGCTATACCTCCATTTCGTCAAAACAATATCCTGATCCGAAGGGGCAAGCTCGTCCACAATCTCCTTTTGAACAGGTCCATCATCCATCCCCTTGCCCCAAAAGTCCTGCTGTAGCCCCCTTTTCTCCGGAGCCTGACCTCCCGGCTGCGCCGAATAGATTACAGGTATCCCAAGCTGCTGGCAGTGGCTTTTCAACAGCTGGATGTTAGCGATCAACTCCTTGACCGGAGATTGTCCAGCCTCAAAAGCGGTAACAAAATATTGCTGCATATCATGAATCAACAGCACTGCACGTCTGGAATCAGGCCGCCATGCCACTTTATTTTGAGGCATATCCGAAGCACTCGGCATCGGATATGCTGAGATTGGAGGAATAGCCATCATATCGCTTCCTTTCATTTTTCGATTCATTACGAGTATCTGTCTTGCGTTATGTGTTCTTGCTCATCGTTATGTCTCCATGCGGTTCAGGTGCAGATGCTAGCTGCTGTGTAATCATTTCCCGCAATGCTTTTTTACTAACCTTGCCTACACTGGTCTGTGGAAACGCTGATATAAACTCAATTCTGTCAGGAATTTTGTAAGCCGCCAAACCACGTTCACGCAGAAATTTCTTCAACTCCATGACGGTCGGTACTTTCTCATACGGGATAATAAAAGCACAGGAACGTTCACCCAAATATTCGTCAGGCATGGCTACAATCGCTGCGTCATGCACACCGGGATGGGCCAGCAAATGATTTTCAATCTCCTCAGCCGCCACTTTCTCCCCGCCCCGATTAATTTGATCCTTGGCTCGGCCTTCCACAATCACATTGCCATCGGGACTCAACCTCACCAAATCGCCCGTACGATAAAATCCATCCCGCGTAAATGTTCTTGCATTATGCTGATCCGCCTTATAATAACCCCGAATCGTGTAAGGTCCGCGTGTAAGCAAATGGCCTACCTCTCCCTGTGCCACTTCCTTGTCCTCATCATCCAATATTTTAATTTCATCGTCGATTGAAATGGGACGTCCCTGAGTTGCTACAATGATATCCTCCGGATCATCCAGTCTGGTATAATTGACCAGCCCTTCCGCCATACCAAACACCTGTTGCAGGGTACACCCGAGTTCCGGCTTTATCCGACGAGCAGCCTCCTCACTGAATTTGGCTCCCCCTACTTGAAGCACCTGAAGACTGGACAAATCACAGCTTCTCGACGAAGCACTATCAAGCCATGCCAGCGCAAGCGGCGGGACCAAAGCAGTAATAGTTACTTGCTCCTGTTCAATCAATGGAAAGGCATCATCTGGACTGGGAGTAGGTGCAAGTACAATTTTGCCTCCCGCATACAAAGTTCCGAAGACACCCGGGGAACTGAGCGGGTAATTGTGAGCCATGGGAAGCGCGGCTAAATACACGCTATTTTCATCCAGACCGCATATTTCAACACTGCCCCGCAGACTGTAAATATAATCATCGTGTGTCCTTGGAATCAGCTTGGGTAAGCCTGTACTCCCACCGGAAAGCTGGAGAAAGGCAATATTCCCCGAAAGCACCTGGGGTAACGACTGATCGGGTTCGATATACAATCCGGATAGAGCTGTAAATTCCTGCGGCTTGCCTACGACAATGACATGACGCAGGGTTGCCACTCTGGCTTGTATCTCTCTGGCCAGTCCACGATAGTCAAAGCCCGAATATACATCTGGAATGATATAAGCGACCGCCTCGGAAAATTCACCGAAATAGGCAATCTCGCTACTTCGATGAGCCGGAAGCGAGAATATGGGTAACGCCCCCAATCTGAACAGCGCAAAGCATACATCAAAAAACTCCACGATATTCGGTAACTGAACGATGACCCGATCCGCCGGTCTAATTCCCAACTGGTAAAGTCCAGCTGCCAGCTGATTTACTTTTTCGTCCAATTCACGGTAGCTTGTACTTGTTTGACCGTCCGTCACTGCCGTCCGGTCACCTTGCAATACTGCACGCTCCCGCAACATTTCTCCAAAGGTCACTCCCTCCCAGTAGCCTGCCTTCCGGTAACGTTCGGCAAATTCCTGCGGCCATGTAGGGCATCCGGGCAACATCATGATATTCCTCCTCTTTCTGTATCGTTCTCTTTATTCATGCTTCAGTCCCAATGCCTGAAGCATGGTTCCAAACTTGGCTGCTGTTTCCGCCAGCTCGTCTTCCGGGTTTGAAGCCGCCACAATGCCTGCCCCTGCAAACAAACGCAAGGAATGCTTTGCAGCTTCTGCACAACGGATCGTAATCACCCATTCTCCATCTCCGGCTGCATCACACCATCCAACAATCCCTGTGTAAAAGCCCCGATCAAACGATTCGATATCTCGGATAACCTTTTTGGCCTGCTCTGTAGGCGAACCGCATACGGCTGGCGTAGGATGCAGCGCCAGGGCAACGGCCAGAGATGAAACCGACAAATCCGCCAATTCCCCCGTAATTTCAGTCGAAAGATGCCACATCGTCTCTGTTTGTATCAGCGAAGGCTCCTGCGGCACATCCAGTCTCCGACATAGCGGTCTGAGTGCCAAGGCCACCGCTTCAACGACTACCGCGTGCTCATACCGATCCTTGACTGATTCCAGCAATGCCGCAGCCCGTAGCTTATCTTCAACAGGATCATCACTGCGAGGAGTAGAGCCAGCCAGCGGATTAACCGTCAGATGCAGTCCTTCTCGCGAAACGAGTAGTTCGGGGCTGGCTCCAATCAGCGTTCGCCGTTCCTCACCGGCAACAGCCCCGTCCGAGCCTGCTTCTTCCGCCTCCAAAGCGGGTAAATCAACAGCGAAGGTATAGCCTTTGGTATTATGTCTGGCTAAATTATGCAAATAACCGGGAATGTCCACTTGTTCCGAAGTATCTAGCTGTAGCGTTCTAGACAGCACGATTTTGCTCAGCTCCCCGGACGCAATATATTTCAGGGCCTGTTCCACCCCCTGTACAAACTCCGACGGTTCGGGCACGGAACGAATACCGTAGTCCGGTGCCTGTCCAAGCTTCGTCGGGTTCACACGGCTGGCAGCATTCGCTGAATCGACATCTTTCCGATTCTCGGAGTGCCAGTTTGTAGAGTGAGAATGAAGCGGTCCCGCCCATCGAGTCTCTGCCGGAACCAGAAGCTGTGCTACCCGTGAATCATCAAAGGGAATAGCTCCCACCACAATCGGATGTCCACCGTGGGACTGACGCACACTCTCGAGCAACGTGGCTACACGCCCGGCCAATCCGCCCTCCGTATCGCTTGCCTCCCCATGCGGCAATGCCCCCAACATACCTTGGGCCAGTAAAGTCCGGGTGGGTGACGCAAAAAAGAAGGAAGATCCCGGCTTGTAATCTTTTAGCAACTGAGTTGCTTGCACCTCAAACGCAGTATTGGATTTCATACGTTATTGCCTCCTGTTCCATTGTTTTCTGTCACGATTGCCGTCACCTATTTCCATACAAGACCGCTGCATTCCAGTCAGACACCTAACGTAGCTCCACCATCAATGCGCAAATCATGCATCGTTATATGACGTGACTTGTCCGAAACAAGAAAAACAACAGCATCCGCGATATCTGCCGGATCAGCCAACCTTCGCAGTGGAATGCCGACCTTGTAAGCGTTCGGCGATCCGTCAATAGCTGCTTGTGCCCCACTTTCATCAGACCACAGGGACCACTGCATTTCTGTCTCCGTAGAACCTGGGGACACCACATTACAGCGAATATGATGGCAGGCAACCTCCAATCCCAAGCATTTAGTAAACATCGCCGAAGCGGCCTTTGAAGCTGCATAAGCTGCCATATACATACGAGGTACAGCTCCCGCATTGGAACCCACCGTGACAATCGAACCCGATTTGCGGGGAATCATATGCTTCACCACAGCCCGGGATATGTAAAAGACACCGTTTGTGTTTACAGCAAAGGTTTCCGTCCAGTCACTGTCACGGAGCGTGTCTACTAGCCCAATTCGTAGCACACCCGCAACATTCACCAAAATGCCAACTGGTCCGAGATGATGCTCAATCTGCTCGACCATCTCGTCGACAGCCGCACGATGGCTGACATCGACAGGAAAAGCCGTTGCACGATAGCCGTCACGCACCAGCTCGTCTACCAGCCTGCTCACACCTTCTGCGTTTCGGTCTACAGCGGCAATGATTGCTCCCAATTCGGCCAGAGAACGCGCCACAGCAGCACCGATACCTTGGGCAGCACCTGTAACCAGAGCTACCTTCCCCTGTATTCCGTCATCACTCATGTTCATTCCACCCTTTCCAGCGAAATCAAAAGAAGCAGTTTAACGCCCAGTTTCTGCTGTAATCATCATTCATTTTGAATTTAAATAACTAATAATGATAATCATTATCAATTAAGAGTTACAAAATATGATAACTAAACCATCAATTACAGTCAATGTTGAAAATCGTCTGTTTTCGTCCATATTTGTACATTTAAGAAAATTATTAATTCAAAAAAACCTCTCCTGGTAGCATCGGAGAGGTTTTTTTGAATTTTATCCCTTTTTATACTCTATATCCCTTTAGATATCTTCATTTTTTGGTTCTTTTTATAGTTTTAGTGACAAACCGAAGCAAAACGAACGGCTCTGCTCACCAGTACTGGCAACACGGATATATGGCCTTCATCTGCAAATTCACGGAATTCTACATGCAAGCCCGAATCATTCACATTTGTTAAACGCTCGGCAAGCTCCCTGGCCTTTTCCTGCATACCACTTGAATGTCCTGCTTCCAGCTCACCCACCGCAATCAACAGCCTTTTGTTCCGTTGTTCCTGAGCTGTGGAGGCTAAAAAGTGTTTCTCTTCCTCCATAATGGCCCTCCCGCCCCAGTGAATAGAGGGACTTCCCGCCACATAGACCTGAAAAGAGCCGGGTCTTGTAAACAGGGTATGTAATACGAACAGGCCCCCTAATGAATGACCGAAGATCGTTTGTCGGCTGCGATCAATGTGAAAATCACGCTCCATTTCAGGCTTTAGCTCATCTTCAATAAATGACAGGAAATGCTCGGCTCCCCCGCTTTCAATAGGTGCTTCTCCATTTGGTTTTACAGGAAGCTCTACTGCCGTCCTTGGTAGTGTAAGATCGTAATATCGAGAAGGATGGAACGGAGCCTCTGTTGGGTAGCCTATTCCTACAATGATAGCTGGGACAACACCCGTTTTGTCGGGTCGTCTGCCCTGAACACGCACCGCTTCCACCATGGTTCCAAAAACAGAATTGGCATCCAGTACATAAATAATTGGATATCCGGATACAGGAGGTTCCTCAGCAGGGATGGCAATATAAATATGATACTCACGGTTTTCAGCCTGTGAATACATCACTCGATGCTGGCTTCGAGGAACGTACACAGCTCCATGTGCATCACTGGAACGATGAGCATGCGTAAATAGGTCTTTCACGGGAATAACCTCCAATAGAACCTCAATTTCAATTCAATTAGGCCGTTTTTTTCATGAGCAGGACTACAAAATAAGGGACCCCGATCACCGCAATAATCAGCCCAACGGGAATTTCCGCAGGCGCAACCACCGTTTTGGCAACAAAATCAGACAACAGTACCAGCACCATACCCACCATGCCGCATACGGGAATCACAAGACGATGATGAAGGCCAACCAGTCTTCTGGCGATATGAGGGGACAATAATCCTACAAAGCCTATTCCTCCTGAAACAGACACACAGGCACTCACCAGTCCAATGCTGGACAGCAGAAGAATAGACTTTTCCTTTTCGGTCGCAACACCGAGACTTTTAGCTGTATGTTCATGCAATTGAAACAGATCCAGAACATACGATTTCAACCAAATAACAGGGATCAAAATGACAAGCCACGGAATTACGGCGGCAACCAGCTTCCAATCCGCACTCCAAATACTGCCCGACATCCATACTGTCGCCATCTCGAAATCCGAGGCTTTCATTTTCAGCGATAGATATAAGCTTAAGGAACCGAAGCCAGAGCCAATCGCGATACCTACGAGAAGCAACCGCTGCGGATCCAGGCGTCCTGCTTTCCATGCAAACAAATAGATTAGCAGGGCAGCTATCAAACCTCCAATCATGCCGAAAAAGGGCATAGCCAACGCCGCAGTCCAGCCTGTCGTTTCCATCTGTCCTTGGTAAAAGAACATAAATATGACGATGGCTGCCCCCGCCCCTGCATTAATACCCAAAATGCCGGGATCGGCCAAGCCATTCCGTGTAACTCCCTGTACCGCCGCCCCAGCAACCCCCAGCCCCAGACCGACCAAGGCGGCAATCACAATACGAGGTAGCCGAAAATCAAAAATCACCAAATCCAACTGCGGAGTAGGATGAATACGGAACAACGTCTGAACCACTTCCTGCAGAGTCATGTCGAACTCCCCATGGGTCAGACTAATATAGGAGGCTGCTAAAATGAGCGCAGCTACGCTTAAAAGTACGAGCCACAGGCGTTTTGCACTGATTTTACGCATGCTCTCCCCCTCCTTTTCTACGTATTAAGTACAGAAAGAAAGGGATGCCAATGACTGAGGTAACCACACCAATAGGCGTTTCAAACGGATAATTAAGAAAACGGCTCAACACATCAGACATACCCAAAAAAACGCCACCGATCAAACCAGAGCATGGAATGACCCAACGGTAATCTACTCCGATTAAATATCGGGTGATGTGCGGAATCAATAAGCCAACAAAAGCAATTTTTCCTGCCAGCGCAACAGAAACACCTGTCAGCAATGCTACACAGAGCATCGCCCCCAGCTTGACCGGTAATGACCGCTGTCCCAGGCCTGTGGCCACGTCGTCGCCTAGCGACAGTAGTGTTATTGGCTTGGCCAGCAGCATCGCCCCCACAACTGCCACAAGAGCAAAAGGAATTGCCAATTGGATCATCCCGGGATCCATCTGATGCAGTCGTGCGTTAAACCAGAAGCTTACATTTTGCGATACATTAAAATAAATGGAAAGAACGGCCGACAGGCTGCTTAAAAACGTGCCGATGATTGTTCCCAAAATGGCCATACGAACCGGAGCAAGACCCCCGGGAATCATCCAGGCTAAACCGAATACAATAGCTACCCCAAGAGCCGATCCTACAAAAGAACTGCCGATCAACCCCATTGAACTGGAGTTCGGCGCGAGGATCATCATTAAGGTGATCACAAATGCCGCTCCATCCGACACGCCCATAATTGAGGGTGAAGCCAAGAAATTCCGGGTCATTCCCTGCATAATGGCTCCTGAAATCGCAAGAAAAGCACCAATCAATATAGAGCCGACCGCTCTAGGCAGACGAGAGTTTAATACGACCTGATGATCCACATTCCCAGCATCAAAATGAAAAAAGGTAGCAATTACCGTCTCCCATTCTATCGTCTTGGCTCCGTACATCACAGACAGCAGTAACGTTAACACGATAAACAAGGGAGAGACGAAGATGATAAGGTAAGGAGAGATTAACTTTTTTCCCATGTTCCTACCTTTACTGCGAAAGTCGGTTCATAACCGCTTCCAAAAAGGCTAGTTTGCTCCATGAAGTACCGCCTTGAGCATTGGGATCTACGATGTTGACGAAGGTTTTCCCATTCTTTACGGCGTTGATGCTGCTCCAAATCGGATTTTTCTCCAGATCCGCTAATGCCTGCGGTTGATCCTTGTTCTCACCTTCCGAGAATTGTACGAACAGATAATCAGGGTTCATATCAGCCAACTTCTCCAAAGAAACTGCCTCTTGTGCTTTTACTGTATTTAACTCTTCCGGTACCTTAGCTCCCAGATCAACATATAGCGAAGGATTGAAATATACGTCTGCAGGATATACATACAGATTACCTGTACGAATCCGTACCATAAGCACCTTTTTGTTTTCCCATAATGGCTTGAGCTTCTGTTGGGCCGCCTGAACATCTTGCTTGTACTTGTTCAGTATCTCTTTCGCCTTCGCCTCTTTGCCCGTAAGTTGCCCCAACATGAGCAGGTTCGCTTCCCAGTTCGTTGAAATATGAGATACTGGAATCAATGTAGCGACCTTACCCAGCTGTTCTGCCACCGCAGGCCGAAATTTGGAGCTCCCAAGAATCACATCTGCCTTCAGTTTCAGGATCGTTTCAGCACTTGGCTGCATTCGGTCACCAACATCTGCGGCTCCTTCCATCGCTTTTTCCATGTATTCGGGGAATTTCCCTCCCGAAGTAACCGCCCCAGTCGGCTTTACTCCCAGGACAGCCGCATCTTCCATCGCTTCCAGACTTGCTACAATAATATGATCCGTCTTGGTCAGCTTATAAGTCTTATCTAGATATGTAATCGTCTTGGCACTTTCTCCGTCGGAAACTGACGTCTGTGTCGATGCATTGGAATTCCCTTGAGCCGAGCTATCCACCTCCTGCACTTTTCCACCACACGCTGTCAACAACAAACTTGCCGATAATAAAGTACACACCCCTACTGCAAACTTCTTCATAACCTGAATGGCTCCCCTCTACTACTTGAATTACAGATAATAGTTATCATTATCAATGATAACTATTATCAATAGTAGGAGAGAAACCAGTGTATTGCAATATTTTTTCTAATATTTTTTCTAATATTTATTAAAAAGGCGAGCTTTTTTCCTTGGAATCACTGTATCTAAGAAGCATCAGCCTTCCTCTCTCTGCTGAACATCATCCACATTCCATTCTCTATAGAACTGCTCCAGGTACATCTCCATCCATTGATGCCGAACCTCCGCCAGCTCTCGGGCATAAGCGGTATTCATTAAATCCTTAAGCTTGAGCAGCTTTTCGTAAAAATGGTATATGGCACTTTTACCTGCGGCACGATACTCATGCTGTGAAAAATCTTTATCCGGGTGATGCATCATACTGCCTTTTGAGCCTGCATACATAAAGGTTCTTGCAATCCCAATTGCTCCGAGAGCATCCAACCGATCCGCATCCTGCACAACTTGACCTTCCAGCGTCTCCATAGGCGGGTTTTGTCCACCATTGTAGGACATCGTAGCTATAATGGTCATCACGTGCGCGATTACCTCCAGATCATTTACATGCAGAAGCAGCCACTGCTCTACTTTATCCAGCCCGGCTTGTTTGGAATCATTTAATTTTTCATCCGCTACATCATGCAGCAGTGCTGCCAGTTCACAAATAAACGAATCTGCGCCCTCTTTAGCAGCAATTTTAAGGGACAGCTTTCTCACCCGGTCTATATGCCACCAATCGTGGCCACTATGATCATGCTCCAACTGTTGCTGTACAAAGGGCTCCGCCTTTTGTATAATATCTGCACAAATCGCTTCCTGTTGCTCCGTTCGTCTCTTCATATGTCACCTTTCAATCCCGTCCATACTTTCTATGGTAGGTTCGTTTGATTTTTTTAATGCTTGTCCATTTAATTACTGCGAATCATTGAAAGTGCCTTACAGGCTGCCAGCTTTCAGCTTCCACCGTGTCGTCTGGCAGATGAATGGCTAGCCGTTCAAGTACCTCTTGTAAGCTCATTTTTCACGCTCCTTATCTTCTCTACTCAAAATCTACTATGATAGGACCGAAAAGGGCAGGCTATCATCATTTTAT
The DNA here is from genome assembly GCF_038592965.1 of Paenibacillus sp. FSL L8-0158. GTDB lineage: Bacteria > Bacillota > Bacilli > Paenibacillales > Paenibacillaceae > Paenibacillus > Paenibacillus polymyxa_D. The sequence continues at coordinate 1,539,668 of NZ_CP151949.1, read as the reverse complement.
TCTATATGGTGTATGCTATCCAACCTTTAGAGCGAGAAGCCAGTAACCTGACAAAAAAAGAACCTCCAAAACCACATCAATCGTAGTCGCGGAAGTTCTTTTACATTTTCCCTACCCTATCTCTAATCCTATATAACTTATATTTCTTATCTTACTCCACCACACCAAGCTCGCGGTTTTTTTCCTTGAACCGGCTGTTATGAGAAGATACATATGCCGCTTTGTCAGCTGCTGGATCAATGTACAGCTTGGCGCTGTTCAATGCAAGGGCCGCATCTGTGAATGTACCGGCAATTAGATACAGCTTGCTTCCGTACTCGACAAAATCGCCTGCTGCGAAAATCCCCGGCAGGTTCGTTTCCAGCTTTTCGCTCACTCGGGCATGCCACTCCCCCATATCCAGTCCCCAATCGCGAAGCGGGCCGAAATCGGACTTTAGTCCATGATTTACGATGACTGCATCGACATTTAACACCTGTATTTCGTCCGTATCTATATGACTGATCGTCACCTGTTCAATCGTCTCTCCATTGTTACTATGTAGCTGACTCACCGCGTATGGTGTGAGAACACGGACCGAAGATGACTTCATACGAGCTACATTTTTCTCATGTCCGCCAAAGTGATCCCGACGATGCACGACGGTCACACTCGCCGCAATAGACTCCAGCTCATTCGCCCAATCCACTGCCGAGTCGCCTCCACCGGAAATCAGAACGTGCTTGTCCCGGAATGGCTCCAGCTCTTGTACAGTATAATGCAGGTTCGTAACCTCATAGCGGTCCGCGCCCTCAATCTCCAGCTTAGCCATTTTGAGAATACCATAGCCTACTGCCAGTACTATTGTGCGTGTCCAATGCTGTTCCCCTGTGGCAGAAGTTAGCAGGAACGTGCCATCCTCTTGCCGATCCAAACCAGTGATCTGCTGTCCCAGCACAATGGTAGGCTCGAACGTCCGCGCCTGCTGCTCCAGCTGATCAATCAGCTTTTCACATAAAACCGGGGTAACCCCCCCGACATCCCATATCATCTTCTCTGGGTATATGCGCATCCGTCCGCCCAGCTCATGCTTGGCTTCGATCAGCTTGGTCTTCATATCTCTCATTCCACTGTAAAATGCGGTATACATACCGGCAGGACCACCGCCGATGATCGTTACATCATATAATTCCAAGGACACTGTCACTCTGCAACTCTCCCTATCATAGCGTAATATGTCTGCTCCTATTATAAGTGATAATAATTATCAATATCAATTAAGAAATAAAAACATGACGATTAGAGAGTTTTTCATGACCTTAGAACTACATTTTATGGGTAAATATAGCTGCTACTTCCGTTATTCTCGTAGGTTATGCAAAGATTGCTGCACTATCGCATGCAAATGCATGCCCGTAGCTTTACCAAATATTGATCGTACATTCTGTGCTTGGATATCATTTTAAATTCATGCATGGAAGAATTCATCATATTTCCCCTGCTCCTTTCAGGTGAATTGTTCAAAAAAATGGTTTCCACTTATAATCCAATACTGTTCAGATGAAGGTACCTCGTTCAAAAAGTTTTGATATTCTCCTTTCCACCCCACTGGGACATAGTGTTCAAACGAAGCTGGCTCAGGAAATAGCGAATAGAGAACTTTCTCATCAAAGTTAACATACAGAGCAGGATAGAACTCCAACACTTCATCCTGATGCTGAATAGCATCATCCAGCAACTGGAGCATTGAAGTTAGTTCCCTTGTGGCCACCTTATATTCACAGATATGATCCAAAAATGCTCCCGCTGTGGTTTCATCCAAAATAGAAATACCAAACCGTTCCTCCATCTCGGTATTCAAAAACCAATACTCTCTTTCCGTCACATACCAATTCCATTTTCCTTCAAAAATAACACCAACAATGATGTTTTGTGCATATTCAGGCCATATTTTCATGAGCTTCTCGCGTTCCCCTCTTTCTCACTCACAGTTCGATCCAAAACCGGTTTACACGGTTTCCGTTTTCCTCTATGTAATCCTTGTCCGGCGTTCCGCCGTTTTGTATGATTGTTTTTCTGGAGGCAATATTATCGGAGTCGCATACGACCAGGGCTCGGGAAATCCCCAGCTCTTTTGCTTTTTCTAACGCCAAGGCCAGCATTGTAACTGCGTACCTGTTCCCTCGTGCAGAAGGACGGATACCGTAACCAATATGACCTCCGGCATTCATTAGGTGTTCGTTAAGGTCATGTCTGATATTCACCGCTCCCACAACCAGTTCATTCGCATTCACAAGCCAGTATGTGGAGCTTTTGACCCAGCCTTCAGACAGATTCATTCCATTTTCCTGATTACTTAAAAACGTCAGCATACCTTCAAAATCGTACGGCTCTACAGAGATCACCCAAGGCACCATATGCTCCTGGCTCTGTTTCCATTCCTCATAAAATGAAAGATAAGCTTCCTTCCAGTCCTGATCCGGCTTTACCAATCTGACGGTCTGCATCCCACTCACTACCTCCTCTTTAAACGTTCCATTCATCTGCTATTGCTTTATACCTCAATATCCATGAATTTTTGCGCCCAATCTGCAAAAGAGAGCTTTTCATCCCAAGTGACTTGCTTCATCGCTTTGGCACATCCCCAGTTTAGAACCTGCTGATGCAGCATATGCACCCGGAAACGCTCAGTAAATCCTTCTTTAGCTTCCATCCCTTGTGCATAAGCAGTAAGAAAACCTTTTGCCAACTCTTCTTCGTCGTTCTCCAGATACATTGTCGTTATTTTCGGAAGATCTGCAACCCCATCCCCAAAATAGGCTGTCGTAAAATCAAAAAGACCACTGACTCCCCAGCCCTTATTCCCATTCTGCACAAGGAAATTTTGCGGTTTAAAATCCCCCATCACAAAGGTGACAGCTTCCAGCTGATCGAATGCTTGACGGGAGCCTTCCAATATTTCCTCTACCCATTCCATATCCTGTACAGAAATGTTCGAGTATTTTTTGGCATCCTCTAGCCAGTAGCGAATTCGTCCATACAACCATACTCGATAAGAGACTTCAAAAGGACGAATGGCTAGAGTTGTTGTATCCAGCTCTCCACTGTTCTTAACCTTCCATCTATGAAGCTCTAACAAAACAGTAGCAAGCATTTCAACCATTTGCTGTTTATCCAGCGAGGTCAGCTTTGCTTGCAACTCAGGTGTATGTATATGATGACCGTATAGACGGGGCATAACTGCATAGCTCCAGCCAAAAATGTCCTCTGTATGATCCACAAGATACGGTGTTGGCACGGGAATTCGAGTCCGCGCTTGTATTTGCTCCACCATAAATTTTTCTTCTACCCATTGCCCTGGAAAAAGCGGATTCCCCTTCAGCACAAACTGCCCAGCCGTTGAGGAAACATAGAGAGTTTGCCCTAGGACACCTTCTGCCGTTTTTTCATAAGACAGCAAACGTCCCAAATCAAAACGATTCAGCATCCTTTGCACTTGATCAATTGTTACCTCGCCTAGTCGATTAGACGAAAAATAAATGGTCGTCGTCATCTCCTATACACCATAGCTCTTAATCGTTGCTTCCAGAGTTTCATCTGTATCCGCCAGCCAAACGAAACTAACCTCAAACGTTCCCGGCTCAAAAAACAATGGAAATCTCCGCTTAAACCAATCCTGCATTGGCAGATTTAGCGCTTCCTTCATATCCACCCACAGCAGTTCCCCCTCGGGGGGATTTTTTAATAGTTCGCCTTCAGTGGCTGTAGCCAAATAATTAAAGACCATATATCTCAGCCCTTGATTTGGGTCACAATATTCGTCGATTCCTTTAAATACAATTTCCGTAACGGTTAAGCCTGTTTCTTCCTTTACTTCACGAATGGCCCCATTCACAATGCTTTCTGGAAACTCTACTTTTCCTCCTGGAGCAATATAACCCGGAAACCCCTTTCGATTGGGTCTATTCATAAGTAATACCTTACTTCCGTCCTGAATCATACACATGGTATATATTTTGTGTGTCACTTCTGTTGTCAATCCGATCATACCTTTCTTTATTCACGATTCACTATAATCTAGCTTTACTTTCACACCGACAAACTGTGGTTAAATATGGCATTTCCCATACTTTAACTCGTTATTTTGTAGAGCGCAATAACTCTAGCCATAGACTAGACTTGAGAACTCACGCCTAAGTCGGTCAAAAGTAGTAAAAAAAGACCGCCTTTCTGCAGAGCCGTTGGTACTACCAAGCGACTCCGGAAAGGAACGGTCTTATCCTAAACTTAAATCATCATGCCAATACTCCGTTTTCTAGACACGCCCCGGATAACGAGAACCTGCTGCGAAACCTTTGGGCGAAATACGCTCGATTTCTTGAAGCTCTGCTTCCGACAAAGAGACCTGTAGGGCACCAAGATTTTCACGCACTCTTTCCAATCTCTTCGTTCCTGGAATCGGGACGATATGGTCGCCTTGCGCCAGCAGCCATGCCAGCCCCAACTGAGCAGAAGTACAGCCTTTTTGGGCAGCCAGTTTTTCGATCAGGAGGACAACCTCTAGATTTTTGGTGAAATTCTCGCCTTGGAAGCGAGGGAATTGACGGCGGTAATCATCCTCTGGCAGATCGTCAAATTTTTTGATCTGTCCCGTGAGGAAACCTCGACCCAGTGGACTGTAGGGTACGAAGCCGATTTCGACGTGATTTCAGAAAAGCACCCAACGTTTTGGATTTACTATTATCATTAGACATGTGTTACCTCTTTTCGAATCAATCGCTATAGAACGATCACAGTCCCTCGTCAAACAACTGTAGGCCTATGATTTCAAAGGCGACACCGTCGCCCGCTTTAACGTTGACATCACCATTCATTTCTTCAGAATTCAAAATAAACGTAGTGTCTCCTACTACAATCTCTAGACATTCTATCTCGCCTGCTTCGTTGTTCAGCGCTTGATGTATCGTTCCTTGAATCCAATAGTCTCCTAGCTTTGGTTGAGGTCGAAAAATCCCTGTCTCTTCAGTAGACTTCAGCCTTCTGAACCCTTCTATACTCGATTGAGAAGTCTCGACCGACATTACACAACCGGGAATCACCTTATCCAAGCTTTGTTCATAGGGGATAACATATGCATATCCGGAGGTCAGTTCATGCCAAAAATATGTCCAGTAGCCGTATACTTTTTCCTTGCCAATACTACGAATGATGATATGCTGATCTTTATTTATTTCCTTGATCTGTACGCGCATATATAGAGTCCTCAGTGGATACTTTTCTTATAATAATAGTGTTTAAAGCCTCTCGGAGCATCGTCAATGACACCAACGACTTCATATCCCTGCTTTTCATAGAATTCGGGCGCTTGGAAAGTAAAGGTATTAAGTTGTATAAAATTACACCCTTTATCTTTAGCAATTTGTTCAATTTCACCAAGCAGTTGTGAACCGTAGCCCTTTCCTCTGTAGCTCTGATCTACCCACAAAATATCAACCTCCACCCAGTTCCAACATAGTACACTTAGGAGACCGCCTATCATCTGACCGTCTTCATTTTTAAGCGTAAGATTAATCTCTTCGTATTGGGTTCGAATATCTGCTGGGACGTGTTTCGCATTAAACTCAATCAACTTGTTTCTGACTAAACGCGCTTCATCCCTACTACTTCGACTCATTTGAGGTTCCAGTGTCATGGCATAAATCCTCCAATTTAAAATGAAAACTAGCACTTACTGATTTCAATCTATAAAATAATATGATTAAAATACTTTCATCTTCCTACTGTTATTTATTGTATATACTTTTTGATGTTTAGTCACATGATTCATTTTGAACCGATGTAAACGCAAAAAGCAGACCCCGATGAAACGGAGGGCCTGCTATCCTTTATATCCATCGTCTGTCATACAGGAGAAGAGATGGGATGATTAAATTGAAATATCCAGTGATTTCCCACCCCCTGTAATATCGCTGCGTATAACCCGTGTTATTTAACCCATTCTCATGTGACTTCACCGTATTCGAATGATCATAGGAAGTCGTGATAAGATGTCTGTTAATGGATAGTGACAAAATAGATCCCCTCTCAGTGTACTTAATGTTTTTGGCTGCCCACCTACCTTTCATCGGTAGCAAATCTGAATGCAACCTGAGGGTATGCTGAATGGTAACTCTATTATTATTTCCTAGACCATAGTCAAGGAAAATCCCCTCCGCAGGACGGGGGAATCAACCCTACTCGAGACAGGAGTAAGTAAAGGGATAATTTGTTACTCTTAGCAAAGAATAAATGAACGCATTTTAAAAATTGAAAGTAGGGGAAAGATGTATGATCCGTATTAGCCATTTGGTTCACGAGAGACTTATGTTTCTATTCAAATTTTTGTACTCGCCTGCATATGTGGGTAGTGTAACACCAAGTTCCAGATTTTTAGCTAAAAATATGATAGAATCCATTCCATGGAGTGAAGTTCATGCTGTTGCCGAGCTTGGTGCTGGCACGGGGGCAATTACTCAATACATCCCGTCTGCTGATAAACTTCAACCAAAGGTTCTACTCTTTGAAAAGGACCAGACCATGCAGCAGCGTTTAAAAAAAAGATTCCCCCATTATCTGTGCTATTCCGACTCGCGTGAGCTTCAGCTTGCTATGAAAAATGCCCAAATAGAACAGCTTGACTGCGTAATCAGCGGGCTACCATTTTTCAATTTTCCACAAACGATGCGAGATCAAATCATAGAACAAATTCATCTATCACTCAAGGATGGAGGAATGTTTGTCGCCTTTCAATACTCTAAACAGATGAAACAACAACTAGGTGAATGGTTTGATATTGAAGAAATCAAGTTTGTGCCCATGAACGTTCCACCCGCATTCGTGTATGTATGCCGAAAGAAAGCTTAAGAAAGGAGGATGCGTATGGACGTGGAATATTTAATTTCCATCATCGAACAATACGGCTATGCAGCATTATTCTTTTCTCTATGGCTCGGAATTGTGGGTCTGCCTATCCCGGACGAAGTCATTGTGATGACTGGCGGGGCTGTAACAAGCATGGGCATACTTCACCCGTTACCCGCTTTTTTAATTGTATATCTTGGGGTTATATCAGGCTTGTCCTTAGGTTATGTATTGGGGAGAACCGTAGGTACACCGATTCTAGAACGTTTGCGCCGGAAGAAAAAAATGGACAAGTACATTACGTTTTCAGAAAAATTAGTACATAAGTATGGAAACTTCACTATTTGCATCAGTTATTTGCTGCCGATCGTTCGTCACATTATCCCTTATATTGTCGGAATCAATAAAATGAGCTTCAAGCGCTATGCCCTCTTCTCTTATTCAACAGGCTTGATCTGGACACTAATCTTCTTTTTGCTCGGACGTATCTTTGGCGATCATGTACAAGCAGCAGGAGAACTGATCCATCGTTATGGCTTGCAGATAGTATTGCTTGTCATCATGCTGACCATTATATTTTTTATAATGAAATTGGTGTGGGGGAAGAGAACGACGGAGGATTAATCTGAGGTAAAAACACATTCGGCATGTTCGTTATAGATGTGAATTTAAAAGTTACCTTAGTGCCACTACGCAGACGGATGGTGCTTCCCACCGCCACCGGATTTCTGAAATAAAGTCTTCATCGGTAGAAATCCGGGGAGGTGATGCTTCCGAAGCGAGCTTTCCTAAGGAAAGCCTTTAAAGCGACCGCTTCGCTTGTACAGCACCATTCCGTCTACTCCGTTTTCCATGTACATTTTTTCAGTTCAGCTTATATAGACTTTATTTCTCACATGACAGAGCTATAGGATCAACTCTAAATGGCCGATTGCCTAACTGCAGTTTGTAAAAATCTCATTATTCTCTTCTTTTCTTAACTCGGTTACTAGCCTCAAAATTATACTCATCCAAATCTCTTGCGTCTTTAAAATAAGCCTTAAAGCTCTGGGCTACGGTTTGATCCTTACTGAGAAATAAAGTTAAGGTTGAATCCCAGCAAATAATTTCAATTTTCGCTTTGGGATGTTGCATTGTCGATTCCAGTTGCCACCAGCCCTCATAGGCATTTGAATAGGACTGCTTAGCTAATGCACCAACATCTACAGCCTCAGATTTTTCAAATCCCATAAGCATTCCCCAAATAAATTGAATCTCATATCTATGTACAAGACGTGTCAGTTGTTCCCCAGTCATCCATAACTTCGTGTTTCCATACCCGTTTTCTTCAAAAGCCAGATTCTGCTCAACATACTCCAAAATATCGTCCGGTATCCAATTCAGTTCTAACCCAGTAAGTAGCCATTATATTCCGTTTGGATATTACTTATGGATTCGAAAACCAGCTTTAGATCCGTAAAAAAGGGAATTTGGCGTGAATTAATTAATATAGCGTTCATGCCTTTTCCCCCTTATACATCTTTTATTCTTTTCCACAAAAACTATAACCCTAAGTTATTCTTTTGTAATAGAGTCACCTTTCTTATCTTTTGCTTCTTTTTCTTCAAACTCTTCAATATGCTGTTCAAGTACATATTCAATCTGTTTAGCAATTGATCGTTTGTTCTTATCAGCTATATATTTGATCTTCTCAAAGTTTTCTGGTTTTAATCGCAAAGTAAATGCTTTTTTATTCGTTGTCATTGTCTAAAACTCCTCACAATAGTGATGTCATTATTATAGCATTGTGAAATAACCCATTTACGCACCCTATTGACATCAAAGTGATGTCACCTTAAAATAAGATTATGATCTCACTTTGATGTCACCATAATGGAGGAAGATAAATGAAAGCTATACAAGAAGCCCTTAATCAATTCGTTTCTATTCGCATGGAACATGTAGCTAGGTCGATGCTGGCTAATTCTCCAGAATACAAAAACTTAATGAAAGACTGTAATCAACTCTTTTCTATTTTACATGATTGCTTGCCAAAGGAATACATACAAACTCTTTACGATTATGATACCAATACTACTCTACTCCAAGGCATCGTTGAATCTATTATGTATGAACAAGGCTTAAAAGATGGCGTTTGTTTAAACCAAATATTATCCGATTAATATTTCCATTCCAAAGACAAACTTCTAACCTTGTTAGAAGAATTCAACTCAAACAATAATCTTGACCAAAACTACGCACTCTACTTGCGTCAAAATTGTCAATTCGGCTAATAAGTTGAACTCGAAAAAACGAAACACAAAAACGGAGTAAGCGGAATGGTGCTGTACAAGCGGTCGCTTTAAAAGCTTTCCTTAGGAAAGCTTACTTCGGAAGCATCACCTCCCCGGATTTTTACCTTAAACAAAGCCTAATTCAAAAAATACGGGGGCGATGGCGATGGGAAGCACCATCCGACTGCGTAGTGGCACGACAAGTAACTTTTTAGTTCAGGTTTGTCCTTTTTAGCAATACTATCCATATGATATACTATAAACTAACAACAGAATGGCTTAGATGGGCGGTCGGCTAGTCTCCTGCAAAGGAGGTGATGCCTGTGGAGGTTAAAGATACGCTGATGTTGATGATTCAATTTGCAACGTTAGTGATCTTGATCATTTCCTTCAACAAAAAGAAATAGACCGCCCTCCGGAAAAGGTTAGCGGTCTATTTTACTAATCCAACCCTACAGCCACCGCCCTTATAAGCGGCTGTTGTAAAAGAGTGAGGATGTTGGCTGCATCCTTACTCTTTTTCAGTATATACTTATTAGCTTTAGTTTATCACAGGAAAAACCATATTGCCAATATGGAAAACCTTTAAAGTGGCGGCTTACACCCCGAGCTATTTCTTTAATTGAAGCAACTTAACCAGCTTGTCATGAATGGCAGTATTCGGGTAATTCCCGCTAAACTGAGAAGAGCCGGGGCCCATCGCGGTTAACGCCACATCAACAGATGTATGTCCTCCCGTGGTCCAGTCGATATAAAACTTTTCATTAGAGCCTTTTACAGTAAAAGGGCCATCCTCTTTGGAGACGCCTTCACCGGATTCATCCTCCGCATCTTCGCCTTCAATCGCCAAACCGCCCGTTTCATGATCTGCCGTCACCAACACTAATGTATCTGGATGTGCTTTGGCATACTCTTTAGCTACTTTAACGGCCTTATCAAGCTGTTGCCCAGCCTTAATCGTTAACTCACCTTCATTGTCATGCGCCATCTCATCCGTTCCTTCTTCTTCTACCATCAGGAAAAAACCTTTTTGGTTTTTGGAAAGAACATCAATCGCTTTGGCTGTCATATCCGGTAGAGAAACCGTTGGGTTGTAAGAGTTACCCAGCTTGTTATGAGCTTGAAACATCTCTTCATTGGCGAACAGCCCTAACAACTTAGAACCTTTAGCTGCTTTCATTTCCGTTTGATCCGTCACATAGCTATAACCCAGCTTCTTCGCTTGTTCTACCAAATTTCCTTGAGTTCCCTTACTCGCTTCCTCAGGATCTTCTGCCGGAGCATCTGCATGTTTGCCTACTGTTCCGGCAGGGTACCAGAAATCCTCACCACCGCCCAGAATAACATCCAGCTTGCTTTTCTCCAGATACTGTTTGGCAATCTCGCTTTGAGCGGAGCGTTTTTCGACATGCGCACCAAAGGCGGCCCCCGTTGCGTCTGTCACTTGGCTTGTCGTCACGACGCCTGTAGACATGCCTGCTTTTTTGGCCAGCTCCATAATCGTAGTCACTGGTTTTTTATTCAAATCCATTCCAATCGCGCCGTTATACGTTTTCACACCTGTTGCAATAGCAGTCGCAGCGGCGGCAGAATCCGTAACCAGGTTATCCCCTGAACTTGTGCTAACCAGGCCGGTTACAGGCATGTTGTCCATTTCAAGTAATCCCGATTTCCCTACCGTCGCCAAGCGAATCGCATTGCGACTTGCTTCTCCCATACCATCGCCGATAAAGAGAATGACATTCTTAGGGGCATCGACTTTCGCTGACGAAGTTTTCAGTCCTTTGGATACCTGTGCCGTAGTAGACTTGGTATTAGATGAGGCTGCAAAAGCGTCAGGGATATTAGCAGATAACAATGGCGCACTCAAAACGGTAATGGCACCTAAAGCAAGGATACTCTTTTTCATCAAACGCTTTTTCACAAGGTCACACTCCAATAATTTTAATATTCATATATGATAAAGTAATCATATATCTGCTTTGTAAAGCATCGTAAAGCAATAGATTACACGAATGTAAAATTTGAAGTGCTCACCTGTTTTTTTATAAGACAAAAGAAGGCACCGACTCTGGTATATCAAAGTCGATGCCCTCTTATATTAAATCGCAGCGATATTTTTGCCAATCGGCATGGTGTAGTAGAGCGGTTTTTGCTGTCCATTTTGCTGATAGACTACAAGCAGCAGCGTGCGGCCTTCAGCAGTCAATGGGCTTCCCCCACTCAGGATATGATCCAGACTGAACGGCAGTACATCCAGCACAGCGTGCTTTTGCAGTTCCTTTTCACTCAGCTTCAATGAAGCAAAGGCGGGAATAATCTCGCGGTATGGTTGCGGCTGTTGGTTGCCTACATCCGTCCCACCTGTACTCTCCTTGCTCGTATCTGCCACAAAATCTGCAACCGCAGGTGACAACAGCGCATCCGGGTGCTGGAGAATCATTTTCATATAGCTGGACCAATCGTCCTTCTCCAAGGTATGCTCCCACCAGATTTTACGCGGCTTATATTTATGGTAAAGGAAATAATCAAGCTTCATCAGTCCAAGCACCATATCCATTCGCTTTGTTGCACGCGATTCCAGAAAGGACTGGAGACGCGTGAACAAGTCTTCGAGCTGATGTCCGATTTTTTGCCAGCCCTGTCCTTCCCAGTAGTCTCCGAATTCCTGAAAGAAATCAAAGGCGGACGAGAATTCACGCTCAATCAGATAGTTGACTGTATGATCCATACGATGAGAGTTCCAGTATTTTTCCAATACATCTTCCAAGCGCTTGAGTCGAACGATATCGGCAAAAGAAAGGACGTCATTGCTCAGCATTTCATAAGGCGCCACGTCCATATACGTGTAGTTGTACTTATCTGCGTCGATACGCAGTCCAGTGCCACGCAGCATTTTGAGGAAGCCAAGTTGAAGCTCTTCCGGGCCGAGTGCAAAAACGTCATTAAACGTTTTACGGAATGTGTTGTAGTCCTCCAAAGGCAATCCGGCGATCAAATCCAAATGCTGATCGATTTTACCGCTTTGTTTGACCTTGGTAACAGTGCGGGAAAGTTTGGCAAAGTTCTGGCGACGCTTAACCAACTCATTGGTGGGATCATTCGTTGATTGAACGCCGATTTCAAAACGAAATACGCCCGGTGGCGCATTTTCCGCCAAATAATCCAACACCTCAGGACGCATAATATCTGCCGTAATCTCAAACTGGAAGACACAGCCACGGTGATTTTCAATCAAAAATTTGAACATTTCCAGTGCATAATCGCGTTTAATATTAAATGTCCGATCCACGAACCTGATTAGGTTGGCTCCATTGTCGATCAGATATAAAATATCTGACTTTGTGCGCTCAATATCGTAATAACGCACCCCAACCTCAATGCTGGACAGACAAAACTGGCAGCTGAACGGACAGCCCCGGCTCGTTTCGAAATAAACAACCCGTTTCCCGAGTTCCGGTATATCCTCTGCAAAACGATAGGGCGACGGCAACTTGTTCAAGTCCGCTTTCGGGCGACCGGGCATCTGAATGACCTCTTCTCCCTTACGGTAAGCCAGTCCATACACAAAATGGAACTTGCGATCCCCTTCCAGCTCCTGCAGCAGTTGATGGAATGTTTCCTCTCCTTCACCGACCACGATAAAATCCACATTCGCCAAGCGCTTCATCCAGTGATCCGTATCGTAGGATACTTCCGGACCACCCAGAACAATTTTGACCTCGGGCATAATCTTTTTCAACACATCGATGACTTTAATCGTCTCTTCAATGTTCCAAATATAACAGGAAAAGCCGATGACATCTGCTCCCCGTTGAAACAAATCGGATACGATGTTCATCACCGGGTCCTTAATTGTGTACTCCGCCAGCTCGATATCAAAGTCCTTTTCACTGTAGGCTTTGAGGCATCGAATTGCCAGCGAGGTATGAATATATTTTGCATTTAACGTTGATAAAATGACTTTCATAGGTCACAACCTTCTATAGTTTGCATGAACTTTTATATCCTTATCTTAGTATGGCTATTCAAAATCCTCGTACACATCGTCTGTATAAATCTCGTCCTCGCTTATAGTTCCTCCGATATTCCCTTGATTTTGAAAAAAATCAAGAAACGGCTTGCCGTACTTGCGGAACTTCACTTCTCCGACACCCTTGATCCGCAACATGTCTGCCTCGGATTGCGGGCTCGCTACGCTCATCTCACGCAGCGTCGCATCATTGAAAATGATATAAGACGGTACATGCTCCTGAGCGGCCAGATCGCGGCGGATCAGGCGCAATTGCTCGAACACGGTTTCGTTGACTGCAGCCGGGTATGCATCGCGTCCCTGTCTTCCGCGTGAACCTGCTCCACCTGCAAAAGCCGTGGCATGTCGCACCACACGCTGCATGACTTCTCGCTGGCCTTTCAGCACTTCAGCCGCAAGCTGCTGCAAACGTACGACCGGATATTGTCCCTCGGACAACATCAGATAGCCTTCCGAAACAAGAACATTGATAATTTCGGCAATTTCTTTTTCCGTCCGGTTGCCCATCACGCCATAGGTTGGCAGACTGTCAAAACCATACTGCAGCACTTTTTTGTTACGCGAGCCTTTCAACACCGAGGCGACCATCGAGATTCCATAACGTTCCCGCATGCGATGAATGCACGAAAAAATCTTTTGCGCATCTATGGTCATATCAACCAGTTCCCGCTCATCTGTACATGAACTGCATATGCCGCAAGCTTCATGCTCCTCCGCTTCTCCGAAATACTCAAGCTGTGCCGTACGTAGGCAACGAGTCGTGTAGCAATAATCAACCATCTGCTGGAGCTTGCGGTAGTCGTTGCGCTTGCGGTCTTCATCCTGTGGATTTTGCTCAATCAGGAACTTCTGCGTCACAATATCTTGCGGTCCGAACAGCAGAATACACTGACTCGGGTCGCCATCACGTCCTGCGCGTCCCGCCTCTTGTACGTAAGCCTCCATATTTTTAGGCATGTTGTAGTGAATGACATAGCGTACGTTCGATTTATCTATCCCCATGCCGAAGGCATTAGTTGCTACAATGACACGGATATCGTCGTACAGAAACCCTTCCTGGCTATCTGCACGTTCCTGATCTGTCATCCCGGCATGATAGCGTCCAGCGGCCATGCCTGCGTCACGCAGCCGTTGGTACAAATCGTCCACGTCCTTACGTGTCGCCGCATAAATAATGCCGGATTCACCCTCATGCTCACGGGCGTAATTCAGTAAAAAGCTGCGTTTGTCTTCCCCGCGCAGCACACTGAACGCCAAATTGGGCCGTCCAAGGCCTGTAACGAACGTCTCCGGTGAGCGCAGACGAAGCAAGCGCACGATGTCATCCATGACCTGCGGTGTCGCCGTTGCCGTAAACGCAGCTACGATTGGGCGTTCATACAGCCCGTCCACGAATGGAGCCACAGCCAGATAGCTGGTACGGAAATCATGGCCCCACTGGGATACGCAGTGAGCCTCATCTACCGCAACGCAGGAAATCGGCAACTGAGCCATTTCATCGCGGAACCAGTCCAGTTCCAGTCGTTCCGGTGCGACATACAGTAACTTCAAGTCACCATTCCGTGCGGCTCGTATGCGGTCATTCACTTCACGACCACTCAACGTACTATTGATGTAGGCAGCAGCAATCCCCATCGTGGTCAGCGCATCCACCTGGTCCTTCATCAGTGAGATGAGCGGTGACACGACAATGGTCAGCCCCTCATGCAACAACGCGGGGATCTGGTAGCATATCGATTTTCCGCCCCCTGTCGGCATGATGCCCAACGTATCGTTGCCCTCCAGCATACTGGCCACAATTTTCTTTTGTCCCTCCCGGAAATCGGGATAGCCATAAAATTTTTGCAGCAAGTCCTGCGCCCGTTCCAATGTTGGTGCTTGTACACTCATAGTTTCAAAACTCCTCATATTTCTAGCGTCCTTGACGCATATCGGCTTTTCTTTCGTTACCTTTAGTTTACCGGGGTTCAGGGTAATGTTCAACCGCTAGAAGACTGCCAATCTGGTTTAGTCCCTTATGGCGTTCGCTGTTTTCTCATGATATAGTGAACACGGTGCCGCAAATTTGTCCATAACTATGAAGAGACACGGTTCCAAGAAGGAGAAAGAACCCATGAACAATCGGAAACCCCAACGGAAAAATCATACAAAATCTACGTCGAACGCAAGCCATTCCAAACGCAGTCATAAACCTGCCGGAAGATCTGGCTCTCATAAACCGGAAGCTCCACGGAGAACGAATGCATTTGATAAAGCCCCTGCCAAAACATACATCGTTCAGGAGCCTGCCGAGCTATTGAGCTTTTTAGTAGAGCATGTGACTGGCATGGGTCGCAACTCCATTAAATCAGCACTGGCTCGTGGGCAGGTGTCCGTCAACGGCATTCCGCATACCGTGCATAATTTTCCACTGGAGCAAGGTCAGACTGTCGCTCTTTCCAAGGAAAAAGTAACTCCCGTCGTACCACTGACTGGGCTACGTATTTTGCATGAGGATGAATCCATTATCGTTATCCATAAGGATGCCGGGTTGCTTTCCGTCGCTTCAGCGCAGGAGCAGGAAGTAACAGCATATCGCCAGCTTACGGCCCATGTGAGGCGCGAACATCCGTACAATCGTATTTTTGTACTGCATCGTTTGGATCGTGATACATCAGGAGTGATGATGTTTGCGAAAAGCGAAGCCATACAGCAGGAAATGCAAAAAGCGTGGAAGGAAGTTGTGTATGAACGAACATACATTGCTCTTGTAGAAGGACAGGTTAAAAAAGCTGAGGGAACAATCACCTCATGGCTGAAAGAAAGCAAGACGCTAAAAATGTATTCCAGTCCTTATCCGAATGACGGACAGCACGCAGTCACTCATTACAAGCTACTTCAAGCCAATCGGCATTTTTCTTTGCTCGAAGTACGTTTGGAAACCGGACGTAAAAATCAAATCCGCGTACATATGGAGGATATCGGTCATCCCATTGTTGGAGATAAAAAATACGGTTCCAAGTCCAAGTCGATTGGGCGCCTTGGCCTACATGCGAGGGTGTTGTCTTTTATTCATCCCGTCACCGGGGTATTGCTGCGTTTTGAATCCGACATTCCTAAAACCTTTTTGAATCCGTTCCGGGAGTAGAATTGAGCAAAGCATACGGAGATTAGATAGAAAAATAAAAGAGGAAATGAGGGGGCTGTAGAAGACAGCACCCTTTTTTGATTGATTAAGCGGTATACCTCCGAACACCATCAGCCATTTTCATCAACTCATCCCATATATATATGGGCGTATTACACACTGGACAATCTACCCAACCGTTTAAATAGGGTAATTGGGCAAGCAGCTTGTTCTCTTCAATTTTTTGGGCATATTCGTGTAACCACTGTATATTAGCACCTTTATGGTCCAATGAACGGGGGCGGATCGGTTGGGGAACCAGATTATCTGAATTTACAGGATCCTTATCATAGACAACCAGGGTGTCATTCTGTTCATCAGGCCAAATATAGAGCGGGGTACCGCAATGCGGACAATCCAGCGTATATTCGTCACCAGTATCGAAGCTTTGCAGCATATAAGCTACGCAGCGATAACCCTGAAAAGCGGCACCCGCAGCCAGAACATAGCGTTTACCGACATCTCCTTCGTGTTCTTTCGCATAGAGCACCATTTCTTCAGTCAATTCTGCAAGTCGGACAATGGCACACCGATATTGCGCGTAAATATATTCAGCCAGACTAGAATCCACTTTCACCTGATCCCTTGTAAATTCCAAAGGAACTTTGGTATGTAAGGGATTGTTATTCTTCGCTTCGAATATTCCGCAAATGTTATATATATCTGCACGAATCCCTATATCAGAACTTTTTAACGCAATGTCGACAAGGTAAGGTACAGCAGCAAATGTACAAGTATACAACGTATTTTGGTGATACAGCTCCTCCCAATACAAGGTGTCAGCCATTTCGCCATCATATCCGGCTTGGAGCTGCTTCAACATTTCCGGGACGTATTGAGAAGAACCATAAGGGCCTTGGAGCAGAGTCCAGGCCGGATCGGACAAAGCCAGCATCTTGATACTCCTTCCACCGTTTTTCTTACAGTAAAGGATTTTACAAAAATCCAATAAGCGACTTCCAATGAACAAGGTATAGAACGAAATGGTTTAGTTCGTCTATATCTTGCACTTCGGAGCGACTGGAATCGAATTGTGCAAAATCCTGACAGTAACATGGGATCGGTTTGTAAATTAAATTTCGCTAACAAATTCATTTTAACTTCATAATTCTCAGCTTCTTACGTTTATTTTATTATACGCATATTATTAGCTGAAGTTGCTTTTCTCGATTTATGCAATATACAAAATCACTATTTTTCCGGGTCTATATTCATATTCGGTTAAGCTTTCGGCATTGTGAAGGTGACACACATTAAATTACTGAATTACTAACCCGGTTCTTAAGTTCTACTACGAGTTCTCTGTCAGTTCAGTTCCTTCTTCGTATACATAGTTCATATTATAAGTCCTGTTACTTAAAAATTGCTGAGTAAGAAATAAAGTATATATACATTAAAATTTCCATACATGTAAAAACAAAGACCCTCCCTGCCTGTTTTTAATTATGCCAAACGGGTAAGACATACTTGTTCAAGCCTTTAATCTAACAGCTACAGAACGAACTGATTTTATGAATCGGTATATGAAAAGGCGTGTTGGGAATATTATGTACGAATACTGCGACTATAAGGGGAAATAGCCTATGACCATAACACCGGAACAGCGGATTACCCTGCACGGATTTAACAACCTGACCAAATCATTGAGCTTTAATATGTACGATATTTGTTACACTAAAACCAAAGAAGAACGCGAGGCGTATATTGAATATATTGATGAACAATACAACTCAGATCGGCTAACAGCTATTTTAAAAAATGTATCTGACATTATCGGCGCCCATGTGCTCAACGTAGCCCAGCAGGATTATGTTCCTCAAGGAGCCAGCGTGACAGTACTTATATCAGAGGGACCCATTGTGGAAGTTCCGACTGAATCTTATGCCGAGTCACCAGGTCCCCTGCCTGAATCTGTCGTGATACAGCTGGATAAAAGCCACATTACGGTTCACACCTACCCGGAATATCATCCAGACGAGGGGATCAGTACATTTCGAGCAGATATTGATGTCTCTACCTGTGGGGAAATCTCCCCGCTCAAGGCACTCCACTATTTGACTCATTCTTTCGACACCGACATTATGACAATTGATTACCGGGTACGCGGCTTCACACGTGATATGAATGGACATAAACTTTTCATCGACCATGATATCGGCTCCATTCAAAACTATATTCCAGATGAAGTGCGCAGTCAGTATGACATGATAGACGTGAATGTGTATCAGGAAAATATTTTCCATACCAAATGTAAGCTAAAACAATTCGATTTAGACAATTACCTGTTCGGCTACACCAAGGAAAGTCTGACTGAAAAAGAGCAACAAAATATATCAACACGTCTCAAAATCGAAATGGATGAAATTTACTACGGTAAAAATATGACGTAACAGATCGAATGCGTGAAAATAAAATGAATCATTTCATTGAAAAAAAGGAGGATCGCTTGGACTGAAATACAGCCAGGCTTTCGTCCTTTTTTTGATACAAAATAAAAGATATTACTCAACTTGATCTGTACAAGCGAGTGATTGTTCACTATGATAGGGGAAGAAACCACTAATTTAAAATATCAGCATAGATTTTACATCCGCTTCATATTGTAAGCGCAATCAATTGATCCTACGTATGATTTTGTTATGGAAAACAAAGGAGGAATTTGTATGCAAGGCAGTATTGGCGGTAAAAATATCATTTTACGACTGGAAATTTCCACCGAGCACACCCAATTTGGTCAATTGATTACGTTGGTAAACGAACATGGCGGGGATGTAATTGCCATTGACGTCATCCGCACCTCTGAGAAGGTCACTGTGAGAGATATTACAGTCACCATTGCTGATCCAGCAGAAATCGATCAAATGATTGCCCGGATTAAAAAAGCACAAGGTGTTAAGGTATTATCCATCTCTGATCGTACCTTCCTATTACACCTCGGGGGCAAAATTGAAATGCAGCCCAAGGTCCCAATTCAAAACCGCGATGACTTATCCCGGGTATATACCCCCGATGTAGCGCGCGTATGCATGGCGATTCACGAGGAGCCGGACAAAGCTTTCCGTTTGACGATCAAGCGCAACACGGTCGCTGTCGTTTCTGACGGAAGCGCTGTCCTCGGGTTAGGCAACATCGGTCCCTATGCAGCCATGCCGGTTATGGAAGGCAAAGCCATGCTGTTCAAGCAGCTCGGGTCCGTCGATGCCTTTCCCATCTGTCTGGATACGCAGGACACTGAAGAAATCATTAAGGCCATTAAGCAATTGGCCCCAGCCTTTGGCGGTATTAATCTGGAGGATATTTCATCGCCACGATGCTTTGAGATTGAACAGCGGTTACGTAACGAGCTGGACATACCTGTTTTTCATGACGATCAGCACGGCACAGCTGTCGTTTTGTACGCAGGGCTGATCAATGCGCTCAAGGTTGTCGGCAAGGCCCTGTCTGACGTCAAAATTGTCGTCTGTGGTATCGGGGCTGCGGGTGTGGCCTGTACGAAAATTTTGCTATCTGCAGGAGCAGTCAATATCATTGGCGTAGATCGTCACGGAGCGCTTACAGCGGATGAAACATACGAGCATCAGATGTGGAACTGGTATGCGCAGCATACCAACCCTGAACGGCTGTCTGGCACGCTGTCCGAGGTTCTGAAGGACGCTGACGTGTTTATCGGACTAGCGGCAGGCGGGCTACTGCAACGAGAAGACGTGAAACGTATGAAAGAAGCCCCGGTACTGTTCACTATGGCTAACCCGGTTCCCGAAATTGCGCCAGAGGACGTCGAGGACATTGCGGGTGTCATCGCCACCGGACGTTCGGACTATCCTAACCAAATTAACAATGTGCTTTGTTTCCCTGGCATCTTTCGAGCGGCGCTCGACTGCCGTGCCCGTGAAATCAACGAAGAGATGAAGCTGGCGGCCGCAGAGGCCATCGCAGGCACGATCCGTCCTGAAGAACTAAACAAGCTGTATATAATCCCTGGTGTATTTAACGAGAGTGCGGTTCAACGGGTGCGTGAAAAGGTAATTCAAGCCGCGATTGCGAGCGGTACAGCCAGAAGAGTGCCTCGGGATTTCAGATAAAAGAAAAGGATTGCTCCCCTAATGCGGGTGCAATCCTTTTTGCTATGGAAAGATCAGGCTGCATATCCGTTATCTCCACAGCGGTTATGACCTCCATTTAGAGAACAATTGACTGGCACGCTGGGCAAATTCCTCCAGATTAAAGTTGGAGTTGTCCAGCTTGTAGTACCATTTTTTAATCGTATCCAAAATCCATGAGGGAACTTTAACCTCCGAGATACCGGAATAAAACGTATGATACGCCCACACCAAATGCTCCCAGCGCTTATCATCGCCTTCCTTCACGTATTCAGAGACGTCCAATACCTTGGCACGTCCGTCTTGCATGAGTACATTCTTGAGGTGAATATCACGGGGATTCAGCCCCTTGGATCGGACAAATTCCCTCGCCTTTTCCACATCCAGAATGACCTGCTCTGGCACAGGAATTCCTTGCAGCAAACAATCCAGCAGCGTAATACCGGATTCATAACTTATGACAATATACTTGTCGCCTTTTCCGTAATAATGAGGAAAAAAGTCAGACCCTCGCAAACGCTCATATACGTCGGCCTCTGCATCTTTCTTGTCGATCGCCATGTCTGAGTACACCTTGAATGCGTAGCCTGGCAACGTATCAAGCGTAAATACGGCCGCATCTGTCCCGATGCCAATACAGCGGACGTCTTGAGTGGCTGTTTTAATGGTAACCGGATCATTATCCTCTGTACTGTATACGGTTACTTGACTTATGATGTCTTCTGCCTGCCTCCATTGTTCTACCATGCGCGATCCCCTCCTTTTCTGTTCTAAACCATTACCAATGAAATTAGATCTATAACAGATAAATAGTATTACGGGTTAGCTTTGGGAATGGCTTCAAAATAGGTTGATTCTTTTAGAAAAAACGGTATGTGCCGTGTCTAACGAGCGTCCGGCAGAAGCAACCTTCTTAACTCTGCATAGCTTGCTGCTGTTTTATAGATCCCTAGCACGTCAGTTTCCGGGGGAGCGTTCCTGTGATTGAACCAGATCACCTGCCAATTCGCTGCTATAGCTCCCGCCACGTCATTGCGCCAGGAATCCCCAATGTAACAGCAGTGCTCTGCTAACGTTCCTGTCCGTTCGTTCACTATTTCAAAAATGCGCGGATCAGGCTTGGCATAGCCAACGGTTCCAGATACAAAGATATGCTCTGCTGCAACATGATTTTCCAACGCCATAGCCTTGATCTTGCTCATCTGGTGTTCTTCAAGACCGTTGGTAATTAATCCAACTAAAAAGCCAGCCGAGCTCAAATCATTTATTAAGGAGGTCGCCCCCTCAAAAGGCTCAATTCGGTACTGACGATCCAAATATTCTTGTTGAACATGTACTGCCTGCTCACGGGTAATTTCTACCCCGAATTCTTGTAAAGCCAGAATGAAACGGCCTTCCCTCATCTCATCTAGTTCATGCGTCCCTGCCTTCCCCTCCAGTAGTCCTCCTTTAGCCGATAGTACATCGCTGTAATAACGAATACGATGGTAGGCTTTCTCATAAGGAAAATGCTCACTCAATCCTAACACTGTACGCAATGCATCGCGTGTAGGGTGCAAATGATCGTACATCGTATCATCTACATCAAAAAAAACAGCCTTTTTTTGCAAGTTCATATGCCCACTTCTTTCAGTTAAATCTTCGATGACGCTCCTTTTCACCTTGTCCTGATATTATACCCGTTGGCCTGTTTCGTTGCACCCTGTCCTTCACACTGCGCATCCTGCAATCACACTTCACGGTTGCTAACATACACTGAAAAGACCGCATTTTCGCAAACTCACTTTACTTCTCTACCGAGCTAACATAGGTATCTTGTCCTGCTTTGCCCGAAAGCGTTTTATTTGACAACACACGGGTAAAAGGTCACATTTTTGAAAAGATTCGTCATACAGGTTTACATTTCGTGTAAAATCACGTACCTTTTAGGGATGAACGCTTTATGGATGTATTGGATAAGGGAGGCATACACGATGGATTCCGGTTCTAACCTAGCCTATGGATCAGCTACACCTTTGATTGAGGCACTTATAGAATTTGAAAAGGAGCTCGAAGCGAACCGGCATTCTTTGAGTTTTGATTTGGGATTGATTATGGAGCAGGGCCGCGCGCCACGATATATGGCTACACCACCAGATGTTATTCCTTTTGCCCATGCAGGGGTGGACGGAATACATTATGGCTTTTTAACGGATTTTGGTCTTGAAAAGGACCTTTCACAGGCCCCTATAGTATGCGTATCTCCCGTTGATTGGACGGGTGTATGGGTGGTTGCCCGTCATTTGCAGGATTTTTTAAGCGTTGTTTATACAGAGAACAGTTCATTACAACGATACTACGCCAGTGGAGAAGACTATTCTGGACATGCAGGTCAGCGACTGCCTCAGATTGTAGATGAACGCACCGCGTTTGTACGCGAATGCTTCCGGGAACGCTTTGGTATCAAACCGATTCAGGATATGGCTGCCTATATCGATAGTTTGCGTACAGAACGGAAGCACAATGAAGCAGCTCCTACGCTGAACGGCTTGGGCATTCAGGTATCTTCTTCTGCGAAGCATAGCTCTTCTAAGGAGAGTGCCCTCTTGACCGTAACGGAGCCTTTCCTTTGGGAACAACAAGGCGAAGCTGTGCGTGAGTTATTCCACAAGGGTTCGCGTGAAGCCAGACTGGCCTTTATTCGAGATGCCCAGACACGGCATCTGTTCACCCACTCTGCCCTTCGTGCTTTTGTAGCTGGACAGCTTAAGTTGATGGGCCTATCTGAGGCCGCAGCATCTCTGGAAGAGTCCTACTATACCGTTATTCCCGATATGATAGAATCATGACGAATTTCTTGGATTTCCCCCAACATAACCGCCTCCGAAAAGGCGGCTTTTTGTGCTACAATAAATGAAAATAATAGGGTCGAACGGCCCGGTACGAATGAAAGAGAGCGAGCATGAATAATCATTCCTATCCTACTCCTGAAATCATTGAGGTTTGTCTGTTGGCGGGCAAACTGATGATGCAAAATGGAGCCGAAACCTATCGTGTTGAAGACACGATGTCCCGCATTGCTTCGGCCTATGGCATATCCCAGTCCCATAGCTATGTCACACCAACTGGGATTTTTTTTGCTATTAATGACTCGGAGCCTGCCACGCTCATCCGCATCGTAGAGCGGACCACCGATTTGCACAAGGTGACAGAGGTCAATTCCATTTCACGTAAAATCAGCACAGGTGATTTGTCTCCCCGCGCTGCCGTCAAGGAGCTTTCGGAGATTGAACGTGGTCCCCTCCGTTATTCTAACCGTGTACAGCTGATGGCTGCTGCGTTGGCCAGCGGTTGCTTTATGATCATGTTTGGTGGAGTTTGGCGAGATTTCCCCGCAGCCGTGTTATGCGGAGGTATCGGATTTGCAGCCGTACAGTATTTTCACAGGCTCGTTAAGGTTAAGTTTTTCTCAGAGTTTTCTGCATCTTTTCTAATCGGCTTGCTGGCGGCTCTATTAACGATAGTAGGCTGGGGACAGATGATGGATAAAATTATTATTGGCTCTGTCATGCCACTGGTTCCAGGCCTGTTAATTACAAATGCCATCCGTGATTTAATGTCCGGGCACCTTGTTTCGGGTCTTTCCAAAGGAGCCGATGCTTGCCTGACGTCTTTTGGCATTGGAGCTGGCGTTGCGGTGATCATTTCTTATATGTGATTCGGAGGAGATTCAAGTCTATGCTTGCACAATTATTCACAAGCTTTATTGCCACCGCTGCATTCGGCATACTTTTCCATGCCCCCCGGCGCTCGTTGCTGCAATGCGGTTTCGTCGGTATGCTAGGCTGGCTGGTCTATTATTCAACTACGGACAGCATGGGACCTGTGAGCGCCAGCCTTTTGGCAACGATCCTCATCGGCATCGTCAGTCAAGGCTTTGCACGGCTGTATAAAATGCCTGTAATTATTTTCAGTGTCGCAGGTATGATTCCGCTCGTTCCAGGGGGGATGGCCTATAATGCCATGCGCCAGTTCGTACAACATAATTATCCTCAGGCACTGGAGCTGGCGATGAGCACGCTGATGATCGCAGGAGCGATTGCTGTTGGTTTGGTGCTGTCTGAGGTGCTTAATCAGATTTTTCACAGTATATGTTTTAAACCACAGCGCTAAAAGCGATGAAAATAGAAAAGTTAAAGAGGCTGCTCCCACAATCACATACATCTGCAGTGTATGAGACGATTTTGGAAACAGCCTTTTTCTGTATACGTTACAAAGAATATTTATATGTCATAAGCTATTATTCATCCACTCGCTTACCCAAAATCGCCAAATCTCGCTCTATGCTATCCAGCACAGCTACACGCGGATAGTACCCCCATTGCTCAAAACCAAACTTCCGCAGCAGCCCAATACTTGGCTCATTATGACCAAAAACAAATCCTAACAACGTTGTAATCCCCAGTCTCGGACATTCATTTAGCAAGTGCTGTACCAGTCGACTTCCTGTTCCGGTTCCACGAGAATCCTCATGGACGTATATGCTAATTTCTGCTGTACCATTATAAGCTGGACGCCCATAAAAGGACTGGAGGCTGGCCCATCCAGCAATTGTACCCTTTTGTTTTAAAACCCACAAAGGCCGGTGATTTTCCTGATGAGCCTCAAACCATGGAATTCGACTCTCCACTGTCACCGGTTCCAAATCTGCCGTGACCATTCGTCCTGCGATCGTAGAATTATAAATGTCCACAATATCGGGAAGATCCTCTTTGCGCGCAAATTCAATGGAAAAAGATTGGTCCTTATTCATTATTCGTATCTGCCTCCTATTGTGTGATTTATTTATTGTACAAGACAAGCGCCCGATCAGCCATATCGAGTTGTTTTGCGGATTAGTCCCAAAGGGTTTTATAATAGAGCTGAGGAAAAACAAAAACGAGGTAAGCAATTTAACACGATGAGACGGGAGGTATGTTTCGGAGTCAAGGATTCTGAAGCAGCTTAATATGAATATTGGAACTCAACTCTTGATTTTGGAAATACCTATGGAATCTTTTTTTGGAAAAACGACGATTTATCCTGTACTGCTCAAGGACGAGGATGGACTTACACTGATTGACACGGGAATGCTCGGCCAATTGGAGCCATTACTCAAGGCTATTTCAGATGTGGGTGAGGATATCAGCCGCCTGAAAAGAATTATTTTAACACATCAGGATATTGACCATATCGGAAATGTTCATGCACTGCTGGACTTGCTGCCGAATACTGCCCTGTTAGCCCATAAGGATGACGTCCCTTATATGACAGGAGAGCGACCGTTTGTGAAGTTGACGCCGGAACGGATTAATCAGTTGGATACTACGCTCAAGCAACAAGCAGAGGATCTGATTCGCCGCCTGCCAGATTTGCGCTTTGCTCATATTCTTGAGGACGGCGAGCATCTACCCTATGGTGGAGGAATACAGATTATACATACACCCGGCCACACGCCCGGGCATATCAGCTTGTATGTGCCCGCACAAAAGCTACTTTTGGCAGCAGATGAGTTGCTTGTAGTCGAGGGTGAACTGGTCGGTCCCGCTGAGTCGGCTACGCCGGATATGCCGCTGGCCCTAAAGAGCCTCGATAAACTGACTGTATTGGATGTTGAAAAGGTACTCTGCTACCATGGTGGTTACTATGATCAGAATGTACAGGCACGTCTGCAAACATTAAGTCAGGAAAGAGAATAAGTCATTCCATGCTATAAATAATGATGTATGAAGAGCTATAATGAATAAATAGGCAGAAAGGAATGAGACTTTATGAATGAGAAAATAACCCGACTGTATGATGAACTGAAGTCACAGTCTTGGGACGGCCTGCTTGTGACCGATCCTAAACATATTTACTACCTGACGGGCTTTGCCAGTGATCCGCATGAGCGTTTTCTTGGTCTGGTGTTGCTTCGGGACCAAGAACCAGAACTGATCGTACCCGCCCTGGATGCAGAAGCCGCCCAAGCTGCTTCTTCTGTGACTCGTATATCCACCCACACCGATACGGACAATCCATATGATCTGCTGCGTCAACGCACAGGCACCGGTGTGAAAGCATTCGCGCTGGAAAAGGAGCACGTCTCCGTCCTCCGTTACGAACAGCTACATACTGCCATTGGCGCGGCTCAATATGTGGACCTGGGTCCAGTGCTTCAAGAAATGCGTGTGAGAAAAACTCCTGAGGAAGTACAACGTCTGAAACATGCAGCTCGTTTGGTAGAAGATGCCCTTCGTCACGGTCTCACCCATGTGCGCGAAGGGGTGACGGAAGTCGAGCTGGTGGCCGAAATCGAATACCAGATGAAAAAAATCGGCGCAGATGGTCCGTCTTTTGACACAACAGTGCTGTCTGGACCCAAAACTGCCTTGCCTCATGGTGTTCCGGGCACCCGCAAGCTGCAATACGGCGATCTGCTCATGTTTGATATGGGCGTATACTCCGATGGTTATGCTTCGGATATTACACGTACTTTTGCTTTTGGAAAGCTATCGGCTGAGCTGGAAACGATTTATAATACAGTTCTTCGCTCGAACGAAGCGGGAATTGCCGCCATTCGCCCGGGAGTTTCCTGCGCATCCGTAGATCAGGCAGCACGGGCTGTTGTTGAATCCGCTGGATATGGCCCTGCCTTTAACCATCGAGTTGGACACGGCCTTGGCATGAGTGTTCACGAATATCCATCTGTACACGGAGGCAATAGCGATCTGCTTCATGAAGGCTTCGTGTTCACAATCGAACCCGGCATCTATGTGCCAGGCCTCGGCGGTGTGCGGATTGAAGATGACGTTCTGGTCACTTCTGATGGTGTTGAAGTGCTTACCTCTTTTCCAAAAGAACTAACAGTGCTCGGATAAACCCATCGCTATTCATTATTGGTATGTGAGCATTTTGCATAAATCCCAAGAGCGTTTTCAAATCAGCAATATATAGATCGAAATGCTTTAGTTCGCTATATATTGTACTTACGAGTGTTGGGAATCGAATTATGAAAAATGCTGATGTTAAAAAGTATGAAAAAAAGGAGGAGCAACCCCAAGCCATCATGGCTTTAGGGTTTGCCCCTCCTCTTCTATAAAGCGGAAATTGCGTGCAATGTACAAAATGGGTGTACCCGCCGCGGTCAGTATAAATTTTAAAATGTAGGTGGTGAATAATATCTCGATCCATATCCCCCACGCATAACCGTAAAAGGCAATAGTACAGAAAATGAGCGTATCTATAAACGAGCTGATCATCGTGCTACCATTGCCGCGAATCCAGAGCTGATGACGTTCCGGGAAAAACTTGCGAATCCAGGCGTACAGACGCACGTCCAGTAATTGACTGACCGCATAGGCTGTCAAGCTGGCAAGCGCAAGCCTTGGCAACAATCCAAACAGCTGTTGCATCGGGGTCTGGGCAAAATCCGTTGCAGTAGGCTCGAATTGCAGCACCATTTGCATCGTGACCGTCGTCATAATCAGAGTAAAAAAGCCGAACCACACAGCTTTACGCGCCTCTTTAGGCCCATATTTTTCATTCAGTAAGTCGCTGGCCATATACATAGAAACATACATCGTATTTCCCAGTGTCGTGGTAATGCCGACCAGATCAATCGTTTTGGTTACCTGAATGTTAGCTAGTACAGTAGCAACACCAATCCAGGCGTACAACCCTTTTTTACCAAACAACCGAAAACATAACAAAAAGAACATAAAATTGACGAGGACAAAAGCTGCCCCCCATAACAGATTAAACATGAAATCCTCCTAGTTTTGATAGCGCGGGATGGTTGCGAACCGCGGTTCATCCGAAACAAGCCGGAAAAACATTATTTTAATGTATCATAGATTAGGATTTGTGAACAGCTATAATTTACACTTCCCTAAGCCTAATATAAAGAGCCGACCTTAAGGTCGGCTCTGAGTATTGAGGTGCACAGTGCATGTGTTACATATGCGATAGATGCGATATGAGACTGTAGTTTACACCATCCGTCTCTCTTTTACTTAAGAGTGCGCCGTTGCATCCAAATCCATACCTTGATTGTTGAACACGTCTTGATCGTTCTCTTTGAGCACCTTGCCTGAAATGAGACCAGCGGTAATAGAATCATTGACATTTAACGCTGTGCGACCCATATCAATCAACGGTTCGACTGAGATGAGCAATCCTGCCAATGCCACTGGAAGATTCATGGTGGAAAGCACGATCAGGGAAGCGAAAGTGGCACCACCGCCTACACCCGCCACGCCGAACGAGCTGACCGTAACGACTAGAATAAGCGTGAGGATAAAATCCCAGCTCGTTGGATCAATCCCTACGGTTGGAGCAATCATAACCGCCAGCATTGCCGGATAAATACCAGCACAGCCGTTTTGCCCAATAGTCGCTCCCAAGGTCGCAGACAGATTCGCGATGCCGTCGGACACACCAAGTTTTTTCGTTTGTGTTTCAACATTTAACGGAATGGTCGCCGCACTGGAACGAGAAGTAAAAGCAAAAACCAGTGTAGGCAATACCTTTTTCACATACGTCACCGGATTATAGCCGAACAAGGCCAGCAAAATAAGATGAATGATAAACATGACCAACAAAGCCACATAAGAAGCGAGCACAAACTTGATTAGCTTCAAAATTTCATCTGGATTGGTCGTAGCTACTACTTTAGTGATCAGTGCTAAAATACCGTAAGGTGTCAATCTCAGCACCAGCGTTACAATCCGCATCACTACAGCGTACACTGCATCGATCACTTTGCGGAAGGTTTGCGCCTGTTCCGGTTTTTTACGATCCAGTCCGAGCACAGCCACCCCGATAAAGGCCGAGAAAATTACCACCGCCAGTGTCGACGTACGACGTGCTCCCGTCATATCCTCAAAAGGATTTGAAGGAATAAATTCCAGCACCTGCTGTGGAATGGTCATGTCCTGAACTGTTCCAAGACGCTCTTCCATCTTCAAGCCCTGTGCTTGTTCCTTTTCTCCACCTTGAATCTCAATTGCCTTTAGATCAAACGACAGGCTGGTTACAATACTCACTGAAGCAGCAATTGCCGTTGTAATCAGTAGTACTGCAATAATGGACACGCTGATTTTGCCAAGGTTCTGTCTTCCCTTCAAATTCATAATAGCCGAAATAATCGACACCATGATAAGTGGAATAACTACCATTTGCAGCAAACGGACATAACCATTACCTGCGAGGTTGAACCAATCAACTGATTTTGTAATGACCTCTGAGCCTGCCCCATAGGCATATTGTAGAATAGCCCCGTAGATCAGTCCGAAGCCAAGTGCGGCAAATACCCTTTTTGTAAAAGAGATGTGCTTTTTCTGCATCCAGACCAACACGCCGAGCAGTGCAAGCAGCACGATGACATTCAAAATAATAAAGAAGGTATCCATATATCATTTCCTCCAAACTTAAACGTAAGATGTTTTCTAAAGTACCCCTCAATCCGAAGATTACTATATCACAAAGCCAACTATTTTTGTAGGTTTTATTGAAATAAAAATAATAAATCTGCTTCAGCCTTAGATTTATCAAAATGACAAACAGCAAGCCTTCGTAAGATGAAGGCTTGCTGTTTGTTATCCTGAACACAACGATTCGTATTCAATTTATGCGTAGATTTTTTCAGCTGTTAGACGATCACTGTATATAACAGTTCCTGTTCCTTAACCACTTTATGCTGACTACCAGCGGACTCCAACTCGCTAAACTGAGCTACATTCGTAACAATAACAGGCGTTATCGTTTCGTAACCAGCCTTGCGTATTTCCACCAGATCAAACTCCAGTATAAGATCGCCTACCTTCACGCGATCTCCTGCTTTAAGATGAGGCGTAAAATGAAGTCCTTTAAGTTTAACCGTATCCATCCCAACGTGAATGAGCATTTCAAGTCCTGAATCACTCACCAATCCAACAGCATGCCCGCTTTTGGAAATGGAGAACACTGTGCCATCAACTGGGGAAACAACCCGGCCTTCGGATGGTTCAATAGCCCAACCTCTACCCATAATCTCTTGAGAAAATGCAGGGTCATTGACTTCACTGAGCGGCTTAACTTCACCCATCATCGGGCTGTATACCGGGATTTTCTCACCTTTCGGCAGTGAGGACCCAGTAGATTGTGCTATTTCATCAGTAGCGATGTCTCCGGCAGCGTCTGTTGTTGCTTGTGGTGCTTCTTCGTTCTTTTCATCTGTAAAGCCGATCAAGTAGGTAACAATCGCAGCAATCACAAATGCAATAATGAGACCAAGGATTGCGTATAAGAAAGTCGGTCCAATAAACATCGCCAGACCAGGAACACCAACGAGTCCACCCATGACATACGCTTTTGTGCCAAACAAACTCATGAAGCCCCCACCAGCAGCTCCGCCAATCAACGCGGCAGTAAATGGTTTTTTAAACCGCATATTTACACCATACATTGCAGGCTCGGTTACACCCATAATAGCTGTCAAGCTCGTCGAGAAAGCCACTGTTTTGACTTTAGCATTTTTGGATTTTAAGAATACACCCAGTGCAGCACCAGCCTGTGCCAGGTTAGCCGCTCCCATAATCGGAATCATGTAGTCAAAGCCCAACGTTGCTATAGAACCAATCATAATAGGAACCAACGCGTAGTGCATACCTGTCATAATGATTAGAGAGAAGGTACCGCCCAGCAGCAGACCTGCAAGTGCACCTGTATTTTCAAACAACCAAGAGATACCACCCGACAGGCCATTACCAATAATAGAGCCTAACGGTCCTACAGCAATCAATGTCAAAGGTACAATAATCAATAGAGTCAGTGTTGGGACAACAAGCAACTTTAATGATGCATGAGTATACTTATCAATGAATTTTTCAACATAAGACGCCAGCCAGATAGCGATAACGATTGGAATAACGGTCGACGAATACGTGGCCGCTGTCACCGGAAGGCCAATAAAGCTAACCTTCACATTAGACGCCAGTAATGCTGTAATGTCCGGATGCAAAATGGAAGCACCAATCGCCGCACCAATAAACATATTACTGCCGAGTTTTCTAGCCGCACTGACAGCCAGAATAATAGGCAGAAAGTAGAACGCACCGTCACCTATTGCCGCTAAAATCGTATAGGTTTGACTCTTGTCAGACATCCAGTGCATAGCTACCAATAGGGCAATGATTCCTTTGATCATACCTGCACCGGTGATCGCTGGCAAAATCGGTGTAAACATACCCGCAATAAAGTCGAACAGTTTGCTGATCGGGTTTTGTTTTTTCTTAGAGGCAGTGCTTGCTCCTGAGTCACTTTGCGGAGCCTTGGACATGTTGCTCACCAACGATTTGTACACGTTAGCTACATCATTACCGATAATAACCTGAAACTGGCCGCCACTCTCCATGACTCCCATGACGCCATCCGTTTTTTGCAACTGCTCTTTCTGAGCTTTCTTATCATCATGAAGGTTGAAGCGTAAGCGGGTCATGCAGTGAATGACCTGCTCTACGTTTTCTTCACCGCCAACTAGTGTAAGTATCTCTTTGGATAATTGATTCCGATCCATGAGGTGTTCCTCTTTTCTTTTTAAAGTATACAATGCGAAAATGGGCAATAAAAAAACCTGAATACAGAAAGCAGACAGCTTTATAAAAAGCCAATCTTCTTTCAGCATTCAGGTTTTGCCTTCTGGTTTGGAAGTAGCAATCCTAAATCCCTGATCATACATGAAATCATTGATTTTTAATGATACGCTCGATATGAATGGTGAGATACAACATCTCATCCTGGGACAAGCTTCGACCATAGATTTTAGTCGTATAATCTCTTATCTTTTCCGCGCAGGCGTAAGCACTCTTATACTGAACCTTAACCATATCATGAAGGGAATTATCTGTATTTTGTACAGGAGTCCCGTTCATTACCCGTTGAGCAAAAAATTTGAGATGTGTAATAAAGCGGTAATAGCTTAATGACTCTTCATCCAGATCCATTACAAAAAAGCGACTTACAATATTTATGATATCCTTGACAATGTTAGTCAGGGTTATCGTTTCGCGCATTTCGCTATTAAGCTGTGCATTCACCAAATGTAAGGCGATAAATGCTCCTTCATCATCTGGAAGTGTAACTCCCAGCTTGTCCTGAATCATATGCAATGCTTTGGTCCCAATCGTGAATTCCTTGCGGTACATTCGTTTGATTTCCCAGTAAAGTGCATTTTTGATATCCATACCCAAGCGATAACGCTCTATGGCAAAATGGATATGGTCCGTCAGCGAAATATAGATGCTGTCATGCAACTCTACACCAAGAATCGTTTTGGCATATTGGATGATTTCATCAGAAATTTCAACATACTCAATAGGGATATCAGACATCAGGGTCATGAGTTTGCGGGAAACCTCGGTACTTTCAAGTTTGAAAATTTTCTCGATTTTCTCTTCTTCAATCTCATCGCCTGTGTTTTTTTTAAAAGCTATTCCTCTTCCCATAATAACTAATTCTTTCTGCTGTTCATCAATGACCGTTACGACGTTATTATTCAGCACCTTTGCTATCTTCATTCCATCACCTTAAGCCGCTTGGAGTAGTAAAAAAAGGCAAAACCAAAACTGACACATAGTGCCTGCTTATGGTTTTGCCCGATACGCTCAGTAACAATCCACGATTGTGCAGTTTTGAAATAACTGTCACCATAGTATCATATAAACACTAAGCTGACAAGATTTTTTGTAAACACTTTCATGAGGCTTTTGGGCGTTGGCACACCTTAGCTACCGGGGCTCTTTTCCACAACCGAGTTCGGAGAAGCATTCATGCCAGATGTGGATACTACTTGAGAATGTTCATCTTTTTCATCCACAAAGCCCATAAAATACGTAATTACGCCAGCCGTAACAAACGAAATCAGTATACCCACAATACCGTACACAAGCGTGGGTTCAGAAAATAAAGGTAAGCTGAGCAGCCCAGCAGAGGTACCAATAGCAGTAAGCTCTGTTTCAAATAGACACATACAAGCCCCACCAACGGCTCCACCAATCATAACTGCTACTAACGGTTTTTTGAAACGGATATTGACACCATACATGGCCGGTTCAATGATTCCCAGCATGGCCAACAAACCTGTGGACGCAGCCAGCGTTTTGACTTTGGGATTTTTGGATTTAACACATACGCCAAATGTTGCGCCAGCCTGAGCGAAAGCCGCTGCAATGACCACGGGAAAAATATGATCGTAACCCAATGTTGTAAGCGAGCTGATCATAATCGGTAGCATTATATATTGCATGCCTGCAATAATAAGCAAAGACATCGCGCCTCCGAGCAACAGCCCTGTAAATATTCCTGCATTGTCAAACAACCAGCCTAGTCCATCCGATACATGTTGGCCGAGATAACTCCACAGTGGTCCGAAAGCGAACACCATCAAAGGTATAGTGATCATCAGTGTCAAAGTCGGGACAACCATTAATTTAAGTGAATAAGGGATATACCTGTCTAACCATCTTTCGACACACGATGCTATCCAAACGACAACAAGTATGAGTACTATAGATGAAGCAGCTTGTGGGTCTATAACTGACAGACCGGCAAAACGTACCTCCTCACCGGACTGGAATAAACTTGTTAGTTGGGGATGGAATACGGATACTGCGATGGCTGCCGCAACAAACACATTGCTGCGCAGCCTTCTTGCCGCACTTGCCGCAACAAAAATAGGTAGAAAGTAATATATCCCATCGCTGATAGCCATTAAAATAGTATATACCTGCGGATCAGACAACAATAAACCGAAGGACATTAAAACTAATATAATTACCTTGATCATTCCTGCCCCAATCATTGCCGGCAAGATCGGAGTGAATACGCCTGATACATAATCTAATAGACGACTTATCGGATTTCCCCCTGTGGCAGCTCTGTAACTTCCGGAAGTCGGCTCCTGTTCATCTTCTCCTCTGACCTGCGAAATCATTTCTTTGGAAAGTAAATCCCGATTCATAACTACCTTTTCCCCTTTTATATGTATATTGAAGACCACTTTCGAACTTACCAAACCAAGCTTAGAAGAATATTGTCATAAAAGCGGTATTCCTTATGCTACTTATATTACTTCTTTTTTACAATAGTTTTAAAGAAGGAGTAATCTATTCGTTTTTATGCACCTGATAATTTACATCAAACTTACATCTAAACACCTAAGACCATAGTTATATATTTTTTGTTTGTTTTTGGGCAAATATGACTATTCAACCGCCTGTTAATTATGTAAAATAGGTCTAACCTACTTTTTAGTAAATCATGGATTACTTCCCTTTCACATTCTTGCCCCTTGAATACAGCTGAAATATACATAGAATCCGAACATTTTCAGTCTTTTCTTCAAGCAAGGAGAGAAAAACAAGTAGATCATGGCGTGTCTAGTATCTTATTGGACAAGCGGCCTACATCAAGCAGGGGAATTCGTCTAATTTTATTACCATCATG
Source organism: Paenibacillus sp. FSL L8-0158 (assembly GCF_038592965.1). Classification (GTDB taxonomy): domain Bacteria; phylum Bacillota; class Bacilli; order Paenibacillales; family Paenibacillaceae; genus Paenibacillus; species Paenibacillus polymyxa_D. The sequence continues at coordinate 1,504,736 of NZ_CP151949.1, read as the reverse complement.
TGAGAGGAGAATTTTCATGAAGAGTTTTAATCGTTCCATTGGCGCGAAACTACGAATTATGTTTTTGCTGATTCAGCTCTTTGCATCCCTTTTGTTCAGCATCAGTTTCTATGCAATATCCATGAGTATCATTAATAACAGTGTCATGCCTCAGGTAGACCAATTGCTAGAAACTGGAGCTAAAAATGTATATCAGGATCTCAATATTTCCTTAGCTGTTCAGGCCGGGCAAGGAAGCGGTTCTGATTCCGGCTCCGCTATACAGATGGAATCCTATCTGCAGGACAAGGTCGATACCCTCAAATTAGAATCGGCATATATCGCGGTAGTGAAGGATGGTAAAGCCGAAGTCGTCGCACGGAATGTAAAATCAGTGTACAAGGTCAAGGATGCACTCATTCCTGTAGAGGATGTTAAAAAAGCAAAACAAGGCGAAATGAATATCAGTGAAATTTACAGCGATTCGTACGGAGTACACAAAACCGCCTTCTTTGCTATATCGGGTAGTAATCTAGTTCTGGGTGTGAACGAAGATGTCGGATTCGTACAGGAAAAATCCCAACAAATTCTATGGATTTGCATAGGTATTACAGTGGCAACGCTCCTGCTGGGCGGAATTATTTCTACCCTCGTGATACGTAAAGTTGTAAAACCCATTGCTGAATTGGTTCGTCATAGCGAAAAAATTGCTCAAGGTGATCTTTCACAAGAAGCGAAGGTTCATGGAGTCAATGAAATTGCGCAACTTGCCCGCAGCTTCCAATCGATGTCTCATAACTTAAAAGAAATGATCGGCCATGTGCTTTCTACATCCGGTGCGGTTGTTGAAGGATCGGACGAGCTGCTTCGTCGGACTGAGGCTATGAGTGTAAAAGTCCAGGACTCTACAGTTGCCGCAGAGGAAATAGCAAAAGGCAGTACCAGCATAGCTACAGCTGCTGCTGAAAATGCGCAGGCTATGGAGGAAATCGCTCAAGGTGTTCAGCACATCGCCTCCTCTGCCAATGATGTATCCGATCAAATCAGTGAAGCGACAAAAGAAACGGTTAACGGTACTACGCTCGCTCAAAAAGCTGTAGCTCAAATGTCACAGGTGGGACATGCTGCTGATGAATCGCTTCGATACATCCATAGTATGAATGAGCGCTCAGAAGCCATTGGCAGTATCGTTTCGGCTATTTTCGATATTACGAAGCAAATTCAAATGTTGTCCCTGAATGCCTCCATTGAAGCTGCCCGTGCGGGCGAACATGGACGTGGCTTCGCCGTAGTAGCCGGAGAAGTGCGCAAGCTTGCCGAGCAATCTAAAGAAGCCACACAAGAAATTTCCGACTATTTGGTTACCATTCAAGAAGTATCGCAACAATCTGTGGACTCTGTGACCCAGGTTAGCCGTGAAATTCATTCGGGAACGGAAATGGTTCAACAAGCGAGCTCAGCCTTTAACCAGCTAAGTGAGCTTATGCAAAAGATCAATGCTACGATTCAAACGGTATCTGCAGCAACGGAACAAGTATCCGCCAGTTCGGAAGAAGTATCTGCTTCCGTGGAAGAGACAGCTCTCATCGCTGCCAATGCACAGCATATGATTCAGGAAATCGGTTTAAATGCCGATGAGCAACTGAATGAAATGGAAAGCCACAGCGAGGTTGTTCGCCAATTAAGTAAACAAGCAACCGAGCTGCAAAAGGCTGTCCAAAAATTTAAAATTACGTAAGTCGATACAATAGAGGATTTTGCAAAAATCCCATAAGCGACTTCCAATGAACAAGATATAGATCGAAATGGTTTAGTTCGTCTATATCTTGCACTTCAGAGCGACTGGAATCGAATTTTGCAAAATCCTGAATAAAAAGAGGTATCTCTCAGTCATGAAAATGGCTGTAGAGATACCTCTTTATTTTTTAAAAGCGATTTAAATAATCATCTTATGAAATTTATGAATTCATTCCCATCATACGATAAATTTTCTCCATATCTAAATGAGCCCGAACCACCTCTGCGACACGGTCAAACTCTCGTTCCTTGGCTTCACGTACAGTAAAGGTGCTTTCTAAAGGTTCCAAGCCCTTGGCTTGTCGCAATCCATCTAACCAGCACCGGCGAAAACGATCATTATCAAACACACCGTGCAAATAGGTTCCCCATACTTTACCGTCTGTCGTACCCCAGCCTTCCTCAAATGCTGTTCCTTCGCCGCGCCGGATATGGAATAACCTTTTCATTTCGCTTAGGTTTAAAGTTTTATCTGTAGGTGCGTATGGTTCCGTAACATAATCTGTAACGCCCATATGTATTTCGTAACCTTCGATGCTTGGCTTGGAGGCATAACCCGAATCAGGCGCAGTGCTAAGCAAAAGCGGGCAATGTTTAGACAGGGTTCCCTGTACGCGTACGGTTTGCTTTTCCTTCAAAAAGGTCGTGGACAGAGCCAGCCAACCTAACCCCTCTGCCTGCTGCGGCAACCCAGATTCGACGGCTTCGGGATCAAATAGTGCTGTACCCAGCATCTGATAACCTCCACAAATGCCAACCAGCTGTGTGCATCCGGTATTCATAGCCTGCCGAATGTCTTTCTCCAGACCTCTCTCACGCAATTCCAGCAGGTCTCCAATGGTGTCTTTGGTCCCCGGTAAGATAATGGCGTCCGGTACGCCCAACTGTCCGGCTTCTGTGACATAACGAACACTCACATCCGGCTCTGCGGCCAGAGCATCCGTGTCCGTGAAATTGGAAATCCGCGGATATCGTATCACTGCAATATCCAGTTCTTTATCCTTTGCAGATTGCTTAGGCTTCTTATCCAGTACTACCGAATCCTCTGCTTCAATGCGAATGTCTGGTAGATAGGGCAACACACCGAGTACAGGAATGCCTGTCCGTTCCTCCAGCCAGTCTAATCCCGGCTGCAGCAGAGACAGATCGCCTCTGAATTTGTTAATGATAAATCCGCGGATACGCTGTACTTCATGGGGTTCCAGCAACTCGATGGTTCCTACGAGAGAGGCAAAAACACCGCCCCGGTCGATATCTGAAATAAGCAACACTGGAGCATCCGCCCAACCTGCCAGATTCATATTTACGATATCGCGGTCCTTCAAATTAATCTCTGCCGGGCTACCTGCCCCTTCCATAAGGACAATATCATAGGTATCACGCAACCGATTCAGAGCGTCCATAACGGTCTGTTTGGCTTTTGGCAAAAAATCCTTCCGGTAATCGGAGGCGCTCATATAGGCAAAAGGTACACCGTGTACAACAATTTGTGAGTGCATATCTTTGACCGGCTTAATCAGAATCGGATTCATGTCGGTCGTGGCCTCAATACCGCAGGCCTCAGCCTGCACCCCCTGAGCGCGTCCAATTTCCTTGCCGTCCGCGGTAACATAAGAGTTTAACGCCATATTTTGCGACTTAAACGGTGCTGGACGATATCCGTCCTGCGTAAAAATACGGCAAAGCGCAGTCGTCACCACGCTTTTGCCCACATCCGACGCTGTTCCTTGAAGCATCAATACGGCTGCCGGGTTCGTGCAGGACGGTTCGAAAGTTGACAATTGCCTCTTCCCCTTTAACGAATTCATTTCAAATCTGTGGTCACAACCCGTACAAAATGACAATAAACAACAATAAAACAGTCTCCAGCAATTCGTTTAAAGTTCCGTATATATCTCCGGTAAGTCCACCCAAGCGGCGGTTAATACGGTTTGCCGTGAAAGTGCCAACACCGTAAGCCAAGACCGGAATCAACACAAAACCTAGCGAGATTGGAAGGCTCTCAGAATATGAAAAGAAGGTCTGTAAGCATGATCCTGCCAACGACAGATTCCCAGTATCCCTTGTTGCTGTAGCCAAACCTGCCAGAAGATATTGTCCTACGGCAGCACTCAGGGTCACTAATACAGCCCAGAATACAGCCAACCCTACGCGGCCACCACTCATATCAGCAAAACGCGCAGCCAGTCCATCATCATTACGGGCTTTAGGCCAGCGCTTCATTGCATGTACCATAAACCAGCGGCTCCAAACCATCGGAAGCAGCAGCAAGCCAGACACATTCCGTTCAACCAGCACCGTATACAGCAAAGAAGCCTTGAGCATGAGCAGCAACACACAAGCAATAACGCCCATTGCCCCTACACGGCTATCCTTCATAATCTCCAGCATCCGTTCACGGGATCGGTAGCTGAACAAGGCATCAGCCGCATCCATCCACCCGTCCAAATGTAATCCGCCCGTCAACCAAACCCAGACAACCAGAGTAAGAATCGCACACGGCAACGGCGGCAGCACCATAGAAGCAAGCGCCGCAAAGCCCCAGACGATGATGCCAATGACCACTCCCACCAGCGGATAATAACTTGCACTGCGTTTAAGCAAATCCGGGGAAAAGTCTAGTTCGGCCTTCACCGGAAGACGCGTTAAAAATTGAAAAGCAGCAGCAACAGCCTGACGTTCGCGGCTCATAGCTTATATTCCAACCGTTTGAGTTCTACGGGAATGCCCGCCGTCACCAAAAATACTTCATCACAAAGACGGGCAATCCGCTGATTCATAACCCCACTCAAATCCCGATACAGCCGACCAAGCGGATATTCGGGCACAATACCGTCACCAACCTCGTTGGTTACGATGACAAGCTGCCCCGGATACTGCTCCACAGCTGCCGCCAGTTCGTCCATGGCGGCTCTGGACGCAGCTTCGCCGTCCTCGCCTGCGGCCAGCAGCACGTTCGACAGCCACAGGGTCAGGCAGTCGACCAGCACCATAGGCGCGAGTGATGGCTGCGACGCTTGATCGCCGCCAAGCCGATGCAGCAGCTCCGGCAGCGCCTGCGCTTCCTCCAGCGTCTGCCAGTCGTACCCGGCAGACTCGCGCTCGACCCGATGAAGGGCGATGCGCTCCTTCATCTCCATGTCGTAGGCTTGCGCCGTTGCAATGTAGCAGGCGCCAGGCGCGCGCGACATGCATAATCGCTCGGCAAAGCCGCTTTTCCCGCTGCGTGCCCCGCCGGTCACGAGCGCTTTCATCGCTGCGCGGCTCCCTGACCGTCCGATACGCCTGCATCGGCAAAGGTCGCCATTTCGCGCATAATGCGGCACGCCGCATCAATCAGGTGCAAGCTAAGCGCACCACCTGTGCCCTCCCCGAGCCGCATGTCCAAATGAAGCATGGGCTCCAGCTTGAGCTCGCGGAGCACCGCCGCGTGCCCGCGCTCGTCCGAGGCGTGCGAAGCGAGCATGTACGCAGCGCTTGCAGGCGCAAGTGCACGTGCTGCGAGAGCGGCTGCGCCGGAAATAAAGCCGTCCAAGACGACTGGACAGCGATGTGCGGCTGCGCCGAGGATGACTCCTGCCAAGGCGGCAATCTCTAGACCGCCGACCTTAGTGAGCACGTCGAGCGCATCATTTGCATCTGGCTGGTTCACGTCCAATGCGCGGCAGACAACCGATATTTTACGGGTAAGCCCAGCCATATCTACACCCGTTCCCCGGCCTACGATAACTTCCGGCTCCAGTCCGGTGAGAGCACATACGACTGCTGCGCTGGCTGTCGTATTCCCGATGCCCAGCTCTCCGGTAACGAATAGCCGTGTGCCACCTTTGACCGCTTCTGCTACGGCCTCAGCTCCGGCCAAAACCGCCTGTTCTGCTTCCATACGCAGCATCGCTGGCCCTTTAGCGATATTCGAAGTACCCATGCGTACCTTACGGTCCACCAGGTTCGCGTGAGCGACATCCGCATTCACGCCAACATCTACCACCTTGACATCTGCGCCCGCATGGCGTGCCAGCACATTAATTGCTGCGCCACCTGATAGCATGTTATACAGCATTTGCTGTGTAACCTCAGCCGGAAAGGCACTGACTCCCTCTTCACACACCCCGTGATCCGCAGCCATGACCATAACCGTTTTACGATCAAATTCAGGCTTGTCCACTCCTGTAATTCCTGCTAGCTGAATGGCCACACTTTCCAACTTTCCAAGACTTCCTGGTGGCTTTGTTAATTGGTCCAAATGGGCTGAAGCTGCCGAGGCCGCCACCCCATCCGGCTGGGCAATGCTATCGATCAGCTGACGCAGCTTGTCGTTCATACCTTCCACTCCCTGCTCTTTTTAAGTGTGTTTCATCGTTTATTTAATCTGCTGTATCCGAAGCGCTCCTGCGCAGCAAGAGCTGCGGCACACCGCTATCAGGATGCGGAAGCATCACAGGCTCAACACCGTATACTCGTCGAATCCGATCCTCGGTTAGTAACTTCGATGAAGCTCCCAATCCTTCAACCATTCCATCCTTGAGTACAAGCAAATCTTCGCAAAATTGGGCTGTCAAGTTAAGATCATGCAAGACCGCAATGATCGTCACACCCGTTTCTTGGCGCCAATCTGCCAGCAGTTCCATAAATTCAAGCTGATAGCGCAAGTCCAGATAGGTCGTAGGCTCGTCCAGCAGCAATATTCGCGGCTCTTGCACCATCACCTTTGCCAAAGCTACACGCTGTCGCTGTCCCCCACTCAAGCGGTCCAATGCTCTGTCCGCCAGCGTGGTAAGACCCAATCGCTCCAGCACGCGATCCGTGATCGCCTCCACATCAACACCCTTTTCCCTGCCTAGCCAGTCCTGATGAGGAAAACGTCCCATTTCTACGACTTCCCTGACGGTGTATCCCACGGGAGGTAGCCCTTCCTGTTGGAGTACGGCTATGAGCCGGGAAAGCTCTTTTCTGCTGTAGCTACCGACCTTTTTGCCATAGATATGAACGTTTCCCGAAGTTGGCTGATCTACACCGGAAAGCAAATGCAGCAAGGTCGATTTTCCACTGCCGTTCGGACCAATAATCCCCCACCAAGTTCCTTCGTCGACGCTCCAGCTTATATTCTTTAACGCATGAAACTCTCCATAGGCACGTGTCAGACCCACTACCTCTAATGCCCGATCACGCACCTTCTGTGCTTCACTTTGTTCTGTCACAGCAGTCCCCCCCTGCGCAGCTTCTTGTTCCGGTACAGGAGATATGCGAAGAACGGTGCCCCAACAAAGGCCGTCATCACGCCCAGAGGAATTTCCGTAGGGGCTAACAACGTGCGAGCCGCCGTATCTGCCCAAGCCATAAAAATAGCTCCACCGAGCGCAGATAATGGAACAATCATCCGGTAATCAGGACCTGTCACCAGACGAATGATATGCGGTACAACGAGTCCCACAAAGCCAATCACTCCACATACCGAGACAGCGGCGGCTGTCAGCAGCGTGGAAATAATCAGAACAGATAGCTTCGTCGCATCTACATGAACTCCCATGTGAGCCGCCTGACGTTCACCCAAAGCTAAAATATTCAGCACACGTGCCCGGTTCCATAGAAATACCAGTCCTATGACCACATAAGGTAAAAGGATTCCTGAATATGACCAACCGCGCAGACTAAGACTTCCCATCGTCCAGTACAATATTTCATTGACCGTCTCCTTCGACATGGCTGTCAGAAAGGAAACAACCGCTCCCAGAAAGGACTGCATCACCACACCCGACAAAATGAGACTTTGTGTCGGAATTTTTCTACCTTCCCGTGCCAACGTCAGCACCATCCACAGCGTAAGCATTCCGGTCGTGAATGCCACTAGCGGCAGCGTCCATACGCCAACAAATGAAAATTGAAGGCCCCAATAAATCAGTACTGCCGCTCCTACCGAAGCCCCCGAGGATACCCCGAGTGTATACGGATCAGCCAAAGGATTACGCAGTACACCCTGAAATCCGGCTCCCGCCAGCGCCAGCGCTGCTCCTACCAACATTCCCAGTAACACTCGTGGCAATCTGACCTTCAAAATAATCTGCTCTGAGGATGTATTCCAATCCGGTGTAAACGTATCGCCTAACCACGGAAGGTGGTTAACCAGAATGCCCGTGATCTGGCTGACCGGAAGCTTGGCCGAGCCGATGCCAAGACAGAGCAGCATCGTCAGCAACAGCAGGACAAGACCTGTCCCTCCAAAGCCGATCAGTTTACGATTCATTTGAAAATTTCAGGATACACGCCCTTGGCCACTTCCTTAAGACCTTCCGTTACGCGTGGACCCGGACGACTGATCAAATTATCATCCACGGCAAACACCCGGTTGTGGCGAACAGCCGATATTTGATCCCATCCACTACGAGCTTTAATGATATCACCGAGCGTCTGGCCCGTTTTGTCGTCCTTGACACTTTTGCTGTACAAAATCACGTCAGGGTTCGCAGCAATAATATTTTCTTCACTAATTTGGTACCACCCCTTCTGCGTGGCACCTACATTTTCACCGCCCGCTAACGTAATCAACTCGTCCATAAACTCGCCTTTACCAACTGTCCAGCCTGGTGAAAACTCGACGTATACCCGCAGTTTCTGCCCTTTACCGATATTTTTAATTCCATCTTTTACTTCTGCTACATCTGCTCTCATCTTGTCAGTCACCGCTCTCGCTTCTTTCTGATGATCGGTGATTTTCCCATACAATTCGATGTTAGCCATGACATCTTCCACTGTCTTCGGTTCCGTTTTAAAAATCATAATTCCCATGTCGCGCAGCTTGGTCGTAGCCTGTTCACTAAGTGATATCCCTGCAAAAACGACTTCCGGATTCGCAGCAATGATCGCCTCTTCGTTTGGTTTCATAATACCGCCCACTTTAGGCTTTTTCGTAGCTGCTTCCGGGTAATCAGAGTAGTCGGAGACGCCGACAATTTCCTTATCCAGCCCGATGGCGAACAACGCCTCGGTTTCTGCCGGGGAGACGGAAACGATTTTATCCGGCGCTTTTTTGAATGTAAATTCCTGTCCTGTTGCATCTTTAACTGTGAGTGGGTAAACCGTTTTGCCCGGAGGCTCTTGTGCGGTTACTGCCTGTCCCGGCTGCTGTGAAGAAGCCTGACCCTCTTTATTTTCAGCATTTTTTCCATTCGCCCCACATGCACTCAGCACAACTGCCAAAATCAGAGCCAATAGACCTGTTGTCCACACCTTTATTTTTTTTCCTGCCATGATTTGCACCCCTTCATAAAAAAATCGTTAAGAGCGTTACTTGAACATCATCCGATATCTTCTAAATCCAGCTTTCCTTTCCTATCAAAAAACCCCGCATCCTCATATCAGGACACAGGGGTCACGTTAGCGCAGATCGTGCGCAGGCGGCAGCTTCTTTCCGCATGGACAGTCACTGCGAACACGTCATCCTTTCCTCGAAGGATTATGGTGACAGGCGGACGGGCAGGTATCCTGACTATGGTAAAATGCATGTCCTGAAATTCTTTCATATGCTTAGTAGCATATAAAGCAGGACTAACGGGCATGTTTCCATTTACAGTGGCGGGACCGCGCCGGATTCACACCGACTTCCCTTTTAACAGCGCAGGGAAGGGAAACCATAGTTTCATCACACTGCGCCGACCTCGTCTGCTGGATATTTGATGTAGTCGTAGTCAAGCCGTTCTTTTACTTGATGATTATAGGTTAAAAAGAGGCGGCTTACAACCCAAACAGCCTCTTTATCCGCTGGTGTCTAACCTAATGAGGAAGCATTTCCGCTATGTAATTGTGCGGTCCTGCCAACCTCAATTGAATCCTAAATGCTTCTCCCGGCCTCGGATTCAGATTCCAAAAATCATGGCCCGGTATCAGCATGCAAGCTAACTGACGAATTACGCCACCATGCGTAACGACCAGAACAGAGGGCGGCGCAGCAGTCAAATCCATAGGGTGAACTTCCATAGCAACACGCCATTCATACAGAGAGTCAAGAAATTTGCGCAGACGATTTACAAAATCTGTCCAAGACTCTCCTCCAGGTGGGGTGATCCGTTGCGGCTCATTAATCCAAGCCCGATACAACGACACATCCTTGAGCATGTCATACGTTTTTCCATCCCACTCGCCAAAATGAAGCTCTCGCAGACATGGTTCCATCATAGGAGGCATAGTAGATAGGGAACGTCCAGGCGTCAATTCTGATTCTGGCACAATGATCTGCAAGGTCTGGCGACATCGCATTAAATCGCTGCAATAGATTCGAGCAAAGGACTGCCCTTGCAATTTTTCTTGCAAAGGCTTTAATTCCTGCTCTGCTCCCGGTAGCAAACCTAAGTCGGAGTGTCCCAGATATCGACGTTCCTTGTTCCATAAGGTTGTGCCGTGACGAACTAACACGAGTTCCATGTCCCAATGCAGATCTTCTTTAGCATCATACGACACCTTATCCTCCTGTGAGTTCGGACTTTGTGCGTATTCTACTGTCCTTTTTGCTGCTATATCTTTTTTCAAGAAATGTCACTTCCTGCTCGATCATTATTCAGCGTGTCACTCCTCACCCTCACCCTCACCGCACCCATCCCAAGGCAAAACAACCTGCGGCTCCTAACAAACACAATCCTACAAACATACTGGACACGGCGAACATCAGCTGGATCGTATGCCGTATATCTTTCGATTCTAGCGGTCGTATCCAATCACCCATGTATGCACGAAAGGAGCGCACGCCATGATACACATTATATCCTCCAAGACGAATCCCCAATGCACCAGCAACAGCTGATTCCGGGAAGCCACTGTTCGGGCTTGGGTGCAGACGAGCATCTCGCTTGACTGTGCGCCAGCTTCTTGCAGCATCTCGTTTGTACATCCACGCCGCTACCACAAGCATTGCCGCTGTCAGGCGTGCTGGAATGTAGTTAGCCACATCATCTAGACGTGCTGAAGCCCAGCCTAAATGTAGATACTTTTCATTTTTGTAGCCAACCATGGAATCGAGCGTATTCACAGCACGATAAGCCAGCGCCAAAGGTGCTCCCCCGATCAAGGCATAAAAAAGCGGGGAAATAATCGCGTCCACGATATTTTCAGCGACCGTTTCAACCGTACCGCGTACAATCTCCGGCTCATCAAGTTGCTGCGTATCCCGCCCGACTATCATGCCCAGCTCCCGCCGTGCCACAGCCAGGTCATCCGCCTGCAACGCTCGGTAGACTGCCATTCCTGCATCCTTTAGTCCTTTGGAAGCAATCGTAGTCGCAATCAGCACCATTTCTGCGCCGACAGATAACCACGGATGAATCCAGGCAAGCAATTGCAACAGCGCCCAGGCGAGCGCAAAGGAGCCTCCCGCCACAATGAGTGGAAGCAGTATACCCGCACGTTTCAGCCCTCGGTCACTTCGGACCTGGCGGCGAATCACTTTTTCCAATGCTGAAATGGCATGTCCCATACCGATGACTGGATGCGGCAACCACCTCGGGTCACCGATCAGCCTGTCCAATAGATAGGCTGCCAGGATAATCAAGCTAACTGTCACGCCGCTGCTCCTCCTCCAGCACTTCACCCAATACAGATAGCAGCCTGTTATTGGCTTCTGCATCCTTGACTGCAATCCGAAAATGGCTCGTCGTCAGCCCCGGATACATAGCACAGCTACGTATAAGAATTCCGCGTTGTCCAAGCGCCTGCTGAATAGCTGATGCGCTCCACGTACCCGGCGCCCTTACCAGCACGTAATTGGCTTCGCCGGGAACGACACCGCAGCCCCATTCCGCCAAGGCGGTCAACAGGCGGTTGCGCTCCGCAGCAATCAGCTCCTGTGTTTGGTGCTCATATGCTTGCCCACTTTTCAGACATGCCTCCCCAGCCAGCAACGCTAATCCATTCACACTCCAGGTCACCTGTTTGGCCGTCATTCGCCGGATATAGTCCGGATGAGCAATCGCATAACCCAATCGCAATCCAGGAATGGCATAAAATTTGGTCATTGACCGGATCAAAATTACATGAGGATAGCGATCCAGCACAGGCAGCAGTGAGATTCGCCGTTCCAGCGGAATAAAATCAATGAAGGCTTCATCCACCACCAGCACGGTCCCCGTTGTGCCAGCTGCCTCTGCCAGCTCGCACAGCTCCTGCTCACCATATTGCACACCGTTTGGATTATTCGGCTGCCCGAGGAACAAAACATCTACCTGCTCCATGAGCTGAAGGATGTCCTCCACGTCCGCCTTCCATTGAAGCGAGGCCTTTCCGTACACCCGGTTGACCTCGGCTCCGAATTTGCCAGCCAGCTCGGCATATTCCGAAAAACACGGCTCTACTGTACCCACACGCTTAGGAGCCAGTCCCAATAGCAAGAGCGCCATGCTCTCAGCCGCTCCGTTTCCGATACTTAACGACTCCGGTGGAACATGCAGTCGCCGTGCGAGCATATTTTTAAAATTCCGATGCCCAGGGTCTGGATAGCGAATCACAGTGTCAAATGAGTGTTGCAGCGCCTCAAGTACCTCCGGCGGTGGACCAAGCGGATTAATATTTGCACTAAAATCTACAAAATCAGCAGCAGTCCCACCAAATGTCGCCGCAGCTGTCTCCCTGTCCCCGCCATGACCGTAAACCTCTATCATTGCCTCTCATCCTTTCCGCCCGTTTCCAATCATTTAGCTCCATTATGAGGCTGCTTTTTGCGTCCCGTCAATGCAAATGAGCTTTTGTACATGGCTCACTTGGGTTACAATAGAAGGAGGCACACATAAAATTACACAGATTGTATATACGGAGGAATGGACATGCTGTTCATCGACAACCAGGGCATACACGATCCAGCCATTAATCTTGCCATTGAGGAGTACGCGCTCAAGCATCTTCCGCTGGATGACAGCTATCTGCTGTTTTACATTAATCAGCCTTCTATTATTATAGGCAAGCATCAAAATACCATTGAAGAAATCAACGCCGAGTTTGTCAGAGATAACAATATTCAGGTCGTTCGTCGCCTGTCCGGCGGCGGTGCTGTATATCATGACCTCGGTAATTTAAATTTCAGCTTTATTACCAAGGATAACGGGGAGTCCTTTCATAATTTCCTCAAATTCACGCAACCTGTTATTGATGCTCTGCGCCAAATGGGAGTAGAAGCTGAAATGACAGGCCGCAACGATCTACAGGTGGGGGAACGTAAAATTTCAGGAAACGCCCAATTTGCCACACGCGGACGTATGTTCAGCCACGGTACATTGATGTTTAACCTGAATCTGGACAATGTGGCTGCATCACTGCATGCCAATCCCGAAAAATTCAAATCCAAAAGCACTAAATCCGTCCGCAGTCGCGTGGCTAACATCAGCGAACTGATGGACCGTGAGATGACCATAGAGCAATTTCGCGAGGAACTGTTGCGTTTCATATTCGGTTCGGAATTGGATCAGGTACCTCAATATAAACTCACTGATACCGATTGGGCCAAAATCCATGAAATTTCCAAAGAACGCTACCAATCGTGGGATTGGAACTACGGTCTATCCCCCGAGAGCAATATCAAGCACACACGTAAATTTCCGGTCGGTATTATTGATATCCGCATGGATCTTAAGGAAGGCTACATCCGTGATATTAAAATTTATGGAGATTTCTTCGGTGTGGGTGACGTTGCTGATATTGAAAATATCCTGCGCGGCAAGCGCTATGATGAAGGCGAGGTACGTCAAGCCTTATCCTCTCTCGATTTGAAACACTATTTTGGTAATATTGAGTTGGACGATTTTGTTGGACTTGTATTTTTGGAAGACTAACCGTTACTTTTTCCCATCGTTTCAAGCCAATACTTCAGTGGTTATAAGGGGACAGGCTCTTATAGGAGCCGTCCCCTTTTCATTGCGATATTGTCATTTTGAATATTATAAGATACAATTTTAGCATTGCCCCATGATAGAGATAAAGGAGAGAATACCGATATGTATAAATTAATTGCCATTGATATTGATGATACACTCATTAACGACCAAAAAGAAGTTACACCAGCGACACAACAGGCATTAGAAGCTGCTGTAGCGAAAGGTGTGGTGGTTACCCTCGCTACTGGACGAGCTTATGCCTCTGCACACAAAATTGCTCGCCAGACTGGTTTGAACGTGCCGATCATTACGTATCAAGGAGCTTTGGTTAAAAACCTGCTGGACGAAAACGTGCTGTATGAGCGTTATGTTCCACTCGTGGCTGCACGTCGCCTGTATGAATTCTGTGTAGAACGCAATCTGCATCTGCAAACGTATATAGATGACAAATTGTACACACGTGAAGATAATCAGAAAATTAAAGATTATACCGAGCTGAACAACACAGAATATTTTGTAGAGCCTGTATTCAGTAAAGTTATCGAGCAACCAGCTCCTAAACTGCTGATTATCGACGAGCCAGAAGTGTTGGATGAATTAATTCCTGAACTTCGCGAACTGCTTGGCAATGAAGTGCACATTACAAAATCCAAGCCTCATTTTCTGGAAATTATGCATCATGAAGGTACCAAGGGCCATGCACTTACCTTCCTTGCAAACCATTTTGGCTGTGAACTGTCAGAAACGATTGCTATCGGCGACTCTTGGAACGACCATGAAATGCTTGAATGTGCTGGTCTCGGCATAGCGATGGAGAATGCCATTCCTGATCTGAAGAAGCTGGCTGATTACATCACTCGCAGCAATAACGAAGACGGTGTCAAACATGCTATCGACAAATTCGTACTCAATGTTGAATAAGCAAAAAGTGACTGTTTTCATAATACTTAAATGAAGTAATACAACAACAAAGCCTCCAAACGTCGCATGTTCAGTAACATACGACAGTTTGGAGGCTTTCCTGTCAGATCATATAATAACCTGATCGCTTAAAAAAATATCAGGCAGTAGAACGTACCTTACGCCTGTTCACCAAACGGATGATTCCGTTGTTCATAAGGATTAATCCGGTCACAATGAGCAGCACCCCAGCCAGCATCCACCAGCTTACATGCTCTCCATACAACAACGCTCCCAAGCCCACCGCAATCGGCGGTGATATATACAGCCACGTCGTCGGAAACAGGGGATTTGTACGCTCCATGAGCCAGTAGAACAATGTATGTGCAATCATCGAACCAAACAGGATCAGATAGAGTAAAGACCCCATGGCAGGAAGGTACTGCCACCCCTCAGAACTCCACGGCTCCGTGAACGCAGACAGTAACAGCAGCATCCATCCCCCATGGATCATTTGCGCCGCATTCAGGGCAATCGGGTTCGTTTCACGAAATACATCCATCACTCGCTTGGAATAAAGAGCTCCCCCTGAATAACACAGCTCCCCCAGCAAAATGACAAGGCATCCCGCCAGCCACAGACCACTGATCTGAACCGCCAATCCGGGCAGCACAACCAGCACCACACCAAGAAAGCTGATCATGCAGCCAACGACCGTAATCCGTGACGTTTTTTGCCGTAGCAGTACAGATTGCAAAATGACGATCATCATCGGCCCGGTAGCTGACAAAATAGCTCCGATCCCCGAGCTGACATATTGCTCTGCCCAATACAAGGCTGAAAATGTACCGAAGGTCGTTCCTGCTCCAATCAGCAACATTTCCTTACGCCATAATAACGACCATCGTACTTTTCCGGTCAGCTTCATAGCAATGAACAATATCGCCCCTGCCGCGAAAAAACGTACACCTGCCGATAGGAATGGCGGAAGTCCGGCTTCCACTCCCACTTTTATGGCCAAAAACGTTGTGCCAAAAATAAGACACATTACTGTAAACGCGATACCTATCATGATACGTCCCTCTCCCTTCAGTTGCTTTTAAGCATACAGGGAGACGAACAGAACAGATATGTAACTACAGAACAGTTGTATACGTTTTTGAAGTGCTATATAGTACAATACACAGAAAGGAGCGTGGATAGCATGGGCAAGAACAACAGCGAACTACTCTTTCCAGCCGATCATGCCTTAAAGCTGTATGAGCAGGTTATCCATTATGTAACTGTGCGGATTGATCGCGGGGACTGGCAAACAGATATGAAGCTGCCGTCCGTACGAAGCTTGGCTCAGGAGCTGGGTGTACATCGGCTAACTGTTTTCCGCGCATATCAGGAGTTGAAGCAACGGGGACTGGTCTATGTAAAGGACAAATCAGGATATTACGTTCATGCTTCCCAAGCGACTGGACATGCAAAATATGCTGGCTACTCGGGACATACGTCCATAGACCTCACGATTCACTCCAAATCTGCCCATGCGGCAGATGATCCGTCAGTTTCAGCCTGGAGAGGAATGGATGGACTTACCCGCGTTCAATCAGTGAATGCGAATTTCCAGTTTTCCAAAGCGCTGATTGACCCCTCTCTCCTGCCCAACCGATTTTGGGGAGAGCTGATGATGCAAGTGTTTGAAAAGCATCCGAAAGTAGCAGCCACCTATTCCGCTGTACAGGGTGATACCGAGCTTCGGGAGGCCATGGCGCAGCATTTTAGCGTGGATAAGCATTTTGCTTTATCACCGGATGAAGTGCTGATTACCTCGGGAGCACAGCAAGCCATTGATTTAATTGCCCGATCTCTGCTCCGTACAGGAGACCGTGTATTGATCGAACGCCCTGCCTATGGCCCTGCCATGGAAATATTCCGTAGACAAGGCGCGCGGCTGACGATGACTGATATTCGACCAGAGGGTTATGATATGGACCAGATTGAGTGGTGCATGAAAACGGAAAAACCTCGCCTCTTTTATATGAATCCAACATTCCACAACCCGACGGGCTTTACGGTCCCCGATGAGCAGCGCAAACGACTTCCTGAACTAGCCGAGCGCTACGGCTGCCTCATTGTTGAGGATGACAGCACCTATGACATCAGCTTTGGGCAAAAGCCCCCTTCTCCGATTTTCGCCTATGATGTTTCGGGAAGCGTCGTCTACATTCGAAGTTACAGTAAATATGTCGCACCCGGTCTACGAATCGCAGCCGTGACCTGCCGACCACAGCTCATGAACAGCCTGCTGAACGTCAAAGCGTTGGTGGACAATGGATCGCCACTGCTGAATCAAAAGCTGTTTTTACAATACTTTCAATCTCCACGTATGCAGCAGCATATTAAAAAGCTATGCATCGCTCTCCAGATTCGTAAGGAAACGATGGAAGACAGTCTCCGCGATTCCGGTTGGACATGGACCAGCCCAGCAGGGGGACTCAACCTATGGCTCCAGTTGCCTTCTACGTTGAAACCTAATGAATTACTTGCCAAAAGTGTACAAGAGTCTGTATCCTTTGTCCCCGGCAATGTATTTGATCCCATCGGCGCAGAGGGTAAAACGCATGTACGACTGTCCTATTCATACGCCAACGAGCTACAAATCAAAGAAGGAATCTCCACACTTCTACGTATCAGTCGAACGATGTAAAGGTAAAATGCACCTTTATTCTAACGGCAAACTCATGCCGGTGTGTGCCAAACTAATCCCTTCCAGAAGCCCATAGTTGCGTGTGACATCCACATCATGGGACATATGTGTAAACACTGTGCTTTGGGGCTTAAGCCTTCCTATAAGCTCCTGTGCCTCCAGCATGTCATATACGGAGCGGGTGGCATACTCGGCCTCCTCATGATAAAAACTCGTTCCCAGGACGAGCAAATTCAGATTGTGCAAAGGCAGAATTTCCGCCTCATTTAATCCAATCGAATCCGAACAGTAGGCCCACGAGAAGCCGTCCTTTTCCAGACGATAAGCGTAGGCATATCCGTTCTTCCCGTGATTCACACGCCATCCCCGGATATTCCACCCGCCAAGTTGGGCTCCCTGATCTACTGGAATAAGATCTAGGTTTCCAGAGAGCCAGGAAAATTGCCGCAAGATCGTGTCGATCACTTCCTGTGGCGCGTACAATCGACCTCTGTTCCCAGTCCAGCGACAGGCATCTGCCCATTCTGGTAATCCTCCAATATGGTCAAAATGTGCATGTGTCACAAGGATCGTAGGGATAAAACGCAGATCGCATAATTCTAGCTGTCTGCGCCAGTCCGGGCCACAATCAATCATAAAGTCCTCCGTCTCGCTTTCGATCAGCACAGACGATCTCAATCTTATGTTCGCCCCTGTCGTGCGAGCTTCTGTGCATACGAGACAATCACAATATACACGCGGAACCCCCATTGCATCCCCCGTGCCAAGAAAAATAAGCCGATTCATGGTTTAACTCCTATCTATTTGGGTCTTTTTACTACTATTATAACGAACAGACCGATTCTACGTAAATCATCTGCGTAAATCCTTCCAGCGTCCAACGCCAAAAGGAGCATGCCCGAAGCCGTGAAATCAGGCTAGACATCCCCCCAAGCGTGATCGTATATATTTGAGAATTTTGCAAAAGCCTGATTTTTAAATGATGATAGGCATGGGATCTTCCTTCAGGCGGTTTTCCACCATCCAACTGGACTGGTCATTATATAGATAGGCTCGATGCACCAACACTCGCACCTGCTGACCAGGTTCCAGCGTAGACTTCTCCAGCGAACGGTACGTCATGAGACGATGGTCCCCAACCTGTACTTCAACCATCCACTCACTTCCACGAAAATGCAAATGCTTCACTACGCCTTCCTCGGTCGCCGACAGAAGCGTAAATTCCTCGCTTGGCCCGACATCAATATACTCCGGACGGATCAACGCACGTGTTCCCACTCCAGCAGCTTCTTCGAAGCCTTTGAGACTGCCTGCCTGTTCAATCACCGTAGATTCCCCAATGAAGGAAGCCACGAACGGGGTACCCGGTTTTTTATAAATATCCCAAGGCGTTCCCTTCTGCTCCAGTCGTCCCTGATTAATCACCATAATTTCATCCGCTACTTCAATCGCCTCATCCTGATCATGGGTGACAAAAATTGAAGTAATGCCTACCCGCTCAATCAACTCTCGCAGCCAGGTGCGCAGCTCCTGACGAATCTTGGCATCAATAGCTGCAAAAGGCTCATCCAACAGCAGCAATTGAGGCTCTGGTGCCAAAGCACGCGCAAAAGCAACCCGCTGTCGCTGTCCACCTGACAACTGATGCGGATAACGATGCTCAAATCCTTTGAGCCCCGTTAGTTCGACCAACTCCGTGACCCGTTCCTTGATGCGGGTTTTGGAGCTTTTTTTCACTTTCAGACCAAAGGCAATATTGTCGTAGACGCTCATGTGCTTGAACAAAGCATAGTTTTGAAATACAAATCCGATTCCACGTTCCTGCGGGGACAGCTCGTTTACCCTTTTTCCATGAAAATGAATTTCTCCCGCATCCGGTTGCTCCAGACCCGCCAAAATGCGAAGA
The DNA here is from genome assembly GCF_038592965.1 of Paenibacillus sp. FSL L8-0158. GTDB lineage: Bacteria > Bacillota > Bacilli > Paenibacillales > Paenibacillaceae > Paenibacillus > Paenibacillus polymyxa_D. The sequence goes on along the minus strand of NZ_CP151949.1, from coordinate 1,485,610 downwards.
ATGGAGGTTTTCCCCCCACCACTTGGACCGAGTAAGCCAATAAGATGGCCCGCCTGAATATCAAAAGATACGTCCTTTACTGCATGAAAATTACCGAAATGCTTGTTTAATCCTCTTACTTCCACATGCATATTCGTACACTTCCTTTCCGCTTCTGGACCTGTTCAGGAACAGCAGCAGCCTTGCTTATCGCAAAGCACGTACCTCATTTGAAATCATTTAATTATTCCAATGCATATACTATGTTTTTTTCTTATGTGATACTTTATCAAAGGAAAGTAATTTTCGTCAACTCTATATATTATCTTAGGAATTAAAAGGGTAAAGTATTAAGAAGAAAGGAGATGGAGTTATTGTTGCATACTTTAGAATTATCCACTACACAGCGAGATGAAATACGCGATATTACACGAGAGGTTGCTTCATTGATCGAAAAAAGCGGGGTGCAACAAGGAACCGCACTTGTTTATTGTCCACACACGACAGCCGGCATCGCCATTAATGAAAATGCAGACCCAGATGTCAAACATGATGTGATGTTAAGATTAGATGAAGTCTATCCGTGGGAGCATCCCCAATATCGCCATATGGAGGGAAATACGGCGTCCCACCTAAAATCCATTACGACAGGCCCCTCACAAACGATCATCATCCATGATGGGAAGCTGTTGCTCGGACGATGGCAGGGACTTTATTTTTGTGAATTCGACGGACCACGCAGACGCCAATACCATGTAAAAATCATGAAGGGCTGACGGAACGGGTAAAAAAAACAGACCATGATGTTTTCCTGCTGGATGCATCATCGTCTGTTAAATTCTTAGTCGCTTTCGCAAAGTACCGTAATGATAAATCACCGTCATGAAGTGCATACACCTAGAAAAGCGCCCTACATGTTCATGGGTGAAGCGTGTGAATGCAGGTACGCTCATAGGTGTCTGCACAGCAGCTTTACATGTGCTAAAGCAGCGGGCCTAATTTCTTCAAATGTTAAACCGTCCTGAATATAAAAGGATACAAAGCCATGCATGGATAAAAACAGACTTTTCGGTACCCTTGAGCAATCTTCCTCCGAATGCCCCTGACCACTCAATTCTTGACGGATCATGGATGCAAATAGTTCGACACAACGGTTTTGCTCTGTGCGACAGTATGCAAATAGTTCTTCATCGTGCATCATGAACATAATTTCGTATTGATATGGATTCTCCAAACCAAAACGGATAAATTCCAGCATCAAGTACTCTAGTCTGCTCAAGCCATCATCAGGTGTACCTGTTGCTGCTTGCAGTAGAATCCCTCGCAATGTATTAAAATCTTCAATCACAATGGCATAGAACAGTTCAGCCTTCTCTTTAAAATGATAATATAACGAACCATGACTGTAACCCAGATGCTGGCCAATGCTGCGCATTGAAATCGCACGGTAGCCCTTGGTAATAAACAAGTGCCTGGCCGCTTCCAGAATCCGCCCTCTTGACAACTCCTGTTCTACTGCTCTTCTAGCCATATTATTTATTCCCCTTCAATAAAGTAAAGCTGCTCTCCCTTCGACACAAGCGATTGCCCCTGCGTCAAGTCTGTTATCCAGTTGCTAAAGGATTCCGCATCACCAGCCAGCGGCAGACAGGTTAAGGTAACTTTATCCGTAAACATTGTTTCTCCAGTGCGGATGCTGCGATTGCGTAATTCATTTTCCACTTTGCCCAACCAGGTATAATCCAATTCTACAAAAACTTCACGATGCAGCACACGCGTAATGGCATCCCCTGCCTCGATTGCTGCAACAGCACCATCTGAATACGCGCGAATCAGACCGCCTGCTCCCAGCAAAATCCCACCAAAGTAACGGGTAACAACAATAGCGACATTTTTCAGCTTCTGGTTGCGGATTACCTCCAAAATAGGCTTTCCAGCCGTACCGCTCGGTTCTCCGTCATCCGATTGCTTTTGGATTTCGTCTCTTTCCCCAATCATGTAAGCAGAACAATTATGGGTAGCGTTCCAATGCTCTTTTTTGATGCGCTCTATGAAAGCAGTTGCTTCTTCCTCAGTTTGAACTGGCTGAATATGGCCGATAAAACGGGATTTTCGAATCACAATTTCCTTGTTGCCGGCACCGCGTACGGTTCGGTATTGTTCCAACATACACGTATAACCTTCCTTACTTCATTTTACAAGAAAGCAGTCCCCCGCTTCTGGCAGCTGGTGAACTGCTTTCCTGTACTTTAATTGATGCTATACACTATAACACTTCTGACCGAAATCCTGTTTCGCATCAGAGATTACAGCACTCTTATTCAGACAATCTCGCTTCAAGCTCAGCTTTTTCTTTTTCGAAGCCTGGTTTGCCGAGCAGCGCAAACATGTTCTTCTTGTAAGCTTCTACGCCCGGTTGATCGAACGGATTTACGCCCAACAGGTAGCCGCTGATGCCGCAAGCTTTTTCGAAGAAATAAGCAAGATAGCCGAAAGAGTAAGGGCTCAAGTCAGGAATATTTACAATCAAGTTCGGTACTTGTCCGTCTGTGTGAGCCAGCAATGTACCTTGGAATGCTTTTTTGTTTACAAAATCCACAGTTTTGCCTGCCAGGAAATTCAGTCCGTCCAGATCATCCTCATCTGCTTCGATGGTGATGTGACTAGGTACATTTTCTACTTGGATTACCGTTTCGAAAATGTTGCGGCTGCCTTCCTGAATGAATTGTCCCATGGAGTGCAGGTCTGTCGAGAAATCAACAGAAGCAGGATAAATGCCTTTGTAATCCTTGCCTTCGCTTTCTCCGTACAACTGTTTCCACCACTCGGATACAAAATGAAGCGACGGCTCATAGTTTACGAGAATTTCAATCGCTTTACCTTTGCGGTACAAAGCGTTACGAACGGCTGCATATTGATAAGCCTCGTTCTCAGCTACATTCGGGTTGCTGTATTCTTTGGAAGCGTCTGCCGCCCCCTGCATCATTTCCTCGATGTTAATGCCTGCAGTAGCAATCGGCAACAAGCCTACTGCTGTCAGCACGGAGTAACGACCACCCACATCATCAGGAATAATGAAGGATTCGTAGCCTTCTTCGTTAGCCAGTTTTTTCAAAGCGCCACGTTCTTTATCCGTCGTTGCATAAATACGTTTGCGCGCTTCTTCTTTACCGTATTTTTTCTCCAGAGCTGCACGGAATACGCGGAATGCGATAGCTGGCTCTGTTGTCGTACCTGATTTGGAAATGACGTTCACAGAGAAGTCTTTACCTTCAATCAGTTCCAACAGATGATTCACATATGTAGAGCTGATGTTGTTGCCTGCAAAATAGATAGCTGGACCCTTGCGTTGATCTTTAGGCAGTGCATTGTAGAACGAATGCGACAGCATTTCGATCGCAGCACGTGCTCCAAGGTAAGAACCGCCGATACCGATTACGATCAGTACTTCGGAATCGCTTTGAATTTTAGCAGCAGCCTTTTGGATGCGCGCAAACTCTTCTTTATCATAATTGGTAGGCAGGTCAATCCAACCCAAGAAATCGGAACCTACACCGGTTTGGTTGTGCAGTTGCTCATGAGCCAGCTTGATAGGCTCTGCAAAATAATCAATTTCGTGCTGACCTACAAAGGAGAGCGCTTTAGTGTAATCAAAAATAACTTTTTTAGACATGTTTGGAACCTCCTGTTTGGTATTACTAAGACCATGAATACGAACATAAGGACTTAGGAATAGGATACTTTAATTTGCTGGGCCTGACAAGCTTGCGTTACCTATGTATCCTGTGCTTGACAGCCCCTCCTGTAGATTGGGTAGCATGCCCATGCTACAATTAACTGAGATCAACCTGTTTCAATATTCAATTCAGGGCCGACTCGCATCTGCATCGGACGGCAACTTCCAACAAGAAAGGTGATTAGCAATGAAAAACATCGGATTTATCGGACTGGGCACCATGGGCGCCCCGATGGCATCCAATCTGCTAAAGCAGGGATTCGGAGTCACAGTTTATAATCGCACCGCTTCGCGCTGCGAGCCACTGGAAGAGCAAGGCGCACGTACAGCTTCAACCCCTCGTGAAGCAGCTGAAGGTCAGCACTTGGTCATTACCATGGTCAGTGATGATCATTCCATTCATGACATCTATTACGGCGAAGACGGCGTGTTTGCCGGCCTTACGGCTGGCATGACCGTGATGGACAACAGCACGATTTCACCTGAGCTGGTCAAACAACTGGCCGCTGAGGCGGACAAGCTGGGCTGCTCCTTCATTGATGCTCCCGTAACAGGCAGTAAGCCTGCCGCTGTAGATGGCACACTCGTGTTCATGGTTGGCGGTAATGCAGAAGCCATTGCGGCACAATCAGATGTTTTTGATACCCTGGGCAAAAAGGTACTTCATATGGGACCTAATGGAAGCGGGGCCGTAGCCAAGCTTGCTCATAATACGATGGTCGGTATTCATAACCTCGCTCTGGCTGAAGGCTTTGCTATCGCGGCTAAATCCGGCATCCCGGCAGACAGCTTCCTTGAATTGGTACAACTCGGATCGGCAGGCAGCAAGGCCGCTGACCTGAAAGGGCGCAAAATCATTGAACATGATTTCAGCAACCAGTTCTCACTTGCCTTGATGCTTAAGGACTTGAAGCTTGCTTCCTCACTAACCGACAGCCTGTCCATCCCCGCACCTATGTTATCCATTGCCAAAAGCCTATTTCAAGCCGGGCAAACGCAAGGCTACGGCGACGAGGACCTATCCGCTGTCGTGAAGACATACGAAGCATGGATTGGCCGCACCATTGGTGGTCAACCTCTCGAATAAGCTGTACCTTTCTGTGTAACTATACTGCTGTGCTTGTGTACATATGGCATAGCTTTAGGGTAAGCACACTTGGCTTGAAGGCTGAGTGTGCTTACCCGTTTTAGCTTACTATTCGGGATAAGAACAGCAATAATCAGTTACACTTCGTACTTCCAGCTTGAATGAAGACTTTGCAGGTACGTGAAAGGTTGCTGTCCCTTGTATTTCCAGCCATTCCTCAGTACCTGGAAGCAACACTCTCAAATCCCCTGCTAAAATCTCCATAATCTCACGGGAATCCGTGCCGAACTCGTACGTTCCTGGCAGCATAATCCCCAGTGTAACCTTACTGCCGTCACCCAGGATGACTGTACGGCTTGTAACCTGACCATCGTAATAAATGTTTGCTTTTTTAACTACGCTTACTCCATCAAACTGTGTCATTCGTTATCCCCTCATCTGCTCTCAATGGTTGAATGAATATTGGTGCATCATAACATAGATTTGATTCCAGCTTCAGTATGAAAATACACACTGTATCACGTATGCAATACACGGGAATTCAAAAGTGATTTTTTCGCAAAACATCAACTGTATGAAACAAACAGCCGTAAGCCTTACTCAGGTTACGACTGTCTGTTTTAGATGCTCCAGTGTTTTATTTCAACAAAGCTTTCACACGGCTAACAACGTTCTCTACTGTAAAGCCGTATTCCTTAATCACGCGGTCGCCAGGTGCGGATGCGCCGAATGTACTGATACCGAGAATGTCGCCTTGGTCGCCAACATATTTTTCCCAGCCCAGTGGATATGCCATTTCTACAGCCAAACGAGCTTTCACTTCTGGCAGCAGAACGGAATCTTTGTATGCTTTGTCTTGTTTTTCGAACAGATCCCAGCTTGGGAAGCTGATAACACGTACTTGAATACCTTGTTCTGCCAGTGCTTCCTGAGCTTTAACAGCCAATTGCACTTCGGAGCCTGTAGCTAGAATTTGAGCAACTGGTTTGCCATCTGTTGCATCTGCAACCACATAAGCACCGCGTTTGATACCTTCGCGTGCATGCTCAGCACTAGCAGCCAGGATTGGCAGGTTTTGACGAGTCAATACCAGAGCAACCGGGTTTTTCTTGTTTTCCAGCGTGTAAGCCCAAGCAGCAGAAGTTTCATTACCGTCCGCTGGACGAATTACTGTCAAGTTCGGGATAATACGCAGGGAAGCCAATTGCTCGATCGGCTCATGAGTCGGACCATCCTCACCCACAGCAATACTGTCGTGAGTCAGAACGTAGGTTACAGGCAATCCCATCAGAGCTGCCAGACGTACGGCTGGACGCAGATAGTCTGTAAATACGAAGAATGTACCGCCGAATACTTTTACACCTTGGTGCAACGCCATACCGTTCATCGCAGCAGCCATACCAAATTCGCGGATACCGAAATAGATGTTACGGCCGGCGTAGTCTTCTGGCGTAAAGTTCGTCAGGTTGTTCAAATGTGTCATTGTGGAGCTCTCCAGATCGGCAGAACCGCCTGTCAGGAAAGGTACGTTTGGAGCCAATCCGTTCAAAGCATTACCAGAAGCTACACGAGTCGAAACGGCTTTGTCTTCAGTCGTGTACTTCGGAAGGTCACGATCCCATCCTTCTGGGAGATCGCCGTTTACAGCTGTTTCGAACTGAGCTGCCAAATCAGGGTGAGCAGCTTTGTATTTCGCGAACTGTTCATCCCATGCTTTGTTCGCTGCGATACCGCGCTCTTTTACTTTAGCAAAATGCTCGCGAACCTCTTGTGGTACGTGGAAGTCCTCTTCGTATACCCATTTGTAGAATTCTTTAGTCAGCTTGGCTTCTTCTGATCCCAGCGGGGAACCATGAGTACCGCCGTGTCCGCCTTTACCCTGTTTGTTCGGGCTTCCGTAGCCGATGACTGTCTTCACTTCAATCAGCGTAGGACGTGTCGAGTCGCCTTGCGCTTCTTCAATGGCTTTTTGGATGGCTGGAAGGTCGTTACCATCTTCTACGCGCAGTACTTGCCAGTTGTAAGCTTCAAAGCGTTTGGCAACACTCTCGGAAGAGGACAGATTAAGCTTGCCGTCCAGTGTAATATCATTGGAATCAAACAATACGATCAGCTTGCCCAGTTGTAAGCGACCAGCCAGCGAAGCAGCCTCGTGGGAAATACCTTCCATCAGATCGCCATCGCCGCAAATTGCATATGTGAAGTGATCTACAACTTTAAATTCGTCCTTATTATAGGTTGCGCCCAGTTGAGCTTCAGCCATTGCCATACCTACGGACATTGCGAGACCTTGTCCCAGAGGACCGGTTGTAGCATCTACACCAGCAGTGTGGCCAAACTCAGGGTGGCCCGGTGTAAGGCTGCCCCATTGACGGAATTGTTTCAGTTCTTCCATAGGAAGATCATAGCCGCTCAGGTGCAGAAGGCTGTATAGCAACATGGAACCGTGTCCTGCAGACAATACAAAACGGTCACGGTTAACCCATGTAGGTTGATCGGGATTATGATTCATCGTTTTAGCAAAAAGTTGGTATCCCATTGGCGCGGAGCCCATCGGCATACCAGGATGTCCCGAGTTTGCTTTCTCGATGGCATCAATTGCCAACGTACGAATAGTTGTGATGGACAAGTTGTCGATCGTGGAGTTTTCATCCTTTTGAATCGCTTGGTTCTGGTCAGTCATAGTTAGCCTCCTCATATTGTAAAAAGTATGTCAATTGCATTCGGTCATACTCTCCAACATCACCGTCTGATACAAAAACGATATCTGTTGAAGTGAGTGAATCTGCTTGAATGTTTCAATATGACTTATACATTCTTAAGTATTGTACCATTTGCCGTGAAAGTTTGCCAGATCGTTTATAAAGATGATTGTGGGAAATGTAGTACCGTGTCCTCATATAAATATACCCGTAATGTATTAACCTCATTTAAAAAATGATAAAATCACAAAAAATATTATGTACTGAACGTTTATAAGGCAAATAACTCATATAAAAAAACAAAGCCCGTTATGCAACGGGCTTTGTTTAACAAAAAATATATATTCACAAATTTTTTCTAAAATTTTAAGATTAGTTAAAAACGACTGTTTTGTTCTCATGAACCAGAATACGATCCTCTGCATGCCACTTCACGGCTCTTGCCAAAACGACCCGCTCTATGGTGCGACCGATCCGTTTTAGCTCATTTACATCATCTCCGTGGCTTACACGCTGCACGTCCTGCTCAATGATCGGGCCGCCGTCCAATTCTTCAGTTACATAATGCGCAGTAGCACCAATAATTTTCACACCGCGATTATAGGCTTGGGCATATGGCTTCCCACCCACGAATGCAGGCAGAAAGGAATGATGGATATTGATAATTCGGTTGCGATAATGCTCAATAAACTTGGGAGAAATAATCTGCATGTAACGGGCCAGAATGATAACGTCAATGTCTTCGCCAATGACCTCTAGTTGGCGACGCTCCGCCTCCGGCTTGGTATCGGCGGTTACCGGAATATGGTGATATGGGATGCCAAACGATTCCACATACTCCTTCATATCCGGATGATTACTAACCACCAATGAAATATCCGCGTCCAAATCCCCTGCCTGCCATTGCCACAGCAACTCTACCAAACAGTGGTCTTCTTTGGAAACGAAAATGGCCAGTTTTTTCTTGCGGCTAACCGCAGAAATCGTCCACTCCATACGGAATTTCTCGGCAACAGCGGCAAAATCCTGCTCTAACTGTGGCTGGGTTGCACTCAAATTCGGCAGATCAAATTCAATCCGCATAAAAAACATACCGCCGGACGGGTCCATTGTATATTGGTCAGATTGGACAATATTGGCCCCATGCTCGTACAAAAAACGGGACACGGCCGCTACAATACCTGGTCCGTCTGGACAAGATACAAGCATACGCGCGCGGTTTTCATGGGCAGATAGAGTGCTAGTTGGCTGATGTTTTACGTGAATTTCCATGTGGCTATTAATCCCCCTTAGCTTATACCGTCACTGGCAAATGACTGCCGGCAAACCAGGCAATCAACCGTTGATTAATGTGTTCTTCGCTCAAATCTGGAAATAGTGCTGCTTCCGTTATCATGTCATACAGACGCTCCAACGGCTCACGTGGATCGGCTTTTCTTGCTTTGGCATCATTTTTCAGCAGAGCCCAGGTGTCCAGCACAAATTTACGGACATCCACATCCTGTTTTTTGAAAAACGAATGCAATTGCTCTACCTGACCCAAAAACTCTTCCCCAAAGCGCTCCTTTACATTTCCGCGAAGCAGGGCAATCTCTACCTCATACATCGGGCGCTGAGTTTTGGCTTCCTTGCCAATCCATGGCGTCTCCAAAATAAACGGACGTCCTTGAAGTGCTTCATGATGCACCACATTATGAATAGTCTGATAGCCAATCCAGCCTGATCCGATCGGAGTATGGCGGTCTTTATGAGCACCAACTGGATTTTTACTATCATTGATGTGAACAACTGCAATGCGGTTCAAGCCGACAATACGGTCGAACTGCTCCAATACACCGTCCAGATCATTTACGATATCATAACCCGCATCGTGAATGTGACAGGTGTCCATACAAATCGTAAGACGCTCGTTATGCTCTACTTTATCTATAATGGAGGCAATCTCCTCAAAGCTACGCCCCATTTCCGTTCCTTTGCCTGCCATCGTTTCAAGTGCGATGTTAACATCTGTCTCCTTCACGCCGTTCAGTACCTCGTTCAAACCATCGGCAATACGCCCGATTCCATATTCCGCATCCTTATCGGTAAAAGCGCCCGGATGCAGCACGATATTTTTCACACCAATCGCGTGTGTGCGCCGAATTTCCTCCTGAAGAAAGCTGACCGCAAGTTCATAGGTATTTTCTTTGTAAGAGCCAAGGTTGATGATATACGGGGCATGCACCACGATATCTTCCATTCCCTTCTCAGCCATTAACTGCTTGCCTTCCTCCAAATACATGGACTCCATCGGCTTACGACGCGTGTTTTGCGGTGCTCCCGTGTATATCATAAAGGAGCTGGACCCGTAAGAAGACGCTTCTTTTGTAGCGCTGAGCAGACCCTTGTCCGAGAAGGACACATGAGAACCAATTTTCAGCATGACCCTGATTCATCCCCTTATCCTGTTATGCTTGTCTTATTTTAATTTAATCATTTTAACGTGATTATTGAAATCAAACAACATAGCTTTTATGGCAACTTTCTTAAATCAGGATTTTGCAAAATTCGATTCCAGTCGCTCCAAAGTGCAATATACAGACGAACCAGACCATTTCGATCTATATATTCTTCATTGAAAGTCGCTTATTGGGCTTTTGCAAAATCCTCAAATAACTCTATTAAGGGAACACGTAGATAAAGTACACATCAGAATATATGTTAGTCAAACGGGGGTAAATAAAATCATGGATTGACATCCTTAACCGTATAAAGGTACATTCATATGAATTTTTTTCTCTCGAAAAGGGTTATATTCTATAACAGATGTATTTTTTTGTGAATCGGAAGGAGAGCTGGCTCCATGAACATCATCGTATGTGGAGGAACTGGATTGGTGGGGAGTGCACTCGTCAAAAGCCTGCTAGACGACGGATACACGGTGAAAGTCGTTACCCGCAAGCCACTGGTAGGACACGAAGCGAGCCCCCGCTTGCAATATATGAGCTGGAACGAACTAAAACAAAAGCCTGAAGTACTGGAAGGCACAGATGCGGTCGTTAATTTAGCAGGCGAAACGCTGAATCAGCGCTGGACGGATAAGTCCAAACAAAGAATTCTTCAATCTCGACTGCTATCTGTTGCCCGTTTGGCTCAAGCATTGAATGCTCTACAAAAAAAACCGAAAGTAATCATTCAGGCTTCTGCTGTTGCCGCCTATGGTACATCCCTGACCGAAACATTCGATGAAACGAGCCCGCGCTGTTCGGGAGATTTTCTGTCTCAGGTAGTTGAGCAATGGGAAGAAGCCGCCAATGCCTACCCTTCTGAAGCCCGTTTAATTAAGTTACGCATTAGCCTTGTACTGGACAGAAAAAAAGGGGCATTCCCACTCATGAAGATGCCTTATAGCTTCGGATTCGGCGGCAAAATAGGTAGCGGCCATCAATGGATGAGCTGGATTCATATTGAAGATATCGTTCGTCTGATCACGTACTGTATCCATACGACGGAAATCGTCGGGGCAGTGAATGCTTCATCACCACAACCCTTGACGAACGACCAGTTTGGGAGGACAGTAGCTACGGTATATCACCGTCCGCACTGGTTTCCCGTCCCCAGCATTCTCGTTTCAAAGCTACTTGGTGAGATGAGCACGCTTGTATTGGATGGTCAAAAGGTAATACCGCGCAAAGCGCTGGAGCACGGATTTATGTTTCACTATCCTTCACTTAAGGACGCTCTTGAGGAACTCCATTCTTCCCAAAAACAGCATTGAATTGAAAAAGAGGAACTCCTGGCTGGTAGGTAGTAACACTGCCAGCTTAGGGTTCCTCTTTTTAGTCAGATACAATCTTTCAAGCAGACTGCAAGTTATTAAGATGCCCCATTTTATTCCCATGAATAGTCCACTATTCATAAAGAAAGAAGCTCTGAATATAACAGGCCTCTTCTTGACATATATCCATATAACCTTCATTTATGATGCATTGGAGGATTTAAAAGAGTCCAACCGATAAGTATAAGATACTCCCGCGATTTTAAAAGTGTCTCCATCCTTCATTGTGTACTCCTTATAAGGCACCATAGGCTCTCCATTCAGAACAGTTCCATTCGTCGAGGATAAATCCTTAACAATGTGGCTATGTTCTCCTGTAACTATGCAAAGCTCAATATGAGAACGGGAAGCTCCATCCGTATGCTCTACAAACTGGACCAGTTGCGGATCCCTCCCGATGATAAAGCTGCCTGCAACGAATTGGTCTGGCTGCAACCGGATGCGCTCTGTCCCTCCACTACCTGGTGGCTTGCGATCCAGACAGGCCATCGGTGATTGCTGAACAGGTGAAATCTGCATATCTTGATCTGGACGAAGCAGCATCGTTTCCTGCTTAGATGCAGCATTTAGCAGCTCCGTTACTCCGGAGAGAGACTTATAATAAGCCTCACTGGTATCACTGGCTTCCAATTCATTTCCCCGTTCCGCACCTTTCCACGATGGCTCGTGTAGGTCATAATTTGCTGAAGTTTTCTCCCTATCTTCCGCAACTCGGCTTCCCACGCTTTTAGATTCTGAATTTGGAAAAGTCCATCTCCAGCTCTCCTGCCCTTGATCACTCAAATTTGAAGATTGCTTGTCTTGATGATGACGTCCCGCTACAAATCCGGTCAGCTTATCTACCTGATAACGATCATTTTTCCGCTGTGCTGAGGAAGTAGTAGTTCCTAACCATTCCGAATCCAATACAGGTACTGAATCGCTGTACATATGAGATGAAGTTCGATTGCGCTCCCATTTCCCCGTCCAGCTTATATAAGCAACAGCGGCAAGTACCAAGGTCAGCACCACAGAAATAATCAACGGTACCATCTCTGGATGGTCCAGATAAATATAACGCCACACGATGGCCGAAGCGAGCAGACATCCGAGAGCAATGTAAGTTTTATATTTTTGCAATCCAGGCTCCACATCTTCTACTTCGTTTTCTGTTACATGCTCGGAATTTTCCTCTGGTTTCACGGACGGTTTGAGCCGATTGATCCGTTTAAGCTCCTGAATCTCCTGCAGAGTTTCCCGATGCTCTCGCGCATATGTTCCGCCACGATCCGTATAGTTTCCCTGTGAGGTATGAGCAGATAGGATAGGCTCGGCTGATGAAAAAGCTCGCTCTTCCATACTTTCTCCCTGCACGCTAGCACTCTCTGTACCAGCCTTCATTCCTTGCAACAGCAGTTCCTTTAGCAATCCCAATTCAAATTCATTTCTATCACACAGATCGAGTATGCGTTGTATATATTCTCCCTGAAAGTGGGCCACACGAGTCATTAAACGAATAACCATCTGCTTAAATTGACTGCCTGTTTGCCCTGCATACTGTACACTGCGTAAAGGAACATAGGTTAAACTGGCGGTTTCCCTTGTACCTGAACCACTTAGAAAAATATAATCCTCGTGCAAAATAAACTGGCGGACATCTAACATATATTGCGGGCTGCGATGGAGGGCATCTGCCACTTCAAAAAGAATCCGGTAGAAATCAGAAGTCGACACGCCCTCACCTTTCCATAACTGGGAAAGCATGCGTTGCCCCGAAATGTCGTAATGTAACTCAATCTGAAAATCGACTTCCTTTATTCTAAGTTCCAGCAGACCGGGAATCCGATTACCAGTCATCATTCCAGTTTGTACGGAATTTAAATCATCGGTCTTGAGCCCGTCTTCCTTGTTTAGAATCATAAATGTCCCGCCGTTCCGGGCAAAATCCCTGCTTAAACCAAACAATTCATGACCTCCTTAACAATTTCCTAACTCCGTGAGGTAGCATGATCTCCCCAGCGGACATGTCATGGCAAGAAGTAAAGATAAGCACTGATCGCTCCCGGAATGACTGCCGTCATAAAAGGAAACCTGAGGTGTGCTTCATTTCCACTGGTCAGTGCTTTTCCGCTGCGAAACAGAAAAAATCCTCCTAAATTAAAAGCCACGCGCCGCAGTCTCATGATAGTTTCCCTCTTCCATAGCAAAATCCCTATGCCAATAATACCTGCAAAAAAAATCGAATATAAAGCTGACTGCCATGCAAAAGCGGCACCTGTCCATGCTCCAATCAAGCCGAACAGCTTTACATCTCCTGCACCAACAGCTCCCATCCAGTACAAAATCAGCATGAACCCAAATCCGGTACCCAGTCCAGCAACAGCAAATAAAAAACCGTGCCACCCTCCAAATATAGTATTGAATACCAAGCCTACCACTATGCCGGGCAATGTAAGCTTATTAGGGATTTTCATGCTACGTAAATCCGTAACTAACGCAATCGCGAGCAGAACTCCGCATACAATGTACATCCACGTCAATGCGATCTTCCCCCTTTATAAAATAGAACTAGCAGACTGCCAAAACATTTACCATCGTAGTTATACCTGTCCGTCTATGTCGAGTCGATCCTTTCTATCCATCAGCTGGCTTTTCCACGGTAAACGGAACTTCTATACGTTGACCGTCCTCCGTTTCAATCACAAAGCTCCATTGACCGGGTGTTGTGTTCGTTCCCACAAACCAGTTCCATTCAATAATCCCGTCCGCATTGGCAGAGGTCCAGCCCAAGTGCTGAGCTGTGCTTTCACCCGACTTATAAAGTACAGAAAGGTTAGCAGTCGTCCCAGGCTCAACCTTGGCCTTGATTAAATTGTACACACCCTTCACAGCAGGTTCAGGCTTAACGAGCAACTGTATGGAATGCTCCGCATCCTTGTCTCCTGTCGCATTTCCTGTACCTGCTCCTTCCCCTGTGTCGCCAATCCAAAGACGTTCCTCAGCTGCCGCCTGAAGCACAATGCTGCGATACAGAAAAGGAACCTTCATCGGCAGTTCATACGATAGCTCTACTCTAAAATAAGGGTCCTTAGTTCCTGCAAGTGCAGGTACATGTACACTCGTTATATGAATACGGTCATATTCCAGAATGCTTTCCTCCATAAAAGGCTTTAGCATCGGCTTCAGAACAGGATCAAGTGCAGCCTCCGTAAATCGCCCCCGCAGCTCCTCCATCGGCTTTTGACCGCCCTGAACAGCGCTTTCTACCCAATCACCAATTGGAGGTGGCAACTGGGAAGCGAATTGGCTTGCATATTCACTCACAGATAACTTGGGCAGTTCATCCAACGGTTCACGGACTGCATCTATTTTCGCGGACGCCGCCTCCACAGCTAGAGACACCGGGTAGATTTTAGTCGAAACCTGCTTAACCGCTTCTGAAGCGGTGGTCTGCAAGGCCGTGGATACCAGCGTCATCTGAACCATATAAATGAGAAAAATAATAAAAAACAGAAACATTGGCAACACTAATGACGCTTCTAAAACAATACTTCCTTGTTCACATTGCTTCTGCCCACAAACTTTCCGTAAACACCGATTAATAGGAAAAATGCGCTGTTTTCGTGACATAGTACACACTTCCCTTAATACTCTCGCCTTCTTTTGAGGCGGTCCCGAGCATCTTCATTACCCCAGGTAGAAACCACAGCCTCATCCCATTCTTGACCTCACCCGTTGCATACGTTTGCCGCTCAGCAGGATTGACATCTGTATTCAGGCGGATCAGAGCCAGCATACGGGACATTTTTCGTTCATTATTACTGTGGAGCATCAGGAACAATCGCAAATGATCCTTGTATGTCATTCGAAATTTAAGAAAATCAGACAATGGCACGTCCCCCTTTTGTGCCAGCATAATCATATCTTCTATCGCTTTTTCTACTCCATATAACAAAGCTGCCGCCAAAACGACCAGCGGATTACCTTTTGAGCTGTTCTTAACCAATCCCTCCATTGTTCGAATGGCAAGTCTCATAGCAAAAATTTCTCCATAGGCGGATGCCAGATTACCCGTCGGATTATGGAACCCATACAGGATGTACTCAACTTCCTGATTATTCACCTCCAGCTGATCTCCCAAGATCTGTGCAGCATTTCCCACATTTCCACCCGATCCGGCCAAACTGCCAAAACGGCTAAAATCCACATGATGGAAGTAAGAAAGCGCGTATTCGTTCTGGTAAAACTCGTCTCCCAGTTGAGTCAGTAAATTGGATGCCGCACCGTATAGACCATCCATACTATCCATGGAAGCTCCTGCTGCATCATAGGTGTCATAGGACAAATCAGCGGATACAGATGAACTGGATGTAGACTGGTTAAACGAAATACTTTCATTGTAATACTGCTCCAGATTTTGGAATTGTTCTGCACTTTGTTTACCTTTGGAAAGAACCTCAATGATCCGATAGGCTTGTTTGAGCTTGTTTTTCGCCTCTTTTTCCATTTTCTTGCGTTCTTTGTCCGGTCCACGTCGCGTGTCCATCATTTTGGCTTCACCGTCGAGTACATTGGCAGGTCCCGCCCAAGCATACGCATTCAAGTATTTATCTATCTCTTTGAGCGTTGATGCGACTTCTTGCTTGAGCATGTCTGCATTCAAAAATGGATCTGTATAAAAAGATAAGGTGCGCATCATACTCGTTATTCTATTGTTAGCAGTACTTATAGAAGTTCGTTGCTTTTCGATTTCTGCTTCCCATTGCTCAAATTCCTTGTCTGGAATCAACAAATCCTCTGCTTTTTGCCGTGCGCTTCCTACCGACGGATCTGCGTTGGAGCCTGCTCCGCTTGGAGTAGGGGCTGCTGAAACCTCATCATAGCCTGCATTGGCCGCCCTCTGCTTATATTGGGCAATGACTTTGCGCATCTCTTCATTAATCTGCCGGGCCTCATTTAACGGTTCCTTGGCTTCCAGAAGCAACTTGTCATGTTCTTCTCCAGCCTGAACCATGATCTGACGTAGGCGATCAAGCGCTGCCCTCGCTCTACGTGCATATTTTTCCATCTGCATGATTTTAACGTCGTCCACACTCTTCTTATTGTCTTCATATACATGTACGTAATGCTTATATTGAGCGGCAATATCGGCTACAACCTCAAGTGGGTCCCATATATACTGATTGGGCATATAGGTGCCCCTCTGTTTAATAATCCGCTTACGAACCTCTTCCATATAAGCTCCTGCCTTACGCTGCTTCTCCAGCATGTCATCCAGTTTGGCCTCTCGTCTGTCGTACAGCTTTTGCAGCCTTTTCAACAAATCTACCGTATGAGAAGCTTCTTTCATATTTTGAGAGAGCGGCTTTAGCTTTTCGAGCACTTCAAACGTAAAATCGACAGGTGCTTTATACTTCATCTCTTCACGGATCTGTTCGTTAAATATGGCATATTTACCAAGCTCTCTTTCCATTTGCAGGGAACTTGAATCCAGCTTCGTATTCATAAGCGGGAGTGTATCCGCGCGTGCCGTACGCCGCGCGCTGTCATTCAGCACTTTGACCATAGTTTGTTCTCCGCCGCCTTCGCCATAAGCAAACAAACCGTACTCCTGTTGTAATGTCGGATCATAAGCAGACATCACTGAACGAACCGCCGCATGGGTCAGCCGTTCGGTCTGCACATGCAATGCAGCAATTCTCGCGTAATCAATAAATACAGCAATAAAACCGAACATGACCGCCAAAATCAGAATTAAAAAGACTGTGACAGCACCTGATTCCCCGTCCTTTGTATTGTGTCCCTTACCAAACACCTGCTTCCTCCTTTCCAGTTACATTCCCGTTACTTACTTCTCACTGACCGTTTTGACCATATTGCATTAACACTTTCCCTACAACTGCCGAATCTACCTTTTCACCTGAGCCTCTACCCATAAACTTCGCACCATAATAACGGACCAACTCCACCGTACGAATCCATTCCACAGGTTCGACCACGCCAGAGCTCATTTTCCCTTGCAAATCTGTCTGATCTAAAAACTGATTCAACAAAGGTACCTTCACGATCTTATTTAACTTTGTGGTCACCTTACGGTGAATCATACTGTTCTCATATGTCATCTGCCCCTGCATGCCCGCGGGCATTTTATTTTCTGCATTGGACAGCTTCTGAGCAGGTAACGAGCCTCCCCCATTGCCCGGCACCTGTACACTTTCCTGATTGTTGGCTCCGGTCCAGCCAAACAGGGCTCCCAGCATGACATCATCCTTCAAGCGCCAATAGAGAGAATCCCGTTGCCCTTGTGTAAATGCTCCCGTACGTGGGTCCTTGAAGCTGTTATCCCAGCTGTAAGCGGCCCTTTCCGAAGCAGTAGCAGCGACTTGCACCAATATAGATTTTTGATAGATGTACAGGCAAAAAAATAACATCACAAAAATGACCAGCAGTAGAATGGGAAAGACGAGGGAAGCTTCCAAGGAGAAGCTCCCGTCCTCTTTTTGTGCCAATTTGCGCAGCATTATGAATCCATAAAATCGTTACTTTTTTTATCTGCCTTTTTCAAAAGCCCTTCTACAATTTTCTTGATCTGATCCTTGAAAATAATTGCCACCGCAATCAGAATGGCAATGATCAGGATCATTTCTAACGTCCCCAGACCATCCTCATCCTTGTACAGTTTACGAATACTGCCTGTTACTAATGTCATCATCGTTGTATTCCTCCTACATATTCATCATCATTAAAGCCGGAGCGCCCACCAGCACAATTACCGTTAGCAAAATCAGCGCCATCGGGAATACCAGCTTAGATGAAGCCTGCTCCCCTCTTGTGCGGCTAATTGAAGTCCGCTTGCCCCATAACGTCTGGGACAACTCACGTAAAGCCATCACGAAATCGCTCCCGCCGCGCCTCATATTCAACAATACCGTCGTCGTAAATACCGTCATTTCCTGAATACCACAACGTTTGCTCAGGTGCTCAAATGCCTGTTGAAAGGAAAAGCCGCTTTCCCATTCCGCCACCGTCTGCCTCAGTTCTCGATACACCGGATGTTCCGTATCCGCCCCTTTACGTTCTACGCAATGTAGCAATGCCCGTTGTACCGTCTCACCTGCACCTACTAAAAGCATCATTTTACTCAACAGTTCAGGCAGTTCCATTAAAATTTGCTGATCCCGCTTCTGTACTTTCCCGTGCAAATCCTTGATCAGCGCGATGGGTACCAGAAGACCAAGTCCCAATCCGAGCACCAGCCCGGTCGCATCCCCACCCAGCAAAAGCGATACTATAGCTCCACCAGCAGCCATCATATATCCGTAACCCAACATTTCTGCCAGAAAAAGCATCGTTTTTTCTCCGCTGTTGCGCATACCATACAGCTTTTGCACCGAACGCTGGAGCTTGAACATTAGCAAAGGCAGCCTATGAGTAGCACGTGAAGCATGAATCATGTGTACAAATGGGATTGAAAGTCTTTGCAGCCGCAGTCCCTCCAGCTTCATATGGCGGAAATGTGTATACTTAGCACCGTGCATCTGGTTCAGCACCACCCAACCTCCCACTTGCAGAACCAGCATGACCAGACAAACCAACATCACCACACCCATCTCTCCTTACACTTCAATCTTCATAATGTGGTTAATCCACACGAGACACCCACCAAGCACCAATAAACAAATGGTTGATAAAATCATACCTGTACCGCTGTATAAGGGCATCATGTAATCACCCGCTGTCATGGTCATAAACAATACAAACAAAAAAGGCGCCGCAAACATAACCCTCGATTCAAAACGTTTCTGCGCAATCATTACACCGATCTCCTGCTGAATTTCCAGCTTCTCACCAATGACACTTGAAGCTCGTCGTACGACTTCCACCAGATCACCTCCGGTTCGCTTGCAAGCCGCAAATACGTCCGCAAAATTCGTAATATCCTCCATCTGCGCCCGACGGGCCAAATCCTGCAAAGCAGTCTCTACAGGCTGTCCGATTTCGAGACAGGCGGTAATAATGTTAAATTCAAAAATCAGGTCGTGATCTCCATCCGGACTAAGCAATCTCAAATCCTCTACAGCCTCACGAAAACCATTCTCCACCGACCTTCCCGCTGAAAGAGAAGACGAGAGCGAATATAAAGCCTGTTTGAATTGGATGCTTAGAGCAGACCTGCGTCTTTGCAGCAAAAATTGCCTAAAATAACGAGGCGTCACCCCAGCCCCGGCAGCGCACAGCAACGATAATATCCATTGGTGATAAAATAGATAACCGATCATTGCGAACAACACGCCACTAAAGAATATGCACAGACTTTTTTGTACTGTCGATAATGTATATACCGTATAATCTGGCAGAGAAGGGACCTCACGTGATACTTGCTTGGCAGTCGTATTTCCTGACTTCACGCTGATACGCCTCCCCTGTGCCAGCTTTCCGGATTGATTCCGGCCATTTGCAGCTTCAAAGTATGTTGCAGACCCTCGCCACAACGTTCCAGACCTCCTACGATTCGCCCCTTACTTTCTCCTCGTTCCTGAAAACGATAAAGGGGATTAAGCGTCACCTCACCATTTTCAAAACCAATCACTTCGCTAATTTCCAGCACTCGTCTGGATTTGTCGCGCATCCGTGACAGATGAACGAATATATCAATGGCCGAGCTGATCTGCTGCCGTACTACTCCAAGCGGAAGTTCTGCCCCTCCGAGCACCATCGTTTCCAGCCGGCTGACCATATCGCGGATATTATTTGCGTGGCCAGTTGACAACGATCCATCGTGTCCTGTGTTCATCGCTTGCAGCATATCCAATGCCTCACTTCCCCGGACCTCACCCACCACAATGCGGTTGGGCCGCATACGCAGGGAGGAACGAATCAGATCACGAATCGTGATTTCTCCCTTCCCCTCGGTGTTCGAATTCCGTGTTTCCATGGAAACCAGATTAGGGACCGTCACAATTTGCAGCTCTGCTGAGTCTTCAATGGTAATAATCCGTTCAGACGACGGGATAAACTGGGATAATGCATTCAGAAAAGTTGTTTTACCAGAACCCGTTCCTCCGCTTATAAAAATATTGTACTTGCTACGTACCAAGTCCTTGAGCATAGCAGCAGCTTCTGCATCCAGCGCACCCATTCGAATCAAGTCATCCATCGTCATAGGACGCTCGGGAAACTTCCTTATTGTCATCGTCGGACCCTTGAGAGCAACTGGAGGCAACACAATATTTACGCGTGACCCATCCTTTAATCGGGCATCCACAATGGGAGAAGCCTCATTTACAATTCGATTCACCCCGGCTACAATCGTCTGGATTAAATCCTCCAGTCGCTCGCGGGACTCAAATTGATCGGGTATCTGCATCACCTCACCAGCCCGCTCCACAAATATTTCCCGGTGACTGTTGATCATAATTTCCGTAACGGTCGGGTCGTCAATCAATGGCTGGAGTACGTCCAGCCCACGGAAAGAGTTAAAAATCTTGCGGACAAGCGCGTGCTTCTCACGGGAAGTTAAGCCTACCAGCTCTACATCGTGTAAAATTCGATTTTCAATATGCCGTATCAGATCTGCATCCTTTACCGAAGACGTTACGTCCAGCCCGTTTCGGATATCTGCTCGCAATGCCTTAAATCGTTCCTCATTCATGTTCTTCAGCCCCTTTTAAGACCAAACGGTGGCCGGATGTGTTACACTGTCCGCATTCAACAGCTCGCGGCACAGATGACGAATTTCCCGCTGATAAATCGGTGAACTTAGCAGCAGCTCACGGTGCTGCATCTGTTTCCATGAAGGTATATAGGGTAACGCTCCGTTTAGCTCCATAAAGTCACGAGGTAACGAGTTGATCATAGTTCCCATATAGCGGTTCACCACAAAGCTGGTTTTGCATATCATGTCTTCGAGCCCTTCAGGCTGTGTGGTTTCTAAAACATCCAGCCATAATCCGCACTTGTGCATGCTCATTAAATCGTCTGCCAGCAGCCAAATCAGCTTATGACTAGCTTCAAGCACGGCTTGAGCCCGATCACCTTTTTCAGAATCGCCATCTACGATCACTACATCATACTGTCCACTTTCGGCAACTGTTCGAATCAGCTCTTTCGCTTCATCACAAGTCATGTCCGTCATCTCCTTGCGATTATAGACAGGCTGAAAAGTATCCGCCTGAATTTCAGGGCGACGAACACAATAGGAAGCCATGGATAATGGAGCCTCCTCACTCCCTTCTGCCTTGAGATCATAGAGTAGTCTGGACAGCCCTTCTCCTTCTGCTCCGCTAGTACTGCCTGAACCAGTGAACAATGAGCTTGAATCCACTGTCTCAAGATTCAGATAGAATACCGAATATCCCTCATTTCCCAGCTGTTTGGACATATTGAGTGCGGCCGTTGTCTTGCCCAGTCCACCGGAAGCTGCTACCATGCCGATAATCATTCCACCTTCCCGGCTGTTTACACTTTTCCGACCATTTGACTTCTGTCTCGCCGTTTCCAAAATAAAACCGACCAGCTCAGATAAAGGCTGATATTTTAATAAAGGCTGTCCATATCCGCTCACTTGTTCTCCCTCATGCAATACCAAACAAGGAATATCAGCAGCTTCCCTGTCTGTCCATAGATTCAAAAAAGCCGCTTCACCAACCACCACATCCGGTCTTTTCATTCCGCTGGTTTCCATCATGTATTGATGAAATGCCTCCGGTTGCGAAAAGGCCGTTATTCTCAGCCTTCTGGCGTACTCGCTTCCGTGAACATAATTCAGCAGCGGCTCAATATAATCCCGACCTTCTACGGCTAATACCACTTTCACTGGAATCATAATGCTCATCCCTTTCCCTAACACAACAACGCAAAAAAGCACCGTTCATCAATCCGTAAGTACATACGGCTGGTGAACGGTGCTTCCGTCACGTGCAATCTATTTACTGGTAGAATAGCATAGCACTTATATTAGAGCAAGTATTTTTTGTGCAAGTATCTTCCAAAATCCTCGTACTAGGAGAAGGCGGGCAGTCTAGCCCCGCCTCCTACCATCTTCATCTTAGTAGAATTTGTGGTGACGACGATGACAGTCATGATGGCGATGATGACGACGTTTCTTGCAATGACATTTCTTATCAAAATCTTCATGTTTCCAGTGATCACGTTTAAATTTAGGTTTAAACTTAATGACAGTCACCTTAATGATCTTCTTAAAGACACGTTTTTTTGGCTTTGGAAAATGACAATCATGCTTACGATGTTTATACATTCAAATTCGCCTCCATTTCTTTGAGATAGAATATACTATGGAAGCAGCGAGCCATCGGTAACCAGCATATGACTATTTATGAATTTACTGGGCGAATTAATGATCTACCTCCAGCTTAATATCCGGATCATAATCCGCCACAATTAAAACATCCATATGACGTGCTTGACGGAGAATCCTCGGCACTACCGCAGACTTACCCCAACGGCTACTTCGGGAAGACTGCCCCACGATGAGCTGCGTACCTGAATATCCTTCCACCGGAGCAATCAAAATGTCGGCAATCTCGCGTCGGCTGGAAACAAGCCGTATCTCAAAGGTTCCCCCCAGTCGGTGGGTCAGCAACTTTAGTTGTTCCAGACGAGGGTTCAGTCTTTCGGGTATACGCTCACCGACATGAGCATACGTCACAATCCACACAGCCTTCAGACGAAAGGCAATACGAAAACCACGGCGGATCAACCTTTCAGCATTTTCGCTTAGCGTCACGCCTACGAAGATCACTTCCTCCCTGCGCCACGGTCCCCGAAGTGATTCGTGTCGATCCCAGGATTCCAGCCGCTCATCTACGTCATCTGCCAATTCCCGCAAAGCAAGTTCACGCAACGCAATCAGATTGCCCAGTTTAAAAAAATGGCTAAGTGCCTGTTCCACCTTCGCAGGATCGTATATTTTGCCCTCACGCATACGCTGCTGCAACGATTTGGGAGCCACATCAACAAGCTGTACTTCATCGGCCAGACGCATCATATGGTCGGGAACAGTCTCTCTCACTCGTATGCCAGTAATCTGTTCTACCGCATCATTTAAGCTCTCCAGATGCTGAACATTCATTGTGGATATCACAGAAATCCCTTGTTCCAAAATAGCCAGCACATCCTCATAGCGCTTGGATCTCAGACTTCCAGGCACGTTGGTATGCGCCAGCTCATCAATTAACACGACCTCCGGATTGCGCCTGAGAATAGCTTCGGTGTCCATTTCTTCCAAGTGTACGCCATGACGCTCAATGGACTGACGAGGGATCATCTCCAGAGACCCTACCTGGGCCAATGTTTCTGCTCTTCCGTGCGTTTCCAGAAGTCCGATAACTACATCGATCCCGCTCTCCAGCAGATCATTCCCCTCTCTCAGCATCGTGTATGTTTTGCCGACTCCCGGAGCAGCGCCAATGTATACCTTGAGCTTACCCCGCAGGATTTTGGCTGCCTCAGCCTGTGCTTCCTCAACGCTCAAACGATGATACGGATCATTCTCTTCTACCTCCTGCCTCATCGTTGGTAAAATTCGCTCACCCTCCTGCTCGGCTCGGTCCGCAATCAGCAGTAGATCCATATTTTTCATTCGTTTTAAAATCCCGTTCACCAGCGATCCTTTCATCAGCTCCTGCCACGGAGTCTGCCGAGAATGCCCCATAACAATACGGGTAACATTGTGCGTCACCGCATAATGAATCAGTTGACGAGGCAACCTTCTGCGAGAAAAAAGCGGGATTTCTTCAAATGTTGATCCTATCTTGTCAGCCAATTGCTCAATTGAGCGCTTAAAGGCTGCTGATTCCTTGGACAGCGTGCGCTTCGAGCTGACAAAGGAGACTACTAGCATATCTCCACCCAACCGCTTGGCGACCTGTTCCCCCCTACGCACATAAATGGACCCATTCCAATGATATTGGACAGGTACCAAAATACGCTCTGCGGCTCCTGACGCCCCGTGCAAGCCTAACTCCTCCCGGTGCCGTTCCAGCGAATCATTCACATCCTCTGCTATCAATCGCAAGGCAAGCTCACGCAATTTACCCAGATTTCCCCGGTGAAACATCTCAGGATTGGGCGTATGCATATAGCCTTTCGCCAACCGTTCCAAAATCATCTCCGGGGTGGCATCAATCAGACGAATTTCATCCGCAAGCTCTAGTGTATCAACCGGAACCGTATATTCCGCTTCAAAGCCTGTCAGCTGATATACCCACTCCGTAATTCCTTCGAGTTCATAAACATTGACCGTCGTAATGACACTAATCCCCTGTTCCAGCAAATACCGAATATCCTCCAGCCGTGTTGGAAATGGGGCGCCTTTCCGGTTATGATGTGCCAAATGATCCACCAGTACCACCTCAGGATTACGCGCCACCAAAGCTTCCACATCCAGATCCTTTTGCTCCTCACCATCTTTTATCCAATGAATACTAGGCACTCGCTCCAACGTGCCGACCTGTTCCACGGTCACAGGCCGCTGCATGGTCGATACCGCACAAATCACAACATCAATACCTTCATGCTGCAGCGACCGTCCCTCATGCAGCATGTGATACGTTTTACCCGAGCCACTGACCGCACCCATGTATATTTTGAGTCTGCCTCGATGCAGTTTGTTAATCGAATCCAGTATTTCCTCTGGTGATTTACGTTTGAAGCTCTCCACTTTCGTTCCTCCCCACAGCGTAGCCGCTCGTTCCGTCCATCTTGTATGGTTGTAATGAATGTACTCCCGTGTCCCAATCAATTCAAGATGATCCATCAAGCTTGCCCCAAAAAAAGCCGCACAGGGTAGCATAAGCGCAAAAAAGCGTGCATTCAGGTCTCTTATGCCTGAATGCACGCTTTTTTGGGTAACTTATATGGGAACACTTCCTACAATCACTTGCTATCTTCGCCAACGATCCCCCGTTGTTGAATTAACTTTTGCCATACCACACCGTGAGACGGGGAAAAGAGAAAAGCCAAAAGCAGCAACACACCCGATACACACAGCATACATGCCGCAATAGAAGCATCCAATACACTTGCTGTGTAAAAGCCTGCGACCGAGCTGATGGCTCCGAATCCGACACTGTATACAATCATACGGGACAACTTCTCCGTCAGCAAATAAGCGGTAAGAGGCGGTACAACGAGCATGCCAACCACCAGAATTGCGCCTACGCTCTCAAATGACGCCACCGTCGTTAGTGAGACGAGACTCATCAGCAGATAATGAAAAAAAACAACTGGAATGCCTAATGAAGCTGCCAAAGCGGGATCGAAGGAAGTAATTTTAAATTGCTTGAAAAAGCCCCCTATCACGAGCAAATTGATCAAAAACATCGCGCCCGTAATCCACACAGCCCTCGGACCGACATCGAAGCCGGCTATTTCTAACGTATTCCACGGCACATAAGCAATTTCCCCATACAAAACGTGATCCATATCCAGATGGGCATTGGAAGCAAACACACTGATCAGCAAAACACCGATAGCAAACAATGTCGTAAACACTACGCCAATGGCAGCATCACTTTGCAGACCGCTTTGTTGGAATAGCTGAATCAGGTACACCGTTAGAAGACCCAGCACAGCCGCACCAAACATCATCCACACCGAATCCCTCGATCCGCTGATGAGAAAGGCAATGACAATCCCCGGCAGTACCGCATGACTGATTGCATCACCGATCATAGCCATTTTTCGGAGCACAAGAAAGCACCCAACGATACTACATCCCCCTGCCACTAACATTCCCGTCAGAATTACATAAAATGAACTCATAGGGCACGCTCCTCCCTTGGCTGTGTTCTGACTGTCTGCTCCAGATTTTTTCTGGCGTTCAACCGAACGATAGCCTTGGAGATCATTCCGCGCTGCGGCGCAAAAATCAAGCTCACTCCAAACACCACAGTCGCACACAACACGCATAACGGTCCTGTAGGCAGATTTTGCCCCAGAGAGCTAATGAGCGTCCCACCAAGCCCCGCTATAGCACCAAACAAGCCTGATAGACACACCATGACACCCAGCTTTTCTGTCCAGTATCTTGCCGACACTGCCGGGGTAATCAGCAAGGCAGCCATCATAATGACTCCCACGGCCTGAATGCCCGCAACCACCGCAATGACAATCAATAGCATCAACAACTTATCCAGCCAACCTGCCGGAAAACCAAGTCCGCGCGCAAAGCCGGGATCAAAGCTGAGCAGCTTAAATTCCTTAAAAAATAATATACATATTCCAATGAGCACCACCGAAATTACCGCCATCGTATAGACATCAGACAATACCATTGCTGCAGCTTGACCAAATAAAAATTTATCCAAACCGCTTTGGTTTCCTGCGCCACTATGCTGAATTTCGGTCAACAACATAATGCCGAAGCCAAAAAATACCGACAGCACCGCTGCAATCGCCGAATCGCTTTTAATTCGCGAATACCGGGTTAACGCACTGATAGCAAAGGTCGCAACAATCCCTGCAATGGCGGCCCCAATCATAAATCCAAACACGGATTTTGTACCTGTGATCATAAATGCCACACATACCCCCGGCAAAGCCGCATGTGCCAAAGCATCTCCCATCAGCGACTGTTTGCGCAAATACATAAAACTGCCAATCACCCCGCTGCTTAAACCGAGCAAAATGCAGCCCAGCAAAATCCACTGCATGTTTGGATCGGTCAAAAGCAATGCCAAGCTTGTCATACTGCTCACCTCACTCCGAGTATCGTGCCAGAATCCGGGCCTGTTTTGAGTATACTCAGACGCCCGCCATACGTACGCTGCAGATTTTCCTCGGTAAAAATATTTGTCGTCTCTCCAAACGCCATAAGATGCCCGTTCAACAGCATAACCTGATCAAAATAATCCGTGACTGTAGATAAATCATGATGAACGACAAGCACGGTTTTACCCTGCTGTTTCAGATCGTTGAGCAATGAAATAATGGCTTTTTCTGTTGCAGCGTCCACACCGACAAACGGTTCATCCATAAAATAAAGCTGAGCATCCTGCGCAAGTGCTCTGGCTAAAAAAATACGTTGTTGCTGGCCGCCAGACAATTGACTAATCTGCCTGTCTGCATATTGGCTCATTCCAACTTTGTCCAAACTCTCCATCGCAGCCTGACGATCTGCTGCTCCCGGACGCTTAAACCAGCCCAATCTTCCATATCGTCCCATCAAAACCACATCCAATGCGTTCGTCGGAAAATCCCAATCCACCGACTCCCGCTGTGGTACATAGCCAACCTTAAGCAGCTGTTGCTTATAGGGCTTGCCGTAGACCAGCACCTCGCCCCTAAGCTTTGGAATCAATCCAAGCGTTGCCTTGATCAGTGTAGATTTCCCAGCCCCGTTCGGGCCGATAATACCAATCAGCTTGCCTTCCGGCACCTCAAAGGACACATCGAACAAAACGGGCTTTTTTTGATAAGCTACCGATAAATCACGAACGACAAGTGGTGAATGCCCCATGTATCTTTGCCTCCTTATTTAAGAGCTTTAACAATCGTATTGACGTTATGCTTGACCATTCCGATATATGTTCCATTTTCTGTGCCCTCTTCACCCATGGCATCCGAATACAGCTCGCCACCAACCTCAATTGTATGACCTTGCTGAGCGGCCCCCTGAATAACCGCATCTATGGCTTTTCTCGGAACACTAGATTCTACGAATATAGCCTTGATTTTATGCTCCACCAAATAATCTCGCAGCTTAGTCACATCTTGAGAACCTGCTTCTGATTCTGTGCTCATACCTTGAAGTCCTCTCACTTGAATGTGGTAGGCATCTCCGAAATAGCCGAAAGCATCATGTGCCGTGACAAGCACGCGCTGGGCTTCCGGTATACTGGCAATCTGCTCTCTCGTGTAATCATCCAGCTTTCGCAGCTCAGTAAGATAGGCATCTGCGTTGGCCTTATATTCCTCCGCATGAACAGCGTCTAGCGCCGACAATTCATCTCTGACGGTTTCTACCGCAGACATCCAATTCTGTACGTTAAACCAGATATGTGGATCATGCTCCGATCCCATTTCCGGGCTACCTGCACGCAACTGATCCTGTGTGATGTTCTTGGACACGGGTATGACGGGTTTTTGCTTGCTGATTTTCTCCAGAATGTCCTGCATTTTACCTTCCAGATGCAACCCGTTATAAAAAATAACGTCGGCCTGATCCAGCTTGCGCATATCTCCCTGAGAAGCCTTGTACAAATGCGGGTCAACGCCTGACTTCATAATTCCCGTGACCTCCACATGACTACCGCCAACCTTGCCGACAATGTCAGAGATCATACCGATGGTAGCCGTAGCCTTTATTTTTTGTCCCGTCTCTCTCGCAGTTCTCTCTTCCTTCTTCTTAGCATCGATACATGCAGTCGCTAGAACCAGAACCAGAGACAATACTCCAACCGTCGTTACCCAGCGCGGCAAAGCCTTCTTAAACTGCTTGTTCATGTTTTAAAATCCTCCTTTGAATATTCGTTTTGGGACAAACTATTTCCTCGTGTCAATTATTTTTTATTAATACTATATTTTAGAGTATACACTAAAGTTTTTACCTAGGGAAACATTTTATGAAATATAATTCTTCTTATGTATTTCGTTATACCGTTCGATTTTCGTTCTCCCAATGTGTAATATATAGAAGATATCCAATCGTTAAACCAAAGAATACATATAAAGAGGTGCAGGTCATGGAGCCAATAGGGTACAGCCCATATCGGAACAAACGTCGGCAAGTTCGGATACGAAAAATACTGCTCATTTTTATGCTGGTGTGCTGTCTGCTTGCCCTAACTTCCTGTGCTCGAGGTGACATCCATGTAGATGTTCATCTCGATCAAAGTGTAGATATGGATGCGACGTTCAGCGTAAACAACCAGACACTGATGATGTTGGACAATCCCGGGCTGCTAGATCAATTAGTCAAGCGTATTCAAAGCAACAATGTAGATGTACAGCCGCTAGCTGAACAGGGAAGAAAAGGATATCAAATCAAGGGGCATTATCAAGGAGATTGGAGCACAAACAAAAAAAATCCCAGTCAGGGATTACATCTACCTGAGGGATTAGAAATACAGCGCGCTGTGAGCCAACATTTTTTCACAACGAATATTGATCTTACCATGAAGCTCGATCTACCACGGATGCTTCCTGAAGAAGCTCAAGGACTGAGTGACAAATTTAAACAAATGAATGTGCTTGCGCGCAAATTACTGGAGCGGCAGCTGGATCTTAACTTCAGCCTATCCTTACCCATCCAACCTGCTACCCATAATGCGGACCGTGTGTCGGAAGACGGAAAAACACTGTATTGGAACATTGCTCCATTAGAATCTAACGAGCTAAAATTGTCTGTTAACGTGCCCAATGTACGACATATCATGTATGTAGCTGTTACGAGCCTGATACTGATCGTGATCGCTGTGATCTTACTAATTCGTAGACATCGCTCCAAAAAGGAAAATTAAAAAGCGACTAAAAAAATCGTTGTCTAATTTCTGGTGGGGGGATCTGACATTGATCCTCTTCACCCTTGCCGAACCAACGATATCGGTTACGCGCCACCCAGTTATAGACGGCGTTGCGCACAAAGCGGGGAACCAGGATGAATACATAGACCAGCGGGTATGGAAAACGAAGACGTTTGGCAATTCGCAAAGCCGCAGTGGACCTCGTATAATACGTACCGTCTTCAATCAGCACGAACGTATCCAACTGATCTGTAGATAGTCCTCCTGCACGTAATAGTTCTTGTCCTGTCTCGGATTGCAGGGAACCAAAATGAAATGTTCCCTTAGGGTCACGCTTGATAATAAAGCGGACTGCTCCCTGACAAAAGTGGCATACTCCATCCACCAACACAATGGAGTGATCTAAATGAGCATGATCAGACTGGTTCATATAGCATTTCACCTCCAGGGAAATCAACAGCATGAATACCATCAACGCAACCATATGAATATAAACAAAAAAACGCCGAAAGTATCCGACGCTTGTTTAGAAATGTATAGTCTTTACCTGTTCGAAAAACTAGCTCAATGCTTTCTCAAACAGCTGTTTCGTATTAATTTGCTCTAAAAACTCCTCATGGAACTTATCCATACACTTGCAGATAAAATCCTTATGGCATACCGGGCAAGGCGTCGTTAGCAGTCGACTAATATTCGTCAAGGTCCACTCCGGATGACGTTGAGAAAAAACGCGGCACTCCGTTCCATCGGCCAAACTCATTTTAAACTCATAAAGCCCTTCTTTTTCGTTGCTGCCAGCCAGCGTGAAATTAACAATATTCGGTCTGTAAGACATCATATCACCCGTATTTTTCAAATTTGTTTCGTACCTGATGACCAGAATCACCTAAGCCATCTTAATGAATTTTGGCGATGATGTCAAATGGTCGTGAATCTCAGCGAATCAAGATCTATGTGCAAAAGCCCCCGATAAATCGGCGGCCAGAGTGTAGAAGTTATAGAAATGCAGTCAAATGACATTGAGCTCGACATCAATGTTGCCGCGTGTTGCTTTGGAGTACGGACAAAAATCATGCGCTTGGCGTGCCAGATCTTCGGCCTGGGCGCGTTCAATACCGGGTATTTTCACATCCAGACGTACCGCCAGCTGGAAGCCCCCATCGCTTGGGTCCTTGCCGATAGATACGTGGCTGGTGACCTCAACATTGTCCACCTTCACCTTAGCCTTCCGGGCCACGTTAGCCAATGCGCTCTCATAGCAGGCACCATAGCCTGCCGCAAACAATTGCTCTGGATTCGTAGCTTCTCCACCTGCGCCACCCAGTTCCTTCGGCGTGCTGAGCTTATGCTTCAAAACTCCATCGGATGAAGCGACTGAACCGTCTCTTCCACCATGTACCGTTGCTGATGCTGTGTATAATGCTTCCATGATTTCATCTCTCCTTCACTATATCTTTTGCATTCCGCAGGAATCTATCGTCATGTTAATACATGATTTCCTTCTCGTATGTACTTTAAACGAACTACATAAAATGAATCATTTGAAATATGGATGTAAACCAGTACATTTACCGTTTAGTTCAACCCCACCATGTTTACACTATATGTTATAGGCCCCTACTTGGGCCGTCTACATTGAACAACCATCTCCACCAATCGTTTAATTTTCGGGGACGGAATAAGGTAAGACCATTTTATGATCCTACCCATTCGATGGGATGACCCTGTCGCACATGAGAAGGAAATTGATAAAATATGGAACGGCGTTCACCCGGAAGATGGACAACAATTTAAAAAATCCAAAACGACCAAGCCGCTCCCCTCAGAGCGATATAGCTTGGTTTTTCTATGGTTCAGCTTATACGATGGCCATATTGCTTCAAAAATACGATTAACTTGCTTGACCACACAAAAGTTGTACTAGACAAAAACTATTGGGAGTGTACAATAGGGATAACACAATCGTTATGTCACTAATAATATATTTCAACATCAATAAAGAAGGTGAAGCGTATGAAAAATACAAAGGGTAACTTCGCGGAAATCGCTTCACTGTCGGAAGTGAATCGTTCCTTGAGCGTCCCAAAAGACGGGACCTGGTTTCGGAAGTTTCTTGCCTTTGCTGGCCCCGGCTATATGGTCGCAGTCGGCTATATGGACCCCGGCAACTGGGCTACAGACATCGCCGGCGGATCAAAATTCGGCTACACGCTGCTTAGTGTCATTCTAATCTCCAACCTGATGGCCATCCTGCTGCAAGCCTTATCTGGCAAGCTTGGCATTGCCACAGGTAAAGATTTGGCTCAAATGTGCCGGGATGCCTACAGTCGTCCTGTCGCGATCGGCTTATGGCTCTTGTGCGAAATTGCCATTGCAGCCATGGATTTGGCCGAGGTCATCGGTTCAGCCATTGCGCTGAAGTTGCTGTTTGGTCTACCGTTACTATACGGAGTCATCATTACCGCATTTGATGTTATGCTCATTTTATTGCTGCAAAACAAAGGCTTTCGGGCATTGGAAACCCTCGTCATTGTACTGATGGCGACGATTGCCGGCTGTTTTGGCATTAATCTCATTTTGGCACAACCGGAATGGGGCGGCGTATTGGGTGGCTTTGTACCAGACTCGCAAATTTTGACAAATCCTAGCATGCTGTATATTGCCATCGGTATTATGGGTGCTACTGTAATGCCGCATAACCTGTATCTGCATTCTTCTATTGTACAAACTCGTAAATTTGAGCAGACTTCAGCAGGTAAACGGGAAGCTATTACATTTGCAACTTGGGATTCCAGTATAGCGCTGATGTTCGCATTATTTATTAATGCCGCCATCTTGATCGTGGCAGCTGCTGTATTCCATACGGCAGGAAGAACAGATGTAGCCGAAATTAGTGATGCCTATTATCTGCTTTCGCCACTACTGGGGACCACACTGGCGAGCATACTATTTGGGGTAGCGTTACTCGCCTCAGGGCAAAACTCAACTGTAACAGGCACTTTAGCCGGACAAATCGTGATGGAGGGCTTCTTGAACCTTCGTCTTTCACCTTGGTTGCGTCGTCTGGTGACTCGCCTCATCGCGATCATTCCAGCGGTCATCGTCACTGCTATCGCAGGTGAAAAAGGTGCGGAGGAACTGCTTGTGTTGAGCCAGGTCATCCTGTCCATCCAGCTTCCCTTTGCCATCATTCCATTACTGCTCTTTACCAGCGACAAAAAGATTATGGGTGAATTCGCAAATAAAATGTGGCAAAAAGTATTAACCTGGATCGTGACCGCTGTCATTATCATCTTGAATGTAGTGCTCATTGTACAAACGATATCAGGTTGAACAATAATGCTTACAGACGCCTAGCTACACCCAAAAAAGGAGATATCCAACACGCCATAAAAAGCGTAGTGATATCTCTTTTCTTTTCTCAAAAATGTGAATGCTCTTCGATAAAAATTTTTTGAAGAAACATCAGCTGTTCGGGCATTACAATCAAGGATCCAGACGGTCATTTTTCTAATATGTTTAGGCTTAGCTCCGCATTTTTTTCCACAAATCTAACATCAAGCATGCTCTCATGATCTCCATACCCGACACGGATCGAATATTCCCGAGTTGTAGAGCGCTCCCCTTACTTACGAACCTGTTCGCATTGCTTTTCAAAAGCTCTTTTTAACTTCAAAAGTCATACTACCAATTTTGAATCGTATGTCTATTCATTTAAGTGAAATTCTTTACTTCCTTAGTTTGTAATGCTACAGTAAAATTACAATACTAAATGTTTAGTATTGAAAGTTTATTATTAAACTATATGGAGGAGATATCATCTTGAGTACAACACGTGTGATGGTTCTTGGGCTCTTGCTGCAATATGGAGCAATGTCAGGATACGAAATACAACAGAAAATGCAATCAGCACAAACGGATAAATGGGCTTATGTGCAACCAGCTTCCATATATCATGCCTTAAAAAAAATGGATTCAGAAGGAATTGTACAGTTAGAAACGTTAGAACAGACAGGGAACCGGACCAAAGCTATATATGCTATCACGGAGGCTGGAAAAAGTGAGTTTAGTCGGCTTTTAATCGAATCATTTAAGGAATCTTCTGTTGTATTTCCAACAGCACTGTACACAGCTTTAACTTTTATGAATGAGGCTGGGCTCCATGAAATTGAGGAAGCTTTAAGTTTCCAGCAGCAAGCCATCGAAAAAATCTATAAAGAAATGAAATTAGGGCAAGAACAAAAAGCTGAACTTATGGATATCCCTGTAAACGTTATGTTAATTTTCAGAAATATTTATGATCAATGTGAGCTTCAATTGAAATTTGTCAAACAAATTAAAGAGGAAATCGGAAGAAATTTATGAGGAGGATGTAATAATGAAACTGAGTAAAGGAGCACAAAATAAGCAAAAAGCTGCACTAATTGTTGTCGGATTAGCTGTATTCATTGATATGTTAATCTATGGATTAGTCGTTCCCATTTTGCCAAGGTATGCAGATTCTCTGGGCGCAACTCAAACTGAAATCGGATTTTTATTCAGCAGTTATGCAATCGCATTATTTATAGCTACACCTGTTTTTGGCCTATTAACGGATCGGATTGGGAGAAAGACACCTCTATTATGGGGGTTAATTGGACTCATAGCCTCCACTTTAATGTTTGCCATAGCCCACACTTTCTGGCTACTTGTAGTGGCACGCGCTCTTCAGGGAATTGCAGCCGCAATGACCTGGACAGCAGGACTCGCTCTCTTGGCTGATCTATACCCTTCTGAAGAACGTGGTAAAGCCATGGGCTTGGCATTATCCGGTCAAGCCGCCGGAACCCTTCTCGGACCAACAATTGGCGGATGGTTGTATCAATGGGGAAGTTACCAGCTTCCTTTTTACTTTGCCATTTCCTTGGC
The DNA here is from genome assembly GCF_038592965.1 of Paenibacillus sp. FSL L8-0158. Lineage (GTDB taxonomy): Bacteria > Bacillota > Bacilli > Paenibacillales > Paenibacillaceae > Paenibacillus > Paenibacillus polymyxa_D. Next base: position 1,450,917 of record NZ_CP151949.1, on the reverse strand, counting down.
CGTCATCGATGCTATACTTCGACTAATTCTCCTGCATGATATTCTGGAAGCGAAAAATGAAAAGTATATTTCCCCTTTCTCGTTCATGAAAAATAAAGATTTGCTTTTGGTTATTGGAGTGGTAATTATCGGCGCATCCATCCCAAGCGTACTTGAGCCAACATTACCGTTACACCTACAGCACAATTTTAGCGCTAACCCAGGACTTATTGGATTATTATTTGCTATTCCCACGCTTGCTTATGGCCTAGCAACACCTTTTATAGGACAGTTTTCTAGTAAACTCGGCTATAAAAATGGAATTCTCCTCGGTCTACTTATGGTATCCATTGCACTTCCTCTGACTGCACTTCCAGCAATATTATCGCTTCAAGCTGTTATTTTAGCTGTTTTAGGGGTTAGCATGGGTATGGTTCTTGCTCCCTGCTTACCTCAACTTGCTGATATCTCTCAACGAAGTGGAATTCATTCTTATGGAATTACTTTCGCACTCTATAACACGGCATACTCGATTGGCCTAATGATCGGCCCTATTTTGAGCAGTACTCTCACGGATCTAATGAATATTAAGTTCTCTTATTTAATTATAGGCATTATTGTATTTATATACATGTTTGTACTCGCTTTCAGCCTTAAGGAAAGCCAAAAATTCATATCCCCATAAGGAATAAAACATTTTATTGCATATTTTTGCATCATAGAGCATTCCAGTCCCTGAAAAAAAGGTATCCCTCAAGCTTATCGCTCAGGAATACCTTTTTTTGATCCATCTATGGCTTGGCAGGCTCTACCTTCATTTGCGCCTCAAGCGCAAGATTCAGCTTGAGCACGTTCACACGCGGCTCGCCGAACACGCCGGCGCTGCGGCCTTCTGTCTGCTCCTGCACCAGTGCTCTCAGTTGATCCTGCGGGATACCCGTCAAGCCGCTTATGCGAGGAATTTGCACCCGTGCCGCCTGTGGAGAAATGTGCGGGTCCAGACCGGAGCCGGAGTTCGTAATCAAGTCCACCGGAACCTGACTAACGGGTACATCCGGGTTATGCTTCTGCCAATCCGCAATAGAGTCCTTGACTCGCTGTATCAAGGCCGGATTCGACGGTGCGTAGTTACTAGAGCCTGAACCAACCCCATTGTAATCAACGCTCGATACCCGACCTTGAAAAAACGCCGAATCAGTGAAAGACTGACCAATCAGTTCGGAGCCAACCACCCGCCCCTCCGCGTCACGGAGCATACTGCCGTTTGCTTGCTGAGGAAACAGGATCTGCGCTACTCCTGTACTTGCTAGCGGATATGCCAAACCGCACAAGAGAATCATCAGCACCGAAGTTCGCACAGCCACTCCAATAACTGTACTTCCTCGCATCTCTTGTCTCTCCGGTTGTCCTTCCGACACAGTCCCGGTCCCTGTACGTTTGTTATGACCTTGCCCGCCAGATTCGGCTTTTTCGTGTGCAGCAAATCTGCGTCCAGACATCATCCGATAAAAACCACTCATGTCGTTCACCCTTTCTGCGCTAAATCCACAAATGCACCAACAAATCAATGGCCTTTATACCGACAAACGGTACGACCATACCGCCCAGACCGTAAATCAGCAAATTCCGTCCCAGCAGGCGATCTGAGCTCATCGGCTTATACTTCACGCCCTTCATGGCCAGCGGAATCAGAAGCGGAATAATAACCGCGTTAAAGATCAGCGCCGACAAAATAGCGGACAACGGGGAGCCAAGCCCCATGACGTTCAAAGCGCCCATTTGTGGAATGGCCAGCATGAACATCGCCGGGATGATGGCAAAATATTTGGCAACATCGTTCGCAATGCTGAACGTTGTCAATGCTCCGCGCGTCATAAGCAGCTGCTTGCCGATCGCGACCACCTCAATAATTTTGGACGGATCGGAATCCAAGTCCACCATATTAGCCGCTTCTTTGGCCGCGACTGTGCCGCTATTCATGGCAAGACCGACATCGGCTTGCGCCAACGCAGGTGCATCATTGGTGCCGTCTCCGGTCATGGCAACCAGCTTACCCTGTTCCTGTTCACGTCGGATAACCGCGATTTTGTCCTCCGGCTTGCTCTCAGCTACAAAGTCGTCCACTCCCGCTTCCCGTGCAATTGTAGCTGCTGTCAGCGGATTATCTCCGGTACACATGATCGTACGGATACCCATTTCCCGGAGCTGATCAAACCGTTCCTTCATGCCTGGCTTCACTGTATCCTTTAAATAAATAATACCGTATATCTGATCATCTAGCGCGACTGCCAGCGGTGTACCTCCTTCTGAGGCTACCTGATTCGCTTTTTCCTCCAGATCGGCTGGAACACTACCATTTTGCGATACGATCCATTGCCGAACGGAATCCACCGCGCCCTTGCGTACCTTTCGTTCATCGGCCAGATCCAGACCACTCATCCGGGTCTCCGCCTTGAATTCGATAAAGGTTCCACCTGCCACCAAGGATTCATCCAACGTGTGCTCCTGTTTGCGCATCAACTCGAGAACCGAGCGCCCCTCTGGCGTCTCATCCTTCATAGAGCTAATCGCTGCCCACTTCACTAGCTCTGCCTTCTCCACGCCCTCTACAGGCACGAATTCACTCGCCATCCGGTTCCCGAAGGTGATTGTACCTGTTTTATCCAGAATCATCGTGTTGATATCCCCAGAAGCTTCTACCGCCTTGCCTGACATGGCCAGCACATTAAACTGGGTGACCCGGTCCATACCGGCAATCCCGATGGCTGACAACAGTCCTCCAATCGTGGTTGGAATCAGACAGACTAGTAACGAAATCAGCACAGGAACAGGCAAATTAATGTTAAAATGACGGGCAATTGGCGCTAGCGTAACCACCACAATTAGAAAAATAATCGTCAAGCTAATCAGCAAAGTGTTCAGCGCAATCTCATTCGGCGTTTTTTGCCGCTGTGCGCCTTCCACGAGCGAAATCATTTTATCAATAAATGTCTCGCCCGGCTCTGTCGTAATCCGCACCTTAATCCGGTCACTAACCACTCGCGTTCCGCCGGTTACCGAGCAAAAGTCACCACCCGATTCCTTAATGACCGGAGCCGATTCTCCCGTAATTGCAGATTCATCCACCGAAGCCAAACCTTCAATGACCTCACCATCGCTTGGAATCATTTCGCCCTGGGAGACAATAACCACGTCCCCCTTACGCAACTCGGTTGAGCTAACCACCTGAATGTCATTTCCGACGAGCTTGTTAGCTTGCGTATCCTGCTTGGATTTTTTTAAAGAGGCAGCTTGTGCCTTACCCCGCCCCTCCGCGAGCGCTTCGGCAAAATTGGCAAAAAGCAACGTAAACAACAGAATAACAAACACGGCCAGGTTAAAGCCCATTTCCTTGTCAGTTCCAAAATAACCGGGAAACAGTAACATTAGCAGCACGACCAATGTACCGATCTCCACGACGAACATGACAGGATTTTTCATCATAATCATCGGATTTAATTTTATAAAGCTATCCTTGATCGCATGCTTCAAGATGCTTCTGTCCAGCATGTGTTTGCGTTGTTCCTTCATGATCAAACACCCCGTTCATCCATTCTCATTTTCTTCTTCACATGGTCAAAAATTCAGCAACAGGTCCCAATACGATGACAGGTAAAAAGGTCAACGCACCAATCAGCAGCACGATCCCGATCAGAATGGCTCCAAATAACTTGTTGTCCGTGCGCAGTGTCCCCGTTGTCACCGGAGTCGGTGCTTTGGCATTCAACGAAGCCGCCACAGCCAACAATGCAATCATAGATACATATCGTCCGAAGAACATAACCATCCCTGTTGTCATGTTCCAGAATACGTTGTTATCCGAAAGACCTTCAAATCCCGAACCGTTATTTGCAGCAGATGACGCATATTCATAGAGCACCTGAGTCAACCCGTGATAGCCAGGGTTAGTGACCGCATCATATCCCCAATGACTCATGAACGCAAGCGCAGTTGGGGCGAGAATGAGAAACGGATGTACCAAAATGGCAATCGCGATCAGCTTCATTTCCTTGCCTTCAATTTTCCTTCCCATAAATTCCGGAGTTCTCCCGACCATCAGTCCGCATATAAACACACCCAGAATCGCATACATCAGCATATTCATCAGCCCGACACCCTTGCCGCCAAAAATGACGTTTAGCATCATTTCTCCCAAAGCAGCCATGCCACCCAGCGGGGTTAGTGTATCATGCATATTATTGACCGAACCTGTCGTTGCCGCTGTTGTGACCGCAGTGAATAAAACCGATTGTCCAATACCGAAACGAACCTCTTTCCCTTCCATGCTTCCCTGAGAAGCATCCACACCCAGGGTCTGGATTAACGGATTACCTGTCTTCTCAGACACATACGTAATGGATAGAAAAATAAGAAACAATACCATCATGGAGCTAAAAATAATCCAGCCCTGCTTACGATTACGGGCAAACAACCCAAAGGTATACGGCAACGAAGCCGGCATTACCCACATTGCCAAAATTTCCAGCACGTTCGTCCAAGGACTTGGATTTTCAAAAGGATGCGCAGAGTTAGCCCCCGCATAACCGCCCCCGTTCGTCCCCAAATGCTTGATGGACTCCAGAGAAGCAATAGGTCCCATAGAAATTTGCTGTTGTGTTCCGCTCAGCGTCGTAAGATCCGCCGTAGGCTGCAGCGTCTGTGGTACCTTCAATCCAACCAGCACCAGCGTAAGCACAAAGGCCAGCGGCAGGAAAATCCTTATAATGGCTTTAATAAAATCTTGAAAGAAATTGCCCATCCCTTCACCGCGCCGCGTCAATCCTCTCATAAAAGCCGCAGCAACCGCAAAACCGGAAGCAGCCGAAGTGAACATCATCATCGTGACGAACGCCATCTGTGTCAGATACGTAAGCCCGCTTTCCCCGCTATAATGTTGGAGATTCGTATTCGTCATAAAGCTGATTACCGTATTAAAAGCTAGTGATGCTTCCATATTACTGTTTCCAGCCGGATTACCGGGAAGCATTCCCTGTAAACGCAACAGCAAGTAGCTGATTGCCACAAGCACGGCGTTCGTAGCAATGAAACTCATAACATACGTAGTCCAACGCATGCTCTCCACTTTCTTCAAGCCTACTACCTTATAAATCAGCTTTTCTGTTCTGCCAAAAATCCGATCCGTCCGATTCGGTTCATTCGAGAATACATGATACATATATGTACCCATTGGCTTTACCAAGAGCAGCAATATAACGATCACAATTCCAATTTGAAGCAGCTCCATCCTCTATTCCTCCTTCAAAATGCTCCTGCGTTTGGAACAACAGACCCGATTCAGACCATCTATGAAGTGCACACGTTTGCGAAAACCTGCTACCTATGATGCTTAATGTTCAGATCTGTTGTTCCCGCCCGCTCTATCCCTACAAGTGTCTAGAACTTTTCAGGGTTCAGGAGTGCGTAGATTAAATACATAAACACAATAGCTGTAAGCCCGAGTATAACGATCATCCTCTTCGTCCTCCTTTAGAGGTCTGCGCATCACACCAGCGTACAAACAGCAGTATCACTCCATAACTCACAGCCATGACGAGCAGCATGTATATATCCATCATGTTTATACCCTCCGTATCGGTCCTCAGATCGCCATTCTTATTCCATCATAAAATCATAAAACAACTATGTCATAAGTGCTTATCCGTTCAGCAGAAAACCCACCTCTCCGTTCAATGTGTAGATCACATGGTCCGCTCCCAATCCCCGATAAATTCCTTGTGGATTACAGCCGTGTGTAATAACATAGATCGATTCCGATGTTAGTGGTCGACATATTTGCAGGAAACGGCAAGTCAGATTCAAGCTGTTCTCGAACAAATACACACTACCAATTTCTTTTTTTGGAAAATTCCATTTTCCCGCTTGCATGGTATTGATGCGGACAATGTGCTCCACACCCATTTTTTTGAGCTGTCGTTCCTCCTGGGCGCTATTCGTGAGAACTGCAAACGCCAATTTTTTAAAAATAAGCAATTTCACAAAACTTCTGCCCGCTTCATTCGGTGCAGTGACAATAATTAACCGACCTTCCATCAGTAGCTCCTCTCCCGGTATAAAAAGACAACAAAAAGAAGCCGAAGGAAAAAGGCTTTCCTCCGGCTTCTGACATATCCATGATAAAATAAACCATGGCTGCACACGGCGGTTTGTTGCCTCTCCCTGTACGCTTACGAGGTTAGCTGTCGGATTCGGACGTGAGAGTCGCCCTATTTCTGGCACTTGACCGGAAAATTCACCCCATGAGACACACGGCTTCCGAAGCCGTACAGTCTCGATTGGTTCCCCCGCTTTTGCAACTGCAAAATTCAGCGCTGTAGACATTTCGTTGTTGCTTCATTCAAGTTAATTTGAAATTACGTCTTGAATCATACACCCGCGCATGGAAGACTGTAAAGCTCAACTGCAGGGTTATAAATCGGCCTTTAGAGCATAGAAGATTAATAATAACGCTTACAATGCAACTATGCTTCTCACAGCTCCTTCAATCTCTGTTTTTCATCCTTTTTTGAAAATGACAAGCATGTCAATATTGGCGTAGGGTAAAGCGTTATTGGCCTTTTTTTGTAAAAAGAGAAGAAAATACGCTATATGTACCAGCTAAACACCGATTGAACCCACTTTTATAAGAAGAAACACCTTAATTCGCTCCATTTGCGATGCGATTTACTGTTTTGAGCAAAATACGATTTTACAGCGCCTGAAGGCTTTATACAGCTTTTCCAGACTTGCAACCCTTCTTTGAATTGTCTACAATTTAATTGCTGGATATTGAATGAGGAGAGATGCTATGACCGTTTATGAATATGATGCGCAAACCCTGCAAGGGAAACAAATTCCGTTATCCACATTTGAAGGGAACGTTCTGCTTATCGTGAACACTGCCAGCAAATGTGGGTTAACCCCCCAATACAAAGCGCTACAAGAGCTATATGACCAGTACCATGAACAGGGGCTCGAAATCTTGGGATTTCCCAGCAACCAGTTTGCCAAACAAGAGCCAGGTTCCAGTGAGGAGATTTCCGAGTTTTGCCAGATGAATTATGGTGTCACCTTTCCGATGTTCGCCAAGACAGATGTCAATGGCGATCAAGCACACCCCTTATTTCGCTACCTGACCCAAACAGCTCCGGGGGTGTTAGGGTCCAAAGCGATCAAATGGAATTTTACTAAATTCTTAATTACAAGAGAAGGTAACGTATTTAAGCGCTATGCACCGCAAACCACTCCAGATAAGCTGGCGGGAGATATAGAGAAGCTTTTACAGCAAAACTGACATTCTTCTTTATCACTGTTAATAAACGACCTGTTGCAACCGTGGCTTCCGTGGCTAAAGAATATAACGAAAAAATGCTTAACAAAAAAAGCATCCCTTCACGTAAATCGTGTCAGGATGCTTTTTTAACTGGGTCTTGCATATAATGCGGTCGAGAGGACTCGAACCTCCACGGGCGTACGCCCACTACCCCCTCAAGATAGCGTGTCTGCCATTCCACCACGACCGCAAATCATAATGTATTGAGGCAACAGATTTATTATACTCTCTCATCAACTATTTGTAAACAAAAATATTATAATTATTTTAACTTACATATATGAGCGATAATAATACTGCCCTGCATAAAGACAACCCCTTGCTGAACTATGCATTAATGTTGCACCCTTGCGGATTATCAGAACCACCCAGCACTTAATTAAGTAATTAATTTGACAAAATAACGCATTTACGATTGTAAAAACACGTATAAAAGTGTATCATAGTTTCAGATGGTTAATTCTAACATGTTTACTGATGATTATTATAACACACCAATTATTCCGCAAGAATCCGTAAGGGGCGATTTCTTTTGAACAACAAAATGCCTGTCACCTCCTTCGGGTGGGCCATCAAACAACGGCTTGTCGAACTTCGACTGGATCAGAAAACATTTTGTGAGACACACAATATTCCGCCTTCACGCTTGTCCAATCTGATTCACGGCACCCGCAAAGCACAAAGGTACAGAAAACAAGTTGCTGCAATTCTGAACATCGACGATAACGATTATAAGGAGGCATCGCCACTCTAAATCCAACAAGCATTCCAGTTACATACAGGTCATTCGATATCACCAAGAAACCAAATAAACCCGTAAAGCGAACCCCTCCAGTTCGTTTACGGGTTTTCAACCCAGACAATCTTTAGCCAAAAAATCATTCTGGCTTTGTTTTATCCTTTTCACTTTTTTGCTTACGATATTTCGCAAATTCAACATATTCTAAAATAAAATTCTGTTCTTCCGTCTCAAGATCTTCTGCCTGGCAATTCAGTGGCCCCATCACTCCAAAAAAATAAGCAGCCTTCTGCTCCTGAAGTACGCCTTCTCCTGGCTTAATCCCTTTCATTAACCAATCGAGCGATACATTAAAAAAGTCCGAAATCTGAATTAAATGGGTGGTACCCGGCGTTGTTTTACCCCTTCTCCAATCACCGAGATTCCCTGAACTGATTTTAAGTTTTTCACAAAATGCCTTCTTGGTCATTCCCCGATCTTTAATCAAAGCTTCAATCCGCTGATAAATAGTTTGATCTCCCAAAATGTTTCCCCTCCGAAACAGTAACTTTTTCTGAAATAATTTTCATTTTTCATCTTTACTCATTAGTAATCGTCATCAAATCCTAAGCAACCATTACCCCATAGTAGAATTGCGCTGGTTTTTCTCTTTACGAAAGCGGGTAAATTCAATATACTCAAGTATAAAATTTCTTTCCGCATCACTAAGCGGTTCCTCCTGGCAATTCAGTTGCCCTGAAGCGTCAAAAAAATAAGGGTCTTGCGACTCCTTTAGCACCTCACCCTGTACATCTCGACCCAGCATAATCCAGTCCAGACTCGCATCAAAAAAAGAAGCGATTTCAATGAGTTTATTCGTGCCCGGCGTCGTTTTTCCTCTTTTCCAATCCCCGAAGTTCCCTGTACTAATACCTAACTGCTGACAGAACGCCTTTTTCGTCATTCCCCGTTCCTTGATGAGTTCCTCAATGCGATGGTAAATAGATTGCATAGAAGTTCCTTCCTCCCTAGCAGGCTCTCAAATAACGATATCATGTTCTCTGTTCCCATTTCAAAGATCACGTATGCTAAAATTACCGAATTATGTATGTTGGTTTTCATTATACCACAATATGCAACAAAAACCGCCTGTTTTCCGAAGAAAGGGCGGTCTTTAAGTCAGTTCGTTTACGCTAATCACTTAGCAGAGTTGTCGATTTTAAGTAAGATATGCTTCAACTCATTCAAAGTTTCACTCAGATGTAATAAATCTTCTTCTGGCAGATACACCAGTCTTTCTTGAATTTTATTGGAGAAGGTATGGAATACCTGTTCACAAAAAGCATCGCCTTCCTGTGTAATCGCCACATTCACGACTCTGCGATCCGAGTCACAAGACTGGCGGTCAGCCAACCCATGCTCCACCAGCTTGTCCAGAAGAGGAGTCATGTTCGGACGCGAGACATTGAGCTGTTTGGATAAATCAGATACCGTAGACAAGCGCACCTCACGCAGAAGCAGTAATACCTGAAAGTTATTAGGCGACAAGTGTAATGGGAGATCGAGCGGACCGTAGGCGAAAAATTTCTTCTTCACAATCGGAAACAAGCCCAAAATATTTTCTGATATATTTCCTAACAGTTGAGTGTCCATATTTTTCACCGTCAATTCATAAGTTTATACTTATCATTCTATAACATTATGACGTTATATTATACTATGGAATCATTATTTCATCATAATCATTACTTTATTACATCACTACACAAATAAAAAAAGCCTCTACCGCGAGAGACTTTTCCGTTTATTCCATTAATGCGGTCGAGAGGACTCGAACCTCCACGAGCGTACGCTCACTACCCCCTCAAGATAGCGTGTCTGCCATTCCACCACGACCGCATAACAAAATATAAATGGTGAGCCATGAAGGACTCGAACCTTCGACACCCTGATTAAAAGTCAGGTGCTCTACCAACTGAGCTAATGGCTCATGCAGTTCATCCAAGCTGTCCGCCATTAGACCAGACCTCAGGAATTTCCCTTAAGCATGCAACATGTAGTCTATAAAGACAACAATGACCCGTAGGGGATTCGAACCCCTGTTACCTCCGTGAAAGGGAGGTGTCTTAACCCCTTGACCAACGGGCCTTATTATTATGCGCCAACTTGGCGACAAGAAAGAGTATATCAAATAGAATAACAAATGGCAATACTTATTTTTGAAATTTTAAAAAAAGCAGCTTTTATCATTACGAAATGCGTATTTACTTACAACCCCTTACCTTAAATCACTTATATCCTGAAAATAGCGCTAAATGATTGCAATATCACTTGAATTTACTTATAATCACTTACGAGATACCGAAATAATTATATATCAGAGGAGCTTTCTATGTATCAGGAAGAACGAATGTTAAAAATCGTTGATTACTTACAGCTTCATAAGCGTATTTCGGTGGATGATATTTGTGAATTTTTCAATGTTTCACGAGATACGGCCCGTCGAGACCTGGTAAAACTCGAGGAGCACCAAAAAATTATTCGCACCCGCGGCGGCGCTCTTCTCCCTACACTTCATCACGATCCAATTGGAAATTATAACGAAAGACTACTTACTGTATCCGAGGAGAAACAAGTAATCGGACAACTGGCTGCCAACATGGTACGAGATAAGGATCGTATTATATTGGATTCCTCTACCACCGTACAGGCGTGTGCAGAAAGACTGAATGTGCAGGAATGTTCGGTCATCACCAATTCAATCAATCAGGCTGACGTGCTATCTGGAAAAGACGGTGTCTCTATACACCTGTTGGGAGGCCGCCTGCAAAAAGAACACCGGTATGTATATGGCTCCTCCGTGATCGCCACTTTGTCTCACTATTTTGTAGACAAAGCCTTTATCGGGATTGGCGGTATATCTGCCCACGGACTAAGCCTGATTCATGAAGAAGACGGTATGCTGAAGCATCAGATGATGAAGCAGGCAGATCAGGTGATCATCCTTGCGGACCATTCGAAATTCGGAATCAATTTTCCATATCGCTTTGCCGATCTGTCTGAAGTTAATATCGTGATCACCGACAGATTGCCAGAACCAGCGATGCTGGAAATTTTGCAACATTATGATGTTGAAGTTGTTGTACCCTCATAAAATGTGAAACTGCTTAGCTAGAACTCAAGATTTATCACAGAGATATCGAAAGACAGGAGTTGGAGACAAATGAAACTGTTTGCGATTGATATGGATGGAACACTGCTGAACGAGGAAGGAAAAATAAGCAAAGTGAACGCGGAGGCTATACGCCAAGCACAGCAGCAAGGCATTCAGGTGACAATTGCCACTGGTAGGGCCGCTTATGACGCCTGGACGAAGCTAGAGGAAGCAGAACTTATAACTCCCGTCATTGGAGCAAACGGCGCAACCGTACACGATGTACATCGTCGTCAGTTAACCTCTACTCCTATGGGCCGCGGTGAAACGTTTGAAGTGCTGAGCTGGCTGCACGACAACGACTTTTACTATGAGGTCATGACAGACCGCGCTATTTATTCTCCACAAAACGGACATCAGCTCCTTGCTGTTGAAATGGACCGATTGCTGAGCGCCAACCCGGATATTTCCCTGGATACTTTATTACACGCAGCCGAAAAACAATATGAACAGACCGGACATACCCGCATCGCTTCATATGAGGACATTCCACTGGACGTAGAGATTTATAACGTGCTCTGTTTCTCCTTTGATCAAGCCAAATTGGATCGGGGCCGTGAGCGTTACCGAAGTTTTCAGGGCCTGAACATGGTCATCTCTTCAGACCGTAACTTTGAAGTCGAGCATAAGGACGCGTCTAAAGGTAATGCATTGCGTTATCTGGCGAATCATCTGAGCATTCCCATGCAGGAAGCTGTAGCGATTGGGGACAGTTACAACGATATCTCCATGCTGACAATGGCAGGAAGAGGCATTGCCATGGGCAATGCAAAAGACGACATTAAGGCCGTCTGCTCCGAAGTGACTCTGACTAATACGGAAGATGGCGTCGCTCATGCTCTGGTGAACATACTCAAGACAATCGAGGCTGACACTGTGAAATAGAATCATTGGCTGCGTACAAGACAGGCTGACGTCGCTTCATGCCGTACGCAGCACGTTCGTCTCTCCATTTAAACGAATTTCAGTCCACCGTTATTTTCAAAGCAGATCTACACAAAAAGGACGCTCGCAAGCATCATTACAATGCATACGAGCGTCCTTTTTCTACTTAAAATACCAACGGAGAGAGAGGGATTCGAACCCTCGCACCGCTTTCGCAGCCTAACCCCTTAGCAGAGGGTCCCCTTATAGCCACTTGGGTACCTCTCCATGGCTCCCCGAACAGGACTCGAACCTGTGACAACTCGATTAACAGTCGAGTGCTCTACCAACTGAGCTATCAGGGAACATTACTGTAAATTATCATACAGTATGGTTAATTTACCATGATTCAGGGGGTGCCGTCAAGTGCCAACAGGCGAAGCTTACCTCCACATTTCCCACAGCGATATCGCTGAGGATTCATCTTACGCTTGCGCATATACTCCTGTTTACAGGAAACGCATACTAGCTTGTAACGATAAGGCTGAGGCTTACGTTCCGTTCTTCCCGGCAGAGTCTGACAATGCCTGCTTCCTCCTACACGGGCCAGCCATGCTTTGAAGTCAGCATCTCGATGCTGATAGCCCATCCCGCGCAGATGTAAATGATAATGGCACAGCTCATGCTTAATAATTTTCTCCACCTCAGAACGTCCGTAAGCTGCGAGTTGATGTGGATTAATTTCAATATGATGACTTTTCATAAAATACCTACCGCCTGTGGAAGACAGGCGCGCATTAAAGGTGGCTTGATGTCGAAACGGCACGCCGAAGCTCTCCAGCGAAATGCGCTCTACCCATTCTTGAAGCTCTTCATTGCTCATAGAACGGCTCATTGAATGATTCATTGAATTGCTCAGGGACTTGGACTCCATCCTTACGGTCTCTCCTCCTTTGCTCCTTACTGACAAGCATATTATAAAATAATGGCCGAAGTCTAACCCCCAATTCATAAGCACACTTTAGGTACCCACCCCATATGCTAAGCATACAGATGTAACGCAGAGGAGGAGATCGGCTTGCCTCAATGGCTCAGCAACCAGCTCATGCGGGCCTTTTACAAAAAGGACCGGCGCCAAATTAAACTGTTGAACGATTGTTGGTTTTTTTATCATAAAGCACCTGGCGTGGAGTTCGATGCCAACAACGGGTAAAAGCTAAAGGCATCCAAAATGAAAGCCGGAATCTCCGATGCAGTTCGGAGATTCCGGCTTTTGTTAACCCTTCACAAGAAGGTTGTACAGCTTTATTTAAAGTATTATGCCTGCGATTGCGCCTCTGCAGGAGGTTTCATCGTCAGACCAACCCTGCCTTTTTTCAAATCAACATTCAATACCCACACCGTTACGTTATCACCGACAGATACGACATCCATCGGATGCTTTACGAAGCCGCTGCGCAGCTGTGAAATATGAACCAACCCGTCACTTTTAATACCGATATCGACAAACGCGCCAAAATCAATGACATTGCGGACGGTTCCCTGAAGCTCCATACCCGGTGCCAGATCCTCGATCTTCAGCACATCCTTGCGGAATACCGGCAACGGCAGCTCGTCACGCGGGTCACGGCCCGGACGCTGGAGACTGTCCAGAATATCCTTCAGTGTCGGCACGCCGACTTCCAGCTTCGCAGCTAGTTCGTCAATGTTGGACACGTTCAGCGCTTCCGTTGCAGCCTTGGTGCCCAAATCGTGGGCACTAATGTTCAGTTCCGCCAACAGGCGGTCTACGACAGCATACGATTCAGGGTGAATTGGTGTGCGGTCCAGCGGATTTTCTCCACCCGGTATACGGATAAAGCCAACAGATTGCTCGTAGGTTTTTGCACCAAGACGCGGCACCTTCTGCAACTGACGACGGTTGCTGAATTTACCGTTTTCCTCGCGGTACTTAACGATGTTTTTGGCAATCGTCGCATTGATCCCTGCTACATAGGATAACAGCGCAGAGGAAGCCGTGTTCACATCTACACCGACATGGTTAACGGCTGATTCGACAACGTCCTTTAAGCTTTCATCCAGATGTTTCTGCGACACATCATGCTGGTATTGGCCTACACCAATAGCCTTCGGCTCAATCTTGACCAGCTCAGCCAGCGGGTCCTGCACACGACGTGCGATGGAAGCCGCACTGCGCTCGGCCACGTCCAAATCGGGAAATTCCTCCTGTGCCAGCTTGGAGGCAGAGTATACGCTTGCGCCCGCCTCATTGACGATCAGATACGCTAGACTGCTGTCACCAATGTCCGCGATGACTTCCGCTACGAATTGCTCTGTCTCGCGCGAAGCGGTTCCGTTACCAATGACAATCAATTCGATACCGTATTGGGCAATCAGTTGCTTGAACTTTTCAGCAGCCTCGCGCTTCTTGTTGTTCGGTGGTGTCGGATACGTCACAGCCACTTCGAGCAGCTTGCCGGTGTCATCGACAACCGCCAGCTTGCAGCCTGTCCGATAGGCCGGATCGACACCGAGCACACGTCGGCCCTTGATCGGAGCCTGTAGCAACAGGCTGCGCAAGTTGCCTGCAAAAATGGAGATCGCCTGCTGCTCGCCCTTCTCCGTCATTTCAGCGCGCACTTCACGCTCGATAGACGGCGCGATAAGTCTTTTATACGCATCCTCAATGACACTGCGCAGCAGATCTTGCACGACAGACGATCCTTTAATCACTTGGCCTGCCACGTAATTGTAAATAGAATCTGGCACTACCTCCAGACCAACCTTAAGAATGCCTTCCCGCTCCCCGCGATTAATCGCCAGAATACGGTGAGGTGGCATTTTCTTAGCGAGTTCACGATAGCTGTAGTAGTTCTCATACACGGATTCTTGCTCTGCGTCCTTCGCTTCGGAGGTCAGCATACCATGGTCCAGCGTATATCGGCGTACCCATTGGCGAATAGCCGCATCATCCGCTATATTTTCAGCTAAAATGTCCAAGGCTCCTTGGATGGCCGCCTCGGCGCTGTCCACTCCCAGTTCCGCATTTACATAAGACTCGGCTTCTTTCAGAGCATCGCCCTGTTTCGGCTGGCCCCAGATCCAGATGGACAACGGCTCCAGTCCCCGTTCCTTTGCTACACTGGCGCGGGTTTTGCGCTTTTGCCGATACGGACGGTACAGATCCTCCACTTCCTGAAGTTTAACCGCAGAGGTGATAGCCGCCTGCAGGTCTTCCGTCAGCTTGCCCTGCTCATCAATAATGCGGATGACCTCTACCTTACGATCCTCCAGATTACGCAAATACACTACACGATCTTCAATTTCACGTAGCTGATTTTCATCCAGCTCTCCTGTCATTTCCTTACGATAACGCGCGATAAAAGGAATTGTATTCCCTTCATCCAACAAACTGATCGTTGTCCGGATTTGCTTGAGTGCCAGCGACAGCTCTCTCGCCACTTGTTTGACAATCCGCTCTTGGCGTTCTGCTTCGTTCGGCTCCTGCCGGATTTCCGTCTTCGTTTCCTCGTTAGACAAACCTATCCCTTCTTCCTCACAACTCTTGTCATACAGCATGTCTTTCATTATCACAAAAAATGATTCAAAGCGCCAGCAGGTGACGTTAGAGCAAGCCCTACCTGCATTTTTTATCGGACACGCAAAAGGACAGCGCCCAAGCGCTGCCCTTTTCCCGTTTCACTCGTCGTTCCATCACGCTAAAAATCAATCAAACCAAGACTGATTTGTAGCGAATCGCTCACTTTGCGCATAGTTTCTTCATCTAAGTGGGTGATTTTGTCGGTAAGCCTTTGCTTGTCGATCGTCCGAATTTGCTCCAGAAGAACAACAGAATCACGATCAAAGCCATGCGTCGCCGCGTCGATTTCCACGTGTGTAGGCAGCTTTGCCTTCTGAATCTGAGCGGTGATAGCTGCCACGATCACGGTAGGACTAAACCGGTTGCCGATATCATTTTGAATGATCAGCACAGGTCTGACGCCACCTTGCTCGGAACCGACTACGGGTGAAAGGTCTGCAAAAAAAACGTCGCCGCGCTTTACGATCAATATGGATTACACCCCGCTAACTGTACGGCCCAAGGTGCTGTTTGCATCTTCCTCCGCGTGAAAGGCTTCGGATGCCATGGTCAAGTTAATTTTAGCCATTTCCATGTATCCACGCTGCATAGCTTCACGAATGTAACGTTTTTTACGTTCGCCTACATACAGCTTCATGGCCTGCCTGATAAATTCACTGCGGTTGGAATTTTCCATAGCTACGATCCCGTCCACTTCCTGCAAGAGATGATCTGGCAAACTGATCATTATTCTTTTGGTGTTCTGCAAATTGGCCAACTTCTCTTCCACCCCCAAAACCTTGTCGCCATTGTACCATTATAACGTTATTCCCGGTAATTTATTCAAACGGAATACAAGAATGTATATGATATTCGTATATCATCTATGCTGCATTCCATTATAAACTACGCAGTTCGTTTTCGTACAGGCGTTTGATCCCCGAAATACAAGTGTCAGCGGAGCCTGATGCGTCTTTTGACAGTTATAGCGCTCTTTTCTTTCCTTTGTACATATTTCGGGACGTTCTGCGAAAACTCCTGCTTTTATTCGGTAATTTGCGTTATGAAATTAATTCCAGTGGGTTGGAAGAAGCGAGTTCACTCGAATAACAGGAACATGACCTCGTGTGTATACACGCGGTACCCTGTCTGCGATCATGCAGATCACCTCATAGTGGATCGTACCAAGCTTGGATGCCAGCTCATCCGCCGCGATAGTTTCGCCGGACTGCTGACCGATGAGAACAACCTCTTCGCCGGTTTGGATTTCTTCCGCATCTTCTGCGAAAGATTGTAAGGATACCATACACTGGTCCATGCAAATCGTGCCGAGTACCGGGACGCGGCGACCGCGTATCAATACTTCGATCTTCCCACTCAGCATGCGGGAGTATCCATCCGCATAGCCGATTGGCAGTGTACCGATCCGTTCTTCACTGGAAGTCACATACCGGGTGCCATAGCTAACTCCCCAGCCGGGAGGAAGCGTCTTAGTATAAACCACCGCCGTCTTCAATGACAATACAGGTAGCAGTTCAATGGCTTGCCGGTTAACCTCATCAGACGGATACAGACCGTATATACTGATACCAATCCGCACCATATTGGGGGAAAGAGAAGGGGTATCAATGGTAGCGGCGCTATTGGCCGTATGTATAATGGGAATGGTGATACCTTGTTCCCTTAGCGCTTCCGCCACGCCCCGAAACCGATCATATTGTAGCAGTGTATAGCTTTTGTCTTCTTCATCCGCGCGGGCAAAATGGGTGTACATGCCTTCCAGCAGCACCTGCTCTAATTCGTGAGCCTGCCGGACAAAAGCCATAGCCTCTTCTCCAGGCAGCAAACCCAGTCTTCCCATGCCGCTGTCTATTTTGATGTGCACCTTCAGCTTGCGTTCATTTCCTTGGCGGTCCAGTCTGCGGATACCCTCCAGCACTTCTTCACTGAACACGGTCAATGAGATATCATGCTCCCAAGCCGTTTGTACAGCTTCCGGTGGGGTATAGCCGAGTACAAGAATCGGTAGCTGAACCCCCGCATGACGAAGCTCCAACGCTTCATCCAGAAAAGCGACGCTCAAATAATCCGCACCAAGGCGTTCCAATTCCTTTGAAATTTCCACGGCACCGTGTCCGTAGGCATTAGCCTTGACACAGACCAGTATCAGCTTATCCGCTGGCAATGCCTTGCGAAAAGCTTCATAGTTGGCGCCAAGGTGATCCAGGTTGATTTCGGCCCGGGTCGATCTGTATTGTGCTTGCAAATCCAGTCACCTTCTTCAATTGTTAGCCTGTAACATAACCTTTTACCATTCGGAGTGTGGCAAAGTGCTTGCTTCCAAAGGTTAATGGTAATGTTCAAAAACCTGGCTGTCAATGGCAGGGGGGCTTTACCAGCCTCCTCTACCATCTCTACAATAGAATAGGATATACAAGCGATGCACATCTTAGACTGCGAATGAACAAAAGACGGATACGGGCGGCAGCAGAGCATTATACACTCTAGACCGTCTGCATCCGTCTATAAAATTTTATTTACCCGATTGATCCTGTATAGAAGCGGCAATTTGTATCATTTCGCTCACAGGCAGGTCAGCACTGGTGATTCTGAACTCGATTCCGTCATTCATCCAGGTCATCGTCTGCTGTTCGCTTCCGGTCAGCACGGCAAAGCTTCCTCCAATATCAACCAGTTCGCCTGCGGCCAGTGCGACCGCCCGATCTTTTGGACGCGCCTCCACAATGGTATAATTATACGTTCCACTATACCGCAGCATCACCGCATGTGTACCATTATCCTCCAGCTCCGGCGTATCCTTGATCTGTACTCCGGCTGGCGTGTAGGACGGTTCGATCAAGCCGAACTCACCCATCACAGCTTCTGCCGCATCTGTTCCCGCTGACGTTCCGTTTGCAGCATCGGATGCGCCCGGGGTTTGTTGCTGCGCCTCTGCATTGGCTGCTGCGTCCGATTTGGACGTATCGTTTGTGGCAGTACCGTCCACCTTGGCTTCTCCTGACGGTTGCTGGACTGCATCCTCTTTTGTCCCCTGCTCTTGTCCGGGTTCGCCAGAGGTCACGCCAGTCGTCCCATCCATCGCACCGGAAGGATCAAGCTGACCGCTGGGATCCACTGCTCCAGAAGATGGCGCCCCTTCGCTACCCGTACTCGTCTTACCTGAAGCCATATTCCGCTCCATATCAAAAGAGTCCTTGTCAAACTTCGTATCAAAAGCAAATTGATCGAACTTCAGATCAACAACTACCTTGGCATTCGCATCAGACACCTGTACCTGAGTGGGTGCATAGTCATTTTTGGACAGCCATATCTTTTGTCTCACCAGCGCATGGCTGTTGTAATTCGCTGCCACATCAAACACGTAGGATTTATCGTCGGTAGCCAACTGACGGGAGGCATCGCCGATAATGCTGCGAACCAACGTTTCATATAAATATACTTGACCCTGATTGTTTGGCCAGTCGCTTTTGAAACGGAAGCTTTTGTTCAGGCTAGGTGTTAGTACAAATACACCCTCATCATTACGAAGCACAATTTGCGTAACATCCTTTTTCTCGTTCGTCATGGCAATTCGGTAATAGGACGGCTTGCGGTAGGAAATATCCACCTTGTATTCCTGCGGCGTGTCGCCGGTATGCAGCGTCATCAAAGCTGTACCGTGGTAGCTGTTCAGGTCGCTCACCACGTCACTCAAATCTTTAACCACATCGTCCGCGCTCTTCTTGCCGCACCCGGCCAGCAGCAGCGTTACACACATGACCATGGCGAGCATCCATGAAATCCGGCGCATGTCATCAACCCCTTCAGCACATGTTTTAAATGAATTAGTACATGTCTATGAAGGACTTGTTCGATTTATGCAGACTGGCATGACAAGCTTGAACGTATCCTTGCGTAATGCTATAAAATCTTTTGGAGAGTGATCATAAATTCATACAGAAAATAAATCTAAAAACCGATCAAAACCACGCCTGCACCGATCGTAACCCACTTGATGGCGGTTCGATTCATGGCTTTTCGTGTTGTGGCTACGAGGGTCATCCCCCCAAGGCCCACAATCCAACCATGCATGAATCCATTCTTTAGCCCTTGCTTCGTCATTTCAACCGTAATTGTACCTACAGGTAGTGCTATAGAGAAACCTAGTAAAACATATGTAATAAACAATGCCATTTCAAAACCCCTTTCAAATGTATAAAAATGATATTCTATACCATAAAAAATGACAAATCAATAAGATTTGAAGAATGAAATGAGCTAAGAACACCTGAGACTTATTTTGTACAAAATCGGATTCATTGACCAAGTTTGTCCATTGAGTATTGAGGGTTCAGCGCTTATCATAGCTTTTGTGATAATAATTCTCATTTGCAAAATTCTGAATCATTCTATTATACGGAGGTTGCTATGACCAACAAGAACTCGACAATCAACAAAAAATCCACTCGACAATACACTGCTCTCATCTGCCTATTCTTTCTTATGGGTGCATTGCTGCTGGGATGCGGCGCGTCTGACAATCAGAGTGCAAGCAGCAACACAACAGCATCTACAAAAACATCGGAAGCTGCCACAACTCGTGACTACACAGACTATAAGGGACATACAGTGAATATTCCCACGACTCCTGGGCGCATTGCTTACTTTGGAGAAAACTATGGGGATTTATTGGTTTTAGGCGTACAAGCTGTAGGTACATCGACTTCTATGATTGAAGGCAAGGTTTACGAAAAGCAGGTTCAGAACGTGGCCGATCTGGGGTTCCCGATTAATTTGGAAAAAGCCTTGGAACTACAACCTGACCTAATCATTACCGCCGATACAGATGAAAAACAATACGCTGCGTTAACAAAAATTGCACCTACAATTATGTTCGATACCTTTGCCCCGTTAAACGAACGTTTGCTGCATCTCGGAGACATTGTGAACAAGAAAAAGGACGCTGAAGATTGGCTTGCCCAATATAAAATAAAGGAAGCGGAGATGTGGACCAAACTTCACGCAGAAGGTGTTAAAGCGGGGGAAACAGCTTCAGTCTTTACCTACTATCCTGGCGACCGTTTATTCGCAATGGGACGGACAGGACTATCACAGATACTGTATGAAAAGAATGGTTTCAAACCCACCCCTCCTATCCAGAAAGCACTGGATGAAGACAAAGGATTTGTACAAATATCTCAGGAAGTGATTGGACAATACGCTGGAGATCGGATTTTCATACTAAGAACACCAAGTTCAGAAGCCAAACAATCCACCGAACAGTTAATGAAAAGCAAGCTGTGGCTCCAGCTTCCTGCTGTCAAACAGGGGCGTGTGTACATTCAGGACATTGGCAAAACCGAAAGTGATGCTTCCACTCGAGAATGGCTGCTGGAGGAATTGCCCAAACTCATCAAATAAAATTGGAGAAGCTTATCATCACTTGTTGATAGGCTTCTTTTTTGTTGAACCTAAAGGAGGTATACTTATATATGCATGATAACCATTCTCAATAAAAGGAGCAATACCGTGAACCAGTCTCCGTCGTCCGTATATCCTCCCCCGTTCAGCTCACTGCTTTTTCATTTTAAAGAAATTGCGTTGATTGGTGAGCCTACCGATGAATTATTATCACGTCCCAGTTCATATCACTGTCTGCTTATGTTCATCAGTGGGGCAGGTAGGGTGGACATTGGCCCAGAGCAGTATCTATTCCATACAGGTCATGGGTATTGGCTAGCTCCAGGTGAATCCTATCAAATCGCTCCCCTGAATGGAACTGTACCCGGATACTACAAAATCACGTTTGAGGTCATCGCTTTGCCGTCGGAGCCACAAGCGGACATGGTCTTGGCTGAACACGCAGCGCGCATGCCATCCCTATATCATGGAGCTGTCCTGCCGGAACCGCGCGAATACATCGTCTCCTCTTCTTCCTCCAAGCTTATTCAGTTGATTGAAAAGCTATTTCATAGTACCCAACAAACGGTACAGCCGCATAGCCAAACATCTGTATTACGGCAGCAAATCATGTTTCAAGAGTTGCTCTTGTGTGGCAGGAAGACCTCACCCCTATTGATCAAAATAATACCTCTAATCCGGCATTGCCAGCATCGGTAGAAGGCACTCTCTCCTATATGGAAAACAACTATGAAAAGCCTATTACCGTCAAGCAGCTTGCCGAGCAGGCGAACGTTTCCATATGGCAATACTCACAAATGTTTCGTAAAATTATAGGCAAAAAGCCGCTGCATTACCTCACTGAGCTGCGCTTGAATCATGCCAAGCGGCTGCTGCTGGATTGCAAACGGCCTTTACGTGAAATTGCCCGTCAGGTTGGTTTCTCTGACGAATATTATTTTAATCGGCGGTTTAGGCAAATGACCGGGATTCCCCCTGGCAAGTACGCGCTTTCTGTCTCCGGTTCTGTGCGCGTTAAGGATTGGACGGGTCACCATATTCATATTCCGCGCCGAGCAAGCCGCATCATCTATCATGGAGAAACGATGGGCGATCTATTGGCATTAGGAGCCAAAGCCATCGGCGGAAGTCTGCAACTCAGTGAATACAGTGTCTATAAACATCGTCTTGTGAATGTTGCCGATGTGGGCCTTCCACTGAATGCCCGCTTGACCAGCGCTCTTGATCCTGATCTAATTATCATTGCCAATTCGGACGAACAGGAATATGAGCGCATTGCCAGCATCGCCCCCACCGTCACCTTCAACTCCTTCGCCACGCTGGAGGAACGGATGCATACACTTGGCGTCTGGCTCGGTAAAGAGCGAGAGGCCGAACGCTGGTTGTCTACCTTCACAGCCCGTAATCTGGCAATGTGGCAGCAGCTCGGTACGCAAATCACAGCCGGAGAAACGGCCTCCGTCTTCATCTTCGATCATGGTGATCGGCTCTTTGTCATGGGTATGTCCGGATTCTCGTCGGCCCTCTACCACCCCCAGGGCTTTCAGCCCGTTGAGCCGATCCAAAAGGTGCTCGACGAGGGACACGGCTTCGCGGAAATAGATCCGAACGAATTGCCTGATTACGCCGGGGACCGCATTTTTATGCTTGTCCCAACAGCCCCAGAATCCAAACGTACGCTGGAACGCATGATCAGCAGCCCTCTCTGGCGCAGCCTCCCTGCTGTACGTCAAGGTCGGGTATATTTCGTAGAAGCTGAACGCTGGAACTGGAGCGATGCCATAACCCGGCAAAAACTGCTTACTGCACTGCCCAAACTGCTTGGCACTTCATCCTGAGAAGCTGCCATTTTCTAAAGTTACTACATTAGACCTTGAATGCTTCCATCTGCCTCCAGCGACATATGCTCAGCTGCTGGTGATTTGGGCAATCCTGGCATCGTCATAGTATTGCCTGTTTCCACGACCACAAAGCCTGCCCCTGCGGACAAAGCAACGCTGGACACGTGAATGGTAAACCCCTCCGGTGCACCTAGCAGAGAAGGTTGATCTGAGAAAGAATACGGCGTTTTGGCCATGCATACAGGCAGTTGTCCAAAACCAAGCTGCTCCATACCGGCCAACGCCCGTTTGGCCGCAGGAGTGTAAGCTACCTCTGCCGCACCGTAAATCTCCTTCGCAATGACACTAATTTTCGTTTGCAAACCAAGGGTATGCTCATACAATGGTGCAAAATGGGCTTTGTCCTCCTGGAGCAGGTTGAGCAGGCTTTGGGCCAGCTTTTCTCCCCCTTGGCTCCCCTGTGCCCACACCTGTGACAACTCTACGGGTACTCCCAGCTTGCGGCATTCCGAGAAAATCAGTTCCAGCTCGGCTTCGCTATCTGTTACAAAATGGTTGACCGCTACCAGTACTGGCACGCCAAACTTTTGCAAATTCCGTACATGCCGGTTCATGTTGGCTAATCCAAGTTGCAATTGCTCCAGATTTTCTGCGTCCAGCTCATTTTTAGCTACACCGCCGTTATATTTCAGCGCTTTGGCGGTTACGACCAACAGAGCCGCATCTGGCTGCAAACCGGATTGACGGCACTTGATGTCAAAAAACTTTTCTGCCCCCAGCTCAGCCCCGAATCCAGCCTCTGTGACGACCACCTCTCCCAGCTTCAGGGCTAGCTTCGTACCGATCAAACTACTGCATCCATGTGCAATATTCGCAAAAGGTCCACCATGCACAATAACTGGAGTTCCCTCCAACGTTTGCACCAGATTGGGCTTCAATGCTTCCCGAAGCAGCACAGCCATACCTTCCACCGCATGTAGTTCCTCAGCTGTTACCGTTTCGCCATCTTCGTTATAACCAATCACCATCCGACCCAATCGCACTTTAAGATCGTCCATATCTTCACTTAAACATAATACGGCCATCACTTCTGAAGCCGAGGTAATCAGAAAACCACTTTCTCTCACCGCTCCATTACCTGACCCCAATCCGGTCACAATGTTTCGTAAACTCCGGTCGTTCATATCGACAGCACGTTTCCACACGATCCGCTCCGGTTTCAACCGCAAAGCATTTCCATGAAACAAATGGTTATCGATCATCGCTGCCAGCAAATTATGTGCTGCCGAAATCGCGTGAATATCACCCGTAAAATGCAGATTAATGTCTTCCGCCGGAACAATCTGGGCTTGTCCTCCCCCAGTTGCTCCTCCTTTCATACCGAAGCAAGGGCCAAGGGACGGCTCACGCAACGCAGCAACGGTTTTATGCCCCAGCGCATTCAGCGCCTGTGACAGCCCGATGGTTGTTAGCGTTTTGCCTTCTCCCGCCGGCGTGGGATTCATTGCCGTAACCAGTACCAGTTTTCCATTCGGGCGATCCTTTAACTGCTCCCACAGGGACGGGTTCAGCTTCGCTTTATATTTTCCATACGTCTCCAGATGTTCTTCTTCAATTCCTGCTTCTTTGGCTATATCAATAATCCTCTTCATCTTTCGTTATGTACCCCCCGTTTTATAAGTCTGACCGATGATGTCAAACCCTGTATCGTTTTATTTTACCAAAGTGTGCTGCTTATTGCGCTATGATTCATTTCATCGCAAGCGTTGCTATCATGTGAGTTATAAAAAAAAGCATCCCCCGCCCGCATGGACTTTGGTGGATGCTCTTTGGATACGTCTCGTTTAACAAACAGCTCTCAAATTAACCTGCAAAGTTAGCAGCGTAATTTTCAGCAATAAATCCCTTAGAAATCAGGATAGCTTGGGATTTCTTAGTAGCAGGGCCATAGCCTTGGGACAGCAGATCATTAATATGTAAGCGATTATATATGAAGCAAAATACAAAGTTGGACGCCCCACTCGTAAGGATCGATACCAGAAAAATAATAACAGCCCACTTCCAATCCCCTCTAAACAACGCAGGGAAAAAACCGAAAAAGAGCGTAGTCCATGAAAAACCTACTTTGCGTTCCTTGATCATTCCAGTTTTATTTCTTAATTTAATCTTCATTTACCCCTTACCTCTCTTTATATAGTCTTTTAGAACTATATTAGATTATATAGGATAGAGGGAATAAATGGAACTTAATTTCGAGAAAAATCATAAATTTCTCAAATACTCTCTAGTTTATAATGCTTTTCCAGCACTTCTTTAAAAACATCAACAGGGTACTTGTATTCAACAGTTTTGAAAACAATCCGGTTATTCCACTGGTTTTTTTCCAGCTCGCACCCATGCTCCATATCCAGTTCCTTCATAATAAATATAATCTCATCTAAGGTTACCATCACACTATGTCTATTCGTCGTAGTTGCCAGCATCTGCTCGCCTTCCTGTGTGTAAGCCTTCACGATCTGCTCATCAAACCCTTCGCTGATCATTAATTCCTTCAAAGCTTGTACAAAAAGAGTCGGCAGGTTTTTGTACTGCGATTTTTTAATCCCAAACAGCGTGACGCTTAAGCGGGATATATCATGCATAAACACAATATTTTTTCTCCGATTCAGTAAAAACAAGCTGGCATGCCAACTATTCAAAGGCGGATAAATATCAACTTGAAGTGGTTCAGTCTCCCATTCCTTCAGCAGTTTTTGTGTTCCTCGTATAACAAACATCGTTGTTCTCCTTTATGACGGTCCTGTGCCGTAGCTCGTGATTAGACATACCTGATTTCTTGTATAAAGCATGTCACGTATATCATAACATCGTATTCCAAACACCGGATTATAAACTCTTTCAGTATAATATAGGAGAACTGTAACTGCTAGTAGTTTGATTACATCTTGTGTTAGGGTTGCGTTGACTTCGGTAATCTCACTTACCTCTCATGAGCGGATTTAAATACTATCTTATGTGGTGGTTTAAACATCTTTGAATTTACGAAAAAGTCCAATATTCATCAATTTTAATAATCATATGTTGCAGTTAAAGCCACTACTTCTACATCCCTATGCGGCCATTTAAGCAATTTCAATACATCTCTTGTTAACACAAATAGGCTGACAGGCGTCCCTACAGCCCGCTTTTTCATCGAATCAGGTTGTACTTCCCGTTTCCGATCGAAGCTACACGTTATCATGTATGTATGACGATAAGAGCTATAACTGCGCTTCACAGCAGCTCCATGTACGAACTGACGCCAGAAGGAAAGATTGACGTACATGGCACGTATGAAGGTTATTGTTACCAGGGCTGTCGCCATAGCTTGTGCCATGGCTGGGCATCGGGTTCCGACGGCATGGCTCTCCGAATACGTGTTGGGTATCCGTCCGGTTAAGCCGGGCTGCAGGACCATAAGTGTTAAGCCGTAGCTTGGCGATCTGGAGTGGATTAAAGGCACCTTCCTAACGCAGCTTGGTATTGTAAAGGTGATGTCTGTAAATATACTAGACATCACCTTCTTTTATCTAGAGCTATCGTTAGATCAAATTACACAAATTCATTATTATCGTTTCTTTCATTTGGAGGCTGTTAGCAATTTTATCATTGTACATTTTTCTTCTAGGATACCTGAAATTGATGTAAGGATAAAACAGAATTTTATTTGTCAGCAAGGTAGCCTAAATCGTATTTGTAAAGAGTGCTGGAAGTTAGAGGAAGCATAAACGTAACATCAGGTAAACTGCCGTCTGGTTTTCTTGGTGCAGATAATTGGGCCGTATCCAGACTTACAAAATCTTCGGTCGTGATTTCAAGTCCTCCGTTGATGGTCCAAGAATTATTAGATACATTTTCCGGCAAATTGTTGTCATTCATAATTGCCCGGTCCATAAAAGCGATGTTGTTATGTAAAACTTCTCTGTAACCGGGAATATTGGTTATGTCCGTTGGACTAACACGTTCCAGCATATCGAAATTGGCTCTACTATTATTATAGGCCGTGTTATTGGTCCAGGTAGCTGATTGTCCAGGCTGATGATTCGCATAAAAGCCACTAGCACCGTTATTCACAGCTAAAGAATATTTTACGGTATGAATGGGCAAGGGATCTGGAATTCCCGTAATTCTGTACGCATATCCGCCGACTTTAAACCCATTTTTGTTGCCGATACCGTTCTGATTACCCTGATGATCAAATGACCAACAATGGTCATAAATCACTGGGCCTTTTGAACTGATACTGTCAAATCCGTCATCGCTGTTATTCCATGCACGGGAGTTAATGAAGGTAACAGCCCCTCCATGAGCACCAAAACCATCTGTATTACCAGCTGATATTTGTGTTGGTCCTATGTTGTTATAAGCATCCGAATTAAGAACAGTTCCTGATCCATTTCCAGTATAATAAAAACCAATGGCTTCATTATCATGAGCAGCCATATTCACGAAATCGGCTTGTCCTCTAATATTAAAAGCTTCTGATTGCGCTTGATCACCTACTTTAACGCCGATCACATCAAATCCTTTAAAAGTGATGCCCGTTACATTATCACCAACAAAAAATGCTGCCACACGTAGATTCGTTGGTACATTTTTGAAATCAAACACAGGTCTTTCCCCAGGATAAGCCTCATAGGTGACCCCATTCTTATTAAAGGCATTTACATAATTATAAACACTATCGGTTTTTGCAATTTCAAAATCATCATAAACTCCTCCACGAATATAGACTGTATCCCCGGACGAAGCTACTGATTGTGCTTGCATCAAGCTCTTAAATGGCTCACTTTTAGTTCCTGCATTATTATCACTGCCAGTTGGAGAAACGTAATAGCTTGTCGTACTTGTGGCTGTCTCTTCCTCCACATCTAGGGTGTTTTTAGCTGCATAAACAGAACTAGTCATAAACATGGCCACAAGCATGCAACAGATCATAAATAAACTTCCAAATTTCCTCATAAATCATTTCTCCTTTTGTCAATCAATTGTTTGATGCTGTCCTAACAACTACAAAGATCTTTAAATGAAAAACAAATAAATCGATAGATGTTATATCTGAAGTTTTCAGGGTCGGGTTTCAGTAAAATCCAACTTACAATAGCATTGGAAACCGCTGCGTGCAGCCACGATTCCACGTCCTAAATTTTCCGTCATTCGGGATCTGCAGCGGCATTAACCGTGTTCGATGAAAAAGGTAGTGATATACTAAACTCATTACACTCAGGAACAACATGAGCTTGCGCAATTTTCTCTGCATATAAACTTTTCTTTTTATTAGTGATTTGTGGCTAATCTCCTGGTACAAAGAAGACCTCCTTCCATATTATTCCGGCGCCATGAATTTCATCGGCTCAAATTACAGAGATATGTATAACTCAATTACTAAATAATTCTTTTGTATTACATTTTTAGGTATAAAGTCATGTAATATAAAAATATATTTTTACAATATTCTGGTGAAAATAGGTAAGAAATGAAAGTGTACTATATGAATCGAATTGATGAAAAATTGTCCGATCTTCCCTGGTTGGTAACGGAGTTTATTGAAAGCAGGAAAAGAAAACTATCTCCCACAACACTTCTTAACTATTGCCATGATTACGTTATATTTTTTGATTGGTTAGTTGCAGAAAACTTTACTTCAGATAGTCGTAAAAACGTTTCCTGAGTCACCTTAGAGAAATTAATCATTCGTGAAGTGGAGAACTTTCTTTCTTTTTTGGAGTACCCATTAGGAAATACTAAACTGACCATTAATCGCAAGTTGTCCTCACTGAAATCCATATTGATTACTTACAAAACAAAGCTGAAACAAGTGTTCTAAAACCATATATCCAGCGAAATGTCATGGCCAAAATGGAGTTGAACGTAGTTAAAGAAAGTCAGGAAACCATTGCAAACCATATTGAAGGAAAAATTCTTAGAAAAGACGAATTTGAAACATTTAGGACGATGGACCAAGTTATTCTGTTTCCGCAGCATGTTTTGACAAACCAGGCACTCACTCCTGAGCAAGCGATGAAACCGAAAGCCTATGTTTTCTGATTGCAGTCAAGAACGTTTGTAACCCTTGTGGCTCTAGGAGATTTACTACTTCATACATTTATGCGGTTGGAAAAACATACTTACTTTGGGTCTATAAAGGCATACAAACTTTTCCCCTGATCTAAGCCTCTTCCTTTACAAAAGCCAAATAAATACTATAGAACTCCCGTGCGCCTGAACGCGAATGATGCAAACGACTGATTACGTAACTCCCTGGGACGATCCAGGGAGTTTTCATTTTTTCTTTGGATATTTATTATGGAAATCCCCTCCACTGCTCTATATAATTCAGGTACAGTTCGTCACGCGAGCTTAATCTAAAAATTAGGGGTGTTCCACACCTATGCCACAGCATATTTTACTTATTGAAGACGATCTATCCATTGCCGAAATGCTACTCAAAGCACTCACTAAGGAAGGATACAGCCTAACCACTGCCTATGACGGGGAAGAGGGGCTTCTTGCCTTTGAACGTCATACCTATGATCTGGTACTGGTGGATTTGATGATGCCGAAGGTGGACGGTATGGAGGTGATTCGACGAATTCGCACCCATAGCGCTGTCCCGATTCTTATTATGTCAGCCAAGGACAGTGACGTGGATAAAGCGCTTGGACTGGGCTTTGGGGCAGACGATTATGTTGCCAAACCTTTTTCAATGCTGGAAATGACCGCTCGTATCCAGTCCGCGATCCGAAGATCTACTACATATGCCCGTCAGCAACAGCAGGAGGGACAGCCGCAAGCACAAGTTTTGACCTACGGCAGCCTGCGCATTGATTTTGATCATTTCACTGTCATTCGCAATGAAAACGAAATTCAGCTAACAGCTAAAGAGTCCGATATACTGAAGCTGTTTGTAGCCAATCCAAACCGGGTATTTACAAAAGCACAATTATACGGATTTATTTGGAAAGACGATTATATGGGCGACGAGAACGTGATTAACGTCCATATTCGCCGCCTGCGTGAGAAAATCGAAGAAGATCCCTCGCATCCTGTCCATATTAAAACGCTATGGGGCATTGGCTACAAATGGGAGAATGGCTGATATGAACATCGAAAACATTTCTGAATGGATTGTCGGCCTCATCATGTCAGTCGTTATTGTATGGCTTTGGCGGGAGCGTATGGCCAATAAGCGCAAAATAAGGGATATCCGAACCCTACTAGAGCGAATTGTGACTGTGAATCATGCGGAAAAGCTGCTATATGTCACAGGTGACGTTGAACTGCAGCGACTCATGACGGAAATCAACCGACTATTAGACTTAAATTTGAGGGTATCAGCCGATTACAACCGTAGCCAAATTGCTATGCGCAAAATGATTTCAAACATTTCCCACGATCTCAAGACCCCGCTTACGGTTGTGCTTGGATATGCCGAAATGCTGGATGGCGATCCGACTATTTTGCCGGAAGAACGTATAAAGCTACTATCCAAAATTCATCAAAAGACAAGCGAAGCGATTGGGCTGATCGGGAGCTTTTTTAGCTTGGCAAAGCTGGAAGCTAATGATACGGATATTCCGTTGACTCGGCTGGAAGTGGGAGAACTGTGCAGACGCAGCATTTTAGAGTTTTATGACCTGCTGACTGCACAGGGGTTTACTGTGCATATTGAGATCCCGGAGCACCCCATTCATGCCTTGGGGAACGAAGGAGCGATTGGACGGGTGCTGAACAATCTGATCTCGAATGCCATTCGCTACGGGGCAGACGGACGGACGCTGGGTCTGACTTTATCGGAACAGCAGGATACAGTGCGTATAGAGGTATGGGATCGTGGAAAAGGCATACAGGAATCTGAGCAGGATAAAGTTTTTGAACGCATGTACACACTGGAGGACTCCCGCAATAAGGCGGTACAGGGCAGCGGACTGGGCCTTACAATTGCCAAACGTCTGGTTGAAACGATGAACGGAGAAATTCAATTGACCAGTAGACCTTATGAGCGGACAGTCTTCTCTTTTACATTGAAGAAAATCAACTATTAATCGAACTCAACATACTCAACTTAATAAATTTGTAAGAATCACGAAAGAAAAATGAACATTTCGCCCTTTATCCTTGAATTATCAGCAGTATACGAAGGGAGAACACCCATGACTTACGTAATACGTACACATCAGTTGACCAAAGCCCTGAAGGGCAACGAAATTGTAGCAGGAGTCAGCATGAATGTGCGCAAGGGAGAAACCTATGGCTTTCTCGGCCCCAACGGAGCAGGCAAGACAACGATAATGAAAATGATTACGAATTTACTCAAGCCGACATCGGGTGAAATTGAATTATTCGGTGAAAAACTAACGCCAAAATCGTATCATCTGCTCGGACGGATGGGTTCGATTATTGAATACCCGATTTTTTATGACAGGCTGACGGCGCAGCAAAATCTCGAACTTCATTGTGAATACATGGGCTACTATAATAAGCAGGCTGTCCGGGATGCCCTAGAATTAGTGAACTTGCAGAATGCGGGTGACAAGTCGGTAAAAGACTTTTCACTGGGAATGAAACAGCGTCTCGGGATTGCCCGCGCTATTGCGACTAAGCCAGAGCTACTCATTTTGGATGAACCGATTAATGGTCTGGACCCCGTGGGGATCAAGGAAATCCGCCAATTATTCCACATGCTATGCAAGGAATATGGGATGACTCTGCTCGTGTCCAGTCATATTTTAGCGGAAATAGAGCAGATTGCGGATACGGTAGGCGTGATTAATCACGGAAGGCTGATTGAGGAAGTGTCGATGGAGCAGGTGCGGGAAACCAATACGGAATACATTGAATTTACGACCAACGATTGTAAAAAGGCAGCCTACGTCCTCTCCCATCATCTGAATCTGAATAATATAAGGGTGCTCAATGAACAGAGTATACGTATTTACGATTCAAATGTACCGCAGAAACAAATTACGAAGACGCTCATTTTAAATGATATAGAAGTGGATTCCATTCATCAGAAAAGCAGCACGTTGGAAGATTACTTTTTGCGGCTGTTAAACGGAGGTGATCTCCATGCTTAAGTTGATGCAACTGGAGCTGAAAAAATTTCATCTGGCGGGTTATATCCGTTCAGCATTGATCGCCAATGCATGCATTCTTGGGCTGCTCTGTATCATCGCGCTGGACAGCCAAAGTACAGGAATACCCGAATTTACACAGTACACTCAGCTTCTCGATCTCATGGACATGCTGGTCAGAGCCACATTTATTGTGTTTGCCTCCGTTCTCCTGTGCCGCTTTATCGTAGGGGAATTTAAGTCCAAATCGATTACGATCCTGTTCATGTATCCGATTCACCGTCAAAAGCTGATGATCGCCAAGCTCTTGGTTGTGCTGCTGTTTACCTTCTTGTCTATTATTATTTCGGAAATAATCATTACGGCTGCTATTCATCTGCTCAACCATTTTGTCTTGATTGTACCCGATAACCTTACTCTTTCGATACTGGGTCAACAATCAGCACGGACGCTGATCAATGCCGTTGCTGCCAGCTTTATGGGACTGGTTCCGCTGTATATGGGGATGCGAAGATACTCTGTACCCACCACCATTGTGACCTCAATCCTGATTGTAGCATTGCTTTTCTCTAATAATAACGGCGCTACACTTAGCTCCATAGCCCCCGTGCAAATAGGCTTCTCTATACTGGGAATGCTTGTGGCTTATGCGGCGATTCGACGCATTGAGTATAAGGATATTACTTCATAGTATGTAACTTAGTAAAACGCTTTCGAAAAATAGATGAAAATCATTATTAGATATACACACATTTTTCACTGGACTTCATTCTAAAACAGGTATATCCTATAGGAGAAATTAAAAAACGGAATAAGGATCTTCGGGGTAGGGTGTGATTCCCAACCGGCGGTATGGCTCATGGAGCTAAGCCCGCGACTCTGTATCTGGCAACAGGATACGGACTGATTTGGTGAGATGCCAAAGCCGACGGTAAAGTCCGGATGGAAGAAGATCGAAATATCAACATGCCGCGAAGTGGATGAATACTGCGTTATGGGTTTTACAGTTGCAGTAACTTCATTTAACTTGCATAAAGCGGCAAGTTTATTTGATCAACCCCCGTCTTGCATGGCCTTTCGCCATGGACGGGGGTTTTTGTGCCACCGGTCCTGTATTCGCAAGGAGCTAATTGAGTATGAGTCAATCTTCTACTGTACTAACATCCAAAGGTTTTGATCATAGCTCCCACATGAAAAGCGGTTTTTGGTTGGTCGCAATTGGAGCCGCCTTGTGGGGCGCTGATCCGCTGTTTCGTATTATTTTGCTAAAATCATTTACTTCAACACAAATTGTACTAATGGAGCATGTGCTGCTCTTCCTCGCTCTGACACCGATGTTGTGGAAGCATCGTGAGGAACTCAAAGCGGTACGGCTTCGTCAAGTTTTCGCTATTTTGTTCGTCTCGTGGGGCGGCTCGGCTCTGGCCAGCGTGATTTTTACCATGGCACTCAGCAATGGTGATTTGAATGCTGTACTCTTGCTCCAGAAGCTTCAACCACTGGTCGCTATTGTTCTAGCCCGTATTATTTTGAAGGAAATGTTGCCGCGTCATTTTGGATTATTAATTGTCGTCGCTCTGTTCGGGACGTATCTTCTGACCTTCGGTTGGTCGCTCCCCTTCGGGCATGTTCGTGATTTTGTCCAGGTCGGTAGTCTGCTTGCACTCGGTGCAGCAGTTCTGTGGGGCGGTTCGACAGTCATGGGAAGCTACTTGCTTCGTTCAA
Organism: Paenibacillus sp. FSL L8-0158; assembly: GCF_038592965.1. Lineage (GTDB taxonomy): Bacteria > Bacillota > Bacilli > Paenibacillales > Paenibacillaceae > Paenibacillus > Paenibacillus polymyxa_D. The sequence goes on along the minus strand of NZ_CP151949.1, from coordinate 1,417,093 downwards.
TGAAATATGAAACGGTAACCTCTCTCCGCTTCATGGTGGCGCTCCCTCTGCTGATTGTCCTCACCTCTGTAGAGCATGCGCCATGGAATATGCCTGCCGGTACATGGGCGGGCGCAGCTGTGATTATCAATCTGCTATTGCAGGCATTGCTTCCGGGTCTTCTTAGCTTATTGCTATATTACAAAGGCTTAAGTACGACCAAAGCGTCTTATGCTACGATGGCAGAATTGAGCTTTCCCATGGTGGGTGTCGTGATTAATTGGATCGCATTTCAGCAAATCGTTACTGTAGCGCAATTAACTGGTTTTATGCTCATCTGGATTACGCTCTTTATGATTTCACGTCAGCAAAAAAATTAACAGTTTAATGTCCCTTTCATGACTCATCCAAGCCAAATCGTGAAGATGCTTTTGCATCTCCGATTTGGCTTTTTATGTATTCGTATTCATATAAAACATAGTTCTTTAGACCCGTTTTTCAAAAAAAGTGTCTAAAATTTGCTACTATTCCTCGTTTCCCAAAGATTACATCTATAAAATTCGTCGGTTTATGTCGAATAAAACAATGTAGTGATCATCAGACACAGAGGAGCAAGAACTATGACTAAAACAAAACAAGCAGTTCCGTGGTGGAACAGGTTTCTCAAGCAGTTTTATTTAATGAGGACAAGATTAATAATATCTTTTTTGGCTGTGTTATTGATTCCAAGCGTACTTATCGGGTACTTTTCCTATCAGGGGGCTACGACACAACTCAGTCAGCAAATGGGCGGTTCCGTATACACGAATCTGTATTTGATCCGAAGCAATGTCAATCAGTATGTAGCGCCCATTATGAAAGATCTGGACGTGCTTACCACTGAAATCAATTCTGATTCCATCGGTACCAACCAAGAAGCCCTTCAGAAAAAGTTAGATGTTATCGTCAAGGCTCACCCCGAGCTAGATGCAGCGCTTCTCGGCAATGAGAAGGGGCAATACATACGTTCGCCGAAAAAACAGGAGTCCGATTATGATCCCAGGGAGAGAAAATGGTACAAAAACGCGATGCTGGAAAAGGGTAAAGTATTCGTCGGTGTTCCAGTTGCCAGCGTCACGACAGGGAATTTAGTCGTTAATATATCGGGAACGCTGGAGGACGGTGAAGGCGCTGTTGCATTGGCTTTGAATCTGGACAAGATGAGTGAAAGTCTGCAGTCTGTTAAGATTGGTGAACGCGGAGGACTCATTATTGTTGATTCTGAACATAAAGTTGTATCTGGGACTGGAACAGCCTTTAAAAATACAGGCAAAAAAGCGGCTGACGCCATAGAAGGACTTCCCGAAGTGGCGACAACCGTCGAAAATGATACTCCTTCCATGTCGCAAATTCAATTTATGAATCGAGATATGCTGGCCTTTACACTTAAGGACCCTCTCACCGGTTGGAGCATTGTCGCACTGTCGGATCTGGAGGATTATAGTGATGCAGCCCAACCAATTCTGAAGCAAAGTCTGATTGTGATTGTTATTTCCATACTTGCCGCTGCGATCATCATTGTGCTTATGGTTCGCTCGTTCTTAATTCCGCTGCGCAAGCTACAAGCAGGAACACGCATCGTCCGTGACGGAAATCTGACCGAACGTGTTAATCTATCCAGCAAGGATGAGTTCGGCGAACTGGCACAGAATTTTGACCAGATGACGCATTCCTTGCATACGATGGTTTCAGAGGTCAACCAAACCTCCTCCCGACTTGCTTCCTCTTCCCTGATAATCAAGGAAAGCACAGAGCAAACGACGGAGTCCGTACAACACGTAGCGGAAACGGTTATGGAATCCGCGGAAAATGCAGCCACCAGCGCCGAGGCATCCGAGCAGACCGCTAATGCCGTTGAAGAAATGGCGAAGGGTGTCAGCACCATTGCCGAATCGGCAAGCTCCATCGTGGATTCAGCAGGACAAACCGAGCATGATGTGGCTCAAGGCAGTCAAATGATCAGTAGTGTACGGACACAAATGGACCGTATTCTGGAGGCTGTCAGCCAAACGGCTAGCCTAATGGATGAGCTATCCCAGCTCTCGGACGATGCGAAGCAAATGAATACGGCTATTGCCGCCATTGCCAAGCAAACCAATTTGTTGTCTCTGAACGCGTCTATTGAAGCTTCCAGAGCTGGCGAAGCCGGGCGTGGATTTGCCGTAGTCGCTATAGAGGTACGCAAGCTGTCTGAGCAATCCAAGGAAAGCGCGGATTCCATCAGTCAGATTATTACTCAGATGCTCGATTTGATTCAACGCTCTACCGCTACCATGAACGGTAATGTTCGTAACCAGGTAGGTGAAGGCATGCGTATTAGCCAAGATGCAGAAGGTGCATTTACGAATATTGAGCGCTCTACTTCTCATATCGTGGAACAAATTCAAAGTGTGTCCGCTGCTGCTGAACAAATCTCAGCCAGTACAGAGGAAGTCTCCGCCACCGTTACCCATTTGGCAAGCCTGTCTCGCAATTCGGCGGACAGCTCGCAGACAACATCTGCTGCTGCTCAGGAACAAATGGCGGCCATGGAGGAAATCGCCTCTTCGTCACAGGAGTTGTCCAACATGGCGCAGGATTTGCAACAGCTGGTTAAGCGATTCAAGATTTAACTCACTACACATTGCAACGTTGTGATTTCATGCAAGTAAGAATGAGCAGCAGTACATCTAATTACTAGAGGTTTTTGCAGAAATCCAATAAGCGACTGGAATCGAATTTTGCAAAATCCTGACTAACAAAAGCCTTCGTCCGTATACAAATTACGGGCGAAGGCTTTTTACATTTGAGTTCTTGGGATGCTCTCTCTTGTTTACTTATATGGTCATCTGACCGGTTAACTGACGGCGTCTGTCTCCTTCGGGGTCGTGCTCCATTTTAATATCCTGATGGAAAATAGCTGTAGTCCGCTCTTCCCTGTCGTACATCGGCCAAACACTCTCGGGTAGCATAGGCTTCCCATCACGTGCAAAAGCAACCCATGCCTGCTGCATATCTTGTGCCAGCTTCTGCATCGACGGTTGAATCTCTAATCCAAGCTTATCTAGCTGCTCCAGATTATCGAAAACAAACGCAATTTCTGCACCGTGAACCGCTTGTCCAAATGTAGGGTGCCCCGACAATGTCCAATCAAATCGATACATCCATACAGGCGTATGCGCCGACTGAGCAACAGCAAGAGCCAACGCAGGACGCCAAAAAAATAGATCAGTCAACATTTGGGCCTGACCCTCAATTGTAACCGGAAATGGTTCTATCAGGTCGCCGAAGTCCGACATACCCGTCATCATTTCCAAAGCCTGACTCGCTGTTGACTTGTTCATCAGATGGGATTCTTTTCGGATGAAATAGGCCCCCTCATGCAAGTTCGTTCCAATCAAAACGGATACCTGTTTTGCTGAACCTTGCGCGATTGCAGACAGCGGTACATCTGGCAGGGTCACACCGTCGACAACGGGTTGATAGATCATCGCCATCCCTGGTCCGATGACTTCATACGTCTTCTCCATAGCTAGCATCAGCGCATCTGTCGGCAACGTAAACAACCGTTCTGGATGCTGAGTGTCCACACCCAGCTGCTGCAGATACACAGCCGTCACTTGCTCGGCCTGTGCAGTTGGCAATACCTGCGACGCACCGCTCTGTAAAATCGCACGCCGGAACAGTCCCTCAGCTGTTGGCATCGCCAATAAAGCGGCAATACTCATCGCCCCTGCAGATTCACCGAACACCGTCACTTCGTCCGGGTTACCGCCAAAGGCAGAGATGTGATCCCTAACCCATTCCAGCGCAGCGATCTGATCCAGTAGTCCCGCATTAGAGGTCAGTCCATCTCCCTTTGGAGTCAGATGCAAAAACCCTAACGGCCCCAATCGATAATTGATTGTAACAACCACAACATCGCCATTCTTCGCCATGCGTTCCCCGTCATATAAAGGTATAATCCCGGACCCCGTGACAAAGGCACCGCCATGAATCCACACCATCACTGGGCGTCCCTTCTCAGGAGCCTTAGAAGCAGGTGTCCAAATGTTCAGGTATAAGCAATCCTCTGACTGCTTAGGCGGTTCCACCAGATTTCCAGTCATACTTTCAGCGGATGGCATAGGTTGCGGACAGATTGGCCCAAAACTCGTCGCAGCCCGCACACCCTCCCAAGACTCCAAAGGCTGGGGCGCGTGAAAACGTAGTTTTCCAACAGGAGGCTGCGCATATGGAATACCTTTCCATACATGATATCCATTTCTCGATTCCCCACGTAATTGACCTAGACGAGTATGTACTGTAATACTCTCCATCATGAAGCCCCCTTTATTTGGTATGTTCAACACAACGGTATAATATCAATCTTTACATATCTCTATTATACCCTTTGCACACGGCCAAACCAAAAAATACCGGAAGCACTTTTGCGCTCCGGCATTTTTATAAACAAGATAGGGAAATAGCGATTAATCCCGAACTTCTTCTTTTGGAATCAGCTTGTAAATTTCTTCGCTTTCCATAGAGTCAATTAGTCGGTCTAGCCACTTGTAATAAGCGATGGCCTGCTTCATTTTCAAACGGTCTTGCTGAAGAATTGCCTTAAATTCCTCGTACTCTTCACCCTGATTCATCAATTTGTCCAGCTCATCAATAGCTTTGCGCAGCACCAGTAAATTTGTTTCAACCGCTTTTCTCCATTTAATAGCGAAGAAATCAGTGAATGTTTGATGCCAGTCATATTCAACTTCATACAAATCCTTGCGTGAGCCCTTGCTCCATACCTTATTTACCATTTTCAGATCCAATAATGTTCGAACGCCTGTACTCATGCTCGTTTTGCTCATTTCCATTTCACGGCCCATCTCGTCCAGCGTCATCGGTTTATCCGCAAAAAAAAGCAAACCGTATAAATGCCCCGCAGACAAAGTGATCCCATACAGGTCCATGTTTTTACCTATAGCTTCTATGACACGTTTGCGAATTTTTTGCAGCGAAGCCTGCTGCTCATCACCTAACTGGTACAAGCTCATGCTTGCAACCTCCTAATTTTAGAGCATTTTGCACAACCTAGTATGAACGATTTACCCGTAAAAGATTAGCTTTGACGCAATATATGAAATCTTTCAACAATAAATGAAATGTTTCAAAAGCAAAGCTTCTGTCTATATTACAACGGCATGGGTCGTTCAAAATCATAATTCGCAAAATTGCTAATGATAGTAAACTTTTAAAATTATGGATATACATAAATCTTTTTCTTATGGTTATATTTCATTGTCTATTTTAAAAAAAGCACTATCGGTTGTAAAGTTCCGAATGTTTGAGCATTCTATAGAACGAAGGAGCATATTGAAGGAAACTTTGTACAGTTTTTTCTGTACGTACTTTATGAACAGTTTTTTTGTTTGAAATGTAAGCAATGCTTCTGTTACAATTAATTTTGTCATTAACCGTTCAGGATGTTCAGAATTATGATTTTTATACTCAATCCTTAATGCAACATGGGGTTAATACCAAGCAAAGTATAGAAAGAAGAGGTGTATGTATGACGATTTTGGAAGTCAAAAATGTCAGCAAACTCTTTGGTCCTCACGCAGAGCAAGGTGTTCCGCTCCTGGAGCAAGGCTGGGGCAAGGAAAAGTTGGCCAAAGAAAAACAGATTACTGTTGGTGTCAATAAGGCCAACATGGAAATTAAGCAAGGTGAAATTTTCGTAATTATGGGGCTATCGGGCAGTGGCAAGTCCACTTTGGTGCGAATGCTAAATCGCTTGATTGAGCCTACCTCCGGTGAAATTCTGGTCCACGGCAAAGATCTCCGTAAGATGAACAAAGAACAACTTCGCGAAGTTCGTCGTAAAACCATCAGCATGGTTTTTCAAAAATTCGCCCTGTTCCCACATCGGACTGTACTAGAAAATGTAGAATATGGTCTTGAAATTCAAAAGGTAGAAAAAGCACAGCGTCAGGAAAAGGCGCAACAAGCGCTGGAACTGGTTGGTCTTAAAAACTGGGGCGATAAAATGCCCGATGAATTAAGTGGCGGTATGCAGCAGCGTGTCGGTCTGGCACGGGCGCTGGCTAATGACCCTGAAGTGCTTCTGATGGATGAAGCTTTCAGTGCATTGGACCCTCTCATTCGCCGTGACATGCAGGATGAGCTGTTGGAGCTTCAAGATAAAATGAAGAAAACCATTGTGTTTATCACCCATGATCTGGATGAAGCGCTGCGGATTGGTGACCGGATTGCATTGATGCGAGACGGTGCGGTCGTACAAATCGGTACACCGGAAGAAATTATGATCCAACCGGCTAACTCTTATGTAGCCCGCTTCGTCGAGGATGTGGATCTGTCCAAGGTATTGACGGCTGCTCATGTCATGCTTCGTCCAGAAACCATCACCATGGATCGTGGTCCGCGTGTGGCTCTGGAATTGATGCGGGAGCGTGGGATTTCCAATTTGTTCGTCATTGACCGCACCAAAAAGCTACTGGGTGTTATTAACGCCGAGGATGCTGTTCATGCACTACGCAATAATTTGAAAATTGAAGATATTTTGATCACGGACGGACCGCAGGTTGCTGCCGAGACAGTCATTAATGATTTATTTGAAATTACAAGCTCGTCCAAGGTGCCGCTGGCTGTGGTCGATGACAAGCAAAAGCTGCTGGGCGTTATCGTCCGTGGAGCATTGCTCGGCGCACTTGGTGGAGATGTTACCACTACGAAGGAGGTGAATGCCCATGATACCGAAACTGCCAATCGCTGAGTGGATTCAATCCATTGTAGACTGGATGGGTATTCATCTGGCTGGATTGTTTAATGTTATTTCTTCCATTATAGAAGCGGTAGTAGGCTTTTTCTCAGGCCTGTTCATGCTTCCGCACCCTCTGGTGTTCATCGTAATCATCGGGATTATCGCCTTTATGATTGGGCGGGTTCAGCTTACGCTGTTTACTGTCATCGGCTTCCTGCTGATTGATAATCTTGGTTATTGGAGTGAAACAATGAATACGCTCGGACTGGTCATCACGTCTGCGCTCGTATCCATTGTTATCGGGATTCCCATCGGGATCTGGTGTGCATACAGTAAATCCGCATCCCGCATTATCACGCCTTTACTTGATTTTATGCAGACGATGCCTGCGTTCGTGTACTTGCTCCCAGCAGTTACTTTTTTTAGCCTGGGTGTTGTGCCGGGTGTTATCGCATCTGTTATCTTTGCTATCCCCCCAACCATTCGCATGACCAACTTGGGGATTATGCAAGTATCAGGTGAGCTGATCGAAGCCTCAGATGCTTTCGGTTCAACATCTGCGCAAAAGCTGTTCAAAGTTCAGCTTCCACTTGCATTGCCTACCTTAATGGCTGGTATTAACCAGACCATTATGCTGTCACTGTCCATGGTTGTCATTGCTTCCATGATCGGTGCAGAAGGCATCGGTGCCGTTGTGTACCGTGCTGTGACACAGTTGCAAATCGGTAAAGGTTTTGAAGCCGGTCTAGCTGTTGTCGTTCTGGCTATTGTGCTTGACCGTTTTACGCAAAACCTGTTTAAACCTACGCAAAAAGGCAAAAGTCGCGTATCCAGCAAGCAAAAAGTATGGATTACTTCTGCAGTTACAGCTGTCATTTTGATCGCTGGTGCATCCCAATATTTTGTGGGTACGGATCATTCCGCATCTGGTAAAGGTAACGCTGCTGCCAACCCGGTTGGCGAAGAAGTCGGTTACAAAATTATCGGTATTGATGCCGGGGCAGGCATTATGAAATCAACTGCAAAAGCAATTCAAGACTACAATTTGTCTGATTGGAAGCTCGTTGAAGGTTCCGGTGCAGCCATGACAGCCACACTGGACAAAGCCATTAAAGCGAAAAAACCGATCATTATTACAGGTTGGACTCCTCATTGGATGTTCAACAAGTATGATCTCAAATATTTGGAAGACCCTAAGAAATCTTATGGTGAAGCCGAGGGTATTCATACGATTGCCCGTAAAGGATTGCAACAGGACGCTCCTATCGCTTATGAGTTTCTGAAACGTTTTAAATGGACACCAGAAGATATGGGTGAAATGATGGTCGCCATTCAAGCTGGGACCAGTCCTGAGCAAGCTGCTAAGGATTGGGCGGAGAAACATGCCGACAAAGTTCAGGAATGGACCCAAGGACTGCAACCTGTCAATGGTGACACCTTCAAGCTAAGCTATGTAGCTTGGGATTCTGAAATTGCCAGTACGAATTTGCTAAGTTATATTTTGGAGAACAAACTGGGTTACAAAGTAACCGCACTGCAAGTGGAAGCAGGTCCTATGTGGACGGGTGTCGCTAGTGGTGATGTAGATGCTTCACCTGCTGCATGGCTGCCGTTAACCCATGCGGATTACTGGGCTAAATACAAGGATAAGCTCGACGATCTGGGGGCTAATATGAGCGGTGTTAAAACCGGACTGGTCGTTCCAGCTTACATGGATGTAAAATCGATTACTGATTTGCAGGATAACGGAGCTGAAGCAGCTCCGGCTTCCGCCACAACTGGAGACTTTGGCAAAGAGGTCGGCTACCGCATTGTCGGTGCTGACCCTGGCGCCGGAATAATGAAGCTGACCGCTAAAGCTATTAATGACTATAGCTTATCCGACTGGAAGCTGCTTGAAAGCTCTGGAGCTGCTATGACCGCTACACTGGATAAAGCTATCAAAGCCAAGCAACCTATCGTCGTAACAGGTTGGACTCCTCACTGGATGTTTAACAAATATGATTTGAAATACTTGAAAGATCCTAAAAAGGCGTACGGTGATAAGGAAGAAATTCATACGATCGCCCGCAAAGGCTTGAAGCAAGATGCACCTGTGGCTTATGAATTTCTAAGCCGATTTAAGTGGACTGCTGAAGATATGGGTGAAGTGATGATCGCGATTCAGGACGGTACTGCCCCACAGCAAGCTGCCAAGAATTGGGCTGATAAACATCCTGACAAGGTTCAGGAATGGATCAAGGGTCTGCAGCCGGTCAACGGCGATCCTTTGAAGCTAAGCTACGCTGCTTGGGATTCTGAAATTGCCAGTACGAACGTATTGAAATATGTATTGGAACAAAAATTGGGCTATAAAGTAACAGCTCTGCAAGTGGAAATCGGCCCGATGTGGACTGGCGTGGCTGGCGGAAGTGTAGATGCTACCGCAGCCGCTTGGCTTCCATTGACGCATGCTGATTATTGGGCTCAATACAAGGATAAGGTGGATGACATCGGAACCAGCATGACTGGCGTTATGTCCGGGCTTGTCGTTCCATCCTATGTGCCGATTGATTCTATCGAGGATCTTAAGCAGCCGCAATAATATATTTCCGCTTTTAAACCATACGAATAAGCAAAAGGCAGATCAGGGTTTACTCCTGATCTGCCTTTTTATGATATCCATATTTAGAGTTACTCTCAGCCTTTTAGCGTGAATCCTTCTTGAGCGGGCACATCGGCATGCTGCTCCGTCGTCTGGTGCTGTCTAAAGAATAACGGATAGATCGCAAAAGACACCAGCAGACTCACACAACCAATGACGCCTAGAGCAATCATATCTTTGAAGATGTATGTGATATCCAGTCCTTTGAGCGTGATGTTCCGTACAGCATCCAGATAATACGTCAGTGGCAATATCTCAGCAAGCCCCCGCAAGAAGCCGGGCATAGCCTCTAATGGCCACGTATAGCCTGACAGCATAAAGGAAGGAACAGCAATCAGCATCAGGGTTTGGGTCGCATCTACTCTGGTTTTGGAAAAGAGACTGAACAGGAAGCCTAATCCGCACAAGGCAAAGTTAAAGACCAGCGACACTAAAATCAATGGCATTACCTGTCCCCTAAACGGAATATCAAAGTATAGAGCGCTGATACTGAATACAGTCAGCACATTGAAAGCTCCCGCCGCATAATACGGTGCCAGTTTGGCAATAGCCAAACGCCAAGGGGTATTTCTCCATGCACCAAATCTTCCCCAAGTCCCTGCTTCCTTATCACGTGTGCAGGACAACGCAATCCCAAGCAACAGACACTGCTGGAGAGCCGCAGAAATAACCCCCAGCGGCATGAAAAGCTTATAATCATATACCGGGTTAAATAGTACCCTGGACCGGAACGGGATGGTAGTCAGCGTTGAGGCAGCCTGATCGGCGTTCATTCCCTTTTGCTTCATGGAATTGACCGATACTCCAGCGCTCACGCTGCTAATGACCTGATTCGCAATCCGACTGGCGCTATTGGAATACATCATATTACTGCCGTCAATCAGCGTGAGCACAGGTGGATTCTCCCCATGCTTAAGCCGAGTGGTAAAGTTGTCGGGAATGACGATTCCGACCTTAGCTTCTCCTGTCTCTACTTGACGGACTACATCATCCTGATTGTTTGCTTGCCGTGTAACGGCAAATGAGTCGGTCGAATCGAACGCCTGAATGATCTGGCGACTGAGCTGCGAATTATCTCCATCGTACACGGTGACAGGCATCTCGGTAATCCGCTGATGTGAATACAGGAAGCCAAATAGTATCGTATACACAATCGGCGTAATCAGCAGAATAGCCATAAAGCGGCGGTCCCGGAAGATGCTCAGCCATTCCTCGCGAAACACATCGCGGATACGAAGTCTTTCCTGTGAATCCTGCATATTACTGCGCCCCTTTGCCTGTAAACAGAACCGTGGAGCCTGTTGGAACCGATGCAGCAAGGTCTGGCAATGCTACTTTAACACCGAAGGAACGGACATCCTTGTCACCGGAGCTTTGGCTCGGTTTTTGAATGGCAAAGTCAGCAGCCGATTCTAACAGAATGACTTTACCCTTCAGCTCCTTACCGCCAGACAGCAATTTAATTTGGACAGTATCCCCTGCTTGAAGGCCATTCAGAGACGTTTCAGGTACATAGAATTTAGCCCAACGTTGTGTCGAAGTTTCAATAGTATAGACCGGGAATCCTGCGCTAGCCATTTCACCTAAGCTAAGCGACTTGGATTTTACGATTCCATCTTCGGCCGCATATAGCGTCGTGTAGCTCAAATAGGTCTGAGCCTCTTGAAGCGCGGCTTCCGCTTGGGCTACCTGAGCATTGGCTCCTGCAACCGCAGATTGAGCCTGCTCAACTGTGGATTGCGCCGCCTTCACGGCGGATTGCGCTTGTTCTACCGAAGCCTGAGCAGCTTTGACATCTTCCTGTTGCACAGCAACTTTGCCCGCTCCTGCCTGTGCTTCCTTCACCGCAGCCAAGGCTTGACGGTATTGAGCTTCAGCCGCCGTAATTTCCTCCTTGCGGCTTCCCTCCCGTGCCATATCCAATTTTTGCGACTCTGCATTATACTTGGCCACTGCCTGTTGATGTTCCAATGTCGCTTGATCCAAAGATGCCTGGGTTGCTGCTCCGGCTTCTTGAAGCTTTTTGGCACGCTCTAGATTTTTAACGGTCAGATCCAGCGTTTCCTTGGCTATCTTCACAGATACTTGCAATTGCTCAAGCTCCTGCGGTCTTGCCCCGCTCTTGAGCGCATCCAGTTTTGCCTTGGCGGCGTTCGCAGCCGCTTTGGCCTGTTCGATCTGGCTGGAGGATGCCTCAGCGGTCACACTGACCGATGTCGTACCTTGGCTCTTCTTGGCCTGAGCGGCGCTTACAGTAGCCTGTGCCTGGCCTACGCCTGCTTGAGCCTGCAACACACTGGCTTTTGCTTTGGATACATTACTCTTAGCTGCCAGCAACGCCGCCTGTGCCTGCTTCACCTTATCTTCCAACTCGCGACTTTCCAGATGGGCTAACACCTGCCCCTTTTTAACCTGATCGCCTTCTTTGACGAGCATCTGATCAATCCGTCCTGCCATTTTAAAGCTGGCATTGAGGGTATCCGACTCCACATAAGCCGTAGGTATGGAAGAAGACTGATCCGCAGACAAGCTGCTCCCACCCCGTGGGAAAGCAGTCAAGGCATAAATTCCTACCGCGATTAAAATAATAAGTACGACGTAAATCGTATATTTTTTAGCTTTCATGTTTTCATCACTCCATCTGTCTATTAATGTTGCATGCCCAATGCATTACACACAAATACTTCAATACTTTCTCGAACCTCTTGCAGATTCATCGTTTCGCCCCAAACCATGGACCGCATCGGAGCGAAAATGTAAATCCCAAATAAGCAATTGGCTGTTGTTTTGGCATCCAGCTTACTTGAAATTTTCCCATATAACTTACCGGAATCGATCTCCGCCTCCATAAAATCAAAATAGTCTGCCAACACCTGCCTAATATTAAAATGCTGTTCCTGTGAGACCCATCCCTTGCTAACCAGTAAACGGCAAAAATCCGGCTCTCTCCCAATGAACTCAATATGTACTTGGATCAGCTTGCGAACCCTCAATTCTACCTGATCCATAGGAACCTGAGCCATCGCTTCATGGATATCCTGCACAAATCGCTCCATCCCCATCTTCAAAATGTAAATGTACAATTCTTGCTTGTTTTTAAAATTGTAGTACAGGGTTCCTTTGGCTATGCCACAAACCTTAGCAATTTCTTCCATGTTTGTTTCGTTAAATCCTCGTTCGGAAAAAGCTTTAAGTGCGCCGTTAAAAATAATTTCCTTCGTTTGCTGTTTCATGCTTCCTCCTTTTTTGAACTGACCGTCCAGTACAAAAATTATGTATTTATTATAAGCCCATCTTTAGTTACCCAGCAATAGGAAAAATGAAAATAATTCATTTTAGACATTTCGTCTAAACGCTTATTCTAAAAAAATAAAAATGCAAAAACGGATCGAATAAGTGAGGGGGTCACTCATTCGATCCGCTATGTCATAAAATCGGATGATAAGGGGGCCATTCTACAGATTATCAACCGATTTTAAGGGAAGGCCGACTATTTTTTCACCGTTTGATTGTATTGCGCAATTTTGCCTGTTATTTCTTGTGCAGCTTGATCCAATGCCTGTTTTGGCTGTTGCTGGCCACTCAGAACGGCCTCGATTGCACCTTCGACGATTTGGCGCGCTTCTGGGAATACGCCCATCACTGCGCCCTGTGTAGCGGTGGATTGTGCCGATGCGTGCAATTGGTCAACCGCCGTCTGGAATTGCGGATATTTTACCATATTGTCTTTGAGTACCTTCTCGTCATAGGCTGCTTTCGTGATCGGGAAGTACCCGGTATTTACACTCCATTGTGCCTGTACAGCTGGGGAAGCGACGAATTTAATGAACTCCCACGCTGCCTTCTGTTGGGCTTCAGGCTTGTTGTTCATAATGTACAAACTCGCGCCGCCTACAACCACGCCGCCTTCTTTAGCTTCATTGGCTCTTGGCAGGAATCCTGTGCCTACTTCAAATTTATCGCCAACCTGCTCCACAATATTACGCAGCGAAGCGGTGGAATCCAGCGTCATCGCAATTTGTCCTGCGGAAAAAGCCTTTGCCGTATCGTCCGAGTTACGTCCCAGATTGGATACAACCTTTTCATCGATCATTTTCTTCCACCATGTCAGCGTTTTTACACCGGCATCCGAATTCAGCATGGATTCCGTTGCCGCTTGGTCACGACCATTGCCATTATTCACATAATCCGCGTTCTGATTGGCAAACAGTTGCTCCATAAACCAGCCGTAGATGGCAATGGAAGCACCGGATTTACCATCCTTGCTCAAAGCTTTGGCAGCCTTTTCGAACTCATCATACGTTTTCGGGGGATTAGCTGGATCAAGTCCTGCGGCTTTGAATGCATCCTTGTTGTAATATAAAATCGGGTTTGACGTATTGAACGGCATCGCGTTCAATTTACCATCAATCGTGTAATATCGTGTAATATTCGGCTCTAGCTGCGACAGATCGAACTTGTCTGCATCAATAAATTGTTGTACAGGTGTGATCATTTTGGAGTCGATCATGAATTTACTACCGATTTCGTATACCTGAATGATGTCCGGGCCGCTATTGGAACCAAGCGACGCTTTCAACTTGTTCAAGCTATCATCATATTTGCCTTGATATACTGGCTCTACCTGAATGTCCTTATGACTGGCGTTAAAGTCAGCAGCGATCTGCTTGATTGCTTTTTCACCGTTACCGGACATCGAATGCCACCAAGTCAGCTTCACTGGGGAAGCCGCTGCTGCCCCATCACTACCATTACCCGGCTTCTCTGCAGCAGTATTATTGCTACAACCTGCTGCAACCACCATGGCAGTCAGAATAAGCAGGGTCAATGCACTTTTCAGACGAAAAAATCTCATAATCTCTCTTCTCTCCCTTTGATTAAATGATTCTTGAATTGGCATTCTCTTGCGATATTCTTGTGTGTTGAAGCTCTGTATATGGGCTGCTTGCGCAGGTGTTGCTTTCTTTTGACATATGTGATCAGCCTTTAAGTGCACCCGCTGCCATTCCACGAACCAACTGTTTTAGTCCAAAGATCAGCAAGAGCAGAGACGGTAAAATGACAAGAGCCGTACCCGCAAATACCAGATTCCATGAAGTCGATTCCTGAAATTCGAGCATAGATATTCCAATCTGTACCGTACGCATATTCTCGCTATTGGTGATCAGTAAAGGCCAGAGATACGAATTGTACATGTTCAGGAACGAATACACTGCCAGTGTTCCGAGCGCCGGACGCGATAACGGAAGCACATGGAACAGAAAGTAACGGACATGTCCGCACCCATCCATACGAGCCGCCTCAAACAGTTCCTTGGGAAGCTGGAGAAAAAATTGCCTTAACAGGAATGTCCCGAATGCCGTCGCCAGAAAAGGAACCGTCAAGCCTTGATATGTATCAAGCCAATTCCAGCTTCGTACCGTTAGGTAGTTTGGAATAATGGTCACTTCCCAAGGGATCATCATCGTCGCTACAAACATGCTGAAAATAAAGTTTTTTCCCTTGAATTCCATTTTGGCAAAGGCGTAGGCCGCCAAGCTGGCTGTAATCAGCTGTCCAATCATCGTCAGACCTGAAATGAGAAAGGTGTTGCCAATAAAGGCTGCAATCGGAACAATTTCAAACACTTCTGTGAAATTCGCCAAATGAAAAGAATGAGGAAAAAAGCTTGGTGGATAAGCGCTTGCTTCCTCCGGCGACATGACTGCCATAAAAAACGTATATATAACCGGATACAAAATGAGAGCAGCTGCAATCGTAAGCAGCACATACAGCAATGTTGAATTCAGATGTCGTTTCATTGGTAATGCACCTTTCTTTCCACCCATTTGAACTGAATCATCGTGAGCAGCAGAATGACAGCAAACAAGACAATCGCCTGCGCGCTTCCCGTTCCGAACCGGAAATTAACGAAAGCTTCCTGATAGATGGAATACACAAATACATTCGTACTGTTCACTGGACCGCCTTTGGTCAAAATATTAATTTGAGCAAAGGACTGGAAGGCTCCAATGATGGAAACTACGGTCACAAAAAAGATCGTCGGTGATAACAGTGGCATGGAGATACGCCAGAACGTGACGAGCGGGCCAGCTCCGTCCATTTTGGCACTTTCATACATGTCATCTGGAATCCCCTGAAGTCCGCTCGATAAGATAATGTAATTGAAGCCAAGATTCATCCAGATGGTCATTATGGCTACTGAGAACAGCGCCCAATCTGGGCTGGTCAGCCATGGAACCGGATTGATATGTAGCAGGGAAAGCACATAGTTGAACATCCCCAGTGTCGGATGAAAGAGAAATTTCCAAATGACCGCAGATGAACCGACTGACAACACCATCGGCAGCGAAAAGGCAAACTGGAAGATACGCATTCCCCGCAATTTACTGTGTGTAAGTGCAGCCAGTACCAGCGCCAATAAAATACCTACTGGTACGGTTAACAGTGCAAACAGGAGTGTCACCTTAATCCCTTGCAGAAACAGTCCCGAGCTGAAAAGTGTAGTAAAATTATCTAACCCCACATAAGCTGCAACGTTTCCTGCGGGATCTGTAGAATGCAAGCTGAGATAAACGGACTTGATCATCGGGTAAAACATAAATACAGCAAACAAAATAAGCGATGGAGCCAAAAAGGTATACGCCAGCGCGTTTTCGCGCAATCTTTGAATTTTTAGCGAACCCGTGCGTATGCGGGCTTTAGACGAAGTCTGTTGCTGACTCCTCGTCCCCAGTCCCATAGATTTGTTAAGCTCACCCAAAACGGAGCGCCCCTTTCTTTTCAAACCAACCTCAGTAAGTGTATCGTTTCGATGTAAAGGGAACGTCAAGTGGGCTGGAGTAAAATGTTAATGTTTTTTCTTTTTGTAAAAGCAACTCTCTATAGGTATAAGCACAAGGACATAAACTCCTGCATACGATGCACCATTACATGGTATGGAGGTTAGAGGCGAATGCCGTACAACACCGTCAGTCCGTAAACTTTATATCAAGCTAGACCGGAATTACAGGCCGAACTCAAAAAGATCCGCGATCATTTGCATTATCAATTAAGCCCCTACATGAATCACACGGTCAGGGTACAAACGATGGATCATCAAGTATATGAAGGAACGATTGTGCACATCGATGCGGATCATTTGTATCTGAGAGTCCCTCAGCAAGTTCACTCACCCTTTTCAGGCACCACCACCCCTGATCGCTCCTATGCCTACAACAATGTCATTCTGCCGCTGGTATTATATAATTTATTGGTTATAACCCTGTTGAGCTAGCGTTCGATCCATACAATCTGTCTAGTTAAAAAGACAAAAAAAACTCCAATTCCGTAAGGAGCCTGCCATTGGCACATTACGAAGTTGGAGGTTTTAGTTATTTGTTTTCCATATTGAAGAAGCCATTAGATCTAATTTTGATTGGTTTGAAATGATGAATCTTAGAAACGGGGAATGGTATACGCTTCTTCTTGGCAAGCTAATGTGAGAATACGTTAGAACGGAGAAGAAGCCTTATGAAATATAACCATTTGCTGTGCGCTGGAATCGCTGTTTCTTTACTGTGTCTCAGCTCTTGTCCCACTCCATCTACCAATGCACAAGCCCCATCATACGCCTCCCCTACTCCTACAAAGGGAAGAGCCTATTATGAAGAACGCGGCGACATTGTATGGGAAGTTCCTACCCATCGCAAGTTGATTGCCCTCACATTCGACGACGGACCGGATGGAAGCAATACGCCTGCCATTTTGGATTTGCTTAAAGAATACGATGCTAAAGCGACCTTTTTTGTCGTCGGCAGCCGTGTAGAAAAGCTGCCTCACCTTGTCAAGCGGGAACGAGAAGAAGGGCATGAAGTTGGCAACCATACCTTCCTTCACTCATCCTTTCAGTATATTTCTCGCAACAAAGCTCTGTCCGAATTGGATCAAGCTCAGGCGAGCATCGTACAGGCAACTGGTGCGGGGACCCATCTTTTTAGGCCGCCCGGCGGCTCCTATACCGATTCGCTGGTCAAGCTCTCCAAGGAGAAAGGGCTGAAAATTATTTTATGGTCCTGGCATCAGGACACCTTAGATTGGCGAAAACCCGGTGTACATCGTATCGCTAATAAGGTCCTTCGCAACGCCCGTAACGGCGACATTGTCCTCATGCACGATTATGTACATCAAAGTACGCAAACCGTTGAAGCCTTGAAAATTATTCTACCCGAGCTCAAGAAGAGAGGTTATACCTTCGTTACGGTATCTGAATTACTCTCTAATCGGGAAAAACCGGATGGGCTGATTGAAGTGAATAAGTGAAAGGAAGAATTAAACTCCGTCAATTATTTTTTTTGACGGAGTTTTATATAGCGTTGCAGTATGAGATTCTTGGCATTTGGTTTTGAAATAATCTCATCCCCCAAAATATAAAAAGCCGCGATTTACGCGGCAATTAATACGATCATTGCTATACTTTAGTCCAATGTTTTGGAGGCCAGCCATTGCATCATCGTTGTTTTCTTTCCGTTAATCACCTTCGATACTTCGTTGTTATATACGTAAATCCAAGACCAATGGCCGTTGTATTCATACGGTGTTTGGTCGCTCTTTTTGTACAAACCAGAGGTATCTACTACGTTATCAAATAACGACATATGGACATCCTTCGCTCCGGCATTCACTAAACGGTTGTAGGTCGGAACCGTATAATCGTTGGGCGGAACCACGGTGTCGGTTTTGGCAGCCACAAACCAGATCGGCAGGTCCTTCATTTCATTAATCTGTTCGTCGGTTATAAGACTATCCTTCAAGGCTTCACATGCGACCACAGCTGCTGCAAAATAATCTTTATAGTCACGGATCATCAGCATAGTCATGTAACCACCGTTGGAGTCTCCACCAATGTAGATTCGATCTGTATCAATGTCTTTGTTTTTGGCCACGTAATCCTTAATTAAGGACATCAATGCTTGCTCGTACTTGGAAGTTCCGTCCCCAAAGCTTGTAAAGCCATCCATCCAGTAGGTTGGGGTCTGAGGTGCCAACACATAAGCCCCGCCAAAATAGGATTGAATATCCTTAGAGGCAAAATTTGCTGCTTTATTTCCGGCAATCGGAATCGTTGGATCGGTACCTCCCTCACCCATACCATGCAGCCAGATCACCAAAGGGTTTTTCACTTTGTCTTTTGCCGGTGCATAGTCTGCGTAGGTTAAAGTAACTCCATCAAAAGTAGATTTACCGCTCGCAAATTGATCAACCAACTTCCGTATCTGTCCTGCGGAAGTATCAATCTTCAAGCCGGAAATCGTTCCGGATTTGGTTTTAATAGCTTTTTGCTGCGTGATCGTGTATTTGTTATCATTCCATGCATTAAACCCGGAACCTGCCGCATCATAATGAATAGCTGAGCTTAGTGTTAGGGCCGGGCCGATTTCCATTTCTAATACGACATAGCTTCCGGTTTTATTTACAGGGTTGCCACTTTTGTCCGATACATAAGCCTTGATGACTTTCCGGTTGCCATTCTCAATAAAGGGATTTACCAATCGGTTGTCGCTTCTTTCCACATGCACCTTAAATGTATCCTTTGTTATCGCATCTTTAGGTATTGGCTTACCCAGGTTAACAATGATCTTCGTAATGGCTGCTCCCCAATCCTTAACTTCCGCAACCGTCCGGTATGAGGTGGGCTGTATCTTTACATCCTTGGCCCATGCACCGGAGCTGAAAACAAGAGTCGTACCGATAGCTAAAGTGAGTAACATAGTTGTCTTAGCAACCTTTTGAAACCGTTTAAACATGATGTCTTACCTCCCAGATCCATTAATGAAACGCTTACATTATTTATTTTAATAATCTTTTTAATTTGCATCCTGTCTTTTATTAGCCTAATTCAGGTCAATTACTGACTCCTTGCTCCAGAATACCCCTTGTTTTCTTTTCGATATTGATGCGGTGTTGCCTGATAAACCTTTTTAAATACCCTGGCAAAAGACTTCTCGTTCGGAAATCCATGCTCCAGCGCAATTTGTATGATGGAATGATCCGTATTCATGAGAACACGATAAGATCTCTCCAGGCGGATGGCATTGATATATTGAAATAGAGTCATCCCTACATGCTTCACAAAAAAACGGGACAAATATTCCGGAGAAAACCCAAAAACCTGAGCTATGGAATCCAAGGATAAGCTTTGATCGTAATTCTCTTTGATATAATCGGTTATCAACGTCAACCGCTCCAAATATTTATCGGAGTTAAAACCACGGATAGATTCATTATCCATTTTAAAATGCATTAATAACAGATACACCAGTTTATACGATAATGACGTTAAATGGATATACGTTAAAGGGTCATTATGCCGGTTGAGATAAGCCGCAAATAAGGTGTTTAGCAAATCACGCAGCTCCGCAAAATGCTGTAATCGCTGCTCGTTAGTTTCAAAAATAGATATACAGTCAAATGAAATGGGTTTACTGCCGTTAACATTTTCTCGAATAAATTCAGAAGGAATCAGAACGGTTATGGCCTCTCTTCCTTTTCCCTTAGCCACAGAAAAGGAATGAATAGCATTCGAATTAATGAGCACAATATCTCCTTCTTTGGAGCTATAACTCGCACCATCAATATAGATATGGTCAATTCTTCCTGAAAGCACATAGGATATTTCGATGCTATCGTGCCAATGCCCAGGTATGTACGCTGGTTCATTGGAGGAATGAACTATAATTTTTAACGGAAAATGATTGTCTGCCTGGACCAGCTCATATTTGTATTCCAAGTTTATCGCTCCTCTCAGATGTGACTTCATTAATAGAAGAAAATGGCTTCAGCAGAGTGCCGAAACCACTTGTATTTAACCTTCCTCTCTCTATAAACAAAAAAACCTAAGTATAACAAAATACATAAGATCCTTAGATCTTAACATTTTGTTCCTTAGGTTTTGCCTGCGTAACAGTAACAATCCTAGTGCTATTCATTTAATTAAGCTAAGTATATAGTGGGTTGAAATACATGTCAACGCTTTCATTTTAGAGCGTAATGAAGTGAAAAAACTTGATTGATTCTCGCCGATAAACGTTTCTGAACTTAACTCTTATTTTATAACATGGTTTGTTCCCTGTTCAGAAAATTTCATTTGCCTATATTCATTCATGTTATTCTTTCTAGCGTCCAATATTCTAATACCCTCTGAGATTCTGTGCTAGAATAGGATTTTATCTGAAATTGTTTTTCTGAATTGTTCATTAAATCACCTCTAAGGATTATTTTTGTGCAAGCATATTATGTTCTAAATTGATTTTGTTATGTAACAAAAATGGATGTTTTCCATAAACACATACTTCATAGGTTCTTCTTTAGCTCATAGTATCGACCAGATCCATTCTCTGATCTTATTGTAAAAAATGATACCGGGTATCCTAAACATGAAAAAATGCAAAGGTCCAAATTTAAAGGAGGCAGCTTTTGTAAGGAAGGACAACCAAAAAGAGCCCCAGAAAATCCCAGGGCAGGTTCTACTACTTTGAAGTTTTTGGAAGTGTGATAAATTAACCTTAATACATATGGTTCCATTTTGACTATTCTGCTTTATCTCCAGTCAACCAGCTAAGACCATCGATTAGGCCTTGTTTCTTGAATTTTTGATAATTCGCTTTTGCTTCCTCCTTTCCGCCTCTTACGATCTTCAGTTTGTTACTGGATCTTGTTTGTTGGATGTGTCATTAAAAACGTTTCTGGATTTTTGAGAAGTTATTTGTTGTACCAACATCTTGGGTCGCAGTAGCGGATATATTGGCAGAATCAGTTACACTTGCAAAGATCGCACTCGGCACGACAACAGCACAACAGCTCCCAACAACTAATAGATAAGGCTGATACAAAGAATCATTTCTTTTTCATATATTATTCCTCTTTGTATTACTAGGTGGTAATGCCAGCCATCATTGAAATTGTTAAATCCAAGTGCCTTGTTTGTTTTTTGAGGATCTTAGATAAACAAGAACCAAGTTGGCTGTATTTTTAATTCCATGGAAAATAGTATCCTCGTTGATTATCTCAGATCTAACCTTACTATAGTGATCAGCAATTTCTTTTAGAGTCCATCCTTTAATTTGATAATCTACGAGCCATTTAAAATGTTCTAAATTTCTCTTCTCTTTATCTTTTACATATCCTCGTTCTTGAAGGAATTGCTCTGTTCGTTCACGATATAGATTTTTATATTGTTCATAATATGTGTCTATGAGTCTCTCGAACTCTTTCCAGGTTTCTTTCCGCGGATCCCAACCCTTCCCGCCCTCCCATGGTTGTGTAAGTGAGTTAGTTTTAGACGAATCCATGATTTTAGCTTCAATAATATTGCTCTTACTTTCGTCAAACATTCTAAGCATTTCAAAAGCATGGATATTTGGTTTATCGTTTCCAGACAAACAGAATATATCTTCTGGGGAAAACACGAAAGGGAAATATCTCGAAAAAAATGAATGATATATTTTTTCTTGTTTACCGACACTTCTACTTAATTCAATATCGTCGTGTTCGTCCTCAAAGTAGAGATACTCTGATAATGATAACTGTTCCTCATACGGCCAAGAGCATTTGTAAATTGACATTGCGCGAAGAGCCTCCGGACCGACTTCAAGATCTTCAGCGTGCTTTTTTATATTCAGCTGTCTTTCTTTTCTTGATTCCTCTTTCCGGTCATCATAATAGTTAGCAATCCCCCATAGAGCCAAATTTAGGTACAAGTCTCCATCTCCTGTTAAGTGGTACTTAGTAGCCCAGCCGTATAGACTCTCTTTTAATTTCATATATTCAGGAAAGTAATCTGTGCGGGCTGCTTTTATTAGTTTCCAATTTGACGGCTCTTCATTGGGAGTCAGTTCCTTTTGACTTGCATACCATTGAAAAGCTTGTGTATAGCTTTCATAAACGCCATGTTCTAATTGTTCCAGTACATCTGGTGCCATTTGTTCTATTAACTTTACAAACAATGATATGGCATCGTGTTTTCCTGAGTCTATTAACACTGGTGAACCATTATATTTGATCCGATTAGGATGATAGTACAAACCCCTCATATGTTTCGGTCTCCCTTCAAAGTAAAAGATTTATTTCTATTCTAGAGTATATAAGTCAATGGGAACATGAATTGCAGCAAATCGATTCTAATTCAACTAAGAAAACAATCAACAAACCTTATGTACTACTACCCACGGTTATTTGTGAGGATCACCTATAAGGATCTTTTACAACAAAGAGTTTCTCCCTACAGCAAACGAAACAAAAAGATCAGTGCTGATCTTTCTCGTTACAACCTACATTTTCTATTAGACTCTTATTAGTAAAATTTCTTCAGTATGTTACTAAGGCAATAATTCAGATTCTGTTATAAATAATAGCACTCGAGCCAATTCGCTAAGGATCATTCCCCCTTTCATTCAACAGTTGAATCATTCCTCAATTTCGCGTGGGATCACTTCAATAATATTCAAAATCATTTTCTTTATAAGGTAATAATTCTACAATAGGCAGCATCGTTATTGAATTAAGCACTTGTCTTCTTAGAGGACAACATTTTTCTTTCGTTTGTACTAGCATCTCTACCAAATTCATTCCGGCTGATTAGCCTGACACTATTGGATTTAGCCAACTCATAGGCCTGTGATGTAAAGTTGCTATTGGTGACAACCCATGCACCATTTGCTCTATAATGTGCGCGGGCGCTCCGCACTTCCTGAACAATATGGAATTTAGTACTCAACCTATAGACGATCATACCGTTCAATTTATAGAAAAATACACCATGTCCTTGGCGTATAGTTTCGTTAAAATATTAGTGGTACCCCTTGACAAACATTAGCTGGTTTTCTTGTCTTGCACTTGTTTCCAGGCGTTAAGTGTACTCAACTTCTCGCTTTCCTTCTTCTGTAAAAATGATCTGAGTTTTTTTTCCATCAGGATATTCTTTAATCATCTTTCCATTTTCCTCATAGACAGCAGGAACACCTTTTTTTTTGGCTTCTTGACGCGCTGATTGGGTCGCTCTTTTCAAAATATCTTTTAAGTCATTTGTAGAAATTCTGCTCACAAGACAACCTCCAAATCCCAAATATTTATCATCTTATACATCAATTTTAACACGGTTATGCACGGTTTATGGATTCAGGATAATGACTCGGGCAGTATTTGCCTGAGCTTGATATTTTCTTTCATTATTTTTTCTCTTTCAAAGAAAGCATGGCTCCTTCCTGTCTACTCATATGGTCTTTCGGTCTAAATGTTCCGTCCGAATACCCTTGGACCATATAATCTTCGTAAGACCCATAATCTCTCCTTTGGCCCACTGAGCAATCTTGTCCTGGTCCAAGTATACCACTGATTCCCTCTCTCATTTTCGGTAGCCTGAATCACTCTTGCATATGTATATCCAGAGATAACTCTTACTAGACCGACCGTTGCTAAGTGCTCAGCTTGTGTACCCAACAGAACTTTTTTTCATTAGCATTCTTTTTAAGCTCGACTGAATGGAAAGGGTTGGAATAGCCTGTATCTGAATAATCATGATCAACCTCGCATGCTTTCCCGTTTTAGAGACGATAAGAATTATCATAAAGAGTCTGGCAAAATGCTGGCGACCCTATTGCATACGCTTC
The DNA here is from genome assembly GCF_038592965.1 of Paenibacillus sp. FSL L8-0158. GTDB lineage: Bacteria > Bacillota > Bacilli > Paenibacillales > Paenibacillaceae > Paenibacillus > Paenibacillus polymyxa_D. The sequence goes on along the minus strand of NZ_CP151949.1, from coordinate 1,393,044 downwards.
AAGGCACATCCTACATTTACCAAGGCGAAGAAATCGGAATGACAAATGTGCGCTTTGAAACAATCCAAGAATACAAGGGTATTGAAATCCTCAATATGTATAAAGAATACATGGCTGCAGGCCAAGATGAAGCCTCCATTATGAATTCTATCTACATCAAAGGACGCGACAATAGCCGCACTCCTATGCAATGGAATGACTCACCGCAGGCCGGATTTACAACTGGTAAGCCCTGGATCGGTGTTAATCCTAACTACAAACAAATTAATGTAGAATCTTCGCTGTCTGATCCAGATTCTATTTTTCATTATTATCGTCGGCTAATTGAACTGCGCAAGCAGCATGACATTATTGTTTATGGTGACTACTCAATTGTTGCAGAAAATCATGAGAAAGTTTTTGCTTATCAGCGAGCATTGGGTAACGAACGACTGGTGGTAATTCTCAACTTTTTTGGTGAACCTACGAGTATTTCTTTTCCAAAAGAAAGCTCTATTCCTCAATCTGGAAAACTACTGATTTCCAACTACAAGTCGGAAACTGCACTTGTTGATACTCAAAATATTACATTGAGACCATATGAAGCTAAGGTTTATTTATACACAGTGTAATCAAATTTTTCAAAGGTCTTCCACACCATACTGTTCAGTGAGCCGAAGGCCAGTCTGGGGACAAAGCTTGCCGTTCGATTTCAGAGGGCCTGCGTCAAGATGCCAGCAACAAGCTTCGAGTAACGATCGTTTCACCCGGATTCACAAACACACCTGGATCCACACAATTGGATTCCCTGGACGCCATAAAGGACTCAGAGATGAAAGCCAAACTCGAAGCTTATCAGAACATTGGGTTATCCCCCTACTCTATCGCTAAAGCTATTGCGTTCGCAATTGAGCAACCAAATGGCGTGGGTAAGTGAAATAGTGGTCCGCCCCACAGCGCAAATGTCCAGGGACATCCTCATTAATGATCAATAAGGATCAGGTGCCACCAAAAAACTCAAAAATGCACCTCCAATTGTTAGTAGTGGTTAACAATTGGAGGTGCATTTCATATCCTTTAGCTTCTTTTATATTACATGAATGATTAATATCAATCCTTAGGCAATTCATTAAAGAAAGCGACATCTTCTATCGGTAATCTTACCGTCCGGTGTCCGGGCTTCACCGCCTTACCTATGGCGATAAGCATAACTGGAGCGTATCTCGCCGGAATATCAAACTCTTCTACAAATTTTACTTGGTCAAAGCCGCCCATCGGGACCGTATCATAGCCTTTTGCACGGGCGACAAGCATTAGCTGCATGGATACCAGTCCACTATCAATAAATACTTTTCGGAGTACATTTTCTGGAGGCATACTCGCGAACAGTCTTTGGTATCGCTCCACGAATGATTTAGCTGTCTCTTCAGGCATGTACCCCGCATCGACCGCCATCCCGTAAACTTTCTCGGCCAATTTATAGCCTTCCAAATCTCCGAGTATCGCAATGACAGCTGAAGCCTCAATCACTTGCTGCTGGCTGTTGGCGATCGGAAGCAGTTTTTGTTTTAGCTCCTGCGAGTCGATGACGAGAAACCTCCACGGCTGGAGATTGGCGCCAGAAGGAGCCAGTGTAGCTAGCTGCAATATATCCTTCATTTCGTCCCGTGAGATCTTTACTTCGGAATCATAGTACCTTACAGATCTCCGATCTTGAATAACATCGAAAAACTGCGCCTCCACCTTCTGTGACGATTGTTCAACGGACATGCTTCTCTCCTCCCCATAATTACCTTGCCCCAAGTTGGCACAAGATGTTCTAAATAATTAGTAGTAGACCTTCAAAACAAATTCAACCATTGCAGTTAAATAAGCTTTAGTGTTACTATAAATTATTAAGTGTCTACTTTAAAGTAGACACATTATTTTTATATAGCTCAATAAATTAGACTAACTATACTATAGTAAGGAATGATTTTGTGGATATAAGCAAAGAGGACGAACAATGTCTCATCTCCATTCGCGAGGCGTTGGAGGTTGTTCGCGGAAAATGGGCTATTTTGGTACTCACCTTACTTAGTCTGGGTCCGCAGCGATTTAATCAGATGCGAAGATATTTAGACAATGTCAGCATCAAGTCTTTAACGGATGTCCTGCGTCATTTTGAGCGGCATGAAGTCATCAACCGCCAGGTGTTCCCTACCTCACCTGTTACTGTTGAGTATTCGCTAACAGATAAAGGAAGGGCGTACATACCTGTACTTCGGGAAATGCGCATATGGGGTGAAACCTGGGGAGGAACATCGGAAGCGCGTTGATGATGGCGAAACCCCGCTTGGGTAAAGTAATAGTTTAGACTGGATCTTAAAAATGAAACGGCAACAGCTAGGGACCAGAAAATAAAGTCCTAGACTGTCACCGTTTCATTCAACTAATGTTCACTGTTTAGCACAATCGTTATTTCTACTATACGTTTTCGCGAGACAGGCTACAATCGAATGGGATTCAATAATATACAGGCCGCAAAGAAGGTACTGTTCCCAGGAAATCTGGAGTGCAGTACCCTCTTTGTTAACGGACTTATTCAATTAGCTTCATCAATCGTCTAATTTTATTGTGTCCGTCTTGACTGAAGCGATGTTCTGTGGTGTCAGTCCAGGACCGGTGCGACGGGTGCCAAACCATATAAGATGGTGACTAACACAAGCACCGCACAAGGCATCAGCATGATCTTTGCCCCCATTCCTGCCGAACGGTCGACGGCGGTCAAATCAGCTAGAACAATTAATACAAAAACTACCTAATTCAACTCAAATTGAATATGCAAAATTACTTGGCGTAGCACAAAGCTGCATTTCACAACTCATGAAAACCCTAACCGAAGAAAAAGCCATACAAAAGTGATTTTTTTCGTAATATATTGAAAGAGACTGTTTAATCTAAGCTTCCTATCCCCTCCCCTTTCCATGTAGACATATAGGTGAAGTCTTTGGTCTAATCTTAATAGACCCACTATGTAGTATCTACCTAGTGGGTATTTTTACTATCAAGGTACTCCGTTTTCATTTACACTAGTTCACTTAATATAAGTACACTATGGATCTTCCACGAGCTGATTTTTAAGAGGATACACAAATGGTATATACCCACGTAGTAGTTGTGTAGTTAGAAAAAAGGTTGTAAGGCTTTTCTAACTAACCCAATTGAATTACTTTTTGAATATCCCTATACAACCTTATTCAATTTAATTTTTCAGGATTTTTTATGTGATTTTTTGTGATTCAAATAACGAAATATTCACCACATATCGGCCTCATCAACAATTTCCTTCTATTGTATATTGAGGCATAGGAAGTAGCAATGATATTTCTGAAATTTAATATTCTCTAAAATACCTCTTCCTAAACAGCTGGCATTTTAACGATCACATATCATAATTGTGGCTTGGCAACTTGGAAAAATGTACTGAAATTAATTTATTGACATGAAACCAGTTACATATTTTAATCTTGTTTTGTAGCGAGAGATCATAGATAAGCATGTGACCAACTCGTTTTGAATTTTTTTAAAGACATTTTAAATGTCCATTATAAAGTATTTAAAAAAAGAGTTTTATGAATTTCACAGGAGGCGAATTTGATGGGAATATTAGGTGGATATATTGACCACGTGCGTTTTGATGGGTTCGTATTTTATCATTAGCGCAATTGTATATTCGCAAAAGTTCAAATTCTGGTGGAGAACATGCAAGTGAAATACGTCGATCATTGCAATCAGAAGGATAAACAAGACCAACAAAAAACAGGAGGGTAATAAGTATGATTAAACTTGTAGTCACTGATCTAGACGGAACATTTCTGAACAATAAAAGTTTGTACGATGTCGAACTTTTCAAAACAGTTTATGCAGAGATGCAGCAAAAAGGAGTCACGTTTGTCGCATGTACAGGTAAACAATGTGAGCGTGTTGAAAAATTGTTTGACGAACATGGCAAGGGAGTTTGGATACTGGGTGACAGTGCTGCTCGAATTAAAAAAGATGGCCAAGTGGTTAAAGAGTTTAGTATTGATCGAGATCTAGCTCTACAGGCGATTGATCAAATTCAAGAATTCGACAACAATATGACACTTATTGTATGTGCAAGTGATGCTGCGTACGTTCATTCTTCCATTTCAGAAGATATGTATAACGTTGTTAAAGGCTCCTATGAACGTGTATTAAAAACAGACTCCTTTGCAAACATAGATAGCTGTTTTATCAAAATTACGGTCTTCGACACGGAGGGACGAAGTACAGCATTAAGAGCGCATGTTGAGAATACGTTGGGTGGACAAATTTATATTGTTGATTCAGAAGCTAGATGGCTGGATATCACGGCATTGCATACGCATAAAGGTGAGACAGTAAAGAAACTGCAAAAAATGTTGGGCGTCACATACGAGGAAACAATGTCATTTGGTGACGGCGAGAATGATGTGGAACTCATGGCAATCGCGAAATACAGTTTTGCAGTGAGTAATGCTTGTGAAAATACTAAAAAAGCAGCAAACTTCATTACTAAGTCAAACGAAGAAAATGGTGTTCTTCTCACGATTCAAAAAATACTGGATTTGCAGTGATCCTTGTCTGTCAACTGGTATTGCATTATGTAAAAGAGCGGGGCAATGGTGTGTTTGCCCCGCTCTTTTATCATTTGAGTTGCAGAAACAGGCACTTCCAATGGTTATTATGTACCGAAAAAGAAATGATTTATGAGCAGACTCATCACATGTATCAATAAAGAATGAAACTTTTGCGGGATATGTTGCCCCAAAATATCTAAAAAGACGCTGGCATGTTAGCGCTCTCCGTAAAAAAACAGATTGTTCCTCTACGTAAAATCCGTACTCCTTATTGTTTGAATTTCTATATTACGCTTTTGAGAAAATAATATTTGATTGAAAGACTGTTGTAATCCAGATTATTCCAAATATGTTTGTATTACTTCCATTCAAGTTGAATCGTTATTCGAAACTTGTTTTCGATAATTTTGTGGAACTACACCCATCTGTTTACGAAAAATGGATGAAAAATAACTAGCACTTTGAAAACCGCAGGCAAGTGCAATTTCACTTATGGATCTTCGTGTTTCTTTTAACATTTCGCAACTTTTTTGAAGACGATATTGAGTGACATAATTGTTGGGTGTCTGGCCCACATACTTGTTAAATAATGTACAACACCGGCTTCTACAAACGGCTCCTGCGTAGGCGATCTCCTCAAGTGTTATTTTTTGATCATAGTTTTGATGAATGAAACGAGTCATTTCCTGAACATGCGTTAATGCTCCAGGTTGCCCAGAAATGGGTTGCAAATGATCCCCTATTGTTGCACACAAAGATAAAGCTTGTGATGCCAGACGAAGCGGATTTGGAGGAGTATGGTCCTTATGCATTTCCTGATAGATTTCTTGAATGGACAGTAATATTCTTTGCTGCCAATCAGCCTGATCTGTAAGTACAACAAAATCAGCCATCATTAGACTAAACTTTTCCCCCCAGTATGTTTGAATAAATGAAGTCTTCTCACCAAGGATAGAGGGATGAATGACGACGACAAGGAATAAACAATCTTTATGGTCTGCAAGAGAATAGCCGAAATGCAAACGTTGGCTATTCACAAAAAGTCCATCCCCTTGATGCAATCGAGTGATACTTCCATTCACGGAGAAATCCATCGATCCTTGTAATATGTAGATAAACTCTATGTCCAAATGCCAATGCGCTACTGCTGCATAATTGTTAAATTGATGAAGGCTTCCCTTTCGGACATAGAGCGGTAAATCAGGAAGATTATAATTCAAACGTTCTGATAAATCAGAAAACACCTCTAAATTTGTCATCAAAGAGACCACCCTTTGTAAATATACGATTTTTATAAAATTATAGCCAATATTAATGGAAACAACAATGATATTATCCTATCCTTATATTGTGTAGATCAGTGGGGAGGACAGGATATAGGTGAGAAACCGCATACAACTCAAAGGATCTAATCGTGATTTTAATCGGGAGTTAATGACGCTCGTCATTCCCATTGCATTACAAAATTTAATATCAGCAACTGTGATATCCGTTGATGTAGTTATGCTGGGTATGATTAGTCAATCCGCAATGTCAGCTGTATCACTCGCAGGGCAAATTACTTTCACATTAACATTGTTTTACATGGGAATGTCAGCGGGGGCAAGTATCCTCACTGCGCAATACTGGGGGAAAAAGGATACTTCAACCATACAGCGCATTCTTAGCATCGCTTGCATGTTCTCCTTTTGTGTCTCCATTTTGTTTTTTTTATCTTCCTTCTTTCTTCCGGGTACACTTATGCGTTTATTCACCAATGATGCAGAACTGATTCGATTCGGCTCAAGGTTTTTACAAATGAATTCCTTTTCTTATCTTGTGATGGGAATATCGCAGATGTATCTCAGTGTGATTAGAAGTATGGAAAATGCAAAACTTAGTGCGTGGATTAGTTCCTTATGTTTAATCCTAAACATTTTGTTTAATGCCTTTTGCATTTTTGTTTTATTCCCATCAAGGCCCGAACTGGCCATTTCCGCCGTAGCACTTGCCACGGTTTTAGCACGGATTATTGAACTAGCCTGTTGTATGATTCACTCTGTAACAAAGGGATCCATTCGTTTTCGTTTGCCTGTACGTGATGGCATTCAACGAAATTTATTAAAGGATTTCTTAAAATACACTCTGCCTATACAGGGGAATTATATCGTTTGGGGAGGAGCTCTTACCGCCACGGCTGCAATTATTGGCCATGTGAACTCCGATATGGTAGCAGCTAACTCGATAGCGTCCGTCGTTAAAAATCTAGCAGTTGTTCTCTGTGGAGGCATCGCTACAGGGGGCTCTGTACTTGTTGGAAAGTATTTGGGACAGGGTGACATCGAGAAAGCAAAGCATGCGGGCAACAAAATGTGTTTTTATGCTTTGATATTTGGAGTCATTGCAGGCTGCACGATTCTGTTCATTAAACCATTGGTATACTCCACCGTCAATTTGAATCCAACTGCTCAAAGTTACCTAGATGGCATGCTGTACATTAGTGCGTATTATTGTATAGCCAAATCGATAAACTCCACAACTATAGCGGGTATATTCACGGCTGGTGGGGATTCTAAATTTGGATTTTGGTGCGACACTGTTGTCATGTGGCTTATTATTCTACCGCTTAGTTACCTATGTGCTTTTGTTTGGCAAGTCTCCCCCATTTTCTTATATATCGTCATCTGCCTAGACGAGATGATTAAACTGCCCATTGCTTTTATTCGCTATCGACAGTTTAAGTGGCTTAACAACATAACTAGAAACTTTGCATAAACCTGACCATAACTAAGGGTTATGCAATTTACTCTAATAAATATAAGCATCTATAAAGGAGAATGTAGCATGAATATCCAAGAAAGAATGGCTAGCAAACATTTATTTACAGATCACGATGCTAATTATCCGAAAGAGGCTGCAGAGTTGGCAAAAGCACGCCAGCGTAGTAAGGCAATATGCTATGAAATTAATAATTTGCATCCAGATGATGTTGAAATGCGCAAAACGTTAATGAAACAACTTTTTGGAAGCATTGGAGAAAATGTATGGATGGAGCCGCCAATTCGCATGTCTTATGGTTCAAATACGACCGTAGGAAATAATGTGTATATCAATTTCAATCTAACCGTGGTTGACGACTATAAAGTTGCGATTGGTAATGATGTCATGTTTGGCCCGAATGTAACGATTGCTGTAACGAATCATCCTGTACATCCAGAAAAGCGCAAAGAAGGCGGGATGTTTGCATTACCAGTGGCCATTGAGGATGGGGCATGGATCGGGAGCGGAGCGATTATTGTTCCAGGAGTCACGATTGGCAAAGGGAGTGTAATTGGTGCTGGTAGTGTGGTAACCAAGGATATCCCGGCGAATGTAATAGCTGTTGGAAATCCATGCAGAGTTCTTCGGGAGATTACGGATCATGATAGAGAGTTCTACTATAAAGACATGCGTTTTGATCAAGTTGAATGGTAAGAAAAAGTAACCAATAGTTTTATAGAATAAAAATACGGCTCACATAAAGTCAAATGGAACCATACAATCTTCGATCATCTACCTTACGGAGAGGAGTTTTTCGATGAATATAATTTATTTTTTTCTTACAATACTTTCCCTTTATTTTGTCATTACAGCAATTATGCATTCACGCCACACTCACTTGGTAGCCGATAAAATGCAAAAACAGTTTGAACATTACTTTAATGAAGATGCGCATCAAAATGATCAGCATATCGTATCAAATTAATAGCAATGCATTATTAGCGAAGCAAAACGTCAATTTACAGTTAATAAGTATTTAGAAATATTCGTTGAATATGGCATCCTTCATCTTGAACAAGATAACGAATAATTAAGCTAACGGGGACGTTAGTTCAATGAAACAGCGACAGTCTAGGGCTTTATTTTCCCGTCCTAGCCTACCGTTGTTTCTTTTATTGTAGTTAGCAAAACTTTATTTTCAACGAACATTTAAAAAGTGGACTCATACCAGTTCTACCTAGGTTCGTCTGTAAGCAATTTGATTAATTAAAAAGCTCTGCCGACCAATTAAGTTTAGCAGAGCTTTTGCTTTAAAATCCTCCTATGGTAACGTTAGGCTGAATACTATGGTGGCTGAATTTTTAAATGCAGTTAATGAGCATGGTTTAGCTGATGACATTGAAATCTTTCATTTGCTTGCCTTTTCAGGGAACTTTGTGCTTTAAAAGATACGGACTTTAACTTTGAGTTAAATGAGTTACGAATAACCAAGACACTTTACAATCCTGATAATAATATTTCAAAAAACATTAATGCTATGGAAAAAATGATATATAAGGTTGAACAATTAGAAAGTTTGTTAAGTGATTTAATGGAAGAATAAAACGGAGGTCACTTGTTCTTTTTATCTTGAAGTATTTTTTGTCATAAAAAGTAAAAAGATATCAGGATCTACACAATGAAAAGATGGCTAAAGAAATTCTGGGAGGTAACTCAAAAAAATTTGATGAGGATATTGCAAAAGAAGATTGTCAAAAAATTCAAAAAAACTTTGCAACACAAATTAAAACAAGTTGGAATAACCCTAATAAATTGTTCATCGACGCATTATGGACTCAAACTCAAGGACTTTGCCAAAGAGTAGTGGGCCACTCTAAATATTCTGGATCACACTACTCATACGGTAACAAATATATTTATGACTGTGCAAATGGAAGCGCCAATACTGGAAACGCTGAAAGGTGGAGAAAAGTCGGAACGAATCATCATCTTACTTAAGTTAGGAATGAACTTTCCAATTTTCACGCAACTTTAGCCGTTGGTTCACAGTTATTTTCTCTAATTACAATCGAAATCGCTTCTATAATAGGGTTGAAGGAGCATATGTGCCTGAAAGTACAAAAAAAGAAACGCCCCAAAACAAAAAATGAGCTGACTTCTCAAAATAACTAAATGTAGAGACAGAAAATTTTCATTTAGGGGGTACTTCAAAACCTTAGCTTGATGGCGATGTGTTTCTACCCCACATCCCCTTTAATTTGAAAACACTTATTCCATCTAATGACCCTTTAATGGAATAACATGACTGACATTTTTAAACAACTCTATTGACACTTAACACTACCATCAATAATACACTTCGTTGAGCCACATTATTACAAATTTATTGATGTAGTTGAGATGGACTCACTTTTTGAATTTGAACAAGTATATCAAACGATTTACCTAATGATATATCAACAGTTTTTGGTATATCAGGGCCTTCCGTAGTTATTCCAGCGAAAATTGGATGTTGTTCGTTTAACCAAGTTTTTGTCACTCCGTTCGCCTTACGTAAATCTATAAAAAATTGATCTTTTTTGACCTGTCCAAAGATGTAGTTATAGCTGTTTGGATCATCTGATTTTATTGTTCCATATGGGCCAAATTCACCGTCATTATTATAGACATTATATTGCCCTTCGTAAACTGATGTTCCAATAGATACATACCGCTTTCCATAATATTCCGCTAAATGCTGCCCAGCTACTTTAGGGTATATAAAAGGAATCATATTTGTTTTCGAAACGTGTCCATTATGTCCCCAAACAATGGTTTTTCCTAAATGTTCTTCAGTCCACTTCGCATTTTCATACATTGCAATATCATGTTTCGAAAAAAGGTCCGATGGTTTATCAGGTGGTGACGCTAACATTGTAGTAAATTGTTCAATAATACGGGCATTTTGTTTTATCCATGCGAACTCTTTGGATTTTCCATTTAGATAACTTTTATTTTGTTCTAATAAAGCACTGATTTGTTTAGCATCTGAAATATACTTTTCTTTTTCTTTTTGCGTAAGGCTGCCAAAGGTATCCATATCCTTTGTTACAGGAATAAGACCTTTTATCTTCTCTTCTACTCTAGGCACAAGATCTGAATTGTTTCTTTTTATATATTCTATTATATTATTATAAACATTCTCGTTTACTGATTGAATATCCATCCCAATGACACGCACTTTAGATTTATGTTTTGGATTAGCATTATATTGCCGAATCCAACTAAGTAGATATAACATTTCTTTCGTCTTAAATGCAGGTGATAGATGTTGGCTTGGGTTTCCCTTACCAGTAAGAACATATCGATCAAGTTCCAAAGCTCTGTCCCATCCCTCTTCTAAAACTAAGTTGATAAAGCCCTTTTCAGATACTAAATAATTAACAATGCGGTGTTTCATTGTATAAACTTCATGAGCCCCATGCGTAGCTTCACCTAAACCTACAATTGAAGCTGAACCTACCATATTCTTAAGTGGTTTTAAATCATTAAGAGGTGCAGTTGGAGTTGTTTTTAAAGGCTTTGCATGCGCTTCTAACCATTCCGCTATTTGATTTGTATTGTAGGAAGCTGTAACAGGAACTTCTGTTTTCAAATCTGCATAAGTATTTCCTACAAAATTAGCCAGTATTATAGCAGAAGCACCAAGTGCAATAATCATTTTCTTTTTCATAAAAGCCTCCTGAAATACTTACTTATTAGTTTTTCGACATTCCCTAAGGGATTTTCGTTTAAACCATTAATTCTCTTATTACATAATTGTCTTTACTAAAATCACTAACTGTACCAATATCAAATGTGCTTCGGAATCTTAATTCTTTCTCATATCGCCATGGTTAACTTGGAAATCGATGGTGAAATTACCTTTCTTTAATTTCATTTTTTCCACTGTTAAGATTCAGCTTTAAACCGTTGCCCCAATCCTCTTAAATCCAAAAATCGGTAAATCATAGCTAAGTGACCAAATACTTAACAAGGCGATGCTTCATCATAAAAATCTCCGAGCTTCCGTGAGGGGCCTCTCCTAAACCAACATAATTTGCATTCCCTATCATGTCTTTTAGCGGTTTTAAATCTTCCAATGGTTGTTTCGGATCTAACGTCTTCAGATGCTTCGCCTGCAATTCAAGTGATTTTGCAATACTATTTTGAGATATTTGAGCTGTCTCAACTGGTTGGGTTGTTCCTATTAGATCCGACTTTTCAGCTGGTCTCGTACTGCAACCTGAAGTTAGAATCGCTGCACTTTGCATTACGGCAACTCCACCGTAAATCATTTTCCTTCTTTTGTTCATGGTATTCACCTCATGGATTTTTTTGAAGTACGACTCTTTCTGCATACAAGCATATTGGGTCGTCTTCAGTAATCCAATTGTTACTCACTCACTATCATTTAAGCTAGTTACAAATCTTCACTATTTCATGTGACATGCAATGCTCGCTAACGTATTGATCAGCGCCAACATGTCACAAAGAAAATGACGACATGTTGATGACATGTTGTCACTGGTGGAGATGACAGCTGTGCGGTTAGTATGGAGCAGTAGGCAACCGCACCAATCTATTTTTTAAAGAGGAGCTGATTCACCTATAGAAAACCGTAGTCAAATCATTAACAACTTCAGAACAGTGTTTCCGTCTATGACGTTTACTTTTTTTGCTGAGGTTGAGCAGGGTGGATATATTCCGAAAATGCCACATAACATTTTTACACTGGTGCGGTTGCGGAAGAAGCCAAACCATACAATACCGCTATACACAGAGAGGAGCGATGAACCTTATGAAATCAGGTTTCATCCAAAATGGTTATTTTTTATTATTAACTTTCGTTACAGGCTTGTTTTACTTTTGCTTTTATATGGTAGCTCTGTCGTTCAGTTTAAGTCTTTCATTTATAGTAATCGGCATTCCACTATTTACACGAGTATTGCGAACTACGACAACCTTCATCCAATTCGAACGTACGCAGACGAAAATTTATACAGATATTACGACAGCACCTTACGACAAAAAAATAACAACGGATGCATCGATTTGGGTTCATGCCAAATTAGAACTTACGGATCGTCGTAATTGGCTCGCCGTCTTTTGGTTAATGCAGAAGTTGGTGATCGGACTTGTCAGTCTTGTCAGTGTAGCCGTTCTCTATTTAACACCGCTTGCATTCCTGTTGGCACCAATTTTGTATCGATACATCGATATGAATGTCATTTTCATGCAAGTAGATACTTTTGCGAAATCACTCCTTATCATGGTTCTGGGAGCGGTGCTTGCTGCAATAAGCGTCAAGTTGGGTGACCGGTTGGCGAAAACATTCGGAGGTTATACGCGAACCATGATTCAACAGCTAGACCGATAGCTATTTTTTTCCGACCTTTGTGCAGGTGACGGAGCGTAAACAGCCAATTATACACTGCACAAAGGTTTGGTTTATAACAAGATAGCTGCTTAGGCTTCGGCATGAACGCGATGAAGGAGCGGGCCATAAATTTGCAAGGTCAAGTGTTCGTCTATACGAAACCAGGGGCCGGTACGCTTGTCCCTGTACGTTGCCGCGACAAGCAAAAATGGAGAACGACCTTATTCAGTTGTTGATCGTCGACGACCAACCTTTTATTCGGGAAAGTCTGCAGGTGCTGCTCGACAAGTACCAAGACTTGAACGTAGTCGGCTCGGCAGAGGATGGCGAACAAGCCGTCGACCTGTGCGGACGCCTCCAGCCTCACGTAGTGCTAATGGATTTGGATATGCCACGCATGAATGGATCCGAGCAACCAAAATGATCAAGCAGCATTGGCCGCATATTCGCGTATTGATTGTCACGACGTTTCAGGATGCGGAGCAAGCGTTGGACTTACTGCGCAGTGGTGCGGACGGTTTCCTGCTAAAATCAGCCGAACCGTTAGAGCTGGCCGATACCCCTATATTAAGCTAGGAGGCATATGTACCAAACTCGTATAGATGAATTAAGCAAACAATTTAGTCAAAACTATATTGACAGTATCCATACGACGGGAAACATGATCTTCAAGCATGCTATCAGGCAAGACTTGATAAAGACAAATCCAACCTATGGTTTTGTCATGCCCAAAAAGCATGTGACTGTTGGAGATATCGAGGAAGACGAGGTTAAGGGAAAGTTTCTTGAGTTAAATGAACTGAAAACCTTTCTACGTATCACAAAAGAACAAGGATTATATCTAGACTATCTATGTTTTGCTACTTTGGCCTATACCGGTATGCGCCTAGGCGAAATGTTAGCATTAAAATGGACAGACCTGGACCTTACTAAGAAAACTATAAGAATCACCAAAACATACCATAATCCAAATAACAAAAGTACAGGTTATCAACTCCTAACGCTAAAAACAAAAAAGTCAATCCGTACAATCATGATTGACGATGGACTTGTCGCCTTATTCAAAGCACACAAGCGTGAGCAGATGGAATTGAAAATGAAACAACGGTTAGTATATGAGGATCAAGATTTCATTTTTGCTGAAAACATCGGGCATCCAAGGGTTATTTTAGACATACTCATACATCCCTTCTCATTGAAGCTGGGGCAGGCGTAAAAGAGATTCAAGAAAGATTAGGGCATTCAGATATAAACACGACGATGAACATATACGCTCATATGACTAAAAATATCGAAGAAAAAACCTCCCATAAGTTCAGTGAACTTACGAAAGGTCTCCTCTAATTGGTGAAGTAAAGTTGTTTCTAAAATTGAAAGTTAGCAAAAGGTTAGCATTTCACTAATCTCCACCCTACAAACCCCTATATATCAAGGGTTCAAGGCGATGATTACATCATGCCGCCCATTCCACCCATGCCGCCCATGTCAGGCATTGCAGCCTTTTCTGGTTCTGGCTTGTCAGCAATAACCGCTTCAGTAGTCAGGAACATTGCTGCTACGGAAGCAGCGTTTTGCAATGCATAACGAGTTACTTTCGCAGGGTCCACGATACCAGCGTCGATCATGTTTACCCAGTCGCCAGTAGCTGCGTTAAAGCCTACGCCAACTTCTTCGCGTTTCAGACGCTCAACGATTACAGAGCCTTCTTCACCTGCGTTAGCAGCGATGGTGCGGATTGGAGCTTCCAGAGCGCGCAACACGATGTTCACGCCTGTTTGCTCGTCGCCTTGCAGTTCAACAGCTGCAACTGCTTTGTATACGTTCAGGAGCGCTACACCACCACCGGATACGATACCTTCTTCAACCGCAGCACGGGTTGCGTTCAGGGCATCTTCGATGCGCAGTTTGCGTTCTTTCAATTCTGTTTCAGTAGCCGCACCGACTTTGATGACTGCTACGCCGCCGGACAATTTAGCCAGACGCTCTTGCAGTTTCTCTTTGTCGAACTCGGAAGTGGTTTCTTCCAGTTGCGTACGGATTTGACTAACACGAGCGTCGATGTCGGCTTTGTTTCCAGCACCGTCAACCACAATCGTATTTTCTTTTGTGATACGCACTTGACGTGCTGTACCCAGTTGGTCTACGGAAGCTGTTTTCAGGTCCAGACCCAGTTCTTCCGTGATCACTTGACCGCCTGTCAGGGCAGCGATATCTTGCAGCATTGCTTTACGACGGTCACCAAAGCCTGGAGCTTTAACAGCTACAGCGTTGAATGTACCACGCAGTTTGTTAACAACGAGCATAGCCAGCGCTTCGCCTTCGATGTCTTCAGCGATCAGTACGAGTGGCTTGCCTTGTTGTACGATTTTTTCAAGCAATGGCAGGATTTCTTGTGTGTTTGTGATTTTTTTGTCTGTAATCAGGATATACGGATTGTCCAGTACAGCTTCCATTTTGTCCGTATCTGTAATCATGTACGGGGAAATGTAGCCACGGTCAAATTGCATACCTTCAACCACTTCCAGCTCTGTTGCAAAACCGCGGGATTCTTCAACCGTGATTACACCGTCTTTGCCCACTTTTTCCATAGCTTCAGCGATCAGTTCGCCTACTTCGTCATCAGCAGCGGAAATACCAGCTACTTGAGCAATGGATTGTTTGCTTTCGATTGGTTTGGAGATGGCTTGCAGTTCAGCAACAGCTGCTTTAACCGCTTTGTCGATCCCTTTACGGATACCGATTGGGCTTGCGCCAGCAGTTACGTTTTTCAAGCCTTCTGTGATGAGGGCTTGAGCCAAAACAGTAGCAGTAGTCGTACCATCACCAGCTACATCGTTCGTTTTGGTCGCTACTTCTTTAACCAGTTGAGCGCCCATGTTTTCGAACGCATCTTCCAGCTCGATTTCTTTTGCAATCGTTACACCGTCATTAGTGATGAGCGGGCTACCGAATTTTTTCTCCAGTACAACGTTACGACCTTTCGGTCCGAGTGTTACTTTAACAGCGTTAGCCAATGCGTCAACCCCGCGCAGCATAGAGCGACGAGCGTCTTCACTGAATTTAATATCTTTAGCCATTTGTGATAAACCTCCCTATGGATTATGAATGATTTGTTTCAATTCCTATATTCAGGTCTTGTCCGGGTTCCGGTTAACCGATGATCGCGTGGATATCGCTTTCTTTCATAATCAAATATTCTTTACCTTCATATTTGATTTCCGTTCCAGCGTATTTAGAGAAAATGACACGGTCGCCTTCTTTTACTTCCAGAGGAATACGGGCACCGTCTTTCAATGCGCCTGCGCCAACCGCGATAATTTTGCCTTCTTGCGGCTTTTCCTTGGCAGAGTCAGGAAGTACGATCCCGAAGGAAGTCGTTGTCTCTTGCTCAATTGCTTCCACCAATACGCGTTCACCCAAAGGTTTGATCATGAAAAAATAGCCTCCTTATTAAGTGTTTTATCCTGTAATTTGGTTGTTATGTTGTATGTATTAGCACTCGACAGTCGTCAGTGCTAACAACCAACTTTATGATACTCAACTTGAGATTGAATTTCAAGTCCCTAATGTATTTTTTATGGGAATTTTTATGGACAGTCCTTCCCGATTATATCCAACTATCTGAAAAATAACCGTTAACTCAAGGCTAATGGTTATTTTTCAGGGGACTAAGCTGCTACTGTTCATGCTCTGTACATAGTCATGATATACAAATGCTATTCATCATCTGCAAGTTGCCATGTAGCTAGCGGACCCGAATAAATTATTTACTGAGCCATTCAGGTCCTGCCTTATTATTCTGAAGCTACACGCAATTGGGCCTCACGTTCCTCCTGTGCACGCAGCTGCCTGCGATACACGACCGAAGACAAGTACACGCTCACTTCATATAGCACCAGCAACGGAATCGCCACCAAAAAATCGGAAATAAAATCCGGCGGGGTAATGACAACCGCGACGAACACCAGCAGAAAATAAGAAATCTTCCGCCATTTGCGAAGCCGCATTGGTGTTAAAACATGAATCCCCGTCAGAAACATGATAAGCAGGGGGAGCTCAAACAGCAGCGCTACAGGCAGTACAATATTAAACATAAAGGTGAAATATTGAGCGATCCCATACGTTTCCTGTAATCCCATACTTTTGGTGACGGACGATGTAAACTGAATTGCCATCGGGAAAATAATGAAATAAGCAAAAGCTGCCCCAATGATAAACAAAAGCAGGACATAAGGCACATACCGCAAAGTCGCACTCCGTTCTTGCGGCCTTAATCCCGGGCTGACAAACTTCCACAGTTGGTAGCATGCAAACGGTAGCGCCACCGCAATCCCGATGATCATGGCAATCTTCATGTAGATACCAATCCCGTCCCAAAAGGAAAACGCGTTTAACTGAAAAGCTTGCGCCGAACCGGAGCGAATAAGCCAGTCATAGACAGAACCCGCCGCGAACAGACCACCAGCCAGCGCCAATACAAATACAATTAGCACATAAATTATTCTGCGGCGAAGCTCACCCAGATGTTCCATTAACGGCATTTCATGCTCTGATGAGGTCAAGTCCATTCCTCCTTTCTGAACGGAACGCAGCAGCGCCTCCTAAAAAATAAAGCCCTTCACTGAAGAAGAGGCTCTTGTTTATTGTACAAGCATCAAGAATTGATCACTAAATCTATGACAAGCGTTTATCCTCAGGCTGAGGTTGAACTTCTGAAGACGTCGTTTGTGATGCTTTGACCACACTATCTTTGCTATCTTTGCTGTCTTTGCGCTCAGTCCGTTCATCTTCTGATAAAATATCGCGTGCCCCGTTTTTAAACTCACGGAATGTACGCCCTACAGCTCGACCCAGCTCAGGCAGCTTGTTCGGACCAAATAGCAGCAGCGCCAGAATAATTAACAAAATATAACCCGGTGCTCCAATATTGGGCATGTGTAGTAATCCTCCTTATGTTGACGAACAAAATAAGCATCTTTGTCCGTATACGGCCTTATAAATTCTTATAGGTATCATACCACACACGATGTGCCGCCTTCTACCGGAACTGGCCTGTCACCATAAGCAACGCTTCTGGAAGCTGGTCCATTATCGCTGCCAAATTTTCATGCACGCCTTTGGGCGTTCCTGGCAAATTGACGATCAGTGTACGTCCGCGTATTCCCACGATTCCACGGAATAGCATAGCCGCCGGATTTTTCTGCATCACGATCATTCTCATGGCCTCTGCCATACCCGGCACTTCCCGTTCCACGACCCGCCGAGTCGCCTCAGGTGTCACATCACGAATCGCCAGCTCAGTTCCGCCCGTAGTTAGTACCAGGTCTGCATGAAAATAATCGGTCATTTCGATTAAAGCTGCAATAATTTCATCCGGTTCATCGGGAACGATCCGGTATTCCACAATCTCTCCGCCCAGTTCTTCTTCGATGAGTTCCCGGATGACCTGTGCGCTTGTATCCTCACGCTCTCCCCTTGCCCCTTTATCACTGGCTGTTAGGATCGCCGTTTTCCACACCATAAGATCACCCTTCTCCTATCATGAAAGAATACTTTCTCTTCTGAAAATCAGAAACAGCCACGCTGCATCCTGCATCACATCACAGTACCCTCTCGGCGACAATGTTTATCTATGTCAAGGTTCCCGGTGGTCCTCCCTTTGAAAATCCCCATGCTTGCCACCTGTTTTGGATTGCAGCATGGTAGGGCCGATGATCATATCTTTTTGCAGCGCCTTGCACATATCATACACGGTTAACGCTGCGGCTGAAGCCGCTGTCAAAGCTTCCATTTCTACACCTGTCTTACCTTCGGTCTTCACTTCAACTTCAATATGAAGCACATCATGTCCATTATCGGAAAAAGTAATGTTCACGCCTGTCAGGGCCAGTGGATGACACATCGGTATCCAGTCTGACGTTTTTTTCGCGCCTTGAATCCCTGCGACCTGGGCCACAGCAAGAACATCACCCTTGCCGATTCTTCCTTCTTTTACAGCCGTCAATGTAGCCGGATTCATCGTAATCTGAGTCACGGCAACTGCTGTACGAACCGTAGACGTTTTACCCGAAATATCAACCATACGAGCCCGTCCCTGTTCGTTAAAATGAGTAAAGGAATCCACGACTCCCTCACAGCTCCTTTCACATACCCAACTTTACTTCATTCATCATTTGCCAATTTTGCATAATCACAATCTAAGCGTCCATCCAGAGTAAACAGTACGTTCACTCGCAAATCCCTTGGCTCCATGGGCACCTGTGTCAGCAATTGTCCCGGCAGCAGCAGCGAGACATACAGCGGACCTACGTGGCTGTTGTTACGCTTCTCTGCCTCTACCTGTACGGTAAAGCGGTCATAATAGCCTCCGCCGTAGCCAATCCTGCCCCCACGACGATCAAAGGCCAAGCCAGGCACAACAACCCAGTCAATTCCCGTCCACATTTCAGGCGACCATTCCTTGCATGTCAAAGCAGGCTCAGGGATGTTCCAGATGCCGGGTACAATATCTCCGTTCTGATCCATCTCCCTCAGCTCCATCGTCCGAGTTACCGAATCCACTCTTGGGGCCAGGACACGATCTCCCTGTGACCAGCAATGCTCAATGAGGGGAGTCGTCGAAATCTCGCTGCCAAAAGAGAGATAACTAAATAAGGTTAGCTTATCTCCATTTCTGTCTATTCTAAGCTGCTCCCATGCCTCGATTGCATGCCGACAGGCCACAGCCGATGCCTTCTGCCTTGTCAGCGGGTCCATGGAGTCACGCGCCTCCCGTTGCTGCAAACGCAGCGCGTTCTTCACATTACAGACATCCATCACATCCGCCCTCCCGCACAATCGTCCATAATCTTTAAAACGTTGCTATTGTCCCATTTGTCAGTAAGTGCTGTACGTTGCAAGTTTTTTTCATTCTTTTTCACTTCTCGCTTAAGTTTATCATTGTTTATACAAATTGACTACACGCGGCTCAAGGGTTTACAGGGTGAAAGCAGTGCAATAGTGGGTAATTTCATGTAAACTGGAAAGAAGGTACCTGCGAAGAAAGCAGGTAGAACTGTGCAAAATGTAATGGAGGAACGATACGCTATGCTATTGCAAGTAACCGGAATTACTAAATCATATGGAATTGAGCCCGTTCTGGACGGGATTAACCTTCAAATATTAGAACGTGAACGTATTGGACTCGTAGGTGTGAACGGGGCAGGCAAATCGACCCTGCTCAAAATCATTGCTGGTGAAATATCCTATGACAGTGGACAAATTTTCAAGGCGAAGGAGACCAGCATCGGTTATCTGGCGCAAAACAGCGGCCTGAATTCAGACCGTTCTATCTGGGGGGAAATGATGCTGGTGTTCACTCCCCTGATTGAAGCGGAACGGGAACTGCGACAAATGGAACAGGACATCGCTGACCTGGCCAATGCTCAAAACGAAAAACGCTACGCAGATCTGCTGGAACGTTATGCACGTCGCTCAGACTGGTTCAAGGATCACGGTGGTTATGAAATGGAGACCCGTATTCGCAGCGTGTTGCACGGCATGGGCTTTGGCTCATTCGCACCTGAAACACCTGTAGCTACCTTGAGCGGAGGACAGAAAACCCGGCTTGCGCTAGCGCGCATCCTACTGCTCGCCCCAGATGTCCTTATGCTTGATGAGCCTACCAACTATCTGGATATTCAAACACTGACCTGGTTGGAGGACTATTTGCGCGGCTACTCCGGTTCTCTGCTGGTTGTATCACATGACCGTTATTTTCTGGACCGACTGGTAACGACGATTATTGAAATCGAACGCCATCGTTCTACCCGATATACAGGCAACTACAGCCGCTACATGGAGCTGAAGGCTGCCGAGTACGAAAAGAATCTTAAGCATTACGAAAAGCAGCAAGGAGAAATTGCCCGTTTAGAAGCATTTGTACAACGTAATATCGTGCGGGCTTCCACGACCAAACGCGCTCAAAGTCGCCGCAAGCAGCTAGATAAAATGGAGCGTATGGATCGGCCTATGGGAGACTTGAAAAAGGCTCATTTTTCCTTTGAAACAGCCCATATGTCAGGTAAGGAAGTGCTGGAGGTACGTGACCTCTCTGTGGGGTATGAAGGTAAAAAGCCTTTATTCCAGCACGCATCGTTCGACTTAAAACGTGGAGATACCGTGGCACTGATTGGTCCGAACGGGATCGGAAAATCGACGTTGCTCAAATGTCTGACCGGATCACTTAAACCTGCTGCGGGCTCCATCCACTGGGGCACGAAAATCAAAATCGGTCTGTATGACCAGGAACAGACGAACCTGAACCCTGCCAATACCGTACTGGAGGAGTTGTGGAGCGAGTATCCTCATATGGAAGAAGCACGTATTCGTACAGTGCTGGGTAATTTCCTGTTTAGCGGTGACGATGTACTGAAGAAGGTAGCTTCATTAAGCGGAGGGGAAAAAGCCCGCGTATCTCTGGCCAAGCTCATGCTGCGCGAAGCCAACGTATTAATTCTCGATGAGCCTACCAACCATCTGGATCTGTTTAGCAAGGAAGTGCTGGAAGCGGCTTTGATGGACTATGACGGTACATTGTTGTTCATTTCCCATGACCGTTATTTCCTGAACAAAATGGCGGAACGCGTCATCGAGCTTCATCCTGGAGGGATAGAACATTTCCTGGGGAATTATGATGACTATGTAGCCAAAAAGCAGGAGTTGGAGGAAATTGCGCAGGAAGCTCTAGAGGCAAATCAGGCCGCACGTGGCAAAACATCGGCTACCTCTGCATCCGTGACAGACGAGACCACATCCAAATCACGCGCAGCCACCTATGCTGCAGACAAACAAGCCAAAAGCGAGGAACGCAGCCGTCAACGCAAGCTGGAGGCATTGGAAAACCAGATCAAAACGCTGGAAGAACAAATTTTAGGGCTGGAGGAACAAATGACTCTGCCTGAGATTTATCAGGATTACACAGCGCTTCAGAATATTCAGGCACAACTCGACGCCCATAAACAGGAATTGACTGAAACCTATGCCTCTTGGGAAGAGTTGCTAGAAGAATAAACACTACTGCATAAAATATTAGCCTTAAAAATTTCACATTTTCCTCTTCTATTATTTTGTACACAAGATTATCCACAACTTATGTGTATGAGTGAGATTGAAAAATGGCCTTTTGGGCCATTTTTTTATTGATAAAAAGCCACTTTCAAATGAAAACCAAATTTATCCACCACCTTATCCACATTATCCACAGATTTCACAAGAACTAAAGGTGTTACATATCCCCCAACTTGCTATCTCCAAAAAGTCTTAGCCTGCTTGCTTCGGGCTCGGTTATCCACATTCGAAGCGGTATATGTGGATAACTTTGTTCACAACTTGACAAATCACATCATTATTCGGGCAATATCAAAATTCCAGATTTTTTTGATGGATTATGAAAAATCGTGAACCATTGTGACGAATAATGCGAGTGAATGAAATGTTGCCATTCATTTGCTCAAACTCCTGTATTTTATCCTCTTGAATTTATATTTTTATGATAGTTATGGTGCGGAACAAAAAAAGACACGGCTCAACTGTGCCGTGTCTTGCTCATTCTTCTACAATTAAGTTTGGACAGACCATTCTTCCAGAGACAGCCCTGGATCAGCCTTCATATCCAATGAGGTAAATTCCCCGCGCTTCCATTTGGCGTAGGCCGCAGCACCGATCATCGCTGCATTATCTGTGCAATATTTCATCGATGGTACAAGCAGCTCGATTCCTTCGCGCTCACAGCGCTCCCGCAATGCTGTACGCAGTCCGCGATTAGCAGCCACACCGCCACAAAGCAGGAGCTGCTTCGCACCGTATTCACGCATGGCACGAATCGCCTTTTCCACCAGCACCTCGACGACCGACTCTTGAAAGCCTCTTGCGATCGCTCCGACATGAACGGTTTCTCCGCGCATTTTCGTCTGGTTAATTACATTCAGCACCGCCGATTTTAAACCACTAAAGCTAAAATCATAAGAATCTGGCTCCAGCCATGCACGCGGCAAAGTAACCACTTCCTCCGATTCATGAGCCACACGATCCACATGCGGACCGCCAGGATACGGAAATCCAATGGCTCTCGCTACTTTGTCGTAGGCTTCCCCAACCGCATCATCTCTTGTACGACCAATGAGTTGAAAATGACCTTCGGACTCCATCAGCACTAGCTCTGTATGTCCTCCTGACACAACGAGAGCAATGCACGGATACACGATATCATGCTCCAACTGATTGGCATAAATATGTCCCGCGATATGATGCGTCCCGATTAACGGCTTGCCGAATGCCAAAGCAGCACTCTTAGCGGCGACAATACCAACCAACAATGCACCAACCAGTCCTGGTCCTTGTGTCACGGCAACCGCCGAAATCTCGCGTGGGGTAATTCCCGATGTTTGCATGGCCTCGTCCAGCATGTAGGTGATGCTCTCCACATGTTTGCGTGAGGCCACCTCTGGCACAACACCGCCAAAGGCTTTGTGTGTTTCAATCTGACTGGAAATCAGATTCGAGAGCACCTCTGTGCCATTTTTCACGACAGAAACAGCCGTTTCATCACAACTCGTTTCCACTGCCAGTATATAGCAAGGCTCGCCGGAGGCTAAGCCTGTACCTGCCTTTTCCTCTTGCGTCATTGCTTCTGCACGCTTCCTTCCTGTTCACCGGATGCCCCGTGCGCGGGAAGATCCGCCCACATGATCACGGCATCCTCGTTATTATCCGAATAATAGCCTTTGCGCACACCCGCGGGCTTAAAGCCTTTTTTCTCATACAAGCCCTGAGCGATCCGATTCGTTACCCGCACCTCCAGCGTCATACGTTCCATCCCTAAATAAGAGGCGGTCTGCATCAGCTCATCCAACAGCTTGTCTCCAAGCTTGCGTCCGCGATAAGCCTCACGAATCGCAATATTCGTAATATGGGCCTCATCCATAATCGTCCACATGCCTGCGTAACCAATGGCTTGTCCGTCTAGTTCCATAATCATATACTTAGCGAAATGATTCATCGTCAGCTCATTGCGGAATGCTTCCTCCGTCCACGGCAGCGTGAACGCTTCATGCTCAATCTCCAGCACATCGGGAATATCATCCAGTTGCATCAAGCGAAACTCAAGTTTCTCTTCCCGCTGTATGTTCTTTGCCATGTTGTTCACCGCTCTCTTCAGCGCTGACGAAGCAGATTGGCTTCCGCCTCCGCCAGCTGGGTATAATTAGGAACCAGCGTATGTAGCTCGTCATGTTCCTGACGAAGCAGCTTATCCGCCCCAAGGCGGCCAACCCATCTTCCTTCCAGCTCATAAGGTACAATACGAAGCTCGCTCCAAGCACGCAGTCGCTCGGCTGTTTCGGCGTGAACCGCCGTTTCACCGACTAGCCAAATGACTGGAGGACGCTCTTCAGAGGGTAAAGCCTCCAGGCGTTGCAGCAGGTCATCGGTCCAAGCAGTCATCAATCGGATTGCATCTGGCTCCAGCCGTTGCGGACTCTCGACGTCGTCAACTGTACTCACGGCGAACAGCCCCGTGTAAACCTGACCACGGCGCGCATCCAGCACAGGCACAATCCAGTCTGCTGCCTGCGCTCCGGACGAACCGTTATGCACAGACTCATTTTTACCTTCTTGCTCCTTCATCTCGATGCCGCGATTCCACCCCCCCCACGCCAAAGCGTGCAAAGTCGATATGGACGTCACCGGGACACCCCAGGCCCAAGCGAGTGTTTTGGCTGCAGTCACCGCAATCCGGATACCGGTATAAGACCCCGGTCCAACACCAACTGCAATACCATCTACATCATCTCGTGTCAGCCCTTCTTCGTTCAGCAGTCGTTCCAACTCGGAAATCACATGCACAGAGTGATTACGTTCGCCATAGACGTTGCTTTCTCCCAGCAATTCTCTTCCGTTCATCAGAGCGGCCGCCATCACGGTCGTCGCTGTATCTAACGTCAAAAACCGCTCACGCGGCTTTACATTTACATCTGTATGCTCTCTTTGCATGGTTCAAACTCCATTCTCCCGCAAACTGCGGCACCATTGTTCATAAGGCTCGCCGTACCCGGTCAGGTGAATCAGGCGCTCCCCCACATCCGTTGTTTCTATATACATGTGAAGCCGCTGCTCCGGCAATATATCCGGTATAATACTACCCCATTCCACCAGACATACTCCTGTCCCGTAAAAATATTCGTCCAGTCCGAGATCCTCCGCCTCGTCCTGGGAAATCCGGTACACATCCATATGATACAAAGACAATCGGCCCTCGTACTCCTTAATGAGGGTAAAGGTTGGACTATTTACGATACCCGGCACACCTAAATGGCTGGCAAAAGCCTTGGAAAAAGCAGTTTTGCCCGCCCCCAGATCTCCATCCAGCACAATCACTGTTCCGGGAACCGCTTTGGCTGCCAGAAAACCTGCCAATGCCCCGGTCTGTGCCTCTGAGACAGAACGGAACGTAAACTGTTCCTGCGAAATTGTCATATATTTTAATCACCTTTCGTCCGAATCGGACCGTTCCAACTTGTTCTTTATTATATAGTTCACCTTATGTCGCCGCAAGGCATGAAGACATGCTATTGTAAGTTAGATGATACACACAGGGAGGGATCGAAACGATGGGACAAACCGTTTTACTCTTGATTGATGTTCAGCAGGCGATGTTCATGTATGATGAGAAGCTGTATCGTGAGCAGGAAGTTGTAGCGCATTTGCAACAGCTTTTGGATAAAGCCAGAGCTACAGGTACACCCGTGATTTTTGTACAGCATACCGATGAAGCGGATGAGGATTTCCGGGAAAACAGTGTAGGCTGGGCCATCGCCGATGTGGTGCGCCCTCTTCCTCATGAACGAATTGTCCGTAAATCATCCTGGGACAGCTTCTACCAAACCGAATTGGGCCATGTGCTGAAGGAACTGGGGGCCGATCAGCTCGTAATCGCGGGGATGCAGACCGAGTTTTGCCTCGACACGACTTGCCGAAGCGCCTATAGTCTGGGATACCAGAACAACGTGCTCGTATTGGATGCGCATAGTACATTTGATAGCAAGGTGCTGAGCAGTGAACAAATTGTTGCTCATCATAATGAGGTGCTTGGCAATCGTTTTGTGCGTTTACTCGCTACAAAGGATGTACATTTTTCGTGAGTGGTTGAAGTTTTATGTACGTTATAAAGTCAATGTTTTTCGCTATCTCGCAAAGGGGCCATCATTTTTATTGGAATTCCAAATGTATTCAATTGGATTGGCACCTGCCTAGCTTTTTCAAGACCAGATTGGTCAGAAACAAAGCTGCCTTCAGAAAATTCTGGAGGCTTTTTTATTTTCCAGCTGAGTTAGATGATATTTGCGAGGAAAACTTTTTTACGTATGGATTGTAACTTTCATTTTTAACAGAAAATTCAATTTATGATCATGTTTTTCAGAAAAAACAAGAAAATAACAGAAAACGTTAGAATGGCCTAATTATCGTGGCCTATATGACCCTATAAACATCTGTACATAGATATGTGTAAATATTTGGACATTGAGCAAAATCTGCATTAGAACTATGATAAAACTGGTTTTAATTTCCAATGAGAGAAGGCGATCGAACCGTCACACTCACTGTCTTAGGCACCATGATATGCCCGCATGCAAATATATCTTGCAGTCGCTACGTCTCGTAGGTTAAGAGCGGAAATTACCAATTGAAGTGCAATCATGGATGTATTGTGTTTTGAACACAGCGAAAGGAATGTGAGTTTTTAATGAAAAAAGTAGCTTTAGTCAGCCCGTTAAGAACAGCGGTCGGCTCTTTTAACAAAACCCTTGCGCCTCTAAGCGCTTCCGAACTGGGAGCAACCGTGATGACAGCATGCCTTCAGCAAAGTAAATTAGAGCCTTCTTTGATTGATCAGATTTATTTGGGAAATGTTCTTCAGGCGGGCAATGGACAAAATCCTGCCAGACAGGCGGCATTAAAAGCCGGTATCCCTATTGATGTACCCGAAACAACGATAAACACGGTTTGCGGTTCAGGACTTCATGCCGTTGCTTTAGCTTACAATTCAATATTGGCTGAACAAGGCAACATCGTCTTGGCCGGAGGCATGGAGAGCATGTCGAATGCCCCTTACCTGCTAAGGAATGCAAGAAACGGCTACAAACTTGGTAACGGTGAGTTGGTAGACTCCCTGGTGGCCGACGGCCTTACGTGCCCGATCAACCATTACCATATGGGAATTACCGCAGAAAATGTTGCCGATAAATATGGAATTTCAAGAATGGAGCAGGACGAATTTGCCTATCAAAGCCAGATAAAGGCCGTAGAAGCAAAAAATAAGAAGCTTTTTGAAGAACAGATTGTTCCAGTCATGATCAAAAACAAAAAAGAAACTATTTCTTTCACAGAGGATGAACACATAAGAGGAAATACAACGAAAGAAAAACTTTCGCAATTAAGGCCTGCGTTTAAGGAGAACGGAACGGTTACCGCCGGGAATGCTTCGGGAATCAATGATGGCGCGGCGGCCGTGCTTGTAGTGTCGGAAGACAAATGCAAAGAACATGCATTAAAGCCATTGGCATATATCAAGGGTTATTCCCTTGTTGGCGTTGATCCTGCATATATGGGAATGGGGCCAGTGAAAGCCATTTCGACACTTCTGAAGCAGCAAGGTATATCCATCGATGCCATTGATCTTTTTGAAATTAATGAAGCGTTTGCCTCACAAGCATTAGCGGTAGTGAAAGAGCTAGGGGTCAGCCTGGACAAAGTGAATGTCAATGGCGGCGCGATCGCGATCGGGCATCCTGTCGGGGCCAGTGGTGCTAGGATATTGGCTACGTTGGTTCATGAAATGGTGCGAAGATCTTCACGTTACGGTATCGCCTCGTTATGCATCGGAACAGGAATGGGCATAGCGATGCTGGTTGAAAATGCGCTCATTTAAAGTGCGGTTCAAGATGAATTTTAGAACTATCTCTTAAAAGGAAGGGAGACCGTTATGAATCAAAAAGATGTACTTTCACTCCAATCCATGCCTGCGGCTAGCGGCAGCTACGGGCGCCCGCCATACCGCTTCATCAACCGGGAATTTTTTATCATTACCTATGAGACCGATCCCGCTGCGATTAGACAGGCGGTCCCGGAACCTCTTCAGCCGGATGGAAGCAATACGGTTTCCTATGAATGGATCAAGATGCCCGATTCATCCGGGTTAGGAAGCTATGAGGAAAGCGGTATTGTCATTCCGTGTACTTTTCAAGGAGAACCCTGCAATTTTGTCGCCCAAATGTATTTGGATAACGCGCCTGCTATTCTGGGGGGACGCGAAGTCTGGGGATTTCCGAAAAAATGGGCAAAGCCTCGCTTGATCGTTGAGGAGACGGAAACGCTGACGGGTACATTGCATTACAACAACGTCCTGGTGGCCACGGGAACTATGCCTTTCAAATATAACATTCTTGATGAAAAGGAAACGGCTAAAGCCATCGCAAAAACGCAAGTTAATTTAAAGTTAATTCCTGATGTTGACGGTACCCCCAAAATCGCTCAGTTAGTAGCGTATAATCTTGAGAACATTACTGTAAAAGGAGCCTGGTCAGGGCCTGCCAGATTAAGCCTGATCCCCCATGTCAACGCTCCTGTGGCAGATTTGCCGGTTAAATCTTATATTGGCGGGAAACATTTTATTGCTGATTTAACGCTTCCATATGGAAGAGTCCTCTACGATTATCTTCAATAAAGTTTGCTTTCCTAAAAATATATATATAAGGAGAAGAAACCATGAATAACAAAGTAATCTCCGCTGAAGAAGCAGTTAAGAGGGTCAAAAACGGAGACACGGTGATGGTCGGAGGTTTTCTGGCAGGAGGCTTTCCGGAGGAGCTGGTTCGTGCGCTTGTCGACACCAATCCCGCCAGCAATCTTACGATTGTTTCCAATGACACAGGCACACCGGAATTATCTATCTATAAGCTTGTAAAAAGTGGCAGAGTAAAGCGAATTTTTGCATCCTATATCGGCTCCAATCCGGAAACGGGAAGGCTCCTGATGACGAAAGAAGCGGAGGTCCAACTCTTCCCGCAAGGCACGCTCGCTGAAAAAATACGCGCAGGAGGAGCCGGTTTGGGAGGGGTTTTAACACCTGTAGGTGTAGGCACCGTTGTAGAGGAAGGAAAAAAGAAAATAGAAATTGATGAAAGGGAATATTTGCTCGAACTCCCGCTCAAAGCGGATGTGGCGCTAATCAGAGCCCATAAGGCTGATGAAGCGGGGAATCTTGTCATCAACGGCTCTTCACGTAACTTCAATATGGTTATGGCTACAGCGGCAGAGTATGTAGTTGCTCAGGTAGACGAATACGTAAAGACGGGTGAAATTGACCCCAATCATGTTAACGTTCCCGGAATATTTGTCGACGCAATTGTAAAGGTGGGTGAAAACGCATGAATAACAGAGAATTCATTGCTCGAAGAATAGCCCAGGAATTCAAAAATGGTGAAGTTGTCAACCTTGGTGTCGGATTGCCTACAATGGTAGTGGACTATATCCCCGAGGACATTCATATTATGCTGCAGGCTGAGAACGGAATCCTCGGCGTAGGCCCCAAAGCGGCTCAGGGAAAAGAAAGGCTCGATTGTATCGATTCAGGCGGAAACTACGTTACAACTATGGAAGGAGCATGCTTTTTTGACAGTGCACTTTCATTTTCCATCATCCGCGGAGGGCATGTGGATATCACCGTGCTAGGCGCCCTAGAGGTCGACGAGAAAGGCAACCTTGCAAGCTGGATGATCCCTGGGAAAAAGGTGCCCGGTATGGGGGGAGCCATGGATTTGGTAGTTGGAGCCAAGAGAGTGATTGTAGCCATGGAGCATGTGAACAAAAATGGCGCGCCGAAAATACTGGAACAATGCAAGCTGCCCTTGACTGCTGTAAATGTTGTAAAGACCATAGTAACCGAAAAGGCTGTCATCGATGTTATTCCAGGTAAAGGGCTGATGCTAAAAGAAATTGCTCCGGGTTTGACGGTGGAAGACGTTCAATTAGCAACAGAGGCTAAACTGATGGTTTCACCACATTTGAGGGCCATTCAGTGTGAAGTCATGGGAACGAAATAAGCCCTTAAGGGGAGATAGAGACTGACCCCTGTTTGTAAGACAGGGATCAAAACAGTATATCATTATTAGAAATAAGGTTCGCTAATTGCTCATTGAGCAATAGCGAGCCTTTTTTTGTTGGAGCGGGACCTTTCAAGCAGCATTCTGCGATGAAAGCCTACAGCTGTGCAAATAAAATTCGCCTTTTATGAGCGTAAAATCCAATCCGCTACATGCTCAGCCACCTTCGTATGGTTAAGATAAGCAAAGAAGTTGTGGGGATTAGCACGCCCAGTGTGACTATCTTTCCAGAATGTCTGAATAAGCGGCTGATCATCAATACTTTCTATTAAATTTCGATTCAGCATCAGATGGAAATCATCTTCAACCGTTGCATCATGCGCAATGTAGTCATCCTCGGCGTTAATATTGGTCCAATGTCTGATATTTGCGGGATACATACCGTCGTCAGGCTCATTGGAATCATACAAGCTGCGCTTTACGGCTGGCTCGCCTAGCGGATTACCTAATGTTAGCCATTCGTTAACTTTGTATTCCCATAGATGTTTGTATTCGCTCATACGTGAAAATTTCCATAAAACATCGTAAGCCACCATGCATCCCATACTATGGGAAAGCAGCATGACATCCCCTCCACTACTTAAAGCCTCGGCTAGAGGGCACTGTAGCCTTTCGCGAATTTGGGAGCCTATTACACGACTGGTTAAATAGGCTCCCAGATCAGGGAGAATCCTTTTGATCGCACGGGTACTCATACCAAACAAAGAGAGGTAAGGGCTGAGTATTTTTGCAGCATCATCATAGAAGTGTATAGTGGGTTCATTGGCTATCAGACGCTCGTATTCCACCGGGGTCATATGATCCGTTGGTCGATTAATTAATTGTTCCATACTTTCGTCGTAATAATGGTCTGGAACGTAGAAATCTCCATCGTCTTCTTCAAAAAGTTTTCTGTACCGAGGCTGACTCTTTAATAAAAGTCGATTGTTGATGTCACCATAATAACTAAATGTCAGTAAAATCTGCTCTTGCTCCAGTTTTTGTGCCGCTTCCTCGTTCACTCGACGCAATCCTGCGATCAGTGCTTTTTTAATAAGACGAAGCATTTCGTCGCTTCTGGGCTTTTTGTCACGGCCATGGATAATGACCAGATGTTTGGTTCCCATCTCCTACCGCTCTTCCAGACGATCCACACGGACGGTTTGAG
This sequence comes from Paenibacillus sp. FSL L8-0158, assembly GCF_038592965.1. Lineage (GTDB taxonomy): Bacteria > Bacillota > Bacilli > Paenibacillales > Paenibacillaceae > Paenibacillus > Paenibacillus polymyxa_D. The sequence continues at coordinate 1,361,961 of NZ_CP151949.1, read as the reverse complement.
TATTGCCGGGGTTGCTGCCCACCTGTACGGTAGCCATACCGTTTGCTTCATCCACATGCTCAATCCAAATCGGTTTGCCATCCAATTGTACGGCAATATTTTCAGATGAATCATAAATGGCTTTTGCTCGTTCCACGTTCATGCTGTTCTCCTCCTGCTGATTGTTGGTGCATTAATTTAGAAATGTAGGTCACCTAGTCTTCATCTATAAGTCGTTCAACGTCCAATGAAGGAAAGCTATGGGAAGGCGAGGTTGAAACTACAGCCTCCAAATCCACATGAGCCACAGCAACGGGAAAAGGCGGCTGAGTTCCATGTGAAAGGGCAAACTCGGGCGGCAATGCATCTTGTTCGCCTCCCGCAGGACCCCGAAAGGCGATATGGCTTTGACCCACACGATGACTGATCTGCCTAGGATAGGATTTTCCAGACATAAATTGTGTACCCCCTTTGAATCGGATATGCCTTACTATGTACCAAAATTGCTGTAACCATGCGCAAGCGGCAGCAATTCGCAGTCTTTATCTACACCTCATACAATCACTTGGACGAAGCATACTAAGTAAAAATCATATGCTCATATCCCGGGGTGCCCGGAATCGAAGGATGCAAAATGCGGATTAAAGAAAAGGAGGACTGGCGGTATGCATACGGTCTGGAAAGGCGCGATCAGCTTCGGGCTGGTTCATGTGCCCGTTAAAATGTTTTCAGCTACGGAGGATAAGGACATTTCCATGCGTTACATTCACAAGGAGTGTGGAAGCCCACTTAGCTATGTACGAAAGTGTCCCGTTTGCGACAAGGAGGTCGAATGGGAGGAAATTGGAAAAGGCTACGAGTATGAAAAGGGAAAATTTGTCATGTTCGACAAGGAGGAACTGGAGCAAGTTAGCGGACAAGCGGATAAAAATATCGTGATTTTGGATTTTGTTGATTTGCAGGAAATTGATCCGATCTACTTTCAGAAAACGTATTATTTATCCCCGGATCAGGCTGGCTCCAATGCGTATAAGCTGCTCATGAATGCAATGAAGGATACCGGGAAAATCGGGATTGCCCAAATCTCCATCCGCTCTAAAAGCAGCTTGGCGGCGATTCGGGTGTTGGATGAATGTTTGGCGGTGGAGACGATGTTTTACCCCGATGAAATTCGTCCCATTGCTCAAGTTCCTAACTTACCCGGGCAGGAAGAGGTTAAAGAGAAGGAGCTGACCATGGCCAAAATGCTGATTGAGCAGCTATCTACACCTTTTGATGCAGCAAAGTATACGGATCAGTACCGCGAGCGTCTGCTGGATCTCATTCAGCATAAAGTTGCTGGTGAAGAGGTGCGAATCGCCCCAACACAGCCTCAGACCAATGTAGTAGATTTAATGGCCGCCCTTCAGGCCAGCATCGAGGCAGTGCAACCTGTCGTTACCGATCCCGGCCCTGCTGCGAAAAAACGCCCTGCGCGTAAACCAGCAGCCCCAACAGCACAGCAGGCGGTGGCAGGCGACAACCTCTCTCCGACTCCAGTCAAAAAGAAAAGAAGCACTGCCAAACGTAAAGAAACTTAAGCTGAGTTACAGAAAAGTCTGGTTAAGGGGTGGCGGTGACACTGCTTTGATACGATAGTAGCTGACTGAACGCCCCCCGCTCCTCTTGTTCCAGTTGGCGGTAGTCCCCCTGCTGTATGACCTTGCCTTGATCCAGTACGACAATTTGATCCGCATGTCTGATGGTTGACAGGCGATGAGCGATGACGATCAACGTCATTTGACCTTTCATCCGTTCCAGTGCTGCCTGAATTGCGGCTTCATGTTCACCATCCAGCGCACTTGTCGCTTCATCTAATATAAGTACCGGAGGATGATGCAAGATAGCCCGTGCTAATACTAGCCGTTGACGTTCTCCTCCAGACAGACGAATCCCGCGATCTCCAATGATCGTGTCCAGCCCTTCGGGCAGTCTGGATACAAAGTTGTCTGCTGCCGCAAAATGTAACGCCTCCCATAGCTGCTGCTCACTAGCATCCTTATCCGCCAGCATCAAATTTTCGCGGACAGTCGCATGAAATAAAAATGGATCTTGTGACACATAGCCAAACGACTGCCGCCACTGGGGCAACAATTCGTCGCCCAGAACAAGCCCGTCTATTGTAATCTGCCCCCCAGTTGGACGTAAAAAACCCATCAGGACATCGACCATTGTACTTTTACCTGCTCCTGATTTCCCTACAATGGCTGTCATTCCCCGGGCGGGTATGAACAAATTAATATGACGCAGTGCAGGCTCTACTGCACCCTCGTAGCGATAATCCAGATGGCTGCATTCAATCCCATGACGAAGGGACAGGGGTTGCCGTTCAGATGCAGATGATAGATTGACTACCGATGGATCGGATGGAACGCGAGTCTCAGAGGATGCAAGTCCAATCAATGACGGATCTGTGAAAGCTTCGCAATCTTGTTGCACCTTGGTGACACTTTCAAAAGCGGAGATCATAGACATGATGTATTCCAGACTCGCTTGAATAAGAGCAAATCGGGGCCATAAGCGGGAAAATATAAGAATCAGCACAATCAGTTTTTCAGGTGTAACATGCAGCCACTGCAGCGATATAAATATGACACAAGCGACAAAAACAGCTGCTGCTGTACGATGAAAAAACTGTGTGGTCGCATTTTGCCGAACAAATTGGGTCGTATTATCCTCCATGCGTTGCGTCAGGGAGCGAAACCAATGGATATTCGCCGCTTCCAACAGATTGCTTTTTATATCTTTCATGCCGTTCATGTGATCCGTAATTCCAGCAAAATAAACCTGTGACAGCTCAGTCGTACGATCACCTAATTGTTTGGCATTTCGAATGGAGCGGCGGAACACAACAAACAGCCCCAATCCACTCAGAAATACCAGTCCGGTTAAAGAGGGGGATAACCAAAAAGCCAGCGCAATCTGGATCAGCGTAAACATGACGGCTGTAGTCAGTTGAAGAAGCAAATTCGTTCCCTGACTGACACGCGCCAGCTCGGTCGTCATCACATGGCTAAAATCAGATTTACGCTGACGCAAATAAAAGGCCCACTGCGCCTTCATGAAGGAAGTGTACACGTCTATTCGAAGAGAACGCATAAAACGCTGCTGAATCCGCGAATTCAGGATGGATTGGTAACGCTGAAGCAAAGCCTGCCCTGTAAGCAGCACTACAAAAACCATCAACATCCCCGGCAACAGCCAGCTTTTAGGAACGAACGGCAAAAAATGATCCAATCCATCAGACAGAAATGGCATCCCTGAATGACCGACAAATACGCCGATGGCCGCCAGCATAGGAACAAGCATATAAATGCCAAAACCCTCCAGCAGACTGACAATGATCATACACCCAATATTGAGAAATAACGCACCGCCGTTCACGCTATACAGCTTTGTCATATATAATCGCAGGTGAACCATAATGCACACTCCTTATCCAGGATTTTGCAAAATTCGATTCCAGTCGTTCCAAAGTGCAATATATAGATGAACTAGACCATTTCGATCTATATATTGTTCATTGAAAGCCGCTTATTGGATTTTCACAAAATCCTCTATCGAGTCAGTGCTTTGAAAATCGCCGCTTCAGCCAGAGAAATGGACGTAAAGGGATATACAAAAAATGCAGCTGGCGAGGCAGTGGAAAAACGATCGAATCGCCCGTAGAAGGAAACAAACGGCTGATAAGATACCATAGTCTGTGTCTTGGCTCTTTTAAGGAAAGCAAGTAAGTGCGGCTGACCGGCTGATAGACAGCCCTGTTTTTGGTCATGACTTGGCTGGAGGCAGCAGCTGGAGTCATCGGGGCACAACTGGCAGCGGTGCTCATCGGGCTATGATCGTCGTTACTGGCATCTTCCGTGATGCTAGTAACGCCACGGGTGGCAAGCATGGCTGCTTCGCCACAGGTACTGCATACTGAAGGACCGCCACCTGGAGGGGCGGCCTCCGCTTGCTCCGCCAAAGCTCTGCTGTGCAGCAGCTCTGATGGAGCAAGCCTACCTGTACCCGACCCGTGGGTGATCGGGTACGGTGCGGGTACGCTGGCCTGCATGAAGGCCAGCGCGCTCAGCGCGAGCCTATGCGCCTGCCGGGTAGCCGATACCGGACGCATCGGCTCCGGTATCGGCGTACCCAATAGCGCAGCGGCGAGTGCCCAAGCCTGCCCGCCAGCAGGCAGGCCCCCGTAGCGACGCATCATCGGCAGTAGCGCCTCCCAATCGACAGCACATACCGCAAGCCTGTCGATGTCAACCAGCCAGCGCAGCCTGAACCAGCCGTGACGCGCACCATGCGCACTCAAGTACAGAAATTGATGCTCGCTGCCAAGCGTATACATACAGGACGTCATCACAGTCCTGTTGTCGGCAGGTCCCAACGGTACCTGCCGAATGGCTCCTACAGCTTTGCCCTTTTTCCGGCAGTTCCACAGCTCGTCAAAAGAGGGTTCCCCACCCCCATCCGGGTGAAGCCGCCAATGCAACTCAATCTCTACCCGTTTTTGCGGATGTAGGTAGGATGCATGATGGTCCTTCCATTTCCAACTGCCAAGGACACGCACTTCTCCGCTCTTGGGCGCATATCCGGCTTCCTTCATCCAATGCTCAGCCTCATCCATATCGTCAGGGGCAATGAGTAAATCGATGTCTTTGGAGGTACGCAGAGAAACATCCCCGTACAATTGCTGCGCCAGAGCAGGCCCCTTCAACATAAGCACACGAATTCCATGAGCTATGAGCAGCCTGGTCAGACGCTCGGCTTCTGCTTGAAGATAGAGCATGCGAAGCGTGTTTCGATGATATTGCGCCTGAAGGTTTCGCAACAATTCTGCGGGAATGAATGGATGATTCAATGTTTTCAGCTGGAGATACACCGTAGGTACCACTCGATGGTGCTCGGTCAGACGTAAAAAGCGGACCCAATCCATCTCACGCAGCTGGGTAGCAGCAGTCGTATCCTGCCAATGAGAAACGTCTTTCCCCAATAGAGAGAGTAACAACGTTAATTCTTGATCCTCATTCCAATTCGCAAGTTCCAAAACAGACTTGGTGGGCATGCATTCTTCTCCTTCTTGTCTCATCGCATTAAAGCAAATAACTACCTTTATCTTCCATATTCTTATTTGTATCCGTCACAGCACGTCTCCCGAATATCCCCACCACCGTAAATGCTTCCATCTCCCGTTTCCCCGTAACATAAATCGGTCCGCTACGTACCCATGCATGTGCAGCCAAGCGTCCAGCGGCATTTTTGGCTGTGCCCAGATACAGCGTGCAGTCCAGTTTCCTGCGCCCCAGCAACGTCATCGCCGCAGCGGCTTGTACAAGACAACTACTACGCCAAGGAGTATAACGGCTTGCCAGCTCCACAGCGTGCGAAATCTGCTGAATGGACTTCTCCTGCTCGACATCACACTGCCATGGGGTTTCTTCCATACATATGCCCCAAACCCTTGAGTAATCCCCAAAAGAACGACGCTGGCACAGCCTCGCCCATCCCAGCTCCAGCCAGGCTTCCGGCAACAATCTCCTGACTTCTGGAGACAGGAGAAGAAGCCGTTGTATTCGCATGTTATACCGACTCCCGTAGAAGCTTTAACAGTCCTTCCCGCTCCAACTCAGCCACAAAGGTATGTACCTGCTGTCTGCACTGTTCCTCGTCCACCTCATATTCATTTGTCAGGACAGTTACGATATCGCCGAGTGAAGGACCGGATTCTGCCAGTTCCCAGATTCGTCCTCCTGTGAAGCCTAAGTTGTAATATTTACCAGTGTTAATGCTCATCATCACTTTTTCTCCGTCCATATCACTGACATAGACCTCTTCACCGTAAATGACGCGATAATGATCCTTAGCTGGATTAGTGGCTGCCATAACTCTTTTCCCCCTTACGAATGAGTTCAAGGACCCGTTGTACAACCTCGGACGCAGTAAAGACGGAACTATCCCTCAGCAACCGCCAGCCCTCCACTTTCCGAGCCATCCTAGCCGCTGTATCAAACGACCATTCACTCAAACCCATTCGCGGAATAATTACCCTACGATATGTATGTTGTAGTAATGTATGCAAGCACTCCAGAACGTTCAAGGGCTGTTCCGTAACCGCCACTAGCTTCCCTTCGCGCATCAACGCACGGGTTGGAGAATCTGCCACTAGCTCGAACACGCCCCCTAAGGGTAGCGGATCGTTATAAAATTCATCTACGGTGGGTACGGCATATTTATTCAGCTCACCTGCAAGCATACGCAGATCTGTGTATTGTGGTATTACAGAATTGTCGTCAGTTAGGGACTGTATGTGCTTTCTTTTGCGTACATGCTTGTTCTCCCGTAAAGCCTCCAGTTGGAGCAAGCTTTCAAGCTCCAGCTTTTGCTGCGGATAGGCTGGATACACGATGGTAGAGGAAGCCGCAGCTTTTACAGCAATCACGTCATCACTAACCATCTGATAACCTGCCTGCCTAAAAGCAGCAGCCAGTGTCGATTTCCCCGTACCCGATTCACCCACAAATGCGTAGGCCCTTCCCCCGATGACGACCGCACTTCCGTGAATAGGTAATATTCGTCTTTGCATCAGCAGAACACCCATGCATGTACCCAGCACAAACAGCCGCACGGTGTCAGGATCAGCCCCGGAGAATATACTTACCTCGATCTCCTTGCCTTCCCTGACGGCATAAATGGCCGTGCCCGGTATTTGGAACATAAATCGCTCATCCAGCATCACAAAATTGGCCTGCTCCAGCTGACCACTCCATGCAGTCAAATCAGCCTGTCGAATGATTACATCCTCTACCACTCCTGACGCTGCCAACATCAGCTCAGGCAGATTCAGCTCACTCGCAATCCTGAGTCCAAAGGCTGTATATTTCGTCCAACTGACATCTGCACTCCTGTCATGCACGGTAGGACTCACTCCTCTGTCCTTAAAAATCCCGTCTTTATTTCTTGGGCAACACCTCTAACCCGAAAGAAATAAAGACGGCTGTGTATTGAATACGAGTCCAATGGATCATGCTATTCTCGTTCATTCAATCGTTATCGGCCCAGTTGTCTAGCTTCCAGTCCAACATTGGCTGCATGTATAACATGTATAACCATCTATTAGCTTGGATTATAGATATCGGCATCGTGGTCGGACACCCAATCAATCTGTCTCCAGCCTTTACCCGCCATGGTCTGGCTAATATCCAGCACCTCTATCGTCGGTTCCTGCCATTCTTTTTTACTCATTTCATCACCTCCCCTCCAACGAATGGCGAACTGTCTGACCGGATAGGTTCGATCAGTTCAATCTACAGAGAAAACGGTACACGATCAGGCTATGCATGAGTAGTCTTATATTCGGATCAGACGCCTGCTCAGGGCCGGGGTGGTGAAGTTTCGCCATAGCCGTCTTAATAAACTCAATATTGAGATATTCAGCGGCTCGTAAATCATGACACATCAGTTGAAGCTCCCCCATAAACGTATCCCAGCAAGGAAGCATACGATGTAGCCAATCTGCAGGCTGCACGCCGCGTACCCGCTGGTTCAACCGAACATCATCAGGTAGATGATCACGCATGGCCGTACGAATGAGGGCACGGTCCCGACCGTTTTGCACATACTGCTCAAAAGGCACTGATAAGCAAAAGCGAATTACCCGGCTGTCCCCGGTCGGATCACGTTCCCATAGGCCATAACGTAGTGAAAGTTTGGTCGCGACCACACCATTTTTGTTGGCAATCGCCAAATTTGAGAACTTCTCTTTTCTCGTCTGATCGGCATTTTTCATCCAACCTGTTCCGCTCAATACAGGAATATCTTCTACATGCATCCGTTGGGCAAACTCTGGGTGAATCAGTGAAGGAACGGAACTGCGATGGCCACGCCGCAGCCATAAACGAGGTTCAAGTGAAGTCGCTTTCTTCAGCATCACAGGGAGTAGATGAGACATACGCCTGCCCGTAAGCTTGCTGTACCGCCTCAATCCCTGAAAGGATTGCAACCAGTGCAAATGACGAAACTGACGGGCATAATAGTCCAGTGCAGGGCCCCACGATACGGAAAAATTGCCTCGTGCCCCGGTCAACAGTACACCGACATTGTGTTCCTGCGCTTTTTCATAAAAACCTCTGATCCAGAAGGAGTTTTCAAAATATTTGTAGGGAGCCTCCATCAAATCCAGCCAAATATCAATTTCTGAAAACGGACTTTTTCCCTCAAAATCCATATAGTTCTCGTGAATGTTGCCCACATAGCGAGCCGTAGAATGAATGTAGCTTCGTTCGTTCGCCAGCAATGTAGGCGGTGTCCAGTCTGTAAAATCTTGAACAGGCACATAGCTGTAGGCATGTAGCGGCTTTTGTTGCAAGTGCAGCGCTGGCGCGGCAAAGCTGGCAACCGCTCCGGAATCCAGCCCTCCGCTCAAGGCAGCCCCTACAGCGCGATGCGTCCGTAATCGGGCAGTGACCGCCTGTGTGAACACCTCGTGGAAAGCTTCTATGTACTCACCTCCTGTTTTGAGCCGCAGTGGCTCTACCTCATCTAGGCATGCATATTTATGAAGGGTTCGCTTCCCCTCCTCCATAGTGAACCAATGTGCAGGAGGAAGCTGGTTGATATGCTTGTAGGCGGTCGTCCCGATATCGACGGATTCCTGCATGGTGCGGATGGACAAAAATTCGGCCAGCCACGGTTCATGCAGTTCTTTTCGCAGAGAGGACAGGGCCAAAAGCGGAGCGACTACCGTGCTAAACGCGAATCCTCGGTCATGTTGGTAGATGTACAGCGTACGATGGCCTGTCATATCTCGAGCACCATATAATCGATGTTCCTTGGCATCCCAAATGACAAAGGCAAAATCACCTATCAGATAACTGGCTGCCTCCACTCCCCATTTGTCATATGCCAGCAAAATCAGCTCGCTGTCCGTGATATCTTGCCGCCGTTCCTGCTCAACTCCCAGCCGTTCAAACAGCTCGGAACGATTGTCAATAATCGCATCCGCCGTGATTGCCAAATCTCTTAGCTCATCATAAAAGGGAAGACGCTCATGAACAGATTCCGGGGTCACATACTGGGCATGACAACCCAAAAAAATAGAGCCTTCACACCAAGCGCATACGCGGTCAGCGGGATATTTCCGCAGGGCCTGCATCATTTTCCCGCCTTCTTCGGTGCATACAGACTCATGCCCAAAGCTATAGATTCCGGCAATCGCACTCACGTTCTTCCCCCTTTTTCTTTTCCTATACTTGATAATGCTACAGACGCCAAGTACCTGAGTTTACGGGCCAAGAGGCTGCGAGATCGGAGACCTTGATGTGGGCGTTGATAGCTTTGAAGCTGAGCGATAAGACGGTTCCGCTCCTCATAGCTATGTGCCAACCTGTTTTCCAGTGATTGGATCCGTCGATCGTTCACGCTCTGGTCCACATGCATCCATGTCGGATCTTGGGGTGGAGTATGATGGATTGCATTTGTCATGAGTTCTCTGTTATCTGTATCCTGTTCTTCCAGCATCCGATAAGCTGCCTTCCATTCAAAGCCGCTTTGCTGGAGGAATTGTTGTGTACGTCGACTCAGCAGCTCCATATCTGGCTCATCTTCAAAGCGAACTCCAGTCATCTGTTCAGCCTGCTCCAGCGCTTCCGCGTAACCAAGTTGCTTAAACATGCGGGACCCAATGCTTCTGCAATACAGCTCAATTTCCCTTTTACTCAACACATGTTGCCAGCTATGTACCGAATCCTGATGCGCCTGTTCATGCTCTCCTACGAATGGATCGCCCGCTCCCATACTATAAAAAAGACTGGATTTGGGCGTATCCGCGAAATCTCCGTACTTTTCCATCCCCGCTTCATAATGGATTCCCAAAAAACTGCACAGTTTCTCGATCTCCATCGTTGGATTGGATACGAGCTGTTCATATCTAAGCGGGTATGCAAGTGGATGAGGTGTAGCAAAATAATGAGTATAACGGAACAAACCAACCGTAATATCCGTCATTTTCATATTAAAATGCGGACTCCCCAGTTCCTCCAGTAGTTGAAAACGTCCGTTCCGTAGCTGATTGACCTTTTTGAATGAGGCCACAATGGCCAAAGGGTTTCGGATAAGCCACAACCTGCGGGCAGCAGGGAATAAACGGTCTATAAATTCCAGCACCGTATAGTAACGCGGGGATTTGTCGATAAGCATATCTGCTGTTGTACCTTGAAGCAAACCATTATATATTTCAAGTGCATACGAACGGGAGGCCTGCTCCAATACGTCGGAGGGGACCATACCTTTAAAAAATTGCCGGAGTATCCCTGTTCCTCCATATGGGCGTGTATGTGACTGCGGAAGATCATATAAACTGAGCAGAAACCACATTTCCTGCGTGGCAAACAGGCGGGAATGGTTTTGCAAAATGGCGGTAAGCAACGAGCTTCCACTCCGAGGGACACTTAACAGGAATACCAGCCCTCCGCCTTGCTTTTCAATCAAGCAAACTCCTCCTCTACCTCTGCTCAAGACACTTTAATAGATACATATCGTATTTTTATTATAAATTTATGATACATAATGTATCTTGTCAATCCTTTTGATGGATAAATTCAGCACTTCACGTTCATGTTAAACCCTATGTAGATCTAAAAGCTTAACAATCAGCCTGTAAATAAAGATTTTGCTGCATATTAGCCAAAGGAGGATAGCACAATGGGACAAGCTGTTAAAGGTACTATTACCATTGAAGGTCAGGAAATTCCTATCACCAACCCGGATAAACCGCTGTGGCCTGAAGCAGGCGTGACTAAGGCGCTGTATCTTCGCAAGCTCGCGGTACTGGCTCCCTTCCTGCTCAAATATTGTCATCATCGTCTGCTGACCGTCATCCGCTGGCCACATGGGATTCACGGTGATTTTTTTTATCAGAAAAATGCCCCACGTCCTCGGCCGGACTATATTGAAACCGCCCTGCATGATGGCATTGAATATATCGTGCTCGGCAAATTGCCACAACTCCTCTGGCTTGGTAATCAAGCTGCGTTGGAATTCCACCCCTCTCTGCACGAAGCGGGAAACAAGCTGCCCTGTGAATGGATGATTGACCTTGATCCATCCAGAGAGGTGGAGCCACGTATTATGGAGGCAGCCTCTATTGTCGGTGAAGTACTGGCTTCGCTTGGTTTGGACTCCGTCCCCAAAACATCCGGGGCCACAGGTGTACAAATTATCGTTCCGATCCGTACAGGCATAACCTTCGACGAACTTCGCAGCATCGGGCTATTAGTCGGACAGTTTGTGACAGAAAAGCACCCGCATCTGTTCACACTCGAAAGGTTAAAGAAGGATCGTGGAACAGCCATCTATTTTGATTATTTGCAGCATTATCAGGGGAAAACTCTGGCCGCTCCTTATACCCCGCGGGCACGCCCCGGCGCTACGGTCTCCACTCCGCTAACATGGGAAGAGGTACGGCAAGATGTATCACCACTTGACTACCATTTGCTGAATATTGAGGAACGACTAAATCGGGTAGGCGACTTGATCGACAAGGTTCCTCCCCAACCTGTAGAAGACGTCCTCAAGCATATGCGCACCAAGGCACACCGAACCTGATCCATGCTTGGAAGAATAAAAAAGGGGACGAACCCCACAGCCATTAGGCTGAGAAATTGTCCCCTTGCGCTAGTGTATTCCTTTTTTCTTAAAGCGTCCGCCCTTCACATCGTGAATGTTACCGATCGCAACGAAAGCGTGCGGGTCCCAATCTTCAACGATGCTCTTCAGCTTCGCTTCCTCCAGTCGGGTGATGACGACGAAAATCACTTTCTTGCTTTCGCCTGTAAAGCCACCTTCACCTTCCAGATAAGTTACGCCCCGTCCAAGACGATCCGTCAGGGCATCCCCGATATCACGGTATTTTTCACTAATAATCCAGACCGATTTGGACTGATCCAGACCTTCAATCGTAATATCAATCATTTTCATGGCGATATAATAAGCAATCATGGAATACAGGGCATTTGGCCAACCGAACACAAAACCTGCACTTCCCAGAATGAATATGTTAACGAACAGTACGATCTCACCGACCGAAAAAGGAGTCTTTTCACTGACGAGAATAGCTACGATCTCTGTTCCATCCAGCGAGCCGCCAGACCGAATCACAAGACCTACCCCAACGCCGAGAATGACGCCCCCAAAGATAGCGCCGAGCAGCGGTTCGCCAGGAGTCAATGCACTTACATTGTGAAGTAATGCGGTTCCAATGGACATAACGACGATGCCGAATAATGTGGATAAAGCGAAGGTTTTACCGATTTGTTTGTAGCCGATAAGTAAAAATGGAAGGTTCAACAGGGTCAGGAAAATACCGAGCGGATAGCCAGTAATCTTGGAGGCCATGATGGAAATACCTGTAACGCCTCCGTCAATAACGCCGTTAGGAACTAGAAATATTTCCAATCCCACTGCCATCAGAGCTGCACCAACTACAATCATGGCTGCACGCTGAAACAGGCGTTTTACTTTGTTCTTTGGATTAGCTGGAATTTTGCTGATCTTGGTCAACTCTCCGGTCACATCTGTAATCTCAGATAAACTTTGGACTTCCTTGCTCACTACACTCATATATAAATCCCCCCGTTACAGTATGATATATTGGACAAAAAAGGGGCTGCTATCCGCAGTCCCCTATTCATTACCGCGCTATTTATATAAATAGTATATCACAAAACTGTGATTTCGCGCAAAAAAGTTAGCAAAGAGCACATAAATCACAATAAAGCGGGATTATAGCGATAAAAACGACGAAAATCGCCTTTAAAGGAGTGGAGAGAGCATGCGAGTTAGAATTTCAGCTATTTTCTGAGATCTAGGCCGTCTGCGGAACACGTTTAAATCTATGCGTGAGGAGTTGGAAATGTCCTCTACAAAATCTGCCGAAAGCCGTTCCAGCGCTGAATTAGCAAAAACTACAGCGGTCAACTCAAAATTATAGAAAAAGCTGCGCATGTCCATATTGGCGGTCCCGACCGAGCCGAGTAAATCATCGACAATCACCACTTTGGCATGAATAAATCCTTTTCGATATTGGTAGAACTCCACCCCTGCCTCCAGCAGTTCTTGTACATAGGACAGAGACGCCAAATGAACTAACTTCGAATCGGACTGATAGGGAATAATAATTTTCACATCTACGCCACTGACTGCCGCCAGCTTGAGCGCCTCATAAATGCCCGGATCGGGAATAAAATACGGCGTCGTAATCCAAATCCGCTTTTTGGCAACTGTGAGCGCCCCAAAGCACATTTCCTGAATCGTATCCCATACCTGATCGGGACCGCTGCTCAAAATCTGTACTTCCTCATCCCCGGTACAGGTATGTGGAGGAAATAAATTCACATCCATCAGTCTCTCCCCTGAGGCCAGCTTCCAGTCACTAAGAAACGCATTTTGTAGAAAATAGACGCTATCTCCTTCAATCTGCAAATGCGTATCCCTCCAAAATCCTACTTTGGGGTATTTTCCGAGATAATCGTCGCCTACATTAATCCCTCCTACAAATCCAACCATGCCATCTACCACCACGATTTTCCTGTGATTGCGATAGTTAATCCGGCGGTCCAGTGTGGCGAAAAACGGAGGTAGAAAATAATGAAATTCCACTCCCGCCTCACTACAGGTGCGAATAAAGGAATAGGGTAAATTGTAGCTCCCCACACCGTCTACAACGAATCGTACTTTTACTCCCTCACGTGCCTTGCGGATCATGACCTCTTGAAACTTTCTTCCGATTTCGTCGGCCCGAAATATGTAAAACTCCACATGGATATGATGTTGCGCATGTTCCATCGCTGCCAGCATGGCCTCGAAGGCTTCTTCACCGTTCGTCAGCACACGTGTGCGGTTACATCCAGTCAACGGGTTTTCCGACATACGAATTAACTGGTTAAACAGGCGCTCCTGATGTTTGAAATGAGGATTATGCATTTGCTCCACATGTTCAATGACCTTGGATTGCGCCCATAGACGCTCGCGGAATTCACGAAACAGCTGCGATCCCCCTTTTCGAACCACTTTACGCTTCTGATAATCCTGTGCAACAAAGTAGTACACGACAAAGCCAATGAGCGGGAAGCAAAACAAAATAAAAAGCCAGGCTACCGCTTTGGACGGCTTGCGAAATTCAAAGAGCAGGATCGTCCCGGTCTGAAAAATAAAAACAATTAAAACCAACAGCAACCACAGCATGTCTAAGCCTCCTTATATATCTCAGGATTTTACAAAATCCTCATCTACGTTTTATACTAAGCTCCAATTTTTTTGACATGTTTGCCTCTTAAGCTGAATAGATAGTAACCAAGCACTATAGGAGCGATGTCCGGAAAGGAGCGATTATGAAAAAAGGAAGCCTAAATCGCCGGATGACCCTGCTTGTTATTCGGGATGCACAGCAACCGCCCAAGCAGCTACAATGCTCTACAGCCGCTGTCATTCTCGTCCCGACTCTTGTGATCGCGTCTATCTCTACGCTCGTGATCGGGCTGCAAATCCGTTCTTCCCATATTATTTCCCAAATGGAAACGAATCTTGCTGTCCAGAGTTTGCAGATGGAGGTCACGGTAGCGGACAAGGATGCAGCCATTGGGCGACTACGGCAGGAAGTCATGGAGCTGACAAATCAAGCCACCCATATTCGTGAACGCCTTCAGCGCGTAACAGAGCTGGAACAGCAAATGCAACAATTCATTCGTAAACACGGAAACTCATCTGCCACAAGTAACCATAAAAAGACCATGACTCCGCTCTCCTGGGATGCTTCCGGCCATATTGGGGGTGAGCTGATCGCAGTACATGAAAATACTGCCTTCCTAACTCGCCAGGCAATGGATGATTTTCAGGAGATCGAATCTCTGTTGGACACGGTGGAACGTACGGTTCCTCGCTCTATTCAGCAAGCAAATGCCGTCCAGCAAAATCTGGAGCGCAAACAAGCCGCACAGTTACTCCAGACTCGTAGGCTGGCTCTTGCCGTGCAAGGGAAACCCTCCGTTTGGCCTGTAGGTTCACGGCGAATGACCTCCAGCTTCGGCTATCGCAGCGACCCTTTTACGGGTAGATCTGCCTTTCATTCAGGCGTGGACATTGCCGGACAAACCGGTGATCCTGTCTATGCAGCAGGAGCAGGCACCGTCTTGGAGGCTGCTTCTAGCGGAGCCCGCGGCAAGTGCATCATCATCCAGCATCCTGACGGACTCCAGAGCTGGTATATGCACCTGAGCGGCATGCAGGTGGCTCCAGGAGATCGTGTCCACAAAGGACAGACCATCGGTCTGCTGGGAAGTACCGGGAGAAGCACAGGACCTCATCTTCATTTTCAGATCGTCAAGCATAACCAACCTGTCGATCCATTACTGTATGTACAATGAGGATTTTTCAAAATCTTTACAATAAAAGATTGGGGGAAAACCATCATGTTCAAGGAATCCAAAAAAAAGCTCTCCACCCCAGCTATGGATACACTGCTCGCTAATGGCACCAGCTTTGAAGGTACCGTTGAGGCAGAGGCCAATATTCGGATTGATGGTCATTTTCAGGGCGATATCCGCAGCACTCGTACTGTCGTCATTGGAGAATCTGCTGTTGTACGTTCGGACATCTTCGCACAAGACGTCATCCTTGCCGGTAAGGTGTTCGGCAGCATTACTACAGAAGGACGACTAACCATTACGCCGACAGGTGAGCTGTACGGAAATACCGCGACCGCTGCATTGGTCATCTCTGAAGGCGGTGTACTGGACGGCACAAGTCAAATGAACCGAACAAAGGATGTAGAGTTGTCAACTTCTACGGATGAGCCAAACGACGAAACCCAATCTAGTTTCAGCAAAGACAGGGAGGACAGCCAAGCCACTCTGCAATCCGAAGCAGGGTAAAGTCAGTATATACTCCTTTAAACCCAGTGCATTCTCCATTCATTCCATAATATCCTCCACTCTGCGTTCCAAAAATAATTGGTATACCTTGCGTATGACGATTTTTCCGCACATATACAATGGAATCACCAAAATGATACCCAGAATCCCGAGCAGGTCACCACCAACTAACAGTAAAATAACGACAGTCAACGGATGAATATCCAGCTGTTTGCCAAAAACTATAGGTGACAGCCAATTATCCTGAATTTGCTGTGCAGCAATCACCACAACCAGCGACCAGAGCGCCATCGAGGGTGATTCGAGAAATCCAATAATAACCACAGGTATAGAAGCAGCCACTGCCCCCACATAGGGAATAAAATTAAGAAAAATCGAAATAACGGCGAGCAGCAAGGCATAAGGCAAACCAATAATTAAAAATCCAAGGAACATCATTACACCCAACGCGACATTGATCAGCACCCGACTGACGATAAAGCTACTGAGTGCACTATCGATATCTTCCATAACCTCCAATGCGTCCTTGTGATATTTTTTAGGAAAGAAATTTAGTATTTTAGGGCCAAACTTGCTCCCTTCCTTCAGCATGTAATAGAGCAATATTGGAAAGGTAGCCAATACGATAAAAAAGTAGGACACGAACGATACCAGCTTTACCGAATAATCAGATAGCGTCGAAAAGGCTTCGTTCAACGTATCTGACAGTTGTGACAGCGGGTCTTCACCCGGAGGCAGCACTTGTCTCAAGGATTGATTATGCCGCCATTGGCTCAATTGATCAACCAGACTTTTAATGAGCTTCGGCGCATTTTCAAATAAATTGGTTACTTGATCACGCAGCGTAGGCCACACACCCCATGAGAAAACAAACAATAATACTCCAATGACCAAATAAATCAGCAAGATGGAGATAGATCGTTTGATTTTTCTCCGTTCCATTACATCCACAATCGGCCTCAATAAATAATAGAGGAAAAAAGATAGCATTAACGGTACCACCAGCAAGCTGACCAAAGATACGAGAGGACTAAATATAAAGCTTACTTTGGTGCCCAAGTAAATGATGAGTAATAGCATGACGATACCTGTAGTTACACGAAAAAAACGATTATTTTGCAGCATACCATGCGGCCCCCTCTGTTCTGTTTCTCTCTACCTCTTTAAACGCAAAATGACCCTATTGATTGATTCTTGCTGAAAATAGATTACAATATACCCCTGCACGCAGAATATGTAACAAAAATGACATAGATACTGGATAAAACAGTGTTAAAGAGGATTTTGAAAAATCCTGAAATAACAAAAGGACGTCCAAATGCTGAGCATTTGAACGTCCTTTGTGTAACTCTAAGACACTGCGATTTAGGTTGAAACATCCCGTTTTACGAAAACCACCCAGGCAATGGCGATAAAAATCACATAATAAGCGGCCAGCACGGTGAGCGAAAAGGTTAGACTGGAACTTACCGTACCCGGCGGCATATCTAGATATTTTTTCAGATCCATATGCGTAAATAGTACATATTTGGTCCATTCAAAACGATCTGTGCTGAACAAGCCAATAGAGTTATAGATTGTTTTGGTAAACATCATGAACAGCGACAGCCCAATCGCCAAGGCACTGGAACGGAAAACAGCGGACAGCATAAAAGCAAAGGCCATCGTCACGAACAAGGCAATATAGCTATACAAGAAGTTCAACGTTACGTAAGATATCGGATCACTGAACAGCGGAACAGAACCCGCTGGTGCATCCTTGGATAACATCAGCCATGAGGACAGCGTAACCATCAAGATCAAAATGATCGTTCCGAGCATACTGAACAAAATCACGGATATATACTTGGACAACAATATTTTGCTGCGAGTCCAAGGTCGGATGAGCAGCAGCTTAATCGTTCCCCAAGTAAATTCACCAGCCACCGAATCAGCGGCTACAATGACCGTAAACGTCGTATTGAGGAAAAACGTAAACAACGTCGTTAATGCAATCCCATCCCACACACTGACCTGATCGGAAACCAGGGAGATCAACATCGGAATCGCAGCAGTGATGACCGCCAGCAACCCCAGCATAATCCATGTGCGCACACGCAGGTAAATTTTCAGATTTTCGTTATGTACCAGCTTGAAGAAATCACCCAATGAACCCGCCTCCCGTCACTTCCAAAAATTGATCTTCTAGCGTACGGGCAACCGGGCGAATCGCATATACTTTAACTCCGTTTGCAGCCAGCAGGCTGTTCATCTCTGCGATCTGTTCCCGCTCCAGGTGAAGCAGCAGTTGATTACCTTCAACGCGTCCTGCTCCAGCAAGCGCATAGGCTTGTTCGGCATCATTTACCTCAAAGGCAATTTCCGCTGTCTGCACTTCCTCCCCTGTATTCTTCAGTTGCTTGATATCAACCAGCCGTCCGCTCTGAATAATGGCTACACGGTCGCACATCAGCTCCATTTCGGACAACAAATGACTTGATACGAATACGGTAATTCCCTCCGTACGGGTCAATTGACGCAAATAATCCCGCAGTTCACGAATACCCTGCGGGTCCAAGCCATTGGTCGGCTCGTCCAGCACGAGCAGCTTCGGTCGATGCAAAATCGCCTGAGCTACTCCAAGTCGCTGCCGCATCCCGAGCGAGTAGGTTTTTACTTTATCGTGAATCCGGTTTCCGAGTCCCACCAAACGAATCGCTTCATCCACGCGTTCTTGGGTCACCCCAGGAGACATTCGCGCAAAATGCTGCAAATTTTGATAACCTGTCAAAAACTTGTACATCTCCGGGTTCTCAACAATCGCGCCGACATGGGAAACTGCCTTTTCAAAATCAGTATTAATGCTGTCTCCACAAATATGAATATCGCCCTTGCTGATCGAAATCAGGCCAACCATCATACGGATGGTTGTCGTTTTTCCCGCACCATTGGGTCCAAGGAAGCCAAATACCTGCCCCGCCGGAACCTCCAGCGTCAGATCATCCACGATCGCTTTTGAGGAAATGATTTTACTCACACCCTCCATACGTATGACGGGAACCTGTCCTGTCGCTTGCTGCATGCTATGAAACTCCTTCCATCCGGAGTGAAGCTGTTATCAATTTACTGTACATTTCCGGTTTTGGAAGTATTGTACCATATTTACCCTTTTAGAAACACCTCGCAACCTCTATTCCTTGTCCTTGTATATCCAAAGCACCCGCCATTTCTCATCTTCCTGCGTCACATAACAAGGCTGTACGATATCAAAATTACCGAAACGGGTCTTGTAATGCTGAGTGACCGTAATACGGTAAACTTTCCCTAACTCTTCTCCATTCTGATCCGTACGAATGTCATATTCAGTCTGCGGCTCCCCCAGTTCAAACGTGAACGTATCCGTCCCCATATCCTGCATAAAAACGTGCGCACGCTGCTGTACATACGTAGATTTCTCGAATTTCTTTTTTATTTGCGAATGAAAAAGCTCCCATGAACCTCCGAAATTTCCCGATTGCTCCATCGTGTAGAACTCGTTCAGTGCTTCTACCGCTTGATCGCCTTCGCCTGTAGACATCACCCCACGCAGACCCAGCCACAACAGCCATAACAATCCACCTATGATTGCAACATATAATAGCTTACGGACGAACGCCGAAGCCGCTCTCCTTCTAAACAGCACACATTGCCCCTCCCTCTGTTGGACTATACCGAATTCTCTACAGATGTATGTGGGACAAGCCTTTTTTAGAAGACTTTAGAAGAAAATAACGGGTGACCTCCCAACAGGGCACCCGCCTACATAAGGCTTACCTAAGGCGATACGGCAGTGGTAAGCCTATGCTTCTCCAGCACTCCATGGATACGCTGGCGTTCCTGTTCATCCACTATGTAATAATACACGCCGTTGATTTTACGCCCATGTCCCTTAAGTTCAACGGTATCCGTCTGCTTGAGGGACGGACCGATCCGGGTCAGGAAGGTGGTCATATCGTCAAAGGTAATGTCTGTGCGAATCTGCTCCCCCGCTGCCTCCAGTATCGGTTTTACCCTCAACAGCCCTTCCTTGCTGATGGACTGGGCAAGAATTTGCTTGAGTAGCTCCCGCTGGCGAGCATTTCTTCCGAGATCCCCACGTGGATCATCGAAACGCATACGGGCGTAGGCCAACGCCTCAGCCCCGCTCAAGTTCAAATTACCCTGTGCAAAATGATGACCCTCATATTGAAAATCAAGTGGATTATGAACCTCGACTCCCCCCACAAGGTCCACCATTTTCGCAAACCCTTCCATGTTCATCTGTACATAGTAATCTATCGGATAGTTCAAAAAATGTTCTACCGTACGGATCGACATATCCACACCCCCAAAAGCAAAAGCGTGATTGATTTTGTCCTCACGCCCCCTACCGATCAACTCTGTTCGCGTATCACGCGGAATGTTGAACATCAACATAGAGCCTTCGGCAGGGTTAACAGACAAGACGATCATCGTATCCGATCGTCCTGGATCGTGAGACCGCCGATCTACGCCCAGCACCAGCACGGTAAACGGCTTGAACTGGGAGATGGCTGCCGGATTGGGTGTACTTGATCCAGAGTCTGTATCTACGGATCGCCCTGCTCCGCCCGTTGCAAGGGTAGAAACCGCCCCAGGCTGCACGATGCTGCGCGGATGATACATCGCATTCGCCGCTGTTTTAAAAGAATGATACACATAAGCGGTGTAGGCAGTAGCCCCTACGACCAATAACGCTGCAGCCCCCAATGTCATCTTCAGCCATCGTTTCATATGCAGCCTCCCCTTTACGGATTTACTACAGACTGATGACGATCTACATCCAGATTGTTCATCTGTGGCCTACCAACAGAATAGTATGCAAAGACGGATTGTCTGATTTGCTCCTCGCTGTACACATTGCGTCCATCGATCATAATAGGATACTTCATAAGCTCATTCAGCTCACCCAGCCCGATTTCACCAAACTCCTCCCATTCCGTCAATAGACACAGCGCGTCGCATCCCTCTGCTGCTTCCCGTGCGCTATCTGCCCACGTCACTTCCGAGCTGTCCAGCAGTCTGCGGAAGTTAGCGGTAGCGATCGGGTCATATGCACGAATTTGCGCCCCTGCTTCAAGCAGCGACTGCATAATATCCAGCGCTGGGGCATCTCTTACATCATCTGTATTCGGTTTAAAGGCCAGTCCCCATATACCAATCGTAGCTCCTTCCAGATCACCTAGCGCCTCTTTCAGCTTACGAATCACGTTAAAGCGTTGACCCTGATTCACTTCCACCACAGATTTCAGTAGCTTGAATTCATAGTCCACATTGCCCGCAATTTGGATCAGAGCCTGTGTATCCTTGGGAAAACAGGAACCCCCATAGCCGATACCAGCAGACAAAAAGGAGGAACCGATCCGCTGATCCAGCCCCATACCGTGTGCCACGCGTGTAACGTCTGCGCCCACCTTTTCGCAAATATTTGCAATCTCATTAATAAACGAAATTTTGGTCGCCAAAAAAGCATTCGACGCGTACTTGATCATCTCCGCCGAACGGATATCTGTGGTTACGATATTTGTCGTTAGCGGCTCGTGCAGCGTAGTCAGCACTGCGGACACATGCGGATCGGAAGCTCCGATGATGATTCGATCTGGCTGTAGGGTGTCTATGACTGCTGAACCTTCGCGCAAAAATTCAGGAACCGAAGCCACACCAAAAGAATAGTTTGTGCGGCTCGCAATCCAATTTTGAATGCGTTCGTTCGTTCCGACAGGCACCGTGCTTTTGGTGACAATGACTTTGTAGTCATTCATGGCGTCTGCCACCTCGCAGGCGGCTTCTTCAATATAGGACAGGTTCGCTTCTCCCCCCGGCAGCGAAGGCGTGCCGACCGCCAAAATAACAATTTCAGCCGCCTCCACCGAAGCTGCCGTATCTGTTGTAAAGCTTAGTCGGCCTTGTTCTACATTATCTTTAATTAGTGCCTTTAATCCCGGTTCATAAATCGGCACCCCACCTGCACGCAACTGAAGAATTTTGTCCTCATTCTGATCTACACAGACGACGGTATTCCCGAGTGCGGCAAAACAGACCCCCGACACTAGCCCCACATACCCTGCACCTATTACACATAGCTTCAAAGCAACTCCCCCTTTTACATGCTGTCTCATTGCATCCTGCTATTACTGACTTCACTTCTCTATATCTCTTCCTGCAAGCCGATTTTGATAAAGCGTAAGCCGTTTGTTTTGCCGATAAGACTTTAGAAAACGGTATACATACATCGGATTGTTATAGGCATACCGCTTCCATAATCGCTTCGGCTCGCAGATCAGACGATACAGCCACTCCAGCCCCAGCTTTTGTATCGCTAGTGGCGGTCTGCGAACCTTTCCAGTGATATAGTCAAAGGCCGCCCCTACTCCAATCATCACGCCACGGATGCGGTCTTTGTTTCGATACATCCATATTTCCTGCTTCGGGCAGCCTAAGCTGACGAATATGATATGCGCGCCGGACGCATTGATTTCATCAATAATCCGCTCCTCCTCATCTGGGTGAAGCTCACGAAATGGTGGTGAAAAGCTGCCCGCGATGCGGATTCCAGGGTAATCCTGTTCTACTCTCTCTTTTAAGCTATCCAGCGTATCCGGCGTACTGCCGTAAAAATATATACTCACCTTCGTCTGTGGCGCACGTTCGCACAACTTGAGCATCAGGCTGGGACCATCTACCCGATCCTGACGCTCAAATCCGTACAGCTTGAGCGCCCATACCAACGGCATACCATCCGGAGTACACAAATCGGCTTGAGTGAGCGCTTTGTGGAACTCAGCATGATTCCCGGCTGTGACAATGGAATGCGTGTTGCAAATACATACATAGCCGTCCTTTCGTTCGGCTACCCATTGTTCCAGCGTGTGTACCGTCTCCTGAAACGTAAGTGCTGCAATATCTGCATCCGCAATCCTTCCAACTCTATATTGGGGCAGCTGCTTCATAATCACGCTCCTCCATCGCCTCGCTATATATCGCCATCAGCTGCTTCACATTCACTTCTTCTGTATAGCGTGCAGCGTAGTTTTCTGACACCTTCTGCCTCATAGCTGCATAGTTTTCATAGGCTACTGCACGACGAATCACAGTCTTTATATTTTCCAAATCATCATGTTGAAAATGGAAACCCGTCACCCCGTCCTCCACGACTTCCTCCAGTGCGCCGAGCCGGCTGCATAATACCGGAGTTCCAACAGAAAAAGACTCTACAATGGTCATGGGAAATCCTTCATACCAAATAGAAGGCACCATGACATACATGGCCCGGCTCATGCAATCCAGCACCGTGTCTCCATCCTGCTTACCGAGAAACCGAACATCTTCCTGCGGATAAGCAGCGGCCAATTCAGCCTTTTCCGGACCATCCCCAATGATGACCAGTCTCAATCCCCCCCGATCTTCCAACTGTGACCAGGCTTGCAGCAGATTGCGAACCCCTTTCTCAGCTGAAATCCGCCCCACAAACAACAAATAACGATCATTCGAGTCATACTGGGTTTTCATGGTTTTATGATGGATAAAATTCGGCTTTACCGCGATACGATCCAGTGGAATACCGCTTTCGGCAAATTTGTCCCGTGCAAACTCCGTCAGCGCAATATAGCGACTTACCTTGTGCCGCCATGTACCGATCAGATCGTTGAACTTAATCATCGCTGCTACCGGAATCGTCTGAAGCTGCGAACCTCGATAGCATCCATGACGGATGGAGTGCAGCAACGTGCCGTGCAGGCATTTTTCACAAACCTTATTCCCTCGCATAAAGGTTGCCGCCGGACAAATCAGCCTGTAATTATGCAGTGTCTGGACAACCGGAATCCCCAGCCGTTCACAAGCATGATAGACCGAAGGGGATATAACCGGGAAAAAATTATGCACATGCACGACATCCGGCTTCACCTGTAAAAGCAGCTTCTTGATTCTTTTGAATTCCGGCAGGGACCATGCCGCCTCTACCGCCAGCTTTGCCATGTTCGCCAGCCCTCTGCTTTGAATGCTGTCGTTATGCACATAGTAATGTTCTATCTGTATTCCTCTGGAACGCAGCATAGCCGATTCTTGCTCGACAACCTTGTCTTCTCCCCCGCTTTGCTGATAAAAGTTATGGATGATCAGCACCTTGCTTACAGGAGAGTTCATCTGTCTGCTGACCTGTTGGCTCACGTGGCTGCCCCTCTTTCCTGCGTTGATTGCATAGCGTGGTTAGAATTCTTGGGCTTGACCCCTAGATGGCTTACTATTTCATCTGCGATGCGATCCCACGACATACGCTCGACCGTAAGGAAGGCCTTCTCCGCCATACTTCGTCTCAGCTCACCATTATCCAGCAAAGCGCCTATTCGACCAGACCATTCCTCTTCTGAAAAGCTTCTCAGCATCACTCCGCTCACTCCGTCCTCAATCAAGGTAACCGAGCCCCCGTTTACCGAAGAGACAATCGGGACGCGAAACAGCATGCTTTCCAAAAGCACCATACCAAAAATATCGTATTGGGTCGGAAACAGCATCACATCCGCCGCTCCGTAAACCTGCCACAGATGACGTTGCTCTACTCTTGAAAAATGTATAATACTGTCCGTTATTCCCAGTTCATGAGCATATGTCCAATAGCGGTCTGTATCCGTCTTCCGTCCATTCCCGACCATTAACAAAAGGCAGCTAGGATGCTTTTGGAGTACCCTTTTGAACGTACTCAGCATAAAACGTATATTTCTCCGTTCCTCCAGTACACCAACATACAGTAGCACCGGACGATTCCCGATTCGACGCAGCTCATTCGCGACCTCACGGTTTTCCTCACGCTCTCCGCTTATGTCGTCACTTTTGTTACTGGTGTCACTGTTGTCACTGTCGAATGCCCTCTCTACTTTACTGCGATCCAGTCCGACTCCAATCGTCACCACGTTGTCAAAACCTTTATTCTCCAGATAGCGCTTGGCGAGATCGGATTTGACATAGGTACGGCGTAGAGATTTTGCCACCTTTGGCAGCAGTATAATATCGTACAGTTTGCGGATCAGCGCATGCGTGTTATCCCGGTATGGGCCGTGATACAACGCCAGCTTATCAGGACATTTGCGGGAAAGCAGATAAGTCATGATCTGGTTGTATTCTGTAGTAATGACCAGTCCGTAAGCATCCAGAAAAGAATCTTGGAGAACATCTCTGTAGATGCTGTTGCTTAAGAACTTAAACCCGTGGAGCCAGATAATACGCAAGGTGCAGCCTTCGTGACGGTAGACCTGTTCCAGATGGGTTTCCTTACGATCGTTGTAGTAAACAATGTCGCAATCGTAGCCTTTTCGAACGAGTGCTTTGCCCAAGCCGACTTCCTGTAAATTGTATGAGTCCCCGTTCACCTTGCTGGCAAAATTGCGGAGATACAATATTTTTTGAATCATCATCAGGGCTCCTGCCATTTCATATTGGGTGAGTTATGGCGTGGGGTTTAGAGACCGCTACGCACTCCATTTGATCTTCCGATCGCTGTTGCAGTGGGATTCCTGGATATATAAAACATTCCGAGGTAGGAATCCCACTGCAAAGGCGAACGCTAGCGCTTCTTCAGATTCAAATGGACCGCTCCGCTGCTAACCGCCGTGTCCATAAAGTCACCCCATTTAAAAAAGGGAATGCTGGGTATGAAGTGCCCTCGCTGCGTGGATACGCGAGCAAATGCATGCAGGGCGCTGACCTCGTCGAACAGCTTGTGAGCTTGGTACGGTTATGGCAAGCTCACAAAACAACATGGAACTACTACCGCTAGCTGACCAAGATGCCTTAACTATGGCTAGACTGTCGCCTGCCCAGATTGTTATCCACCGGACGCTGTCACCCTGACAGAGAACTGTACAGAGCATTAATTACGCCGGGATGCATGCCCGGCATAGAAGTTCTAGGCGATAGGGCGCAGCTATCGCCGGGCGGCTCTTACCTTCCCCACCCAATAGGCTGGGGAAATTCTTTTTGGTGGCGGTGGGTAGCGGAGGGTAAGGATTTGAATCTGGAGAAGCGGCAGCGTTCGCCTTTGACGTGGGATTCCGCCCTATTACAGGGCTTATTAAACCAAGGAATCCCACGTCAACAGCGATCGGAAGATCAAACCCGTCCCGAAGCGGCCTCCCCCCTCCAACTTGAATGTTCCCGTTGCCTCTCCTCCGTCATCTGCATATTAAAATGATCTGCCCCTTTGAGCTGGGCAGCTGCCATATCCGCCACTAGAGTCACACTCGATTCCATCGGCACAAAGCGGTATTTGTAGGCTGTAAGCCGATGATCGGTTTCGTGAAATAAAATATCCTGAGCGTAATTCCCCCATCGGTCCTTGGGCATCAAATCAATGGTCATGCCAGCATGCGCAGAGGGCAGCAGCATATTAGAGCCGTGGATGCCGATCACTAATCGGCTGGCTGCATATACCTTGCAGACCCGTAGCTCACTTTCCCGGTCGAAGCGTGTGACACGCTCATCAGAAATCCATGCCGGGAAGCTCCCGGTACGCCCAAGTCCAGCGACTGTAAAACGATGGTCCGGGAAGCTTTCTCTCAGCCTGCGGAACAGCCGTATGATTTTACTGCGCTGATGATAAATTAGCGGTTTTAGCCCACGTTTGAGCTGCGGAAATTTCTGTACCGCTCTTGCGATATGATGGCTGCCGCTCCACAAGCGGTCTTCCCTCCATACGAAGGTAATGCGCGGCTCCGGCTCACGATTCTCGTTATAACGGGAGACACCTGTAAACTGCTCAATATCAAACTGATTGGGATGTGAATACGCCGGGCTGACATACACCTCATCAAAACGCATCAGTTCCTCAATCATCCGATGATGTAGTACAGGATAAAAGTTTCGTGCCCTGCTGAACGGCACATCAACCGTCCAAATTTCGGACACATATGCTGGCACCATCCACTCCAGCGACTTTTGCACAATGACGATAATGCCCAGGTCCGGCGATTGCTCGTATTCGCGTTGCACATTGAGCAGCTTGAGCAAAGCATGACCATACAAATAATCCATTGTGTTGACGATGATTACACGTGTAGAAGCTTTCATTTTATGCACGGTCATGCCGACTGCTAAGTCATAGGAAGGATTCATCAACGATTGCCGCAAAGGCTCTCCGAGCCATTTTCTCGACTTCGCATCACCGGTCAGAATATAGTCAGGCATTTCTACACGATATGGTGAATACGTGGCGTGACCGACCCTCATGTCCTCAAGATATTCGCGTCCGCACCCCTCACACACAGTGCTGACACATACATGGATTCCCTGCCACAGCACCTCTCCACCACGTACCTTACCTCCACAATGCGGGCACTGTTCCTCATGCCGAACAAACGGTTTAATGGGTATCATGATTGTTCTCTCCAACTTTCGGTACTGTAATATGAACACGCCAGAAGGTCAGGATGGACTTCATCATCCAACCAAAATTAGATTTAACTTCCTTAAACAGCAAATCTAATAGAAATACAGATATCGTAAAAGACAAAATCGTCGCCACTAACGACCCTCGGACACCAAGCAACGGGATTAGCGCGTAATTGAAAGCGATATTCGTGACCGCCCCCACCACTGAGGTTAGCAGCGTGTATCTAAACAAATTTTCATTGGTAATAAACAAGCTTTTAGCAACACTGAAGTTGGTGAAAAACAGACGAATCGCAAACAGAGACAATAGCGAACCTGCTTCGGTAAATTCTCTCCCATACAGCACAACCACTACCCATTGGGATAGAAAAAATAAAGGTACCGAGGTCACAAGAAAGCATATAAACATCAGCCGATACACCTTGGACAATGTCTGTCTGTATTCGTCGCTTCCTTTCTGCTTGGAACGCGTCACCACCGGAGCATAAGCCGTTGTCAGAACGACCGGAATGAAGCCCAGCACTTCGATGAGTCGGAGTGCAACGGAGTATTGCCCGACCGCAGCGTTCCCCAGCAGTTCACCGATAATGACTTGATCGATCCGTGCCTGTACATATACAGCGGAGGATGACAGTATAAGCGGCCAGCTGTGATTCATGATTCGCCGAGCTGTGGCTAAACGGAACGTCCATTGATTCACGCGTCGTCCTTCCTTATGGAAGAAATACAGCAGCAGCAGGCTTCCCAACAGAAACTCTCCATGAGCACACAACGCCACCATCCATATCGGAACACCGGACAACAACAAAATGATTTTGATAGTGGAGCCGAGGACAAAAGCGGTATTCTTGGCAACGACCGTGTATTTGGACAGCATCTGCGCACGAAACCAGTAGTCGATGATATCAAACAATTGAAATACCGAGGCCGTAGCCAAGATCAGATTGATCAACCGCACCGAACTGTCTTCCGGTCTGAGTAGTGAAATGAAGGAATAGGACAGTACAATGGCTATCAGAGTACCTAACAATTTCAACAGAACCGCCGTACCCAACAGCTCATGCTCATCCTTAGGGTCTTTGACAAGATCGCGTACTAATATAGAATCAAAGCCAAGGGTCGTGAAAATCAGAAACATCCCGAAAAAGGATTCCGCATAATTCCACTTTCCCAGTTCCTCTGGTCCCAACACTCTTGCCATGATGATGCTGACTGCCAGGCCGAACACCATGCGAATCATTTTGTCACCGAACAGCCAGGATGTATTCACCAGCAAACTTCTACGCGGTTTGGCGCGTTTTTTGACTAATGTCATAGGTTTTACTCCATCTTGAAAAGTGACCTTGCGTACAGCTTTATAACCTGCTGTTCTGTCCATGCAGCTGCAATCATGTACAGCGAAGAGACCCCCCGCCCAGGCGGATGGCCTCTCCATCTCTTACACGACGACAGAAGCTTCAACTGCAGCCTGCCTTTTTACCCGCTCCAAGTCTGTATCCACCATCATACGAATGAGCTGCTCGAAGCCTACTTCCAATCGCCAGCCCAGCTTTTCTTTCGCCTTGGCACAATCGCCGAGCAATAGATCTACCTCTGCCGGACGGACAAATTGAGGATCAATCACGACGTAATCCTCATAATTTAAACCTACATGGGAAAAGGCAATTTGCAGCAGTTCACGCACAGAATGCATTTCCCCCGTGGAAATGACGTAATCATCCGGTTGATCCTGCTGAAGCATCAGCCACATCGCCTTTACATAATCCCCTGCAAAACCCCAGTCTCGCAGTGAATCCAAATTTCCCATGCGCAGCTCTTGCTGCAACCCCAGCTTGATACGAGCTACCGCATCCGACACTTTACGCGTTACAAATTCCAATCCTCGACGTGGGGATTCGTGATTGAACAGAATGCCAGAGCAAGCAAACATATCAAAGCTTTCACGATAGTTCACTGTAATCCAATGGCCGTACACTTTGGCAACACCGTAGGGACTACGTGGGTAGAACGGGGTCGTTTCTGTCTGCGGTGTCTCCAGCACCTTACCAAACATCTCGCTGCTTGACGCCTGGTAAAAGCGCGCTTCCGGTTTGGCAATTCGTACCGCCTCCAGCATATTGGTGACAGACAGCGCTGTAATCTGGCCTGTAGCCAACGGCTGCGGCCATGAGGCCGCTACGAAGGATTGAGCAGCCAAGTTGTAGACCTCATCCGGGTCGGACTGACGGACGGCTTCAATCAATGAAGCCAGATCGGTCATATCACCGGAAAGCCAGTGGATGTCATTCTGGATATGCGCTACATTTTCAAAGTTCGGTGTGCTGGTTCGTCTGCGCACCCCGTACACCTCATAATCTTTGGACAGCAGCAATTCAGCCAGGTAGGACCCGTCTTGTCCGGTAATTCCTGTGATCAGCGCTTTTTTCATTCCAATTCCCCCACCGTTTTTTTATTGTTCAACCAGATCCAGACCTTGAAATGCCTGATACACAGACTTTAATCCCTCTTCCAGTGAAATACGCGCCGACCAGCCCAGCCCGGAAATTCGGGATACATCTACCAACTTACGCGGCGTTCCATCAGGAGCAGAGGTGTTAAAGGTAATTTCTCCCTCATAGCCGACTACATTCTTCACTCGCTCAGCCAGCTCACGAATGGAGATATCCTCACCTACGCCGATATTTACAATTTCATTTCCCTCATAATTGTTCATCAGGAATAGACAAGCTTCAGCCAAATCATCAGAATGAAGAAATTCTCGCCGCGGCGTACCAGAGCCCCATACTTCTACAGTTGGAGATTGATTTAGCTTGGCTTCATGAAACTTGCGGATGAGCGCAGGCAACACATGAGAAGTCTGGAGATCAAAATTGTCGCCCGGACCGTATAAATTCGTCGGCATCACAGAAATAAACCGGGTTCCATACTGACGGTTGTAAGACTGACACATTTTAATCCCGGCAATTTTAGCAATCGCATAGGCCTCATTAGTAGGCTCCAGTTCACCCGTAAGCAGATATTCTTCCCGCAACGGCTGCGGAGCAAATTTAGGATAGATACAGGTAGAACCTAGGAATAATAGCTTGCCTACATTCGCCCGGTATGCCGCATCAATCACATTCGTTTGTATAAGCAGATTGTCACGGATAAAATCAGCCGGATATTCGTTATTCGCCAAAATCCCACCAACCTTGGCCGCTGCCAGAAATACATAATCCACAGGCTCTGTTTCAAAAAAATGATCTACTGCCTCTTTATTGCGTAGATCCAGCTCACGGCTTGTGCGAGTAATAATATGACGGTAACCCGCTTCTTGAAGCGCTCGGACAATAGCGGAACCCACCAGTCCGTGATGTCCTGCTACATATATGTTGGAATGAAGATCCATACTTATCCCCTACCCTCTTCGTGAAAATAAAAGACTTTAATACGCATCCTTGGAGCCTAGCAGCACACGAAATGTTTTCAGCATAATGATCATATCTGTGCGGAAACTGCGTCTGGATATGTACTCCAAATCCAGTTCTACCATCTGGTTAAAGCTTAGATGATTACGACCGCTGATCTGCCATAAACCAGTACAGCCCGGTGTAACCGTCAGACGCAGCTTATCCCTCACTGTGTAATCATGGACTTCTCTTGGCAATGGGGGTCTGGGTCCTACCAGACTCATCTGCCCACGCAGTACATTGAACAGTTGTGGCAACTCGTCGATGCTCGTTCTGCGAAGAAAGCGACCCACACGGGTAATTCGGGGATCGTCCCGCATTTTGAACATCGCACCCTCAATTTCATTTTCCACCAGCAGTGCAGATAATCTGGCTTCGGCATCAGACACCATGGAACGAAATTTGATCATGCGAAACGGCCGCTCATTTTTTCCAATACGTACTTGATAAAATATTGCACTTCCTTTGGGGTCCTCCAGCTTAATCAGCAAAATGACAAGCAGAAATACCGGGCATAACACGATGATTCCAATGAAAGATAATATAATGTCCATGCTTCGCTTCACGAACGGGTATACGTTCCATCCTTGCCGCCGTTCAAGCCCATGAGCGACCGAATAAACATCCACTGACGCACCCCGCACTTCGACCTCATTCGAGCGGGAAGAAGACACGTCTCATCACCTCGCTCCTTATTAATAAGTATTATTTATACATTGTTAAAAGAATTTTATATACTCTCATTTTCCTCCTTTTTATTCATGTCAGATTGCGTTCCTCCATCCCCCGCTCGCCACGGGTATTCGAACGCTTCACATTATTAAGTACTACGCCCAGAATGCGCGCCTTTACTCTTTCCAAATTCGCTTTTGCTTTCTTGACGACATCCTTTTTGACCTTCCCTGCCTGCACCACCAGAATGACTCCGTCACACATGGCGCTTATAATGAAGCCATCCGGAAAGGACAGCAACGGCGGTGTATCCATTAGGATCACGTCATAATGTTCTTTTAGCTCAACCAGCAGAGCATTCATTCTGCGGGAACTGAGCATCTCGGACGGATTGGGCGGGTTCGGTCCTGCTGTAATTGCATGCAGATGGTCAATCCCGGTTTCCTGAACCACATCCTGCCATGCCTGTTGATTGGCAAGCACCCGTGTCAGCCCTGTATGATTACGCAAACCAAACATATGGTGCAAGGAGGAACGGCGCAGATCCATATCCATAATCAGCACCTTTTTCCCCTCTTGCGCATAGGTTACAGCCAAATTGCTAATTGTGACCGTTCTGCCTTCACCCGCCTGAGCGGACGCTACCATCATAACCTCAATCGGCTCGTCTATAGAAGAAAACTGGATGTTTGTGCGAAGCATGCGGTACTCCTCTGAAACGGAAGACTGAGCATGTAGGGATGTAACGAGCTGATTATTGATTAATCGCGGCATATTGCCCTTCACCTACCTGTTTAGGAGTTGTAGTGGAGCTGTCAGAGCGTTTATCTTCTTTTTTCATTTTCGTAATCAGGGCTAGGGTAGGCAGACCGAGTTCTATTTCAATATCCTCTTCATTCTTAAATGTATCATCCAGTACCTCCAGCAAAAACGCCAAGCCTATTCCCAACAATAAAGAGGTGGCAAAAGCAATAAATATCTGTATAGTGGCATTACTGTTCACGGGAACTGCTGGATCATTCAGACTGGCTTCGCTTAGGATGGTGACATTGTCCATTTTCATGATAGAGGGGATTTGTCGTTTGAATACTTTGGCTACCGCATTGACGGTTTTCACAGCCTTCGTATACGATAAATCGCGGATTGTTACATCCATGACCTGTGAATCACCTGCGGTGTTCACTCTTAATTTTTGCGCCAAATCTGACGGAGTGACCTTAAGGTCGGGGAAGCTGGCGACCACCTGATCCATAATCGCCGAGGAGATCATAATTTGCTTATAGGAGTTCGTTAAGGCTATATTCGTTTGAACTACACTGTAATCAACGACACCTGCACGATCCGGTCGTGGCGTCTGGTTGATAATGAGCTTTGCGGTAGCTTCATAAATCTGCGGGGTAAAATACATATTTTTTATGCCCACTACAGTACATACCAGCAGTACGATGCTACCAATCAACCACATTCTTTTACGGATCAAACGGATGTACTCTTTCAACTGCACAAGACCAGTCCTCCCTGATTGACTTGTTTTCGATGCAATAACGCTTGTACTGATCCTCTGCATAACGGGGAAAAGAACGATGCATGACCCTCTAATCTATAGTAAAATGTTGTATAATAGCGCATAGAAGGTCTAGCCAGCGAATAAGCACAAAATGCTCATCATCGGTGGCCTCTTAGGGTATATAAACGAAGACATCAGTGAAAACTATTAAATAAAGATACGTTATGTAACTTGCATAACTAATTTATGATACAAAACGTATCTTGTCAAGCGTAAACTTGCTTTTTTACCTTTCTTAACCTTGCCTTCAGGAGGAAAAACGGATGAATTATGGCACCCGCATCGCTGAATTACGAGAACATAAGGGATTAAAACAAGAGGAACTAGCACAATCCCTCGGAATTACGCGGGCAGCTCTTTCTCACTATGAGAAAAATAGGCGCAAGCCAGATTTTGAGATCCTGACCAAGCTCGCTGATATTTTCGGGGTAACGATTGACTACTTGGTGGGACGTACGAGCCATCCGGCGGCAATATTGGATTCAGATGTGAGGGAATTTGTGGACCAGCTTGAACTGTCCGACGAGGATATTCTGCAACGTTTCAACCTGACCATTGACGGACGCACCTTGTCTGAGGAAGAAGCCAAACGTTTTATTGCATTTGTCCGAATGGAGCGAATGATGGAATAAAGAAAGCGGCCGGCTGCTTCACGTCTCTCTCAAGTAGGACCAGCCGTTGGAATTTACACGCGCTTGTCCTTCCGGTATGTGGTTCCATCCGCGTCGCTTTCTAGCCATTCTGGCATCGTGAACCCACATTGGAGCAAAATGTCCCGGATGTCCAAGTGGATGGCAGCTTTGTCTGCTTTCTGTACGTTGTTTTGAAAAAGAGGGTTGTTCCCCCCTAATTCTGTCTCCTTGTTCATTCAGCACTAACCTCACTTTATTATTCTTGGTCACCGGAAAGAGATTTCCCACAAACCTTGTATGTATAGTCATGAACAAAACTATTATATATGAATACATACCTGTAATGTTGTCGTCTTATGACGAGAATAAAAAAGGATTTTCTTATTTTTTTCTTCATTATACGTAAAGTATTGGCAAATCAGAACGATTTTCCAACAAAAAAGAACCTGTCAGGTCCTATTTTCTCCTGATAGGTTCTTTTTTGTTTTATTTCGAAATGATGTTAGATATTCGAACTCTAAGGTCCTATATGCATTCCGATCTGATTAAGCGACCTCGGCTGCCTGGGAAACCTGAGTACCTCCGGTCGCTCGGACTTTGTAGACATAGTGGCCTCCGGCTTTTACCGTGCGGTCTGTATACGTGCTTCCCGCTACTTGCGAGGCAATCACCTGATAGGCCCCGTCGGTCCCGTCAGCACGCAGCACATCATAGGAAGATACGCCTTCTGCCTGAAGCCAATTAATCTCTACCGCCCCATCCTGAACAGAGGCAGCCTTCACCCCTGTTGGAGCTGAAGCTGCGGTCTGATCTGTACTTTTTAATTCCAAAATATATTGTACCGCTTCGCCAGGACCCAGCTTTTCTTCAAAATCAAGGGCAGGAGAAGCCTTGAGCCCTGATATGGAACGTTGTGCCTGACTGTAAGTAGAACCCGCTCCAAAACGTTCACCCGTGTACAAACCGGCATTCGGCATTGTCACCCGTACACGAACTGTCTGCGTGGTGGATTCGAAATTCACTAGATTCACCAGCAATTTGTTTGAAGTAGCGCCGCTACCTGCCAGCGGTTTAAGCTTGGACGTATCCACCGCACGAACATACACCATCTTATCCTTAGTATCCTCTGGATTCAGCACTGTATAAGTCAGAGGTTTTCCATGGGTGGCATAGGCTAAGCTTAAGCGTCTCATGATTTTAACGCGGGTGTCCTGTCCTTGCCCGAACGGATAAATTTCTGTGTTGGCCGGGTTATGACTTTGCAGATCGAAGCCTGTTTTAAACAGCGTATAATCTTTATAAAAAGCAGCGTGCTGGATAAACATATCGGCAAACCCAATTTGTGAACGCATAATCCGATCGAATGCGGCTGCTTGTGGCTGACTAGCCCCGTAATCTGGATTGTCTCGATGCGTATCATTGGTACCGAACTCCGTGTTCAGCATCTTCTTCGCCAGTCCATTGCTCGAACCGCCGAAGGTTTTCAAATTTTGGACGAAGCTGCCCCCGCCCTCTTCATTATACGATTCACCGTAGGCGTGTCCGTTGGTCAGGTCGGTGACTTCCTCCAGCTGTTTACGCTGCGCCGGGTCCCGCTCCCATCCATCCGGATCACCGCATTTTTGCGTACCTCCGGTTTGATTTTTGCACGCCTTGGTAGAGTATGTCGGCCAGTAGGCCCAGCCCGGCGCTACCGTTTTGAGATGCGGTGCCAATTGCTTGCCTTCCGTATTCAACCACTTAGCTACAGCCAGATTCACCGCCTTGGAGCGATTAAATAATCCAGGTTCGTTATCTACTTCATAATATTGAAGATAAGAACCGTATTTTTTTACATAATCGCGCAACTTTTGCTTGGCCGTCTCTGGCAGAGAACCATCTTTTTGCAGCTTGATATCACCTGTATATAAATACAAAGCAGACGATTGCATATTATACTGCTTTAACGTTTGATAGTAATCATCCACGTCTGTACAGGCCTTGCCCACATTGCTGGCACAGGTGACCCTCATGACATTGCCACTATAAGCAATTCCCAGCCATTTGAGAACGTATGGTAAATGCTTAACTGCACCTTGATCATAATAAAATTCTTTATTGTTCACATTTGTTCCGGTCAGTATATATTTACCGTGTACCGGTTCGGTCGCAGGTGAAGCTAACGTCTCCAAGCTCAAGTCATCCCAAGTCCACCACACATTTTTATCTTCTGCAGAGGAGCAGTATAGGCAGCGCGCTGTCTTTAGCTTGAGTACGTTAACACCGCTTTGCAATTGCTCTTTGGGTATATACAGCTCGTAGTTGTTTTTGAAATTATAAGCACTCCCAGTACCGGATACTCCGGCAATCTGAATAATACCGGACAGCTGTTGATTTGAAAATACAGCCATTTGTGGGACTGCTTTGCCCGCATCTAAAATCCGAACACGGAATATCATACCATTGGGAGGAATCTGATTGAGCTTATACTGGAGTGTCAGTTCAGGGTTCGTGGATGCATTCAAACCGGGAGGAATATCTCCACTGCTAAGCAATACTGGAACTGTTGTACTCTCTTCTGCTACCGACAACGCTGACATTGCTCCTTTAGCAGATGATTCGGTAGAGGCAGCTGCTGTAGAAATGTCGATATTATCCCTGCCGACCACACCTTTGAATTCCGCTGAAGAGTCATCCCTCTGACCCAGCTTCCATACTGGACTGGCAGCTGCTACTTTATCCGTCTGCAATTCTGCGCTTCTTGAAGGCGTGTATATAAACCAAGCGATCATCGCTATAGCTACGACCGCTAGTAGTCCACATAAAACTACTGTATACCTATGGGATAACCATTTTTTTATCATATGATCGACCCTCTCTCCTCAAATTTTTGGACCGGGAAAGAGTATTAATCAAGGAAGAAACAAAGCGTTTCCGGGAATCACCGCTTTCGCTTCATGCTGACTTTCCCACATTAGACGTGCCATCGCGTCGCCTTTTTCATCATAGTATTCTACTTTTAAATCTACCATTTTGCCTGCTTCCAAAGTCATACTGCCTTTACGCTCTGTCCAGCTTTGTTTGAACCAGCTGTCAATCACCAACTTGCCGTCTACCCATACACGGATACCATCATCGGATATCGTGGTGAACGTATAGGTCTCGCTATATTGCGGTTTGATTTTACCCGTCCAGCGAACCGAGAACTGATCGGCATTCACCTTAGGATCAGCTGCATTGGCGCGCCAGTTGTAGTCCAGCTTGCTATCTGTACGGATCAAAACAGGACTTCCATTCAAATTCATATTGTTAAAATATTCGCCCCGCAGCCCGTTCACATATACCACATCAGGAACAGAAGGAGGAGTCGGAGCTGGGGGAACGATCACTACTGGCGGAGAAGGGATAGGCTCACTTTGTCCCTCGTCCGGTAAGGTCGGTATATCTGCCCCAGGTGGTTGAATCGTTTCCAATCCATTTTTCACATCATCCCGCGTCAAACTCCTCGAATCATTCATATAATCCTGAATTTGATTTGTTGTGTTATTCTCAGTCAGCATCTTGCCCCAAGTCATGGAATATACCCATTTAGGTTGAGCCTGCAACACCTCAGAACTCGGCATCTCACCGTGCTCCCCAATGGCAATCGGCTTATTCTGTGCCAGCCCAAGCAGACCTTCGTAATGACTTTGCTTAAAATCATTGTTGTAAATGTCTACTGCCAAGATGTCCACTTTGTCATCCCCCGGATATTTCGGAGTATACGGGACGGTATACGAATTAGGCGCATTCGGACTCCATACCCACAGCAGATTGTTCAATTGATGTGTGTTGGTAAAACGGTCATACATGATATTCCATAGCTGATTGAAATTATTTTTGTTTCCCCACCAGAACCAGTCACCATTCATTTCGTGGTAAGGTCTCCACAAAACCGGAACCCCTGCATCACGGAGCTGCTTTAACGATACAGCGACCTTATCCAGATCGGCAATGAGAAGGTTATACTGCGTAGTACCTGGGGTCACGTATTTGTTGAACTCTGTCTGACTTACTTTCGCCTGTACATTGGCCCAAGTCAGTGGCCTACCTGGTAGCGCTTCATGAAAAGTCATCGTCACAATACCACCGGATCTGTCCCAACGGATAGCACTATCGACGACATTTTTACGTTGCGCTGCTTCTGTAGCGTCAGATTGACCAGAGATAGCTCCCATCTCATAGCCGTGTACACCTACATATGCCTGACTGATTTTTTGGACCTTGTTACTTAATTCATCCGGACTTTCCAAATAATCATGCTGACCGGTGACTATTTTTTTCCCTGAGATGTTGAGTAAATAATTGTATAGTTCACGGGCCTGAGTAGAAGCGTCCGAATTAACAGGTTGTAATGAAGCGGCATTCGCCACAGACAGAGAATCACCAAAACCGACGGGCAACAATGAAAAAAGCATAACAACGGGGAGTACATGACGTATCAGTCGATACAGAGGAATAAAATTGAATCTCACTTTCGCTCTTCCTTTCGGTAGCCAGGCTGCCATCCTTGTGGAAGGCCCTTTAGCTTTGCGTACCTGCCTTTCGACAGGGCTGCGTTTATCGTTGGAAGGAGTTTGGATTCCTTCTTACCCTAAGTATCGACTTTATTTTACCAAAATTTAATAGGTCATGTTCATGAATTTACAGGTTTTCGCCCAAATTCGACAGTTTGGGCCATGAATTTTCATGAATTCGTCTTTTTTTCGTTTTTACGAAAATAATTATGAGATAAATTGGTGACGGGAAATTTCATTCCAATCCATACAAAAGCGGACAATATCCTCTTCAACCAATTCAGAGCCAGTCTGCACCTCAATAAAATCCACATCGGTCACAGCCAAAATGCTATGCTTCGTCCCTTCAGGAATGCGAACTACATCACCAGCCTTTACTTTGTGTAGCTTCTCATTCAAAATAATTTCCGCTTCACCGCTAATAATGGTCCAGATTTCACTCCGTTTGAAATGAAGCTGGTAGCTGATATTTTTGCCTTTCCGTACGCGGATTCGTTTGGTCAATACCTCGTTACCCTCGTCATATTTGACATAATCCACAACTCGATACTGTCCCCAACGACGTTCTTCATACATTGGACGCTGATCATGAGCCTTGAGCACTTCTTTAATGCGAGGACTTTCTGCCTTATTGGTCACAAGAATGCCATCCGGGCTAGCGGCTACAATCAGATCATTCGTTCCAATGATCGCCACAGGAATGTCCAACTCGTTAATAAGACTCGTATTGACGCAATCCTCCGTTACTACACCTCTGCCCACTTGTTGATTGGACATTTCTTCTGTGAGCGTATTCCAAGTTCCCAAATCCTTCCAAAAACCATCATATGGAAGAACTACAATGTCCTTTTCCTTCTCGACTACTTCATAGTCAAAGCTGATTTTTTCCAGAGATGCGTATTGCTTTTGCATTTCTTCATAATTCAGCGGCAATCCCTTGGATGCCAAGATATCCAGCAAATAACTTAATTTGAACGCAAAAACCCCGCAGTTCCATAGAGCATTGCGTTCAATCAGACGCTCCGCCTGCTCCCGGTCGGGTTTCTCTTGAAAATGGCTCACTTCGCGGTAGCCAGTGCTACCTTGGGTGGCATCGTTTTTCGGAATAATGTAACCATATTTCTCTGAAGGATAAGAAGGGACAACCCCGATTAATGCAAGCTTGCCTTCACTCTCCTGAAGCGTATGTTCCAGTTGGGCTACGGAAGCGAAGAAAGCATCCTCAACATAAGGATCTACAGGCAATATAGCTATAATTTCATCAGGTGAAACACCTGCAATGGAATATAAATAAGTCGCTGTCAGCGCAATCGCAGGAAAGGTGTCTCTGCGTTCTGGCTCAACAATGATGCGCGTATTCGGCCCAACCTGACTCTGGATCATTTCGACCTGTGCTCTCCCTGTCGCAATAAACGAGGATTCTGATAATCCGTTGTCTCCCAATTGTCTCCATACCCGCTGTACCATGGATTCCGAAGTCCCCTCCGGGCTCTCCAGTACCTTCAAAAATTGTTTGGAACGGGAATCGTTGGACAAAGGCCATAATCTTTTACCGGAACCACCAGACAAAAGTACGAGCTTCATAACTCTCCACTTCCTCTCTAATTTGGGTTAGATGATCGGATGGTGCCAGGTTGAGTAGCCCGCTGCGGGCTGGATTTGATCTTACGATCGCTGTTGGACCGGGATTCATTCGATTGTATAAAATCGTATAACGGTTTGAATCCAGGTCCAAAGGCGAACGCTATCGCTTCTCCAGATTCAAATCCAACCCTTCGCTACTCAAAAATGCATCATGCCGATCATACCGTTTATTGCAAAAGGCACGACCGGACATTATTAAGTCCGGTCAGCCTGTAAAGACGTTTGCGAAGCGCAGGCGCCTGGCGCTTTGATCGAAAGGAGCGGTCTCAACCGCGCCGCTCCTTCCGATAGGCCCTTCCTACTCCCATCCCATAAGGTGGGAGATTAAAAATCGTGACTCTGTGCGATAAAAGCAGCGAAGCGGTCCATTTGAATCTGAAGAAGCGCTAGCGTTCGCCTTTGCAGTGGGATTCTTACCTTGGAATTTTTTATATAATCCAGAGAATCCCACTGCAACAGCGATCGGAAGATCAAATGGAACGCGTAGCGTCTCCCCACCGCCCACAGTCACTTTTTAATCTGTCACTTTTAAACTTCCACTTTATCTCTGTTCCACCCACTCATCCGCGGACGACCCACGGAATAGTATTCCAGCCCGGAGCCTTGAATCTGTTCCTCAGCGAATACGTTACGGCCGTCAATTAGAACCGGTTTGCGCAGAAGGGAGGCCAGTTGTACGAGATCAACCTTTTTGAACTCTTCCCAATCGGTCAACAGGCACACAGCGTCGCTACCTTCGGCGGCTTGCTGTGGGGATGAGCACCACACAATATTCGGGTGATCCACGTGCTCCTTGAATTTATCCATCGCAATGGGATCATACAGTTTGACAATAGCGCCTGCTTGAATGAGCGTTTCTACGATTTCCAGTGCTGGAGCTTCGCGGATGTCATCTGTATTTGGCTTGAAGGCGAGGCCCCAAATGCCAATCGACACACCGTTCAGTTGACCCAACGATTCGCGCAGCTTGGATACAATCATAAAGCGCTGGTCGGTATTCACCTCGACCACCGATTTCAACAACTTAAATTCATAGTCTACATTACCCGCAATTTGGATAAGCGCATTTGTGTCTTTTGGAAAGCAAGAGCCACCATACCCGATTCCTGCTTGCAGGAAAGAGGAGCCGATCCGTTTGTCCATACCCATACCATCAGCCACACAGGTTACATCGGCGCCAACCTTTTCGCAAATATTAGCGATTTCGTTAATGAACGAAATTTTAGTTGCCAGGAACGCATTGGACGCGTATTTGATCATTTCAGCACTACGGATATCCGTCACATAGATTTTATCCGTGAACACCTGATGCAAAGTGACCATTGTTTCACGCAATCCAGTATTGTCCAAACCAATAATGATGCGATCCGGATGAAGCGTATCATTGATGGCTGAGCCTTCTCTCAGAAACTCCGGCGCGGATACGATATCGAAGGACAAACTCGTGTGACGAGCCAATACGTCCTTAATCTTTTCGTTCGTTCCGACAGGTACAGTACTCTTGGTCATAATAATTTTATACCCGTTCATGGCTTTACCGACATCAGCAGCCGCCTGTTCAATGTAGGACAAATTCGCCTCACCGTTAGCCAAAGAAGGCGTACCTACCGCCAAAATGACGATATCCGAGCGGCGTACCGCATCAGCCAAATCCGAAGTAAACTCCAACCGTCCTGCTTCCAGATTCAGCGCGATCAATTCCTCAATACCCGGTTCATAAATCGGAGATTCTGCCCGGTTCAACATGTCGATTTTGTACTGCTCCAGATCGACACAAATCACCTCATTACCTTTTTGCGCAAAACATACACCCGAGACGAGCCCAACGTATCCAGTACCAATTACAGCCAGCTTCATTCCGTTCATCCTCCTTTTAGAAAGTTCACATAGGCTTGTTCTACATACTTTTTCAGTTGATCCTTGAAGTTATCTTCATCAAATTTGCGGGCATGGGTAATGATATCGTCCACATTCCATGCATGCTGCTCGACCTTTGCGACGGCCTCTAGCACATCCTCTACTTGATGCTTGCGGAAAAATACGCCGTTCACATGAGGAACAATCGTATCCAGCGCTCCCCCACCCTGAAAAGCGATGACAGGCCGTCCGGCCGCATTCGCCTCCAAAGGCGTAATACCGAAGTCCTCTTCACCCGGAAAAACGAGCGCTCGGCATTCTGCCATCAGCTTGTTAACCTCTTCATCCTCAAGCCTACCGAGGAACTCAATGTTCGGGGCAGCCATACCTTCGAGTCGTTTACGATCCGGTCCTTCACCCACAATGCGCAGCTTGAGACCGTTACGTTTGAATGCTTCGATCGCGAGATCGATGCGCTTGTAGGACACCAATCGGGATACGATCAGATAATAGTCACCGATGTTTGTAGCGCGTTTAAAACGGGATGTATTAATAGGTGGGAAAATGACATCCGAATCCCTTTGGTAATAGTGCAAAATTCTTCTTTTAACAACCGAAGAGTTGGCGACAAACTGGTCTACGTTGCGCGAAGTTTTGGCATCCCATGTTTTCAACCGGTTCATGTACAGCTTTAGCATGTTTTTGAGCAGGTTGGATTTGGACTGCCGGGCCATATATGTATCGTAATCCCAGGCAAACCGCATCGGTGTGTGACAATAACAAATGTGAAACGTATGTTTGGGTACCTGGATGCTTTTCATAAATGCACTGCTGGAGCTTAAAACAATATCGAAATCCCTAAAATCAAAATCACGGATAGCGATGGGATATAGCGGCAGCACTCCTTTGAAGTTGGCCTTCACTCCTGGGACTTTTTGTAGCCAAGTGGCTCTAATATCCGCATCTTTCAAGTTACGCGACAGGCGGTCGTCGCTGAACACCGTTGTGAAGATAGGAGCTTCCGGATACATATCGTGGAATACCTCTACTACCCTTTCCGCTCCGCCCATTTGGATTAAGTAATCGTGTGCTATCGCTATTTTCATCTGAATCATCCTTTAACGCGAATGTCGGTCAGACTCCTGCCAACAAACCCTTATAGTAATGAACTATATCCTTAACTGTGTTCTCGATGACAAAATGCTTCTTGACCCGTTCCATCCCTCTCTCACCCATCTGCTGACGTTCCTGTGGATGCTCCAACATCCAGCGGATGGCTTCTTCCAGCTTAGCCGGGTCACCCGGTTCAATAAGCAGCCCGGTTTCATGGGGTACCACCGTTTCCTTGGGTCCACCCTCATTGGAAGCAAT
The DNA here is from genome assembly GCF_038592965.1 of Paenibacillus sp. FSL L8-0158. GTDB lineage: Bacteria > Bacillota > Bacilli > Paenibacillales > Paenibacillaceae > Paenibacillus > Paenibacillus polymyxa_D. The sequence goes on along the minus strand of NZ_CP151949.1, from coordinate 1,318,881 downwards.
CACTGGGAGACCAGCAGCCATGCCTTCAATAATGACCTGACCGAATGGTTCTGGTGTAATAGAGGTATGAATCAGCAAATCACAACGCTGCATCAGGCCTTGAATGTCATCGACGTGCCCCAGCAGATTGACATTAGCCAACCCGTATTCGCGCATCGTGGACTCTAATCGTTGCTTGTATTCCTCTTCTCCGAACAATGCATCTCCAGCCAGCCAGAATTTCACGCGCTGATCCGGTAAAAAGGAACGTGCCGCTTCCAGTAAAATATGCTGTCCCTTCCATTCCGCCAATCTGCCGACCAATACGACGTTAAACGAGTCATCACCACGTGAATGCGCAGCCGTGTCACGTGCTGTAATTGCTTTGGCAAAAGCAGAATAAACGACGAGCGTCTTTTTGTCCGGGGGTAACTCCAATGCACTCAGCGTGGATTTCGAATTGGCAATCACTCCGTTGGGCAAAAAGCGGGACATCAGCCGAATCCCTTTGGCTACAATCGGCTTCAGATACGGCGGACCGATGTGGTCACGGATATGCCAGATCAACGGCAGCTTCGCCGATTTGGCAGCTACTGTACCATACAGTGCAGACTTGAGCGAGTTCGTGTGAACGCACACGACCTTTTCCTCACGCAGCAAGGGCGCAAGTTTTCTACCGTATGCCAGCAAACGAAAAGCTGCTGCAGGCGCACCTAGATTCACGGCATTCCGTCCCCGATTGCGAATCGAATCGTCCAATGGAACGATGCGTACATCAATATCACGCTGCCGAAGCCGATCTGCCAAATCGCCCTCCTCTGCCAAAATAACGAGCGGGTCGATATGTTCCCCGATATTCGTCAGTATGTTATACAAAGCGACTTCACCGCCGCTCCATCTTGCCGTATGGTCAATATAAGCTACTCTCATCATTTCGCCGCCGCCTTTCTGTCAAGAACCTGTTGGAACACCTCTTCCACCTGCTCCGCTACATGTCCCCATGTATATCTGCTCAGGACATGGTCCCGGCATTCCCTTGCATTCGGTAGAAGTTCACGATGATCCAGCACACGCAGCAACCCTTCAGCAATGGCTTCACTGTCCGTTCCCTGGAACAATAGCTCGGGACGGAATCCTCTTAAAATTTCCTTGCTACCGCCCACAGGAGTGGCCAGCACTGGCAGTCCCGAAGCCATTGCCTCCACCGTGATCAGACCGAAACCTTCCAGCGCCTGTGTAGGTACGACGAACAAATTCGATGCTTGATGGTACAGTGGAAGCTCCTCATCCGACACATAACCGAGCAGCCTTACATGGTTATGAAGATTGTATTCCGCCACCTTGGAAGCCAATTCCTCCATCAGAGGGCCCTTCCCACCGATCAGCAACAGATGATCAGGATGACGCTCAGTTACTCGTCGCCATGCTTCGAGTAGCTGTAGCAGTCCCATTCGATTAACAAGACGACGAACGGTTAGCACAATCGTCGCATTTTGCGGCAAATTCAGGCGCTCCCGTACTGCTCCCCGATCCTCTGCCGGGTGGAACCTTTCTACATTCGCCGCACCAGGAATAATGTGAATTTTGCTGAGTGGAACCTTATAGTGCTCATGCAAAATATCCCGAAAAGTCTCGCTTAGCACTATAAATTTATCCGACAGACCGTAGGCCTTCATTTCAATGGATTTAGCCAACGTCGTTTTTAGAAAATGCTTGATGCCCTGTCCTTCAATCTTCATTTCCTCCGTCCACGGTCCGTGAAAGGTGGTAACTACCGGGATTCCTCTTTTTTTCGCCTCCAGCGCTGGCCCGACACTATAGGGAGCAAAATGGGAATACAATATATCCATCGGTTGCTTGTCGAACAACTCTGCTGCATATTTTTGCATTAGCTCCCGGCGCTTCCAGATGGATTGCTGCTTGCTGCCAATCGTATGAATCCGAATACGGTCGGGCGCTTGCGGCTGCTCGTCACTACAGATTAGAGCATCCAACGTATTGCGCTCTAACGTAAGCTGCTCACAGATCGATTGGAAATATGTGTTGAGGCCTCCTGGCTGCAAAGACGGCCAGCTCAACCCCGTTGCCGCAATACGAAATCCGTTATTGTACGACATAGCTGGTTTCTCCTTTCTGCTCGGTATGTCCGTCATCCACGATTTCTATCTTTTTTCGCCGCTTGGTTAGCTCATAATGCTTGAAGCAGACGAGAAACTCATACATCACCCAGAAAACGGCTACGGCAAAACCCGCCAATCCCTTGCGGTATAAGCCTTGGACAAAATACTTCTGCACAAAGCGGGCAGGAGGCCGCCACAACAGTCTGGTAATCCGAAAGGATCTACCTTTGTTAAATGCCGTCTCTGCTTCCAAATCTGTATATTTATTAAAACGGGTCATATGATCACTGATGCTGCGGAAGCCGTAGTGCCATAACACGCCCTCCAGATTGACAATCTGGGAAGAGGCTACATCCGGCATTTCATGAACAAGACTATTCGTAATACCATAAATACGCCGATTGTACAAACGAACCAGATATTCGCCTTTATTCATCCATTTGCCGAGAAAATCGCCAATCCGAAATACGGAATATGCTTTGGCTGGATCGTGGAGCGTTTCCTTTACTTTCAACAAGTCTCCAAGCAACTCTGCATCCACTACTTCGTCCGTATCAATCAGGAATATCCAATCAAATTCCGCTTTTTCAACACCAAACATGCGCTGCTTGGCATAACCAGGCCACGGGTTAGAAAACACCCGACAGCCCAAGGATTCAGCTACCTGAATCGTATTGTCCTTGCTCCCTCCGTCAATGACGACGATATCGTCCGCAAAGGGCTTGCAGGATTTAATGGCGGCTGTGATTCGAGTGCCATCATCCTGAGCGATAATAACTACGGATATCCGGTTGTCCGCGGGAACGCTAGACATGTGGTTCATTAGCGGGTGCCTCCTTCTTTATCTAACCGTTAACTGGCTTTTTCCGGATGTAGTGTGACATCGTTGATCGGAGCCATTGAAAATCTTGTTTGGAAATAAGCAGTCTTGGAATCTTCATTTTTAGAACGAATTTAACATTACATAAAATGAAAATGAACCGTAGAATCCCCGAAGACAGCATTGCTATCCCTGCACCCGTCAATCCATATCTCGGCACGAGTATGGACAGCAATGGAATGACGAGCGCCAATCCGACACCCTGTAGAATGGTAACCAGTTTGGGCTTACCCAACGCCATAAATTGTTGTGCCAGCACCATGGTCCCTCCACTGATAGCAACCTCAAGCACCAGGAACCGGAATACCGTAAGCGCTTGTTTAAACTCTTGACCATATAACAATGTAAATACGAACGGAGCAATCAGCATCAACATCATCGCAGCCAGAAAGGTTGCTGTTGATGTCACTCGAAATGCCCGAAATGTTATGTCCACCGCCTCTTCCTTATTCAGACCAGAGGCTTTGGGAAACAGCACGACAATGATCGAGGTAGAAAATACATTCACCATCCTGGCCAAGCTGACCGCTACTGCATATAAACCGAGATCAGCGGGTCTGAGCAGACCCGCAATCAAAATCTGATCAATATAAGTGGAAACCTGCCCCATGAGATCATTTCCGTATGACCCCATACCGTAGGTAAAGAGATTTTTAAATTGCGTCCAGCTGTTCTTTACCTTTGGTTTGTACAGCCGAATCATTCGTATCGTGACACCGATATAAATCGGCAAGCCTGGCAATAAATAAGCCAATGCCGAGGTGTATGGATTCATATTTCCGGTTAGGATCAGAATCGCCAGACCCAGCAACGTACTTAGCGGTACCAGATACCGGAATAAATTGTACTGCTTATATTCCGAGCGAACTTGAAGTAATGCATTATTGATCTGTGAAATCGCTATGAGCGGACACATCATCATAGAGCACTGCGCGAAAAGTATGACCGATGAAGAAAAAGAGCGCAGCCAATAAGGAATTAGAAATACTCCGACGAGTGTCGCCAAGCCCCCAAACATGGTAGCTAGTAGCAAGGCCAGACCATACAGTTTGCCCGTTTCCTCCGGTTTCCTTTTGGCATTGTAAATCAATGCAGACGGGACACCGAAGCTCATGCAGAAGGCGAGAAATTGGGACCAGTTCACCATCGCTGTCTGTTCCCCGCGTCCAGTAGGACCCAGGAATCGTGCCGTTAGCACACCAGTCAACATGTTCACGACGAGAATCAGCATACTGAATATCATCGTTTTTACTGCTGCAGAGCTGTTATCCTTGCTTTTGGCAAACCGAATCACTGTGGACCATAGTGTCCGGACAGGTGCGGATAATGCTTGTAAGTTTTGCACAGCCTTTACCTTCTTTCCGCGATGACATCTTTTGCCCACAGTCCTATTCCGATCATCATCCAGATCAGATAGCCGCGCATACCGGGGAAACCATTATCTGATATGAGACTGGCTACAGCTCCGGCCCACGTAGCCAACGCCAGTCTGATATAAGGCTGACTGGCATCTCGTTCGGCAATACGGGCGAGAAGGCGCTTGAGGATAACGAACAGACCACCGAAGAAAAAGAATGCTCCGAAAATACCGAAGGTGAGGAAAATGGCGATATATCCATTATCCATAATCCCAAGTTCACCGAGATCGCCGCCGTTATCAAGCTTGGTTCCGATTCCTACACTCCCGATCCCCTGCCCGACTGGATTGCTAGTAATCGCCGGAAGCATCGTATGCAGTAAATCCAAACGCTCGTTGTACGAATGATCCTGTTGAATATCCGTCAGCGTCTGCATACGAGCCACCAAACCCTCTGCTCCTGGAAGTTTTGGAACAATGATGTAGAGAAGAAGACCGACGACAGCTAGTTGAACCAAGGTCTTCCACTTGCCCTTGGAAGATGAACTGAGAATATAAGCCAGCAACATGACGAAAGCAATTAGCCAGGCTGAACGTACCAGTGTGATCAAAAGACAAACGACCGTCAGCAAAATTCCGATCCATCCCAAAGTGCCACGCCACCGTTTTTCCATTAGCATGGGTACAAGTGCCATCGCCAGGAAAATAGCGCAGGGACCGGGCGAGTTCATAGAAGAAAACACTCTGATTTGAAGCGGTTCTGGAACACCAATGGAATTCATTTCTACATGATTCATCCAAAATGCATCCCAAGGAGGAACTGTCAAATACTGAATAATGCCGTAAATCGCCACAAGAACAGCAATGTTGGCATATGAATACAGCAGTCGGTCCAGTTCCTTCGCTTTCATGGGCTTAATCGCAAAATATGGCAATAGGATCAAAGGAACCACATAATTGGCTAAATCATAAGCAAAAACAATACCATTTTTGAATAACCCGACGACACTTCCGTAGGCCAATTCTATGCCGAAAAATACAGCAATTCGGGTCAAGGGTTTTTCCGCCTGATGGATGCCTCGCAACACAGGAATAATCAACATACTGCTTACCAGCAGCGGTGCCACGCTCAACAAGGAAACCGAGTGATACGTTCCCTCCAACCAATCCGCAATACGGCGGATTTCCGGGCCTACTGCCCATACTGCCAGCGTGTAAGGAATCAGTAGCCGGGATTGCAAGATCGCCAGCAGGAAGGCCGGAAAAACGAGCGCCAGCAATATGGCTCCCTGCTGGCTCATGGTGGGATTCATCTTGGCGCTGGCAAATCCGATGGCGAGTGGCAGCATACAAGCCAGCAACCCCATGGCGATCATGCCGATTCCACGCCGATTTCCTAGCCAAACGGAAATCTGCTGATCTGCCAACCGACTCATGTTTCTCACCCCTGACCTCCCTTCATCCGCTTCCGCTTGAACATCTCCTTAAACAGCAGAACGAGAAATTGGGAATCCTCAATCAAATATCTTTTCCACAATCGTTTAGGCTCCTGAGACAATCTCCAGAACCATTCAAATCCCGTCTTCTGCATCAGCTCCGGTGCTCTTTTCACATTTCCAGACAGGAAATCAAAGGTCGCTCCCACCCCAATCGAAATCGGAGCGCGGTAAGTCTCATAATATCTGTAAATCCATTTTTCCTGTTTAGGTGCGCCTACACCTACAAAAACGATGTCCGGGCGAGCCTCTTGCAGCAATTGGACAATGTGTCTGTTCTCCTCTTCGTTTTTCTCAAATCCATAAGAAGGAGAGTAACAGCCCACCACGTTCATGTTCGGATAAGATTCCTGGAGATTGAGCATAGCCTTCTCAGGAATACCGTCAGCTGCACCCAGAAAAAATAAACGATAGCCTCGATCCTCAAAAGCCTCTCCCAACCGAGTGAACAAATCTGACCCGGACACTTTTTGTTTGAGGGGCTTTTTCAGTAACTTGGACGCCCATATGATAGGCATCCCATCGGCCACTACAGCTCCGGCATCTGAATACACCTTGCGGAATTCATCATCCTTGCGAAGCTTGATCACATGATCGACATTACAGGTCAAAATGTAGGAATGACGCTGATGCTCAATAGAAGTATCTATAAATTCGAGTAGATCATTAAAATCATAATTATCAAAGTTGACATCGAACATGTTCACTCTGCTCATCGTATCACTTCTCTTTGCGAAAATCGGTTTGAGTAGATGTCTGGTATAACGCGTTCAAATACCAGCAAAATGGAATAATCATCTGAACCGTCGACAACGTATTATCTGAAAACGAGTAGATCAAAAAGCCTGCAATTAAGCTTGCAAAATAAGGTTTGATAGACTTGGCAAGCGACCGGTAAATGAGAGCGAACACGATCAGCAATGAAAGCATTAATAGCCCGCAACCGATATATCCCGTGTCAAAATAAAAGCGAATATACTCATTATGCGGTACAACGAAACCATTGAATAACGTCCCGTCGTTCGCAACCGTTACCGCGCCAAGACCTCTCCCTGACCAAGGGTAATCATGTACTCTGTTCAAAAAATATTCCCATGCCTCCGAGCGTCCCGACAGGTCAATGCCTGTATCGGTCTCCCGTTCGAAGGAGCGTTTTTTTAAATTGTTCCATTGTAGGGCCACCGCCCCCAGAGCAACCAAAAACGATCCGGCCAGCGGTAGCAAATAATTGACTTTCCCCTTGAGGTACTGACGGGCAATATCAAACAGATACACAGCAAATATTAATAACAATGCCAGAATCGGTCCACGTGTACCGGTGGCGATCAGAATCAAAAAGTTCAGTGCCAACACTGTGTAATAAAAAGCGGCTTGCTTTGGTTTGCGCTTGACCTCAATTAGAGAGACGGCAATTCCGAGAAAGGAGAGCATTGCCAGATGCGGCGGTATATTCGCTCCTTGTACTCTGACTGCGCCCGTAAATTCCACATCCGTAAACGAATGCAGCCCTAGAACCTGCAAACCCAGCCCAATGACCACACTAATAATTGGCAACAGACTGATCAGTCGGATATGCTTTTCTGCCACATCCTTTTTCCACTGGATCAGTAAAAAAAAGAAAGGGAGTGATAAACCGACGAACGCCTTGACGGCAATCGAGGTCGTTAACAAAGGCAGCCATGCTGAAAATCCAAATGTGATCCCCAGCATGATCACCAATGCCCAGACCGGATAGCTGAACTTGAGACGTATGCCATACACAAGCATGCACGGCACCAGCAGAGCCAAAATGCCCAATTTGTACAATGACAAAATCTCAATACCGAACACGCCGCCCTGATACAGAGAATCGACTGAGACTGCTGTACTTAGCAAAACAGCATAGCTGATGCGCTCCGGATGATGGATAGAAACAGCCAGCAAGAGCAGTAAACATACCGCCGCAATACTGACCACCGGCTGATAGGTAGCCGCAATTCCTACAGCAAGAGCGCCCAGTAGAAAAATAAAAACATGCTGTATGGTGTTTATTCTAGTAGTCCAAGGATAGTTACTCATGTTCCATCTTTCACCCCGCAGCTGACTCGCTTTTCCGGTTGCGCAGTGTATCCAGCGTCCCACGGATACTTTCAAGCCTGCACCGGTTCAACAGCTTCCTGCCCTCACTACGCGCCAGCAGGGAATCCAAAGTGATGTATAACACTTTGGCTGCCGTCTTCGCCATCAGCATCGCGTTGCCGCGCAGACCTACGGCCTGAGCAGCGTTAGACATGCCCTGACAATAGTAGCGGTTCATGATCCATTCTTTTGTTAACCGTGAAGCCGGCACAAAATGTTCCACAGACATGTGTGGATGATACATAATCGTTCCACCATTTTTACGGATTTGCTCGAATACCCACGATTCTTCACCAGATAGAAGGATATCTCCCTTTCTGCCTAGATGAAGCGGGAACATAACAGCGGCAAAAGCCGTTTTACGCATCGCCATATTCGCTCCAAATGGATTCAGTCCCGACGGATATTCACGAATGGCTTTGCCCAGATCAATAATCGTGTAAGGCAGTTCAAGCGGGCCTGTCAGCCAACCCGGTCGTTCCGTCTCAAACATAGGGTCAATTTTCCCACCCATAGCCGTCAGCTCAGGATTGTTCCCGAATGCTGACATAATCGTTTGCAACCATGTAACACACGGAATTGCATCATCATCGAGAAAAGCAATGACTTCCGCTCTTGATAACGTAATACCTGCATTACGAGCTGCAGACAGTCCTTGCTCTCGCTCATAATGATATCGGAGATGGATATTCTGACCATGTGCGACAGTGAACCTTTTGATCGTCGCCGCTGTATGATCGGTGGACCGATTATCGACCACAATGATCTCAGCCAGTGCGAGGTCTTCCAGCTCCAGCAGGGACATTAACGTTTTCTCCAGCAGATCCGCCCGGTTATAGGTGCAAATAACGACGGATACTGCGGGACATCGCTTGAATGCATCCATCAATAAGCATCCTTGGAGAACAGCATTTTAACGCCTGTTTTCATGATGATTTTCAAATCGAGCCACGTATTGCGTACATGAATATACTTCAAATCCATTTGCACCATTTCTTCGAAGCCTACACTGTTACGTGCGCTCACCTGCCAGTAACCCGTACATCCTGGTGTTACAATCAGGCGTTGCTTATCATAATCGGAATATTGCTCGACCTCGCTGGGCAACGGCGGACGCGGACCGACTAAAGTCATGTCGCCGACCAACACGTTCCACAGCTGCGGAATCTCATCAATACTCGTCTTGCGCAGAAAACTACCAATTTTCGTGATCCGAGGATCGTTTTTAATTTTGAACATGGCGCCGCTCACTTCATTCAGCTCCATCAAGTCCTTTTTCAGTTCCTCAGCATTGGACACCATTGAACGGAATTTATACATATCGAATAACTTCTCATTCTTGCCCACCCGAGTTTGCTTGAAAAACACGCTTCCCTTTGGGTCTTCGAGCTTAATCAGAACGCCTACCACTACAAAAAGCGGAAGCAAGACGATCAAGCCCACGAACGACAGCAGCATATCAAGGAGGCGTTTTGTGACCAGGTAGGACGTTTTATCCTGAATTTGTGTATTTCCGTATGGCATGTAAAACGCTTTACCTGACATGACAGCCTCGCCGTCCTCCGGTAAATTTTCCATGCTCATGCTGACGTACCCCCTCTCAACCTGCCGTGGTTGCTTTCTCGGTCTTTTTCAACCATTCATTCATGGCCTCCATAACCGGATACTTCAAATCATCGCTGGCAAGTGCAAATTCAAGTGTGGTTAAAATATATCCAAGACGCTCACCTACGTCATAACGTGTGCCTTCAAAATCATAGGCGTACACACGCTCACTCTGATTCAGCTTTTGGATCGCATCCGTCAACTGAATTTCGCCGCCAGCTCCTTTTTCCTGAAGATCAAGATATTTGAAAATTTTCGGTGAGAACACGTAGCGACCCATAATAGCCAAATCGGATGGCGCTGTGCCTGGAGCCGGTTTTTCTATAAAATTATTCACTCGGTACAAGCGTCCGTCCTGCTGATCCGGTTCAATGATGCCATACCGGTTCGTAAATTCCTGCGGTACCCGCTGCACACCGATAACCGAATTTTGAGTTTCCTCATACTGATCCATCAGCTGGCGCAGGCAAGGCTTCTGACCTGTTACGATATCATCACCCAGCAGCACACCAAACGGCTCGTCCCCGATAAAGCGTCTTGCGCACCATACCGCATGTCCAAGACCTTTGGGTTCTTTTTGGCGAATGTAGTGAATTTCCACTCCCGAAGAACGCTGTACTTCCTCCAGAAGCTTCAGCTTACCGTCCTCGAGCAGTTTGGATTCCAGCTCAAATGCGTTGTCAAAGTGGTCCTCAATGGCACGTTTGCCTTTACCCGTAACGATAATAATGTCCTCAATACCAGAAGCAATCGCTTCTTCCACGATATATTGAATCGTAGGCTTGTTGATAATTGGAAGCATTTCCTTAGGCATCGCTTTGGTGGCAGGGAGGAAGCGCGTACCTAACCCTGCTGCTGGAATAATGGCCTTTTTCACTCTTTTCGTCATCGCACTCATTCTCCTTGCTTCATCGAATTTTGGTGTTGCTTACTTCACCTGATTCATCACAATTCCAACCAGCGTCGCACTGGCCTGCTCCATGAGTTGCTTTGTTTTGCGCAGATCTTCCCGTTTGGTACGACCATGTTTAGCAACGAGAATCACACCATCTGTCAAGCCTGCAATCAGGCGGGCATCCGTATAATTCAGCGCCGGAGCTGAATCGAGTAAGATGATGTCATATTCACGTTTGAGCTCTTCCAGCAGCTCAGCCATACGTTCGCTACCGAGCAGATCCGCTGCGTTGTACAGGGTGTCTCCACCGGGAACAACCGATAGCTCCAGGCCACCATGCCTAACGATAGACTTGGAAGAAGCCCCACCGCGCAAATAAGCCGATAGACCTCCGGTATTCTCCATTCCGAATATCTCGTGCAGCGCTGGCTTATGCAGATTGCAATCCACCAGAGCCACCTTCTTGCCTTCTTGTGCAAAAGAAACTCCGATGTTGGCGAGCAGTGTTGTTTTACCCGCTCCGCTTTCCGGCGAGGTCAACAATAGAACCGTCCCACGGTCCTTTTGTCCAATCACCTGCTGCCGAATGTATGTACGGAGGGATCGAAATGATTCCGAGATATACGATGATGGATTACTTTCTGTAATCAACATGTCATTCAATCGCAGCATATTTACGCTCCCCTACCCGTTCTTTGGAATTTCCAGCTGCTCCATCGATGTCCTTCTTGCGAATGACTGGAATCGATGCAATTACCGGAATACCGATGTCTGCGTCTGCCTCTTTTTCCGAGCGCAGCGTGCCGTTAATGCTTTCCAGGAACACAATCGTGCCCAATGCAATCATCAGCGATACGAGAAAACTAATCGCAATATTCATGAGCGGGTTCCCATTAATCGGGTCAGGATTGGCCTGAGGATCCGCTTCATTTAAAATTTTTACATTATTCAATTCCATCAATCCCGGAACCGTCTGTACGAATTTCTGGGTAACCGCGTTTACAACCGCTGCGGCCTGTGGATAGCTCCCTGCCTCAAACGTCAAACCGATAACCTGACTTTTATCCGAGGATTTAATCTGCAGCTTTTCTGCCAACTTCTGCTGTGTCAAACCGAACTCGGGATGAGTCGCTACAACAGCGTCCATAATTTTAGGTGAAGTGAGAATTTGCTTGTAGCTTTCCACCAAATTAAGACTTGTGTTGACGTCGTTCAGATTGTTGCTCCCCTGCTTGGCGGAAATATGATTAACCAGCAGTTGGCTTGAAGCGGAGTAGACTGGCTTCACGACATTGTCGCTCACAAAGTATGTTGTTACACATGAGAAAATGACAAAAATCGCAATCAGCCACAATCTTCTTTTAATCAGGACTAGATAATCCAAAATGGTTTTCTCCACAAAAATCCTCCCTCCTATACAATTTCTCTTCATATTTAAGTATGACTTTATTGTAACAATTGGCTCTGTGAACGACATGGAACCGAATGGCACTTTCTCCCTCACTACAGGGGGAGGGAAATGTATACTTTCGGATACGGCATGGTATACTTTTGTACCATGCATTGTCGATTATGGAAAAAGAAATCGAAAAAAGCCTCAAAATCACAAAAATTGGTGATTTTGAGGCTTTTCATTCCACTCGCATATGAAAGTGCAACGCAGCTTATAGAGTCAGCGCATCATACAATGTTTGTTGGCTCGTACTTCGCCAGACCAATGGCATTGGCATACAATGCTGCCTGCGTACGATCCGCCAGCCGCAGCTTGGCCAAGATCTGACTGACATGCTTTTTGACTGTAAACTCACTGATAAATAATCGGGATGCAATTTCACGATTGCAAGCTCCTTGTCCCAACTCGACCAGCACTTCCTTTTCCTTGGGCGTCAGGTCGTCCGTCAGATTGCCCGCATCTTCACGCAGCTTGTTTTCGAGAATAGCCGGATCATAATATTTGCGTCCTTTGTTGACAAGATGAATCGCGTAAATTAGTTCCTCAGGCAACGCTTCCTTAAGCACATAACCGTCCACGGAAGCTTCCTCTGCTTTCAGAAAGTCTTCACGTGTTGCGGAAGAGGTCAGCAAAATAAATTTACTTCTGAAACCACGTCCGCGCGCTATCTTGATAATATCCAGCCCCGATTCATCAGCTAGTTTCAAATCCAGCAGCACCAGATCCGGATCCGTTTCCTCAATCACCACAAGTGCTTCCTGTTGATTCTGGGCCTCTCCCGCAAACTGAACATTGGGCTGCATGGATATAACCGCAGCGAGTCCTTTCCGTACTAAAGGATGATCATCGACAATGACAATTTTCATGATTCGGCCTCCTGTCTACAGTTCAGGATTTGCATAATCCCTATGTATCCGATTGTTACCGCAGATTTTGTATTGCAGAATGTTCACACATTTTATTCGAGAATTTTGCAAAATCCTCATTCATAAGCATTTACCGGAATGGACAATCGGATCTGTGTTCCTTCTCCGATTCGACTTGAAATATCAAATTCGCCTCCCATCGATTGAGCTAAATATTCCATATTCATCATGCCCAGGCCCCCGCCTGCACTGACCGCCTCACCTCCTGCTACCATTCTCGCCGTCTCAAACCCTACTCCGTCGTCGTGAATAGACAGTCTAATCACTTGGGGCGTCAATTTTAACTTCACATCAATTCGCTTGGCCAATCCATGTCGGATTGCGTTCCCCGCCGCTTCGGAAATGATGCGGAACAAAGCCTTTTGGTACAAATACGGAAGTGAATAATGATCACCATGAATGTCAAAATCAATTTGTACATGGTTCAGCTTGGAGAGTGTATGCAGATGACTTTTCACCGTCCCTAACCAAGTTGAGCCTCCGCTTTTTTTCGAGCTTAGACTATGAATCGCCCCTTTCAGCTCTCTAACCGCCTGGTTGGCAGATTGCTGAATTAGATCAATTTGCTCCTCCACCTGCTCCTTTGGCTGATGACACCAGGTTTGCCGGAGAGAATGCGTTGCGTACACAATACCAAAAAGACTTTGAGAAACATTGTCATGCATTTCATTTGCAATCCGGTTCTGCTCATTCGTCACAATCAATTGATTCTCAATACGCTCCAGCTCATAGCGCTCCAAAAACACAGCACTCAGCTCAGCCAAGAATATCAGTTGTTGCACGAGCCAGCGTCTTCCTGTCAAACTTTGATCCGGTCCCAACTTGAGGCCAATCGTCGCTACAAAGCGGGTCGTCATCGGTACGGTGATCATGAGAAAGTCGCCCCATTCTGGCAGATGTCTGAAAAATGGTTCGCGCTCTTCCCTGAACTCCTCCCGGTAATTCTCCAGTTCCTCGAATAGCTGCTCCTCCTCCTCCACCGTCCAGCCTGTCTGGCTGCTTGCCGGTGCATCCTCTTCCTGACTATCCAGCCAGAAAAATGCACGACTCTGCTTGGTTAGCTTGACAGTGTAATCCGAGATGACCTGACCCAGATTTAATGCCTCATTATGGCTGGTCGTCTCCATGATGTGGTAAATCGACTTGATATGATCCATCGTCTCATTGGCTTGTTCTTTAGCCACCTTCAGTTCGTCCTTCATGACGCCGATAACCTGCATTGCCATCGTGGTTACGATCAATACCAGAAACAAATTAATGTTCTGCAATATAAGATCCCACAAAAAATATTGACCTGGTGTAAAAAAGATATAACAAAATGTAAGCACCAGACCGATATAAGAAAGTAGGAGCGTCCAGCTGTACCTCATAGATAGATGAGCACAAGCTACCAGCATGGGAGTAATCACATACCATTTGAACGGGCTATTTATCCCTCCGGTCGGGAATAACAACAAAATGATCCCTGCTGTTTCTAGTGCAATGCTACATTTCAATACCATATCATGAAGTCTGTATTTACGGTAAATCCAAGTAAATGCTGTAACGGATAAAAATAGAAAACCAATCAGTAACAGCTTCTGCCACACGATTAATCTAGATGATTCGAACAGAAAAACAAGTGACGTTAAAGATAGTGATACATAACGGTATAGAAAAATCATTTTGTCTTCTGCTGACTTCCTCAACTTCATCCTGTCACCCTATTCTGTGTTTTGAAGGGACGATGGGCATATTAGGTTTGTTTGTGTACTCTAAAAAATCATAACCAATCCAAAAATAAATAACAAGACATAAACTCTTACGTAAACGGTTACATTCCAAAAAATTTGGTACTTTTTATAACATATTTACCGTTTCAGGAAAACATTTTGGGGGTAATGTCAGAATTTATGACGTTTGTCAAGGAAATAAATCACATTTTAGAGACCTAAAAAAGACTTGCTGGTACCACTGTGATTATCACAGCGGTATTCAGCGAGTCCTTTTTTAGTGAATCTGTAGTCTACATTTTAGCCCCCGGCACGCGCTAATTCACGCATATTGGCCTCAAATGCTGCCAACAGAGCTTCATCTCCACTCAAACCAGTTGCCTCTTCTTTTTGAATCTGTTCAACCATACGCTTGTAATCCTTTGGAATCACTCGTACAAACTGCTGAATCGCAGTCTGCCAATCATCCAAAATACGTTGTCCCGCTTCACTACCCGTGTAAGTGACATGGCGTTGAATCAAGCCGCGCAACTCCGCTGCTTCTGCAGGTTCTTCCACACCTTCCAGCAACACCATTTCCAGATTACAACGGCTCAGGAACGTCCCCTCAGGGTCATAGACATATGCAATACCTCCGGACATTCCGGCTCCAAAATTTCGTCCGGTTCCACCCAATACAGCTACACGTCCGCCTGTCATATATTCGCAACCATGATCTCCAACGCCCTCAACAACAATACGTGCGCCGGAGTTCCGAACGGCAAAGCGCTCGCCTGCGATTCCGCTAATGTAAGCTTCACCGCTGGTCGCTCCATACAAGGCTGTATTTCCGATAATAATGTTCTCTTCTGCCTTAAAGGTCGCTTTGTGAGACTTTTTCACAATAACCTTACCGCCAGATAGCCCTTTACCGACATAGTCATTGCTATCGCCTTCCACGCTCAACGTGATGCCTTTCGGAATAAATGCCCCGAAGCTCTGACCTGCCGATCCAATAAAGTTAAAGCGAATCGTATCCTCAGGCAGACCCGCCGCTCCATACTTACGGGTGACCTCGCTGCCCAGAATCGTCCCTACCGCCCGATTCACATTTGTAATAGGTAAGGTACCCTCAACAGGCGTTCCGTTCTCCAGCGCTTTCGCAGCCATCGGTACGAGCTGCTGCATGTCGAGTGTTTCTTCCAGACCGTGATTTTGGCGTTGTATGCGGTAACGTACACTACCTTCTTCCAACTCAGGAACATGCAACAGCAAGCTCAGGTCTACACCCTTCTTCTTCCAGTGCGAATCGGCGTTCACAGTATCTAGACAATCCGTACGTCCAATCATTTCCTGAATCGTACGGAAGCCCAATTCCGCCATAATTTCACGGACATCTTCTGCGATGAAACGCATAAAATTCACCACATGGGCAGGATCGCCCATATAATTTTTGCGCAGCTCCGGATTCTGCGTAGCCACACCAACCGGACATGTGTCCATTTGGCATACCCGCATCATAATACAGCCCAACGCCACGAGCGGCGCTGTAGAGAAGCCGTATTCTTCCGCGCCCAACAGGGCAGCTACTACCAAATCGCGGCCAGACAGCATCTTGCCGTCTGTCTCCAATACCACGCGGTCGCGCAGGTTGTTTAACATCAGCGTCTGATGCGTCTCCGCCAGACCCAGCTCCCAAGGCATACCCGCATGACGAATGGAGCCTTGCGGAGAAGCGCCTGTACCACCGTCATAACCGCTGACCAGAATAATGTCAGCACGGCCTTTTGCTACCCCTGTAGCAATCGTGCCTACGCCTACCTCTGACACCAGTTTCACGTTAATGTCAGCACGCGGATTAGCGTTTTTGAGATCATAGATGAGCTCTGCCAAATCCTCGATAGAATAAATATCATGATGCGGCGGTGGTGAAATCAAACCTACTCCTGGCGTAGAACCACGGACCTCAGCGACCCAAGGGTACACCTTACGTCCTGGCAGTTGTCCACCTTCGCCCGGCTTCGCGCCTTGCGCCATTTTGATCTGAATTTCGTCGGCATTCACCAAGTAATTCGATGTTACACCGAATCGGCCCGATGCTACCTGCTTAATCGAACTGCGACGAGAATCACCATTGGCATCCGGTATGAAACGTGCAGGGTTCTCCCCACCTTCACCCGTATTGCTCTTGCCACCGATCCGATTCATCGCAATCGCCATATCTTCATGCGCTTCCTGACTGATTGAGCCAAAGGACATGGCCCCTGTCTTGAAGCGACGCATAATGGATGCAGCCGATTCCACTTCATCCAGCGGCACAGGCTCACCAGCAGGCTTCAATTGAAGCATGGAGCGAATCGTCAAATACTGTTCAGATTCACCCTGTACCAGCTTGGCGTACTTCTTGTAAAGCTCGTAGTCTCCCGAGCGTACCGACTGCTGGAGCAAATGCACCGTTTGCGGGTTAAACAAATGCTCTTCCCCATCGTTACGCCATTGATATTCGCCGCCCGAATCCAGCACTTTGTCGTTGCCGTCCTTGTCGGTAAAAGCACGGTTATGATGAACCAGCGCTTCGATAGTCACTTCCTCCAGACCAATACCGCCAATGCGGGAAGGTGTCCAGGTGAAATAACGATCAACAAAATCCTGTTTTAAACCTACGGCCTCAAAAATTTGCGCCCCACGGTACGACTGAATTGTGGAAATACCCATTTTGGACAATATTTTAACGACACCCTTCGTTGCCGCTTTAATATAATTTTTAACTGCTTTTTCGTGCGAGATGCCGCGCAGCAAACCCTGCTGAATCATGACATCCAGCGTTTCAAAAGCCAGATACGGATTAACTGCACTCACACCGTAGCCAAGCAACACCGCATAATGGTGAACATCCCTTGGCTCGCCGGACTCCAGCAAAATACTTACACGTGTGCGCGTACCCTGTTTAATCAGATGGTGATGCAGGCTGGAAACAGCTAGCAACGCCGGAATGGCTGCATTCTCCGCATCCACTCCACGGTCGGACAAAATCAGGATGTTATGACCTTTGTCAATGACACGGTCAGCCGCCTCAAACAATCCTTCCAGCGCCTTGCGTAAGCCCTCAGCACCTTCCTTCGCTTCAAAGAAAATCGGAATCGTCATGGATTTGAAGCCTGGACGATGTACGTGACGAATTTTGGCAAACTCTTCATTTGACAACACCGGCGAATCCAACCGAATTTGACGACAGCTCTCCGGTTCCGGGTGCAGTAAATTGCGCTCTGGTCCAATCGTAGTTGCGGTTGACGTTACAATCTCTTCACGAATGGCGTCAATTGGCGGGTTCGTGACTTGGGCAAACATTTGTTTAAAGTAATTGTACAAACGTTGCGGACGGTCAGATAATACCGCCAGTGGAGCATCGTACCCCATTGAGCCAATCGGTTCCGCACCTGTAAGTGCCATCGGCTCCAGAAGTTTGCGCAGTTCTTCAAACGTATAACCAAATGCGAGCTGCAGCTGATTTACATTTTCATGTTTCGGCTCTGGCTGCTCCAGTGCTTCCGGCAGATCATCCAGATCAATCAAATGCTCATCCAGCCACTGCTGATAAGGTTCCTCGGAAGCGATACGTTCCTTTAACTCTTCGTCAGAAACGATACGGCCTTCTTGGGTATCAACCAACAGCATACGACCTGGACGGAGACGATCCTTATAGAGCACATTTTCAGGAGCAATATCCAATACACCCGCCTCTGAAGACAGTGCGATCAAATCGTCCTTGGTCACATAGTAACGTGCAGGACGCAGACCGTTGCGGTCGAGAATTGCTCCGATTTGGATACCGTCTGTAAATGCCATTGCAGCAGGTCCGTCCCACGGTTCCATCATAGTGCTGTGATATTCATAAAATGCCCGCTTCTTCGGGTCCATGGTTTCATGCTTGTTCCAAGGCTCCGGCACCATCATCATGGCTACATGAGGAAGGGAACGTCCGCTCAGATACAGAAACTCCAGCGTATTATCAAACATGGCTGTATCCGAGCCATCTGGGTTAATAACGGGTTTTACCTTCTTGATATCTCCGCCAAACGCTTCGCTTTCAAACTGCGCCTGGCGAGCATGCATCCAGTTCACGTTGCCGCGCATCGTATTAATTTCACCGTTGTGAATCATAAAACGATAAGGATGCGCACGATCCCAGCTCGGGAACGTATTCGTACTAAAACGGGAATGGACCAGCGCGATCGCTGATGTCACCCGCTCATCTTGCAAATCCAGATAAAATTTGCCTACCTGCTCGGTTGTCAGCATTCCTTTGTATACAACCTTGCGACAGGACAAACTTGGAATATAGAACGACTCACCGTTCTCATCCTCTTGGTTATAGCGAATAGCAAGCTCTGCACGTTTGCGAATGACATACAGTTTCCGTTCGAAGTCCAACTCTTCCTTCAAATCGCTACTGCGGCCGATGAATACCTGACGCACGCCCGGTTTAGCTGCTTTTGCCGATTTACCCAGCATTTCGTCATAAGTTGGAACATCGCGAAAACCCAAACAATTTTGACCTTCGTCCACGATGATATCTCTTAGCTTCTGCTCATGCACCTCACGAACTTTTGGATCATTGGATACAAAAAGCATACCAACGCCATAATGTCCGGCCTTTGGCAATTTGAAGCCCAATCGCTCCGCTTCCTCTTGAAAAAACAGATGAGGGACCTGAATCATAATCCCTGCTCCGTCACCGGAGTTTGGTTCACTTCCCTGACCGCCCCGATGCTCCATATTCACGAGCATGGTCAAAGCCTGACTTACAATATCGTGCGATGGTTTTCCCTTGATGTGGGCAACAAAGCCCATGCCGCAGGCGTCTTTTTCGAATTGGGGATCATATAGTCCCTGTTTGGGTGGTAAACCTGTCTGTCTCATGGAACGCAACCTTTCTGTTATAAAGTCATGCTGGCCTGAAATACAGGCGGCCGAATAGAAGACAGTGGCAACAAGAGGTAACTCAAAGAACAACTACGAGGAATGGGGGACAAAACATGTGACGTATTCAAGGCGGTACGGTCCACCGAATGCGTATGTTTTTCAATAATTATGCAATGGCTTGACTTGAAAAATACGTCGATTCCACTGATGAATCTAATTAGTTCTATCATTTTATCATTGACCTATCATGTTAGCAATTCAAAGTTTTTATGATTGTGATAATAAATCTTTTACATTACAGCTTCAACGTATCAATGCAAATTTATCTCATTTTTATGTATAAATATTCACTTTTAAAAAAACAGCCTTTCCTATTCCTCTAAGGAACAGAAAAGGCTGACAAAGGAGATATGATAAGTTTATAGACAATCTAGTGTATTCACACAAATCAGATATCCGTATTAAAATTCGAGACTTTCGCCGGGCTTCAATGCTTTCCCTTCAATGCCTTCTTTGTGCAGACGATCACAGAAGCCATCTCCGTCCTGCTCAATACCCGGGAACGTATTGTAATGCACCGGTATTACGCGGCTTGCACGCAGCCATTTTGCTGCCAGCAATGCATCTTCAGGTCCCATCGTATAACCATCTCCGATCGGCAATACCGCAGCATCGATGGAGTTAGTCTCCCCAATGAGACGCATGTCGCCAAACAGACCAGTATCCCCTGCATGGAAAAAGGTTCGGCCTCCCATGGTCAATAAAATCCCCGCCGGCTCTCCCATGTAAATGGTTTGTCCGTCCACCGTCAAAGATGAGCTGTGGAACGCAAGTGTGAATTTCACATGGAAACCGTCAAAGTGGTGACCCCCACCCAGATTCATACCGTGAGCTTTGGCCCCCAAGGACGAACAATATTCAGCCAGTTCCGCGACCGCGATTACTGGACAATCATTGCGCTTGGCAATTTCAACAGCATCTCCAAAATGATCGGCATGACCGTGTGTCAACAACACGGCATCCACCTGAATGTCCTCGGCTTGTACGGTTGCTTTCGGATTTCCCGTCAAAAAAGGATCAATAATAATCCGTTTCCCCTCTGCCTCTACCAGTACAACTGAATGTCCATAATATGTGATTTTCATATCATCTACGCCTCCTTTGTCACTTTCATTATTTTGGTTACTTTCCTTTACCTATTATACCTCTTTTGCATACTGGCTTCACCTGTACCACAAAATCCGTTCACTAAGCTGAACCCTATTGTTTAGAAAGGGCTGTTATTTGTAGAAGGGTGCCTTTATTTATAAAAGGTATGATGACCGATAGTTTTCACCTTGGTACGGGAATGATGAACCGTAAGGTCCTGGGCCAACGTAAGCGACAGGAAAAAACAGGTGTTATCAGGCACGGCTTTATGGCCGTTCAAAGCAGCAGTAACTGCACGGATGCTGTCCTGGTTGGGCTGAACACGACGAAGACGCCCGTTAGCGACCGGACTAAATTGCGCTTTTTGATAAATCACTGCCTGAATCGTATCGGGAAATGGGGCTGACCGCAGCCGGTTTAAGACAACGTTGGCAACTGCCACTTTGCCTTCGTACGGTTCGCCTTCTGCTTCTGCCATCACTATTTTTTGCAGCAGGAGCAGTTCTTTAGCGGAGACGGTGTAGCTCCAGGTAGACAACGCCTTGTCATCCTGCGTGAGCATTTTTGTCTTCGTAAAGTAGATGGTTGTAGGAGGGGTTAGGATTGCGGACTTGCTATGCTGGACCTCAGGCTTTTTCTTGCCTGTAGCAACGTTATTCCGAGCTTGTTCCGCCTGCTTCATCTGGGAAGCGGGTAACGGAGTCGGCATGATTTCTTTCCAGCTTGGCTGCCCATGAGCAGCAACAAAGATGGGGCTTGTCCTGTTAGACCCTTTATGGGTCCCCATCCTGTCGCCATATGTAGGAGCTGCAGAGTTCCCTGACCAGCTCAGAGAATGCATGGATGCATTTTTATGATTATTCTGTGTTTGCTGAACCTCAGCGTAGAGGCCTATCCCCAATATACAAACAAGCAGCACACTCAAAAGAGGTGCAAACCAACGATGTTCTTTAATGATTTCCATAATGTTCCTCCCGTTAACTTAAGCACATTCCTCAGATATGTAACCCAAAATGCGCTTTTTGAATAACGCTGAAACACTATATCACTAAATTCGCTGATAGATCAAGGGTTTCGCCTCATTAATGGGAATGTTTGAATTATTTGGTACATTGGTTTTTGACCTAATCGTGTTGCATATAAAACAAATTCTCCCACTTCCCAAGGCTCGCCGCTTCGGTCATTTGGCTGCCACACAGAAGCCGGAACGGGCTGTCCCCCTGTGTACGAACGTGCTACGGTGATATGAGGCCGATAGGGTCTGTCCTCAGGTTTAAAACCAAGCGGTTTGGTAACACGAAGTATAGACTGATATAGCTGCTCTAGCGACTCTCGCTGTCCAGTCACTCCTTTCCAGAGTACCCGTGGAAATTCTTCACGGCCAAAAAAACCTGCTTCTCCAATGCCGAGTGTGAACGGGTGATGCTCAGCTGCCGCTTGAACTAAAACCTGCTCAAGTTTCGGGATAACCGAGGTCTCCACATCACCCAAAAACTGAAGTGTCACGTGGTAATCTCTGAAATCAACCCATTTGCGAAAAGAAAGATCATTCAAATCCTGCTCCACCCAATGACGTAAGTTCTTCTTGTGCTCATTTGGGAGAGCAATAGCTGTAAAAAGTCTTTGCGATTCATCTTTCATCAACCTTTACCTCCTTTGCTATAGATATTTGTGGATATCTCTAAAGCAGCTGTTTGGACTGTCCCTAATCAGGGTAAAGCCATTTGTTGTTATATATAGTGACACCACGAGCTCATTTTTATCCTTCTTATGCAATTTTTTCAGCAATCTGTTATTCTTGAAAGGATGGTTCGCCAGAATATATTGGAAACTCCAAGGAATCAAAAATCGAGGAGGCTATGAACTATGGGAAACATTTTAAGCTTACATCAACTTACGGACGAGCAAAAAAAACAAGTTCGTGCAGTAACTCCGGGCTACGAGTTGATTATTGACAAAGCTCAGGAATTGGAGTCTAAACAAATCCGGGAGGCCGAGGTTATTCTGGGCTGGTCTAAGCATATTGCCGAAGAGGCATTACATCCAGACAGCAAGCTGAAGTGGATACAAACCTGGTCAGCTGGGATTGATAAGCTACCGCTTACCGAATTGGAGAAGCGTAACATTTTACTCACGAATACGAGTGGTGTGCATGCAATTCCAATTACAGAGCAGATCTTTGGAATGCTGCTATCGCATACACGTTATTTACAGCAAGCAGCTCTCTTGCAACGTCAGAAAACATGGCAGCCACCGAAAGGCCAACTGACGGAATTACGTGGCAAAACGCTGTTGATTACAGGCGTTGGCGAGATTGGCCGTGAAACAGCGCGGATTGCAGAAACCTTTGGCATGCGGGTGATCGGAGTCCGGCGTTCTGGCAAGGAAGCTCCCCATGTAGAGCACATGTATACTAACGAACAACTACACGATGCATTGGGAGCAGCGGATATCGTGGTAAATATATTGCCATTCACCGAGGAGACTCATCACTTCTTTGACGAAAAAGCATTTGCAGCTATGCGTAAGGGAGCCTTCTTCATTAATGTAGGTCGCGGTGGAACCGTTCATACGGATGCGCTTGTACGCTCTTTGGAGCAAAAGCATATTGCCTTTGCCGGACTGGATGTATTCGAGGAAGAACCACTCCCCCCGTCACATCCACTATGGAGTCTGGACCATGTTTTGATCACACCGCATATTGCAGGCGATACGGACCGATACGCCGAACGGGCGGTAGATATTTTTCTTACTAATTTGAATGCCTATGCCGCTGATCAGGAACTGCCGCTGAATTTGGTTAACTATAAAACTCAGTATTAACACACTACTTACAGATCCAGATCTCCCGACTCATACCTGTCTTATGTATGCGGCATTGCTCCGTAAGGGTCCAACCTGACTCGGATAACAATGTTTCCATCGGCTCCGTGCTCACGACCACTGCCCGCGCGGCCAAGCGTCTCAGACTGCGCAGCATCTTCTTTTGTTCATCAGCCGGGAGCACGGAGCACAGGTTATAGGGCATATCCAATATGGCCGCATCGTATGTGCCTTCGAGCATATTCATATCCCCGAGCTTCACTAGATCTTCTTCATATCCAAAATGACGCAAATTCACTCGTGCCCCACGCACCGCCAACGGGTTGATGTCACAACCGCGAATATCCTTCCCCATGTTCAATGCCTCAATCATTACATTGCCCATACCACAACACGGGTCTAGCAGTTTCAATGAGCCTGACTCTCCCTTTGCTGCTGTTAGATCAGTTGCTGCCAAATTCACAAGTGCCCTAGCTACCAGAACGGGTAGTCCAGTAGAATAATTTTGCGGCTTCTGACGACGCTCCTGCCACGATCTGTCGCTATACTGACACGTGCCCAGTAGCCACCGTTCTCCTATCCGAATAACACCAAGGGTGATATCCGGTGTCTTCATTTGCGCCTGGCCATGAATGCGTGCACCCATTCGGCGTTCGATCCCGCGCCGCTCTTCATAGTCGGCCTCATGGTCACCTTCTTTAAGGCACAACACCTTGAAAGTCTTTCCTTCCTCAAGTTGTAACATAGAGGCTGCTTCGCATAGCTCTTCCAGTGTTCCCTCATCTGTCATTACATCCAGCCGAAGATGAATAAACGGGCTCGTCCCCGGCTCCAGCCGCCGATGGGACAACAGGATGGAATCCTGCACGGGCGGCTGACCGAACAAGCATTTCAATTCCAAAAAACACAACTCACGCTCTGTTTCATGACACGCATAGGTATATATGTAGCTTGGTTTCATTTCTTCGATATTCGTTTTCTGTTTATTCATGTCATTTCTCTTTTCATTTGGAATCAAGGCTAGAATTTACAGCCTCCGCTATTAGACGGTAGGAGTGAAGCCGCTGCTCATAATCGGGAATCGGTGTGACCAACAGAAACTCATCATTATCATATTTAATCTGCAAGCCGCGTAACCGTTCGGCAATATCCGACGGCGTTCCCACTAGCCAGCTCGCTCGCATTGCCGGGTCGCCCAATGAAATCTGAGCAGCCCATTGCTGCGCCAGTTCATTCGTCAAGGCACATACTGCTCCTACAGCAACCATGGTACGTGGCTTGTCCATCCGGTTGGATGGCTGAAAGCTGGAGCGGTAAATGCTTAGCATTTCTTCCGTTTGCTGTTCACTCATAAACTGACCGAATACATAGCCTGTTGAATACTGGGCGGCATATTCGGCACTTTTCCGGTTTGTACCCAGCATCCACACTGTTGGCGGCTGTTCAGGCATCGGCCGGGCAAACACTGGCACCTGTTCATATTCGTATGTGCCTTCCAGCAAAGCCAATAGAGCCTCCATCGTCTGTGGCAGCTCCGTCACATGTTGAAGAAAATTACCGCTCAGTGCCATTGAAGCATGAGGTCCACCACCAGGTGCTCTCCCCAGGCCCAATTCCACTCTGCCAGGATATAGAGCGGCCAGCAGATGAAACCATTCCGCGACCTTGACTGGACTATAATACGGAAGCAAAATAGCACCCGCACCCAGTTTGATTGTCTTCGTCACCGCCCCGATATGAGACAGTAGCACTTCCGGGCTGGAGGAAGCCAGCCCCTCCATATCATGGTGCTCCGAGGTCCAGTAGCGTGTATATCCCCATGCTTCTGCCTGTCTCGCTAGTTCACCAGCTCGTCGAACCGCCTGCTCCGGGCGGTTACCGGGCAGCAACGGTACCATATCGAGCACACCGAGATTCAACCTTTTTATAGATAAAGGCCGAGATTGCATAGGCACATTCCTCCCTCCTGCTATCCATTACAAACCAGTTCCTTCTACTATATAGGGGTAAATTAAAGGTCAGTCCAGATCATAAATGGAACCCACCTTCAGGCCGTATAACTCATTATAAATTTTTTCAGCAAAAGCATCGGTCATGCCTGCAATATAGTCTATGACCATATGCTCCCATGTCCAGATCGGTTTCGCCTTGGCTTGGTCGCGCTCATAGCGCTGGAGCCAGTCGCTTGGAATAATAGATTTGGACGTTTCTGGGTCCAGAAAAGCCAGCCACAGCCGTCTGAGCATCCACTCACTCCGTTTTTGCAGTCGCTGTACGCGCAGATCGCGGATCATCGTAACCCAAGCAAAGCTTTTCAACACACTTACAGTACGCAGCATATCCAAATCTTCGCTTCCATCCCGTACGAAGGTCACCTTTTTCCAATTTCCATCATCAATTACACCCAAGCTGCTGACAAACAGGCTGACCCAGTATGCCTTCACTTCACGGCGGGTACGGGAATAATCGTGTTCACACATCGGCATCTTGCCATTCCACACCTTCAAAAATTCGCTCAGCACAGCCGCTACCTTCTGCTCAATCTGAGCCAGTTGCCAGCCTTGCCAGAAGCTATCCTCCAACGTGGTGATTTTCTCCGTAATCAGACGAATTAAATACGGATCATACAAGAAGTGCTCGTGTACCTCGATTTTTCCAGCCTTAATCCCATCCTCCAAATCATGCGCAGAATAAGCGATATCGTCGCACAGGTCCATAAGCTGGGCTTCCAGCGTTTTTTTACCATCAGGAATACCCCAATCCTCGCGGATCGAACGTATGTATTCCCACTCATGCAGGTACAACCCTTTTTTGTTCAGAATCCCCGGGTACGGATATTTGTTGATTCCCAGTAACACAGCGTCCGACAAATTCAAACCATCCACGTTCTCACGCTTCTCCAAAAACATAATCAGCCGGAAATTGTGCGCGTTCCCTTCAAAATGCTCATAAATTCGTCGCTCACGCGCATAGGCCTCCTGTCCACGCTTGGACTCCGGTGTGAAGCCTCCGGCAGAGGATATCTTTTCTACCTTCGTCTCAATCAGTTGATCCAAAATCCCGTCCAGCACCTCTTCTCCCTTGTGTCCGAACGGGGGATGCCCAAAGTCGTGTGCGATGGAAGCACATTCTACCACCTCAGGGTCAATGATCAGTCCTGCGTTATCTGCCTGTTCCAGCTCTACTTCGGGATGGCGGCGCAGCAAGCTTCGGGATGCTTCACGCGCAATTTGCGCTACCTCCAAAGAATGCGTCAGTCGTGTGCGGTAATAATCGCCCGTACCTGCGCCAAATACCTGTGATTTACCCTGCAACCGACGGAAAGTCGGTGAATGAATCAAACGGGAGTAATCCCGTTCATATGCGGCCCGTGAAGCGTCGCTTCGTGTCTGTTCCGCAAATTGCCGATGCTCTCTCTTGTCCTGCCATGTCATAAAGCCCACTCCCTACGTACTCAATTGGAGTGATTATACATTTTTTTCGCGCTTCATGAAAGCTCACATGACTTTCAGCTGTAAAAGTTACTTTTAACGCCATTCTACTCCGACACGAAAAATGTCATATAAAAAAGGTGTTCCCCAGCCATTGGATTCAGGCCAGAGAACACCTCTTTACTCAACTTTATATCCCTCACCACTTTTGCCCTAACGCTTCGCCCTCGGGTCCAATACATCCCGCAGGCCATCCCCCATCAGATTAAAGCCCAATACGGTCAGCATGATAGATATCCCCGGAAAAATAACTGTCCACGGCGCGTTCTGGATATATTGCCGCGAATCGGACAACATTTTACCCCACTCTGGCTCAGGAGGTTGTGCACCCAAGCCCAGAAATCCAAGCGCTGCCGCTTCAATGATGGCCGTTCCGATCCCCAACGTTCCCTGTACGATGATCGGTGTCAGGCTGTTAGGCAAAATATAACGGAGGATGATTCGTGTATTATTGGCTCCAAGC
The DNA here is from genome assembly GCF_038592965.1 of Paenibacillus sp. FSL L8-0158. Classification (GTDB taxonomy): domain Bacteria; phylum Bacillota; class Bacilli; order Paenibacillales; family Paenibacillaceae; genus Paenibacillus; species Paenibacillus polymyxa_D. Next base: position 1,291,512 of record NZ_CP151949.1, on the reverse strand, counting down.
GCTCTGGCAGAAGTGATATATTCCTCCGTTTTGACACTCAGCACCTTAGAGCGAACTAACCGTCCATACGTTGGGACATTGACAATGGCAATGGCGTACAACGCATTTTCCAATGAAGGTCCTAGAATAGCCACAATAGCAATGGCCAGCAAAATCCCCGGAAATGCCAGCAAAATGTCGAATAGCCGCGAAATGACCATATCTGCCCATTTTCCGTAAAATCCTGCGATTAAACCTAAAGCTGTTCCTACAATCATTGAACCAATAACAGACAAGAAACCGACCCAAAGCGAGATTCTGGCTCCATACAGCGTGCGAGTCAGTATATCTCGACCGAGATCATCCGTACCGAACCAATGCTCCGCAGAAGGAGGCTGCAAACGGCTCACCAAATTTTGCTCTTTATAGTCAAAAGGAGCAATCCACGGCGCGATCAAAGCAATGATGACAAAGAAGATAATAATGCTCAAGCCGACGACCGCCATTTTATTGTGACGGAAAGCCCTCCATGCGTCTCTCCAAGGGCCAGTCACGACAGGCAAATGAGCTACTGTACTGCGCGTCGTCGGTATGTTGTTGGGTTCTATTGAAAATTGTGACATCGGACAAGCTCCCCCTTGAACAATTGGCGACTTGATTACTGATAACGGATACGCCGGTCGAGAACCGCGTACAGCAAATCGACAATCAGATTAATGATGACGAACAGAAACGCAATGATCAGAATTCCGCTTTGAATAACCGGATAGTCACGCGAGCTGATCGCTTCAAAAATGTACCGTCCAATGCCGGGCCAGGCAAATATAGTCTCTGTCAGTACCGCGCCTCCCAGTAGTGATCCCGTCTGAAGACCGATGACAGTAAGTACAGGGATCGCAGCATTTTTAAGCGCATGTTTGTACACGACTTGAAAAGATGCCAATCCCTTCGCCCGAGCCGTACGGATATAGTCCGCATCCATAACCTCTAGCATACTGGAACGAGTAATACGTGCAATGACCGCCATTGGAATCGTTCCCAGTGCGATACTGGGCAGGATCAAATGCTTGATAACGGTCCACACCTGATCCATACGTCCACCTATGAGCGCATCAATAACAGCTAAATGTGTCACAGCTTCCACTGGATCACGGGAATTCATACGTCCGATGGAAGGGAGCCAATGCAACTTATTTGCAAAAATCCACTGCTCCATCAAGCCCAGCCAAAAAATGGGCATCGATACTCCGACCAGGGCAATGACCATGCTGACATAGTCAAACCAGGAATTTCGCTTCCAAGCACTCACGATGCCTGCGTTCATTCCGACTACAACGGCAAAAAACATGCTTGCTATTGTCAACTCCAGCGTAGCCGCCAGATAAGGAAGCATTTCCCGGGCAATCGGCTGTCTGGTGCGAATGGAATCACCCAAGTCTCCATGTGCCAGTTCACTCAAATAGGTTCCATATTGCTGAAACCACGGCTTATCCAGCCCCAATTGCTCACGTAGCGCCTGCTTGGACTGTTCCGTAGCCTTATCTCCCAGTATGGTTTCCGCCGGATCTCCCGGAATGGCATGAATAATGGAAAAAACGATGAGCGTCATGCCTAGTAATACAGGAATCAATATAGCCAGTCTTTTTACAATATATGAGTTCATATCCTATTCACCGCCTGCTTGCGTTTGGGCTATTCAAAATAAATATTTCCGTACGCTTCAATACCTGCCGGAGAAGGTACAAAACCTTTGAGGTTCGCTTTACCTGCCATCAGCGGTGTGCTGTGAACCAATGGAATCCACGGCGCATCCTGTTTAATAATCACTTGTGCTTGTTTATACAGTTCCTCACGCTTGTTCTGGTCGACCTCAACCTGAGCCTTCACCAATATTTTGTGAAGTTCCTCATTTACATAAAAACTGCGGTTATTGCCTGGAATCGTATCCTTGTCCAGCAATGTATAAAGGAAATTATCCGGGTCACCATTGTCCCCGTTCCATCCCAGCATATACAGATCATCCTTCTCCCCCGCCTTAACATCATCCAGATACGTAGCCCATTCCGGGGATTGGATGTTTACTTTGACGCCTATTTTTTCAAAATCGGCTTGAATGGCCTCTGCCACCTTTTTGCCGTCAGGCATATAAGGACGAGATACAGGCATTGCATAGAAGGTTAACGGCTCGGGAAGCCCGTTAGGAAAGCCCGCTTCCGCCAGTAAAGATTTAGCCTTATCCAGATCATAGGCGTAGTCTTGAATACTATCGTTGTATCCCCATAACGTAGGTGGCATCGGATTGACCGCAGGCTTAGCCTGCCCTGCAAACAATGCATCAATGATGGCCTGCTTGTTCACTGCGTGATTCAGCGCCTGCCGCACCTTGGGATTATTGAATGTTTTTTTCTTTAAATTAAAGCCAATGTACGCCACATTAAAGGAGGGACGTTCAATTTTCACCAATTCGCTATTACCGTCTAGCTGCTTTGCATCATCCGGATTCAAATCCTCCATCAGGTCAATTTCCCCGTTTTGCAGAGCATTAAATCGCGCGGTATTGTCGGGTATGGAACGAACAATGATCTTTGCCAGCTTTGGCTGGCCCTCTTTCCAATAGTTTGGATTCTTCTCCAGCGTGATGGTATCGTTCCGTTTCCATTCCTTAAATACAAAAGGCCCCGTGCCGATCGGATTACTCTTGAAATCAGCCTTTTTCTCCTGAATAGCCTTGGGACTTGAAATACTAAAGGATGGCATAGCGATATTTTGTAAAAACGGCGCCTGCGGCTTGTTTAATGTAAACTGTACACTGTTCGCATCTACCGCTTTAACCTCCTTAATCACCCTACTTCCTTCAGGACCGAACATAGAATCATAATAGTCAAACGAGTCACCTTCAAATTTGTATGGACTTTTCGGATTAGCCCAGCGGTCAAAGTTAAACACAACCGCTTCTGCGTTAAAGTCACTTCCGTCATGGAATTTCACACCCTGACGCAGCTTGAACGTATAGACCAGTCCATCCGGTGATACTTCCCAGCTCTCTGCAAGCCCCGGTTGGATCTCCGTTGTGTTTTCCTTATATTCCAGCAGTGTGTCGAACACTTGCATTCCGATTTTTAGCGACTCGCTTTCAGTCACAATGGCAGGATCTAGCGCCACGGAATCTCCGCCGCGTCCATAAATAAGCGTGTCCTGCACGCCCTCTCCTGCTCCGCTTGGTGTTTTCCCTGCCTCTGGCTTTGCTCCTTCACCTGATCCCCCACAACCGGAAAGCGCCAAAACAACTCCTAGCGCAAGCACCAGCAGAACGGTCCAGATTTTGTGTTTTGCATACTTTTTGCTCATGCAGCAAACCCCTTTCACACCTTATATATTGTTAATTCGTTGATACCGGATGAATGCCAATTCTTTGAATTGACATGACAAGCTTGTCCTCAAGCTGTAATCCCAGGTTCCGAGTTCATCAAATAGGTGTAGTAGGGAAGGTATAGAGATTCTATGGACAGGCTTTTATTGAAAATACTGGAACAGAAGTGTTCATAATCTAGTGGTGTAAGAGATGCTATTGGGTAATTGAATAGATGTGATGTAATAAAGAGAAAGAGGAGTATGTAAGGTCGTGGTGAAAGTGTGATATATACTCACAAACAGTGATTATTATGCTCAAACAAAGTTGATTATTGGATACTTTACTATAAAATTTGGAAGCCGACAAGGGGGTTTTTCATACATTACGATATGTTTTTATACATCATGTCAATTAATATTACAAACCTACAGACACGATCATATCAAATATATGCTTCTGCTGGGGGTCTTTAACCTCCAAACAGGAGCATAATCTTATCCAAAAATGTATTCAGCACCAGACCTACATCCTTTATATCCTATTGCCAGGTATGTTCTGAAATAAACAAACATACAGGGGCCTTTACAGCTTGATCGGGCTAATAGACATGCTGCATTTTCATCCAATGATTCACGCTTTTAAAGCGTTCTAGTTCAGCTTATGTAGAAATCATGAAGAACATCACTTTACAATAAGTGCAGGCGGTTGCCTTTGAACCGCCTGTCTATTTACGTTTCAGGCGTATGGCTTAGTCCACATGAAAATAATTCCTTCCGGGCAAAAAATTTATAAAAGATCATTTGGTTGCTTTAAACACACCCAGACGGTTCAGTACGACCAGTAAGCGATAAAAATCGTAACTGCTTGGTAGTTTCGCATCCACAATCGGGCTTGCCGGATGAAATGCAACGGCGGCAGCCATTGCTTCCTTTGCCCAGATCGGTACAGGCATAGTTTGACGCGCCTCCAGCTCAGCTACCCGCTGATCCACTTTTTTAATATAAGCGCTTTGTTCATTCAACGTCTGCTTGAGCACATCTTTGCTGTTTTCAAGAGCGGCGACCTGCTGCTGCAGGGTCTTAAATGCCGCTTTTTCCTCTGCTGTCATTGGCTCCTCCCCCTCTTCTCCTGCAAATGCTTGGCGTAACTCAGCCTCTGTTCCAGCATATACATTCAGATCAACTGGCCCTTGAATACCTTCAACCCGTCCACTATCGCTGTATTGCCAGAAGTCCCAGAGCTTCCATGGTGTAGTATCACTGGGCACTCGTGTACTGTAACGCGCAATCCATAGCTTATAACTACCCAACGGGACTTTAAAATGGGTAGCAAAAGCATTGCCCGTATATACCATCGGCTTGCGGCCGCTGACTCGCTCAAATTCCGTCAAAAATGCCAGTGCAATCTCATGAATTGCGGCTGAGCTAAGCGCTCCCGGATTGTTTTCATAATCCATTACCGCTGGCAAGTCCAGCTCTTTCGCCCCACCCACCTGCTCCAACACCTCGGCGAAATGCCTGGCTTCTGCTTTTGCTGCATTTACATTGGTCGCATCTACAAAATGGTACGCTCCTAGTAAGAGCCCGGCTGCCTTGATCCCTTTTGCATTCGTGATAAATGTCGGATCGACGTAACGCTGTCCTTGACTCGCTTTAATAAAGGCAAACGATTTACCATCGGCTCGTACACGCTTCCAATCAATCGTTCCCTGATATCGGGACACGTCAATGCCTTCGGCAGCGTTAGGGCTGCGATTCTGCATAAGGCGTTCCCTCCTTATCATTCATAATGTTATAGCTCACTTTGTCTCTGTTATCCATATGCTTGGACCATCCATACGGTCTGGGCTTTTCCACTTTCACACCGAAAAAAGGGCAAAAAGGTAGTCAGCCTATTTGGGTAGTGTCCACTGGTGGCACTTTATGAAACTTTATTTTCTTTGTCGGAAGGGTCGGTTGACTTTATTTTTTCCCCACTCGACTTAGACTCAAAAATAGCTACCGCATTCCGTAAAATATCCGGCATCGGTACTCCCATTCTGCCCACATTTTCAATAATGGACAACAGCTCGTTCGCTAAATAAAAGAAAACGACGGCATCCCGGAAGTAATGTGCATCCCCGAGAATACCGTCGATTAGATGAGCTACCGTAATCATCAAAAATACCGTAACCTTGCGAAAAATACCGTAATACCCGTCTCGGCTTTTCAGTTCACCGTTAATCCAGGCCGCAGCCCATCCGGTAAAAAAGTCAATAATGACCATCCATAACAACAATGTCAGCATTGTCGTCCACCCTCCGAAAAAATAACCGATCAAGGTCCCCGTGGAAAACCCCAGCCAAATCTGATCGATTTTTTCATGCATATTTGTTCCCCCTTTTGAACCAAGCTTTAAAGTGAATGCCCTTGGACTGATCCAAGGCATTCAAAAACACGCTCTGCGTAGGCGTGTGGTTTTTTTCTCCCTTTATCTATACTTCATTTTTTGTAATGTTATCTACTCTCAATATTTTTGAATAAGATCCCCACTATTTTTCACATTGCAGTTCTCTCCTAACAGCGCATCCCCAGTAGAGTCATTACTTATTCACTAATTATTCATAAGCCCACCATTGAATACTATTGTGCTCGTAATATCTTTGCGTCGATCCAGTACCAGCTACAGTAGACTTCATTGTCATCACAATGGTAAGTGTATTTCCTGAGAGGCTAGCAGTATAAGTCCCATATTCATTTGTAATGCTACGAGATGACCCAAGGGATATCGTGAGAGTTCCACTTGGCATTGCATAGGAAAACCATCCATATAAGTAACCACCTACTATTCCGCCAATATCTAAGAATAGTCTGGTTATATTGAACCCAGATTGGATATCATACCTTATGGTTGCAGTTGCAGGTAATTCCACAACTGAACCAGCATCCGGTATTATCTTAGAGCTACTTGCGCTGATAGTCCCTGAGGCGAATCTCTTAGCAGGCATATTCAAAATAGATGCCGCTAACTGATCTCCAGTCATATTAGAATTGGCGTTTCCACCCTTGCCGTTGATCACGCCTACGATTTTATTTTTCAGATCAACGGCTTGCGTAAAAGCCTGGTCTGCCCGGCTGTAAGCTTCATTCGCTCGATCATTAGCTGCTTTAACCGCACTTGGCGTAGCTGCCTGATCTGTAGCTGTGCTTCCTGTAGATGTATTAAGTTGCACAATCCCCCTAGCCTGCGTAGAAGCAGATGGTAAATCCGATGCAGGATGCGTATGCGCCTTGGGTGCTGCATAATCTTTCGTATATTGTTTGGCATTCCCCTCTGCTGCACTCCATAAAGCTTGCTTGGCTGCCGTAACGTGGAGATCTGTATTGCTGGCATGATTGTCTAACGCTTCCTTAGAAGCAACACCGTTTCCAGCCGGGTCATTTTTGATATTCTCAACCTGTGCAGCCAATTCCTGATCGTTAGCATAAAGGGTATCAATCGGTCCATTCAGGACGTCCGCATGTCCTTGGTCGGTAGTAACAAATCTGCGTGGTTGTTGTATGCTCATACTTTATATCCTCCTTAATAGATGTCATCAATTTCAAAAACAAATTCCATATCACTATCCTTGATCTTATTGCTCATTGTACGGATAGCCGTCAGCTTCCCCGCTGAATCTACCAAAGCCAGCTCATTAATCGTCTCACCCGCCAATTCATTTTCTGCCAGTGAGCAAGTATATCGAATTGTTGCAGGAGCAATAAATTCAAAGCTCGTAATATCCTTTTGAACCAGTTCTTTTTTCAAGACCTGTTCTGTTCCATTCAAAGGCAGTGGCTTCCCTGCTTGATCCACACCTCCGCTACCAAACGCCATTTTTACTACTTTTGTCAGCGTTCCTCCCTCAGCGCGGGCACGAGCCATTTGTTCCCTTGCATATGCAGTCGTGACTGTCAAAACTTGTTCTGCCATACTTACCATCCTTTCTATCTTAAAAATAAAAGTTATATTGGTTTAGATTGAAATGACTTTCTCGGTTGAGCTTAACATCTGACTACCGTCAAGCTTCATACTTCCATCTAACTTCCAATAATGGTCTCGAATTATCATTCTGCCTTCCTGATGATGATTCACTCGATGCTTGAAGACAAATTTCGAACGGTTTGAATAGCGCATAGGTTCCTCTGTCCACCCGGACAAAGAAGCTATTCCGTTCAGTAACTCGACACCATCTAAATACCATGGCTTCCCACCAAAAAAGCGAACTCTCGAACGTAATCGAATACGAGAAACCATTTCATTCTCATGAAGAAATGCAAGCCTAGTTTTGTTATTCATATAAAAAGCAAGATGAGCAGGCTTAATATCCTCGATGATCTTTTTGAAATCAATCATATTTTCAGGGGTTCTATTTTCAAAGCTTATACCAAACTTGTACTCAGCCGGATAAAAATCCACTTCCCCATTGACACCAAATGAGCTCATGATTTTCCGTATTAAATCCCCTGAAAATTTGCCGCTTCCACGAAGTTTTGACTCCACAACGGATCGTCGTTGTTCCAGCGGCTTTTCCAAATGGATCGGGATACCCAACTCCATTTCCCAGCGTTTAAGCCCCCAAGTGGCGGTGCGAACAAAAAACTGAGCTAACGTGTCATCTAGCGCAAGGTAAAGAGCATCTAGTTCGCTACCCTTTGCATCCATATCGACGTGCATAACACGGGATGCTTCGTAATAGGCAGGAAGATAGGAAAATAGCTCCGGTCCAAGCGAACTGAACATTCGTTTACTAAAATCATCCGTTACATCTTGGATAACAGATTCTTTTTTTTCGTCAATATCCATCCATACTCACCATCCCCAGTTCTACCCCCTGACCGAATTGAATCGTTATAAAAGGATTGCTTTGTCTATTCAATTTCAGCTTGGAGAAACCCATTATAATCAGATCCATTCTTTCATACATGCTCGCTCCTCCTTTGAGTACAGGCATTTTTGCTCTCCGCTCTATACCGTTTTTTTACGAAAAATAGAGCTATACCATTTAACCGGTTCTCGCTGTGCACTGGAAACCTCCATAGATGACGATTCCTCTACGTTGTCAAATACCAGATCAGAGCGATGGGATAAAATCATTTCCTTCACTTGTTTACGTTGTTTTTCATCTAAAGCATAGCTTCCAATGATAGCTGCTATATTACCTTCTCCCCGATCATAGCGGGTAACACAAGCATAAGCACAAATACGTAATTGAGTCTCTGTTAAAGCAGTCATAGTTATGACTTCACCTCTTTTTAAATAAGAATTTTGCAGCTAAACAGGGGTCAGTACTTGGTTATTTTTCTGTGTCACCAAGCATGAGCTGGGTCAGCGTTACTTCGAGATCTGCAATACGCTGCTTCAATTGATCTGTCTCACTTGGCTGTTGCTCTGCTTTTTGTGTCAGTCCCTTAATCGCTTCCTCACTGAATCCTTCACTCCAGAACGTCGTTGGATTTCTTCGTTCTGGAGCCATAAATGTAGGAGCAAAATATACCGGTTCTTCCTCACGTTCGTTTTCCGGCTTGATTTTCCATTCATCATGTAGCTTCTGAAATGAATCTTGCGATTCCTTATTAATTTGCTCGTACTTCTTCTGGGCCTCAATCAGAGTTTCGTTATATTCTGCTTCATAGGCCAGCCAGCCTTGAATATCAAAACGAGGATAATATAGACCTGGTGGCACTTGGATTGCTACCGTGTAGCCAGCAGGGATGTTATCTGAATTCGTTTCACCATTGCTACTAGAACTACTGGCATTAAGCTGATAAATGTCTAGCTGCTCGTCTGTGTCAGATAGTATGAGTGAAGATGGAGCATAAAAAGGGACGACACCCGTAAAGGCATCGTCCACTAGCTTGTCCTCCAGATAGAGGCCATCTGTATTTACTCTAGGAACTGCTTTCATATATTATCCTCCTTAAACTTCTGCTATAAATTGAACGGCATCTAAACGTATCCAACCATAGCCCCCTCTGCCTACTACTTCAACACGTCCGTCAGGGGATATTGCAATTACGGCAGTTTTGTCAGCGGACACCGCATCAGATGCTGCGCAAGTTAATACCGTTAAGATTTTGGGCCTGTATCCTTCCGGCAACCTAAAAAATGTGACGGTTGCATTAGAAGTCGGTACCTTTATTGACCCGTGCATCTTAATAAGATTATTTGACATTTTAAGGTACTGAGGCCACATATCCACTGACGATGTTTCTGCTGTAACGCCATTAAGCAGTGTAGGTGTAATCCACGACGGGTTATCCTTGTCTGACTTTTTGTTCTCAACCACAGACAGGCGCAAATTTGCTTGTTGCACGCTGTCCATTAAATCCAACAGCAGTGTCTTTTCGTTAGCTGCGTAGGTTCCTGTGAACGGTACAATGGGTGAGAGGCCAACCATAAAGTATGTGACACTGTAGGCCGATACTCTGTCGCTATCCGATGCGTTCAAAAGTTGCGATAACGTACCTGCACTCGTGATCCATCCTACGCCCTTAGTCCATCTTGTGTCTAAGACCCCATCTTTGTATACCGTCAACGGTTGTATAGACCTGTTCCTGAGCAAGCGAGCACTAAAACTGGCGTTATTTATGTTCATCCTGTTGCCGAACATAGTTCCTGTCTCCATATACACGTCGGCAGGCTCGCGCAACACAATTCCCGTACCTACTTCAACCTGATTTTCTCCCTCAACGAACGTTAGTTGCCCTTCGGATATGATAGGCTCTGCTGTAGACGTTGCGAGTTTGTATACCAGTTGGTATGCCGACCAATTTCCATATCTTACATACGACAAGGATGTTATCGCTGTTGTCGGCAAAGTAGTTACGTACAGCGTTGCTGCGGCCCCGTTCGAATCGTAGATAGAATCAAGCGGACACCACGCCTTCCCTACTGCCTCATTGTTAAACGGCTTACTGACGTCTCCTTGACCAGCCAAATACATCTTCCAGCCCATAAAATACGCCTTTATTTCGTCTGTTGTAGGTGTGTAGTTGTCTCCCCATCCACTGTCTGTACTAGAAATGGACAGACCCACAACACCAGATTCTGGACTAAGATGGGATTGATCCGGCCCGCTTAACGGGAAAACATGCTGAACCAACTTACCGTTCCACTTTGTTATCCTCTCACTGTCAACCATTCCATTAGTGGCAGGTATCCGAACAACTTTGTAGCCTGCGGCTGAATCGAAGTAACCCCAGGGTAGCGAGCCGTCAAGCGTCATACTGTGCCAACGTTTGCTTTTATAATATTGCCCATTACGTTCAAACACTGTATCAGCATTAGCCCCTGTAACTGGATCGGCGTACAGGTCTGTTTGCAGTGCCAGCATGGAGTCTTCATGCTGCTTGAACGGTTTGGCAATACTGCCGATGTTGAGCATAAAATCGGAAATCGTTACTTCGGCAGTGGATGTGCCCAGCAAGCGGATCACTACACCTTTAGTACCTGCCGGAACTGTGAATGTATAAGATATAATCCCACTACCTGTTACATTACCGATAACAGCAGTCTCGTTTTGCATATTTACATGTATTCTACCCGTTGCTCCACTCGACTGAGCGGAAACCGTGTAAGCCTGACCCGGAACTAATGGGTAGATGGAAGCTATCATTATATTCGAAGAAGAAACAACAACATTTCGATCATCTTTAATAAGAGGTGTTCCGACCGTAGCGTCCCAAGAATAAAAAGAGTATGGGGCCAAATTCTCCCCGTACCGAATTGCATATGGATTACGTACAGGCATTACACTATCCACATAAGGATATTTGTTGTCAATTTGATCGTCAGTCATCATTGCTAATGCTGTATATTCTGCTGCAGAAATCTCATAGATACGCGCAGCCTCAAAATTAGAATACTGTCCTACAGTACCCTGTGTTACCAAATCTATGTTAGTAATAATATCGCTGGTAGGAGCCAGCCTAAACCAAGCCGTAGCAAATTTAGTTTTATCCGTAACTGTAACTTTCGATTCTACCAGAGCATTCGGAGCCGAGATTCCTGCATCTGTAGCGTTACCTACTTTCGCTTTTACAATTGCAACATAATATTTTCCAGCTAAAAATTTAAAATTACTATAAAACCCCACTCCAACGGTATATCCAGGCTTGATCGTTACTTTTAACGAATTAGGCATTGTCCCTTTATTTAACGTATCTAGTGCTATATCGGCTTGATACGGTGTTACCCCCCTTAAGCTACTCAAATTCCCCCATCTTCCCAACAAATTCACCAACGTACGCCCGCTCATCCCCGTCAGCGAAAACGGCGTAGCCTTTTCCGCATGAACAATTTGCACCCCAGGTTCCAAAGTTACCGTCTTACGCTCTGTCGTATCCAGACGCTTCTTGATCCCATTTACACCCTCATTTACATCACCTGCGAAATCATCTACAGCGCGCCAGTTTTGGTCCAAATACTTCTCCAGATCAAGATACGTGGTTTTGGGCGATGTGCGGTCAATTTGATTTAAGCCAAGATTTGGTGTTTTTTCACTTGCCATGTTATGCGCCACCTCCTAAATATCTATCCTGTGTTGTATGTTCATTTTCATAGAGGGTCATAGACTCCACTTCGGCAATGGTCAGGTAGCGTAATTTGTACTCCACTGCCATGTGGGCGGGCTTGATCTCCTCGATGGCTGCTTTAAGATCATCCACGTTTGGTGGAATCCCGATGGTATCTATAAATTTGACCGTAAATCCCCATTCGGCAGGATGAAAAATAACATCTACCGTACCTCCGTCATACGCCTCTGCTACATTTTTGACAAGCCGACCGGAAAAAGTTCCTGCCCCTCGCAGCTTCGACTCCACCACCGCACGCCGTTGGTCCAATGGCTTCGCCAGATCGGTTTCAATTCCCAGCTCCCTTTCCCAGCGTTCCAACCCCCATGTGGCGGTACGCACGAAAAACTGTCCCACCGTTGCATCCATTGCAAGATACAAGGCGTCCAATTCGCTTCCTTTAGCATCCATATCGGAACGCATCACGCGTGAGGTTTCGTAATAGGAAGGCAAATAGGAAAGCAGCTCACGTCCCCGCTCGCTGCTCATTTGGCCTACTGTATCTCCTGCTATCGTTACCCGATTAACAAAAGTGCCACTACGGTTTGCATGTTTTCCCTGGTCTGGGTTATTCAATAAATCGTCAAAACTGTTCGTTCCATTGTTACTCACTGACGCTCACCGTCCCCAGCACTGCCACCTGGCCTGAGCCAATCTCAATATTCTGATTGCTCTGTCCATTGATTTTCAGTTCAGAGAAATCAATAATAATCGGAATGTCGAGCAAAACAGCAGAAATCCGGGTATACCGTACCAACGGGTCTTCCTTGTAAAAGGCAAGCTGCTTCAAATACGTCCGCACACCGCTCTCGATCAGCTTTTTGATTTCATCCAGCGTGGACGGCTTCTCTTTGGTACGCTGTACCTTGACTGAGATGTTAATCTCCACTTCTGCCGCTGGCATGATCGTCACTACAGGACCCGCTGGCGCCAGCCCTTCTCCTTGCCCATCCTGCGTCGGATCGATGTACTTCTGCACCGCAGCGACGATATCTGGGCTGGCTGCTCGTTTGTCCGTATCCAGCACATATAACCCCACTGTTCCCGGCCCCTTCCAGAGCGGAACTACTTCCACGCCACCCACTCCAGCGATCTCATTCGCCCACTGAGTATACTGCGCCTTGTTGCCGCTTGTGCCCTGGTTCCGCACCTTGGCATAAAAACGCTCCAGCAACAGCTGGTCGCTCTCAACATCTGTGCCGCTTTTGGTTTCCTCCGTATTGATCACAGAGGCAACCCCGCTAATCGGAGTGGCCATCACCTGGATGACACCCGCAGGCACATTACCGCTGCGCCCGGGATTGACCGCCCGAATAGTCGCTTCCCCGGCACCTTGTTCATCCAGCGTGACCGATGCCGTGGTCGCATACTCAATAGAAGCTTCCCCGGATACATCATCTGCCGGAGTCGCCACCAACGTTCCCGCCGGGACGGTCGTTCCCGCTGTGCCCGTGAACGTAACCATACCTGAGGCAGCAACCGCTTCTCGCCGTGTCACCCCATGCTCTGCTGTCCGCAAATCCAGCTCCGGCGAACGAAAATCCGGGTTGTCGCTGGCTGCTGTGCTGGCAAAGCCCCGACGCAGCAGCTCCTGCGCCCAGATCGCCGCTTCGGAGAGCATGAATGCCACCGGAGCCTGTGCATCCCAAATAAAAGAGCCCTCGGACTTATCTATGTCCGAAGGCACTTTTTCCAGCATTCGATTTAAAATTTCCTCTTCCGTCTGGTCTACCAAATATTCCGGCAAGTCTGCCATTAGATCACCACACTTTCCACAATTTCCGTTTCATCCCGCACGTTCGTAATCTGGCAGCTAAAATGGCACGCCTCGCCTTCCCAGCGAAACGTGAACTGATCCACACTAGCCGTACGTGCATCTGCTAGTAGCGCCTCTGTGACCATGCGTTTAATTTCACTTTCCTGTACACCGTGCCCATAGCTGCTGCCAATGAGCTCCTCCAGCTCACTGCCATAGTCAGGTGAATAGATCACATGCCGATAGCGAGGAGTGCGAATCGCTTTTTCACACCACTGTACCCAGGCTTCTTTCTCGCCTGTAGTCACGATTTTACGGCTAGGGCTCATAACAAACTCACCAGCTTCAAAATCAAACCGCCAGCTTCGCCCAAATACTGCACGGTTATCCTCTAGTACATCCGGGTCGGTCATATCCGTGTCTGTCCAGATCATATCATCTGTTTCGGGAAATAAATTAGCCACGTCCACTCACCACCTTGCACACGACCACCACATCATTACCGCCATTCACCCGAACCACAAGTACACGATCTCCAGGCTTAAGACCTTCGTTCAAACTGAAATTCACATCCTCCAGCTCGTCTTCCCCGATATAAAAGGAAGTTTTCAGCTCTTTGCCTTCCCAATTTTCTGATTCCACTGCGGTTGAGGTACCTTTGTACATATGGCGTGGTACAGATAGCAGTCCCGGCAGCTCCGCGACCAGATAGTCCTGAAGCTCATGTTTAAAATCGTCCAGCTTGAGTCCCGTGGAGGTGATCGTGCCTAGTACCGCGCCTACTCCACTCAGCGCTTGCTTGGTGTGCTTATGAAATGAAGATTGCAGCGCAGTAGCCAAATGCCCGTAGGGGTCCTTATTCAAGGTAAAACCTCCTTTTTACATCGTCATACGTTCCGAGCTCCAGCGACATACTGCCGGGGTTGCCCAATTCCCTGCTCACTGAAATGACCAGCAGCTTTATGGAACCTAGCATCACTGCGTCTCCTGCTCGAATCGTGTTCATATCTGGTGCATTTACCGATATCGTTTGCTGTATGCCTCTCAGCTTACTTTTAGCCAACTCACGGGCTGCTGCTCCGGACTTGACCTCGTCATCCTGCACGATCACCTGAAGTGTCCCATATTTGGCAATGTCCTTTTCCTCAAGCGCCATCACCTTGGAAGGAACCTCATTACCTGTTTCACTAGCCGCCGTAGCCAACACCTTCACCCTCGTAGCTGCACCTTCCAGCGTACGGGACTGTGTCGTATCAGTCACTCTCTCCAAAACATACACATCTTTGTTCGTTCCCAGCTCGTACAGCTCCAACCCGGAAGAAATCATCCGTGGATGATACAGCTTCCCCCCCGCCTTTGCCGTTTCGCGCAGATCTCCCAGCATCATAGAATAGATGGACTGTGTGCGGTATACGGCGCGTCCGAGCTGCTTTTTCGTGTCTGGCAATGAAGCGATTTTCAATTTCCAGTCCCTTGCATACTTCTGAAAACGCTGAGTAGCCGTCTGCTTGGCAGGGAGTAAATATTCATCCTCTGACTTGTCCAAATACACTGTACGGTCATACAACGTCAGCGTCATGCGTTTAAGCCCGTTGTTAGATGTTTCTACTTCCCAAATCACGGCAGGGGACAACAAGGGAACATAATCTTTTTTACCATAAGGAATCCCGCTAACCCGAATGGACATCCCAGGGGAAATAGCGGGCATATCCGACGTAACGACCAGATTGACGGTTCCCTGATAGGCGATTTGCTCCAGCGAATCCCTCAAATTAATGTTCTCCACAAGCGGCGACAAATCATATTTATCCTGTAAAATGACTTTATAGCTCATGACAACACCAGCTTTTGCCCCGGTTTAATTGCATTCGGATTTTGTCCAATAACCTTTTTGTTAAGCTGATAAATACGACTCCATTGGGAGCTATCCCCCAACTCGAGCTTGGCAATTTTGGACAAGGAATCCTCGGACTTAACCGTATATATTTTTTTCTTTTCTTTCATATCTGTGCGGGGCTTTTTGTTGACCGTAGCCGCCTTACTTCCTGTACCACCAGCTTTTTTGGCAACTTTCATATCACTCCAGGTCCGCAGTGACAGATCAAAATTCACATCCCCATACTCGCCGCCGCGAAAGATCGAATTATGAGATGCCACAATTACTGGTACATTCACGGCTGTCTCCGTAATGATAAAACGTAGCGGGTTTTTGGATAACAAAAAGCCATTCAACGTGTTCATGGCCTCCTGAGGATCAGGGATATCTTTATATGTGCAATACGCTGGATTGTATTCTTTCGGAAAAAAAGAAGAGAAGGAGATTTCCTTTACCTTCTCCCCTTGCGGGAAGTCAAACTCCCCATAGGATAAAATCGTCGTTGTATCAAATCCTTTTTGCCGTGAGATCGTCACTTCCTCAGGATTTACTGGAAACTGAAATTTTTTCCCTTTACCATCCGTCAAACTAAATTCCATCTCTTTACTCCTTCCCCATTACTCCCATCTACCGTATTACTTAGCTACAGCGCCTACAGGCTTGGTGTTCTGCGTTGCACGCAGAATTTCAGCTTTGAGACGGTAGCCAATTTGCGTAATAAGCCCATCCACATCGAGCTTGTTCTCATGTACAGTGACCTGTACAGCCCCCGCAGGAAGATTGAATTGGTTGGTGGTTTCCGTTTTAAAATCCTTCAAAAAGCCAGACAGTGTTCCCATTTGTTCAGGACTGATCTGTACTACTTGAGGTGTCGGATTACCATTACCTTTGCCTTTAGCTTTGGCTCCATTGTTCGCATGAGCCGCAGTATTCAGTAGTGGGTTGGGATTGACTCCCTGGTTAGCTATAGCCATCGGTCCATAAGGATTAGGGACGCCTTTTGCACCTGGTTGCTGAGGTCCATACATCACTTGAGAGCCGGGTGGTAACCCCGGAAATGGTGGCATAGGTGTTAACGGTTTGGTAGCCACAGCTACAGCAGGTTGAGGTGGTATAGCAGGTTTAGGTACTTCAGGCGGCTTAGCTGGGGCTTTCTTAGGTTCATCTTTTTTACCAAAAGAAAAGAAGTTAGAGATGCTATCACCAAAGGCTTCGCTCTTCTCAGAAAGCCATCCGGTTACTTTGGATGCCTTTTCCTTTATTTCAGAGCCATGGTCTGAAATCCAACCGCCCACTTTGCCCCCTAAAAAGTCACCTGCTAAACCGCCTACATATGAGCCAACAGCAGTGCCGACACCTGGAAGCAAAAATGTTCCAATTGCTCCGCCTACCGTACTCCCAACCGCCCCACCTACGGTGGAACCAATCGCTTGTGCGCGTTCCTTGCCTGGAGCTGCTGTAGCTATGCTTGCTGCATCTGCCAGAACCCCCAATGGCCCACTAATGAACTTTTTGCTCACACCAAGACCTTTACTCACTTTCTCAACTAATCCGCTATCGCTCACCATATCCAGGACAGAAGAAGTATCTATATCCGTTCCACCAGCTAGCAAGTTGCCTGCAAAGCTAAGAATACCACCCGACTTGGAAGAGCGGCGATTACCAGGATTTCTCGGATGATTTCTTGGACTTGGAACTCTTCGGGCAGGGTTAATCCGAGGATTGGATTCTGCTGAACCTCCAGCGTTTTGTCGTCCGCTTCTGTTTCCTTGTGTCGAGTTCCGATCTCTAATATTAATTCTTGCTATCTCTCCGGCTCTTGAATTAAAATCTCTTTGACCACTCGAAGACCGACGACTACCGCCTCTATTACCAGATCTTCTGCCCCCTGAACGTTTGTTCCTTCTTCCCGGGCTATTTGCGCCGCCACCGCCAAACCCGCCAGTAGATTTATCCGAGGTAACTTGAATTAATTTCTGAATTAATTCTTTAATCTCCGAAAGGTCTTTATTGCCTGAAGCGCCTTCAGCATTTCCTTCTGCAGCATCTTCTTTCTTATCTGGAAAAAAGAATTTTTTAAGTACTCCTTTTGCTCCGCCTTCCTTCCACGTTTGTCTGGTTTCCATAAAAGCGGCGGGCATCTTTTTAAACGTTTGAAGACTTAAATCTTCACCTGTAACCCCTTTGTATACTTCCTGAACAACCTTGGCAGGCTCATTATATTTTTGAAGCGCCTCAGCCCACGCTGGAAGTTTACTTTCCTCTTCTGCTTTAGGTTTTGTACTATTTAGTATGTTTGAACCAGTGTTGCCTCTAACTGCCTTCGTGTTGTTCTCCAACGCTGTTATAAGACCACTAATGCCGTCGATGGACACACTACTGCTACTGCTTACCTTTAAATTCACATTCCCCGAGGCGTTAATAATCTGGGATTTGACCCGGTTAATCTTGTTCAACAGATTATCCAATCCTTTGGAAGCCATATCGTTCAGCACAATTTCCGGGGCCATGCGAGTGCGGCCGATTTTCAAAACACGGCCTTGAATCCGCTCAAAATAACGTTCCATTGCGCGCAATTCTCTGTTCGCCTTAATGACGTTTTTAGGATCGATCACAAGGTTCATGCGGTAATTTAATGCTTCTGCCATCTATCATGTTCACCTCCTTGTTTATGCTTTTGAAGCTGCTATGCTATCCATTTCCTGTTCGGCAAACGCCAGCAGCAGCATGCGCTCACCGCGGGGAAGCCGCCAAAAGTCTCCGGGGCGGAGGTGGTGCCGGACCCACAAGTGGTACAGCATCGTCGTCATTCCCCCGGAGCCGATTAGTTTTTTAGGTCGGCAATCTCAACGCCAAAACCTGACAGTTCCAGCACCTTATCTCCTACTGCATCCAGCTCACCCGCCAGCAGCATACGGCGGACAGACTGTTCGCCACCGGACAGCTTCAAGCGGCTTGTAATCCGGGGATCGCCCCAACCGCTAAGGGACAAGCCCTTCACTTCCAGCTTTCCGGTAGCTTCCGAGATCAACAAGGCATTGAACGTTTCAGTATCTACTTTTTCATCTACAGCACCCTTCACGGTTCGGCGAATCGTGCAACGTTCACGAATGCTGTCCACTTTACTGGAGGTCAGGCCATGCAGCACAATTTTCATATCGAGGCGCTTGATACGAACCGTTTCTTCCGGTAGTTTTTCAGCGGCTTCAAACAGGCTGTCCAAAATTTGTTCTTCTGTCATATTCTCATTCAAGCTCATAAGTCATTCTCCCTTATTGTTCATTTGTATTTAGGGAACGGAACGCTTGACAGCATCCCATCCCCCGTCTTCCAATTTAGTTTGCTACAATCGGATCCAGCAGTTCATAGCCTTCAAAGGTGAAGGTCGTTTCTTCCTGTACTTCTTCACCTGCTGTCCAGTTGGCTAGTTGGATTTTGTCAGGAGTGCAACGAATGAGACGAATACTTTCATGTCCGAAGGCTTCTGGGTCATCTAATTTTGTAATAATCTCAAAACGGTTAAAACCGCGACGAATCATATCGGATGTGACCTTGTAGCCACTCATCGTTCCCGTTCCCTTTTTGATACCGCGCTTGTGCACCTTCCACTCGTTGCCCACGAGATTCAGCTCGCGTTTTTCCATTTCCACGCTGGCTTCCAGCTTATTGATATTCGTCTGCCACACCCCGTCCACATGCGCCTGACCATACGTACCTAAAATGACTCTTGAAGCATCCAACATTTATTTTTCCTCCTCAAAATAATCCATAATATAGTTCGGGATTTCACAAAATCCTCGTTGTTAACAAGCTACTTCATTTCTGCCGATTGCCTGCAAAATGCTTATACACGTAAAATGCTTATACACGTAAAATGCTTATACACGTAAAATGCTTATTTATTGCACGTAAAATGTGCCGAACAACTGCTCCATCACGTCGGTGAGCTTCACGTTCCATTGCAGGAACACTTGATCCGGCTCCGGTTTGATAACTGGCGCATCGCCGTAGTAAGCCGGGTCGAGAATGACATCGTAGCCATCTGCTTCGATGACGTTACTCAGCGACAGCTGTGCCAGGTATTCTTTGATCGCACCGATAAGCGCCAGACGCCCTTCCACTGTGTTATTGATTTTGCCAATGTAAGTCTCTTCTGCCGCACGCTGCAAGTCAGCGTTAATAGCATCCATGACACGGATGGAACGAATTTTCTTCCATGCGTTGTTTTGCCCGGCAGATGGATTCACCAAGCTGTTGATCCCGCGCAGCGCTTTGACCTGACGACCGTCGAAGAACAGCAGGAAGACACCATTACGGACAGCCTGCTCCTGCTCGGAACGTGTCCAGCGGCGGGTTACATCCTCAAAAGGCGTAACCGCATATGTTGCCGATTGATTCAGACGTTGACCTGCAATCAGGCCAGCTACATAAGCAGCCGTTTGGGCGGAACTGTAATCCGAACCTGCCAGACGTACGCCTGTACCGACGTTCACGATGCCTTCATGGTTTAGGGCCAGGGAACGTGCAGAGGCCAAGCTGACGGCTGTTTTGGACACATCATCTGCCGCAGAACCGCCGAATACAGCGATTACGCCTTTACCTTCGCCACGGACACGCTTGATCCAGGCTGCAAAGCTTTGCAACAATGCCAGATCAGCTGCATAATCCAAGGCCAAGACATTAAATTCCTGTCCTTCAAGTGCCTCCTGCATCGCGATGTAATCGGCATTAACCAACTTGCTATTGCCGCTGTTGCCGCCAGTGAGGTGTACGCCACTGACATCCACCGGAATGCCGCCGTCGCCGACAACCTCGGCCTTCACCCATACGTTTTCGCTGTTCTCGTTCATCGCCTTGGCGATAGAGGCAGCCGTACCGTCACTACCTTTGTACGTTCCGAGCAGCTTGGCTCCTTCATAGAGGCGCACCTCACGAGCTTGCTCATCACCCAAAGTTGGCTGTACAGTTACAGCGAAACCATTACCACGGCTACCTGTGTACAAAGCCTTCAGGCGCAGCACATCCACCGGTGTCTCACCGCCGCTTTTCAGCGTCACAGATGCTTCAGCAGCTGTATTATCTGCCAAACGGTAGGCTAGCAGCTTTTTCGGACCGCCCAGCAAAGCCAGGTACAGCGTCGAATACGCGGTTGCACCGTCCAGACTGTCACCCGAAAAGAGTTGGCTGATTGCCGTTTCACTGCCGATCTCTACAAACTCACGTACAGGGCCCCAATTCGCCTTAACGGGTACAACGACCGTACCACGCGACCCACCTTGAATCGCTGAAGCTGCTGCTGCCTGAAAATTCATATACAAACCCGGCAATACCGGTTTATTCGTGTTTTCCCATGTTCCGCCTGCCATAATTAATCCACCTTCGCTTTCATAAATTGTTCGATTTTAGTGTGTGCTTCTGCTACCGTAAACAGCTTGTCCTGTGTGCCAAAAAAGGCGCCTGCCAGCACTTCTTCTTTCACGGAAAACAATGGTTCTGCGTGCTCCTTTAGCTCCTCCAGCGTATAGCGAGGGCCACTTGCTTCCTGCCCGGTATGTACCGGGGCCTTCTCATGGTCTTCCAAGGTCACTCGGACCACCTCATTTCAAAATAGGATGAATTTCCACTCTGCGAATCAACGCCGCTTCCTCAGCCGGGCGCATTCTCCGCTGTACCAGCATCAGCCGAAGCTGACCGTCTAAAATGGCGTCCGCCTGCAAATCAGCTGAGGCTTCAGCTGTAGACATATAACGGCCCTTGTCCTGATCCAGCGGAAGCTGAATTTGAGCGGCAAAGCCCTCAATCAGTGCAGAAGCTGCGCGGATTTCTTCGGTGGTGTCCGGGGCGGTAATATGCCCGATGTACCGTTTGCGCAGCTCATACATGGAAGCTCCCGCCATCCTAGTTTCACAGCCGCTCATCCGCCATAGTACCGCGTGCCGGCCCGGCTGTGCAGGCCATGCGTCGGCGTATACCGACCACGTTTCGCCCAGTTGCTTCTGCGTCCAGCGGACCAGCGCGGCCAGCCACTCTTCCGGCTGTGTAGCACCGCTTGCTGGAACGGCCAAACCACCTTCCGTCTCAGGCACATACACGCCAAAACGCAGCGTTCTATAGGCCTTGCCCGTAACGGTGTCCAGCTTTTCTGCATCCCGCACGCCCAAATAGTGCGCGGTAAAAGCCGATGTGTCCTCACCTGCACCTGTCACCGGTTCCCGGTGCAGTCCGGCAATCAGGGCATTCGCCCATACATCAGCCTGCGCCAGCCCGGCTTGTCCTGCGTACAGCTTGATGCGAACAACCTGCCGATAGCCGGCCCAGGAAGACTTCCAGATTTCCTCGCCCAGCGCCATAACTGCATACGGCTCCTCTGCCGTCTGCGACGGTGGCTGAACATCGTATACACGCCCTTGCAGCGCTGGAATAATTTCAATGAGCTTTTGCTTAAAGGCTTGTCTCATCCTGCGGCATGCCACCTTTGCGTATCCTGCGTTCGCATGTTGTGGCTATTCAGCCAGGCTTTTTTCCACTTCCGTGTTCTCATCCGGCGCAGCCTCGTACTCATGCATTGCAGCATCCCTTGCTTAGGCAACACGACTCCTCCTTTCTATTCAACGAATTCCCGGGAACCAACAGAGACGATCACCGCATGAAAAAACCGGCCCTAATGGCCGGCTAACGTTTGACTGTGTGTGTCTTCGGTATGTCCTCTTGTCTTGATTCCCGATGATATAATCTTACACCCTAATAACGAATGCGTTGCCGGGGAAATGGACGATAAAAGCAGAGACTAGGGATGATGTTGGGAGGTTTTTAGAGAACAAACGTTCGCATTATGAAAAAAGGCCTTGATCCCTGTTATTACAGGAAATCAAAGCCTTTTAAGAAACGATTTTAAATAAGAAGTGAGAACAAGTGGATAATTATTACATCAACCCAATTTTCGATCCGCGCCCTTCTGCAAACCTGCCAAATTTAAAACGCCTTGGTCCGCCAGTGCAAGCGCCATTTTGTAAAAAGCACGCGTGCGAAGCTTCGTATACGTATCCTTGCTGACTGGCGGGTCTAACACATAATTGTAAACCTTGTAATCGAACACATCGTCATCCTTTAAATAACGTTCACGGATAAGCAGCTGTTCACGTTCATTCAAGCGGCTCACTACGGCATCCACCATTTCGCAGTAGGCCAAGCGAGCGGCAGGAGCATCCACATTATATACGGCTGTCCGGGCCGTTGGATCGCTTGTCACATTCGTTGGGCCGTTCGGGCGATCCGTATAGCCAGCCGTAATAAAGCTCTCCCGGTCCATAAAGGTAATCGTTTTATAAATCCGGTATTTCTCAAACACACCCTCCAATGCATTCTGCGTTTTGCGACGGTCCAATTCGGGTAAGTTATTTCTCATGTAAAGCAACACTCCTTATCTTATGCCTTTTGACAATGATGTATTTTTAAATATAAAAACGCTCATGTTTACATTGTGTTCCCCTTTTGTTCGTATCTTGAGTATAACATAACATTATTTAGGATAGGTATCCATCGTCAAAAAAAGCAGTATAGCTCCAAAAACAGGATATTCGCTTTATTTTCCTATGCCTTTTGGCATATTACGTGCTTTTACTATTTACCTAATGGTATAATAAAACTAGTATCTATGATTCTCTTGTAGAAAGGAGCCCCCATTGTGGAACAGCCAGCATTCGGAACTTACTTAAAACAGCAGCGTGAGCACAAACAATGGAGCATCAACCAATTGGCAGATGCTGCAGGTATTAGCAATTCACAAATTTCCCGCATTGAAAATGGACTGCGCGGAATCCCCAAACCTTCCACCCTCCGCAAAATAGCGGACGCGCTTAGCGTATCCTATACCGAAATGATGAAGGCCGCCGGATATTGGGGAGACGATGATTCAATGGAGCAAAATCCACATGAACTTTATCCTTCTACTGTGCCGGAATGGGCAACCTCCAAAGACCGCCGGGATTTTAAAAAAATGCTGGAGGAAGACGACGAATTAATGTTCGATGGCATTCCGCTGGATGAAAAAGATCGTCAACGGATCAAGGACGTGCTGACAGGTCTATTCTGGGAAGCCAAACAGATGAACAAACATAAAAAGCCCAAAGAGCCCCAAGCGGGCAAAGATCAGGGATAGCAGGTGATCGTATGAACGAGCTTATTCACAAACTTGTCCGAAAATACCGTACCAACTGTCCCTTTGATATTGCAAAAGCTCTGGGTATCCATATCCGATACTGCGATCTAGGCCCCACAACCAAAGGGCTGTATTACCACAAGTTGCGTAGAAGATTTATCGTTATCCACAATGGCCTCACACCCGAATGGGAACGGTTCGTCTGTGCGCATGAATTGGGACATGACCGACTGCATAAAGGCATTAGCCGCTTTTTTATGGAGGAGCACTCCTACTTTTCTCCAGGAAAATTTGAACAGCAGGCCAATCGGTTTGCCGTGCTTTTGCTAAGTGAAGGAAAACCGCCACTAGCTGACGAAACGTTGGATCACTACTTACCCCGGATCGGGCTGCCCAAAGAGACTGCCCTTTTTTTTGACCACAAAACGGAACGTTAGTTCCCATTCTATAAGTTACTGTTTATTACTTCCTATAATATAGGTAACTAGACGATGGATTTAACAACCGATATATCAAAAAAAATTTTAGTGCTTTGATATAAAATAGAAGTTATTTTTACAATCATCTGATAAAATGTGGTCGTAAGCGGTTTCTCTAATTCATTCATTTTATGGGAGGTTGAAGGAACAACATGAACTCATGGAAAAAACTCTCGTCGATCCTGACGACGGCTGCGCTTCTACTTGGTTGTCTCGGTACAGCAGCAGCAGACCCAGCAAGCAATGTGGGAACAGCGGGAACGGCAACGGCTCCAGTCAGCGGCAAACACATCACCATCCTACATACGAACGATACCCATGCCCACGTGGTCACGAACGACAAGGAAATGGGATTCGCCAAGCTGGCGGGTATCATTGATCAGTACCGGGCTTCCAATCCCAATACACTGCTGCTAGATGACGGGGATACCGTTCATGGAACGACCTTCGCTACTTTGGTTAAAGGTGAGAGCATTGTGAAAGTGATTAACAAGCTCCGCTATGATGCTATGGTTCCAGGTAACCACGAGTTTAATTATGGTTGGAAACATCTTGTTGAGCTAAGTAAGGAGATTCAGTTCCCTGTGCTCAGTTCCAATATTAAACAAACAGACGGAACACGTTTGTTCAAACCCTATGTTATTAAAGAAGTGGACGGTGTAAAAATCGGTATTATCGGTCTGACTACGCCAGAAACAGCATATAAGACTAATCCCAAAAATGTGGAGGGTATTCAATTCACCGATCCTGCGGCTGAGGCCAAAGCGGCTGTTGATGAAATCCGCAGCAAAGTAGATGTCGTTGTTGTTCTCGGTCACCTGGGGCAGGATGCGTCTAGTAAGGACACCAGCCTCAAGGTTGTTAAGGAAGTGCCTGGCATTGATATTTTCATCGATGGACACAGCCATACTGTACTGGAAAAAGGCTTGGTTAGTGACAATGGTACATTGATCGCTAGCGCAGGTGAATACACCAAGTATCTGGGTGTTGTGGACTTATGGGTTGACGGCGGTAAGGTTACGCAAAAGCAAGCCAAGCTGATTGATTCGACTCAAGCAGTGGACGTCCAGCCCAACGCTGAAATTGCTGCATTGATCGCCTCCATTCAAAAGGACCAGGAACCTATTCTTAAAGAGGTTGTAACGCAAACGAGTGTGGATCTGGAAGGAGCACGCGAAAAGGTGCGTGCAAGTGAAACCAATCTCGGTGACCTGCTCACCGATGCTATGCGTGACATTTCGGGAGCAGATGTGGCTTTAACGAACGGTGGCGGCATCCGGGCTTCCATCAAGACGGGGACGGTAACCAAGGGAGACATCATCACTGTGCTGCCTTTCGGCAACCAGATCGTTACCCTGAAAGTGAAAGGCTCTGACATTCAGGCCGCACTGGAAAATGGTACAGCCTCCTATCCAGAGCCAAGCGGAGGTTTCCCACAGGTATCAGGTATCACGTTCAAAATAGACACATCAGCAGCCAAAGGCAGCCGTGTTCATTCCATCCTGATCGGCGGAAAAACACTTGATCCTGAGGCAACATACACACTGGCCACCAATGATTTTACTGCCGTAGGTGGTGACCAATATACGATGTTCGCTAAATATCCACAGGCAGGTATGTTCGGTTCGCTTGACGAAGCGTTAATCCGCTACATGCAAAAGGTGGGCTCCGCTAGCCTGCAAGTACAAGCGGACGGTCGCATTCAAGAAGCCAAGACTGACGGTAAAATGTCTGTCCCTGCCGCACAAGCTGCGCCATCTGCTTCAACCGCAACACCCGCACCTGTGCAGGAAAAGCCGCAATCCGTCTCTACACCGGCTGCGAAACCAGCACCCGCAAAAACGGCACCGGCAAAGTCTCCAACAGCCAAGCCACAGCAGACATCCGATTCTGCACAAGTTACAAATAGCCATGTATATGTTGTGAAATCCGGGGATACGCTGTATGACATTTCCCGCAAACATGGTACCACCTGGCAACAGCTTCAACAGTTGAATAAGTTGAAGAATCCTCACCGTATTTATCCGGGACAAAAGTTAGACCTCCCGGCCTAATTCAATAGCTAGCAAAAGCAGCGTCCGGAATCCTAGTGGTTTCGGACGCTGCTTTAGGTCAGGCGTTTTTAGATATGCGATAGTCCAAGATCATTTGGACATCGCATATTTTTTTTAAAAGCAAACCTTTTAACCGCTGACAAGTTGTGAACCGAGAGGTATGATGGAGAAGAGTCATTCGGGCAGAGAACATTCGTCCCGATATCCATCGGGACCAGTTATATGTGTGGAAGGAGTCCAGAAATGCAATACATTATTTACGATCTTGAATTTACCGTTAGCCGTAACGCCAGATATTCCTCCGAAATCATTGATATCGGTGCCGTCAAAGTTGTTCAGGGAGACGATGGCCTATACGTTGCGGATACGTTTCACAGTTTTGTAAGACCCTCGAATCGACCTGTACTCTCGACAGATACCGTTCAGTTCACGGGTATTACTCAACGAGACATTGATGCCGCTCCACTATTCCCTGAAGCTGTGAAGCAATTCATAGCCTGGCTCGGTACGGATTCCCCCTATTATTTATGCGCATGGGGCCCGGATGACCGTCAAAAGCTGGTATCCCATTGTCGTACCCATCATGTAGATCTCGGATGGATTCATAATACAAATGATATACAGAAGCAGATTTCCCGTCTGTTTGGTTCCAATGGAAAGTACCGTCAGTTGAGCCTGTCTCAGGCGCTGGAATTGTGCAACATTGACTTTGACGGTCAACAACACCGGGCACTGGATGATGCCGTGAACACCGCTCAGGTTTTCATGTACCATTTTGATCGTATTACATTAGTTCATAATGCTGCTGATGATGAGGAAAGCCGTGGATCGAAGCTCGTCTACTCCTCACCAGAAGAAGAACAGGAGCAGTACAGTCCTTTTGGCAATCTCGCCAACCTGTTTAAGGACCGTTAAGCGGATAGCTCCCCGGCCCGTTCCGGGGGATCTCCCCCTGTTATTCTTAATTTCCTGCCTTTTTATCGAAATAGAATGCCCCCCAGGTTCGCAGCATTTCTTGCATTCGTTTGCGATACCGTAAAGGCTCCAGGATCTCGGCCTCAGCTCCATAGGAAGTGAGCCAATCCAAAAATTCACGGTCATGATTGACCGTCACCTCAAACAACAAACTTCCATCCGGCAAATCCTTAAGAAAAGGCTTGATGAACAGCTCTTCTTCTTTGACCCGATATACAGACTCAGCAGAAAAACGTACCACAAACCGGATATTCTGATTTCCTTTGGTCACCGACCAGGTCCCTTTAAAAAACATTTCCATCTCAGTTGTATTTTTTTGAAACGTATACGGCAAAATTCTCATGTTCCGAAATCGGCTGATCCGAAAGGTTCTCATAGCGGATTGCTTGTGACAAAAACCAAGCATATAGAATCGCCGATCCTGCGGGACCAAACAATAAGGATCCACCTGAACTAGTGATACATCTTCATTTTGAGGTGAGCTGTATTCCGCTTCAATAGTCTGCTGCGTAAGACTCGCTAAAACAATCAGCCTGAGCAGATAGGGCTGGTTTTCCCGATCAAGTGTCGAGCCGAGCCGGACAATATTTTTCATTTCCTGCGCGAAGCTCGTCTGGTCCATCTTTTTTTTCTGACTAGAGGCCATCACTTTCTCATAAGCACTTTCAAAAGCTGGCGGTAAAAGAGGCTTTACCGTTTCCATAATCTCTCCCAGCTTAGTAAAAGCCTCTGCCTCTTCTTCCGTCCAATTCAGAGGATACAAAGCAAAATTGCTAATAAAAATGTATCCCTTGCCATGCCCCATATTCGCAATCGGAATATGCATAGCGCTTAGCGCCTCCATATCTCGGTATATGGTACGTTCTGATGTTTCACAACGTTCGGCAAGCTCTCTTGCCAATATCCCTGGATTTGCCTGAACAATAGTAATAATCCGCATTAAACGTATCAACCGATCAGTCAAGGAAGTCTCTCCTTTACAAAAAGATAGTAAATTAGACTCACTATATTACACAAATAAACTAGCATAACTGCCTATTTCAAAGTATCATTTTCAGTAAAACGAACATCTTCTAGCGATATCGACTTATTAAAAAAGACCTTAGAACTATACACTGTAAATGATACAAAAGTACCACTCCATTTATTGCGTATGGCCAGAAGCAACTCGGCTTCCTGCAGGTAATCCATATCTTCGCTTCTTGCTGCACGTATAAGTAATTCATCTGCTTGTCTGGTAAGGATGAACGCCCCTTGCTCATATTCCCCTTTCTCGTACATACGCAATGCCTTTTTTACAATAGAGGACGTCTCATTCAGCTTTATGTATTTTTCCACCTTCGGGTTGGATGGAATGCTCAGCAGACCAAGATGATGCGTGAAATGGATGTAGAGTTGATCTGTCCGGATCAGCGTTCGCTTTTCCTGCGATGGCTTGCGCCAGCTCCACTCCATCATTCCAATCGTATGTCTTCCGGACGAGTGAGCCGGTATAGAAAACGTCAAAATAGCCCGTCTATATTTCCCCCGCCGTACATCACCACAGTGAACAAACATGCAATCTCCATTTTCCGAACGTTTAAAACCGAGCCTCACTCCCTCAGCTTTTAATAGACTGACCCCGTTTTCTGGAATGAACTGGAGTTGAAGGTCACAACCCGCTGCTTTCGGTATTAGATTTCCTTTTCTTTTACGTATAGCTCCATAGCCCCATTCTAACAGTAGATTTACTTGTTTGGACCCATTCGCAGATATAGACTCTTTGTCCCATGTGCACGTTACATTGAGCATTGACTTCACCACTGGTAAATTCCCCCTAAAAGAACATGTAACTCTAAATTAACAGTGTTATCTGACACTATATTGTCAGGGAACATATGTTTGATTGTGAAAATTATACATGGGAATCTTTGTGAAGGGGGACCTAGTTTGGTAAATAACATTTTAAGCCATTTAAATTGCATAAATGCGCAAAAAAATAGCCCAGCATATGCCGGGCTATTTTATAGTCTGTATTTAAACTTATGAGATTGTAGTTTCTGTTAAAGAAACATTCGTTTTTGTGCAAATATCAGATATTGGGGCAAAAGTAGTACTATCTACGACAAGATCCTTTGATAATGGTTTTCCATTTACAGTAATTTTTAAAGTTTTATAGTTTTGTTCTTTCTTATTCATCTTGCAAAATCTCCTTCTATATTAATTTTTAATATATTTCAGTTCATATATTTAACTTAAGCCCTGATCAGGTGCGGATCGTTCTTAACTCGTATGCTGGGAAAAATGCCGGAATGTTGCCGCTTCCTTGATATACCCGTTTTAAGGTACACTTAAACTAATATATCGACTTTTTTTGAGAACATTTTCTCCGTATTTGTCGTCGGTTCCTTTCTAAAATCTGCATCCGTATCGTTATATTATACGTAACCATGTCATATGGGTAATGATCTATATCATCTAACATCTTGGTTTATCAAAAGGAGGAACATCTCTTGGCACGACCAACTTGTCGCTTTGCTTTGTATCGCCGCATTGTCTGTGCTGCTATAGCACTTTTGTTTGTTTTTGGGATAACTCGTGTACCCGAAGTACATGCTGCTTATTGGGATGATGTGTACCAAGGTTTCGAGCAATTTTCGCGGTTACCTGGTGATGTGTATCAGCTCAAGGAAAGCTATCGACAAACACAGGAGGATCTGGAAAAGGCCCGTAACAGCTTAGATGCCTATCAAGAGCAAAACGCCCAATTGCTGGAGCAAAACCGCAAGCTGACTGACACTGTCACAGAATTAAAAAATCTTCAAACCCAGCGCGATCAGGCTTCACACCGAAATAAAATGCTCATCATCACAGCTATAATTCTGCTAGCTGGTTATTTTATTGGTATCCGACTGTTGCGTTACGGGATGCGTCGACGTTCGGGAAGATACTAACTGTCTGAAAGGATGAAAGGTCTGAATGGACATACAAGCAGGACAACACCATGATGAAAGCGTCGGTTCGGTCGTAACGCTCGATCTGGCGGAAGGAGAAAAGCTGCACGTTCTGCATCCGCAGCAAATCATCGCATACCGCGGACCCAGCTCAGGCCGCAGTGATAAACTGATGAATATTAAGGGCATGTATCGCAAACACAAACTGATTCAGGCCGATTTCACAGGAGCTTGTCGCCTAATTGCCGCACTTCCACCTGGCTTTAGTCTAAAAATGATTAAGCTTGAAGGAAGTGATGATCTGTTATACGATTTTCGCAACCTGTTCTGGTACAGCTCCGGTATTCAAATGCGTACCAAGTTGCTAAGCGTGAAGAACATGTTGTTTAGCCGTGATGTTATAAAAATGAAATTTGATGGTGTGGGTCAAATCGGCCTTTTGACGCAGGGATTGGTATGTCAGGAACAGCTTCATCCGACAGAACCGATATATGTGGATGCGAGCAGCGTCATTGCCTATCCCGAAAACGCCAAACTGGAGTTGACCGTGTATGGCAACCATCTGGCCAGCCAGCATATGAACTATCATTTTAAAATGACCGGACAGGGTACCGTACTATTCCATGCCGGGGAACATCATCGGCGGCTCCAACAGGATATGAACGACGATGGCGTAATCAAGCGATTTCTAAGGGAAGTCATTCCATTTGGTGGAGTGTTTATCAAATAGCCCTGCCATGCTATAATGACAATGCTAAAGCCGTCTGTCCTCGTGACAGATACTAATGAAGAAAATCCATGCGTCATGCGTGGGAGAGGTTCGCGAACTCCCTCTATAAAAAACTAACGATGCTTTGTCCTCCGCAAGAAAAATGATTTCTCGGGGCAAGGCCTGTTTTTTGTTGAAGTCGGTTCAAGAACTCTCCTTCTTCCAAGTGACAAGACTCCGTGTCTTGCACCATTCCAAGAAGATCGAGAGGTTTTTTTATGTTTGCAAACGAAAAAGCAGTCGTCGTATTCAGCGGCGGCCAAGACAGCACAACCTGTTTATTTTGGGCAAAAAAACATTTTGCTGAAGTAGAAACCGTGACGTTCGATTACGGTCAACGCCACAAGCAGGAAATCGAAGTAGCCGCTGGAATCGCCCGCGAACTGGGTGTTCCGCAAACGGTACTGGATATGAGCCTGCTTAATCAACTAGCCCCTAATGCCCTCACACGCACCGACATTGACATTACTCAACAGGAAGGCGAACTGCCTAGCACCTTTGTAGACGGTCGCAACCTACTGTTTCTGAGCTTCGCGGGAGTTCTCGCCAAGCAAAAAGGAGCGCGCCACATCATTACAGGTGTATGTGAGACGGATTTCAGCGGCTATCCCGATTGCCGGGATTCTTTTATCAAATCGCTGAACGTCACACTGAACCTTTCGATGGACTATCCCTTTGTGATTCATACCCCGCTTATGTGGTTGAACAAGGCCGAAACTTGGCACATGGCCGATGAGCTAGAAGCTTTTGAATTTGTAAGAACACGTACACTAACGTGCTATAACGGCGTCATTGGAGACGGCTGTGGCGATTGCCCTGCTTGCAAACTTCGCCGTGCTGGACTGGAGCAGTATCTCGCGGTGCGCGGAGCTTCATCCCAAGGAGTTGAAGGTCATGCGTGAACCAGGTACCTTTCGTATTGTCGATAAGCTCCAGCAGTTCGGGACAGACATTGAGCACTCTCAGCTGCGTTATCACCGCAAACGTGTACTCGTCAGCAAACAATTTACATTCGATGCAGCACATCATTTGCACTGCTACGAAGGCAAATGCAAAAATCTGCACGGACATACCTATATCGTCGTGTTTGGCATAAGTGGTATACCGGGCGAAACCGGTCTAACGCTGGATTTTGGTGACATCAAAACGATCTGGAAAGAGCGGATTGAGCCTTTTCTGGACCATCGTTACTTGAATGAGACGCTTCCTCCAATGAATACAACGGCGGAAAATATGGTCGTCTGGATCTTTGAACAAATGGAGTCAGCCTTGACCTCCGATGCATACTGCAACCGTGTCGAAGGTGGACGTACCGAGTTTGTACGGTTGTTCGAGACACCTACCAGCTACGCCGAGTTCCGACGGGAGTGGATGCTCGATGAGTAATACTGTGACTTCTCACCAACCCATGGCAGCCTCCCACGGCACCAAAATAGCCCCTATTCCCGTACTGGAGGTGTTTGGTCCCACTGTTCAGGGCGAAGGGATGGTCATTGGTCGTAAAACGATGTTTGTTCGCACCGCAGGCTGCGATTACCATTGCTCGTGGTGCGACTCCGCCTTTACCTGGGACGGCAGCGCCAAGCATCAGATCCGTCGTCTGAATGCCACAGACATTTGGCAGGAGCTAAAGGCCATCGGCGGCGAACGGTTTTCGCATGTGACCCTTTCTGGAGGCAATCCTGCCCTGCTACCGCAGCTTGGGGAGCTAATCACCCTGCTGCGCAGTCAAGGCATTGCCACCGCTGTCGAAACACAAGGCTCCCGTTGGCAGGAATGGCTGTATGATATCGATGAGGTAACCCTATCCCCGAAACCGACCAGCTCTGGCATGACGACCAACTGGGACGTGCTGGATGATATCGTCGACCGTCTGTCAAACCGGAAGAGGGCTGGTGAGTCCCGAGCTACGTCTAACGTCGCAATCGCAACAGGCTTGAAGGAACCCGCTAATGAATCTGCGCGGCTCTATACCGGAGCTTGCAGCTTGAAGGTCGTCATCTTCGATGACACCGATCTTGCCTATGCCCGCATCGTTCACGAGCGCTATCCACACGTACCACTGTTCCTCCAGACGGGTAATCCAGATGTGAACACGGAGAACACCGGACAGATTGCGGAGTCCCTACTCCATCGTTATGAATGGCTTATCGACCGTGTCATGGACGATTCCCGACTAAACGATGTAAGAGTACTCCCGCAGCTCCACACCCTCGTATGGGGCAACAAACGCGGCGTATAACACTTATATGTAATATATTCCGTATGAGCTGTATGTGATACACAGCACTTCTGCCCCTAACCTACAGGTAAACGAGCAGGGACTTTATGATGGTGACGGCGGTCGGCAGCGAAGCGGAGGAATTGAAGCTGGAGAAGCGATAGCGTTCGCCTTTGAAATGGGATTCTAACCTATATCTTTCATCTATTAGAAAGAATCCCATTTCAACAGCGATCGGAAGCTCAAATCCTTCGCGGAGCGACCTCCCCATCAACATAACTCTCTATTCCTTTTACCAATAAACCAACTATAAGGAGCCTCATCCATATGACCGGAAGAACACCCGAAGAAATGACCGACGTTACCCTGCTTGGCAATCAAGGCACACAATACACTTTCGCCTATGATCCCGCCATTCTCGAAAGCTTTGATAATAAACATCCGTATCGGGATTATTTTGTTAAGTTCAATTGCCCGGAGTTCACCAGCCTGTGCCCGATTACAGGACAGCCTGATTTTGCAACCATCTACATCAGCTACATTCCCGATATTAAAATGGTAGAAAGCAAATCCCTTAAGCTGTACCTGTTCAGCTTCCGTAACCACGGCGATTTCCATGAAGACTGCGTCAACATCATCATGAATGACTTGATTAAGCTGATGGACCCTCGCTACATTGAAGTATGGGGCAAATTCACGCCACGTGGCGGTATCTCTATCGACCCATATACCAACTACGGCAAGCCAGGAACGAAGTATGAACAGATAGCGGAGCACCGTATGATGAACCATGATATGTACCCAGAAAAGATCGATAACCGTTAAGCTAATAACTCTCCTGACATAGCGTAAATATCAAGGGGTTGTCCTAAAGTCATCAAATGACTCAGGGGCAGCCCCTTGGTTTTACTGAAAGGATGCTGTGCATGCACGTGGCGTTACACATCCAGATCAAATCTTGATTTTTTATATTCATAAGGTGTTTTACCCATAACTTCTCTAAAAGCTTTTCTGAAAGACTTCTCGTTTGGAAACCCGACCTCATAAGAAATTTCTGTAAGTGACTTATTGGTTGAATCCAGTAAATCGATTGCCTTCTCCAAACAAAGAATTTGCTTATATTCGGTAAACGTCTGGCCAGTATATTCATGAAACATTCGCGACAAATAAGCCTCCGAATAACCACAGATACGAGCCGTTTTGGCCAGGCTAATATTTTCAGTATAATGCTCTTTAATAAAGTCCATGATTGTCTTTATCTTTCGTTGCTTTTCACTGAATACTTCCGGTGGAATGTCTGTTGCCTGACTAAAATGATTGACAAGCAAATATTTCAGTTCAATAATTCGGCTTTGCTCTAAAATGTAGTCGTATTTGCTTTTGGAAATATGTAGATCATATATATCCATAAACAATCCTCTTAATTTAGAGATTATAGTATCTTCAACTTGTTTCTCTTGCGTGTTTAATTGGATGATTACTTGTTCATTGGCAAAGAAAGTGTCTGGAAATTGCAGCACAATGACTTGGTTCTCCGTAATGCTCTGCGTGGAATGCGGAACATTGCTGTTGATGAATAGCGCATCCTTTTCCATCAAAATAGTTATTTTCCCTTCATGCCACACCTTTAGACTTCCACTTGTACAGTAGATCAACTCCATATTGCTGTGAAAATGCATAGGAATGACTCTTTCTGTATCTCTGGATTGGAACATAAAAAGGTTAATCATTTTTTTTCTGTCTATTTCGATATGTTCATATATTTTTTTCATTACGACACCTCATCAGCCAGCCATGAGTGATCCATCTGTATTCCATATTAAGCAATAAACTCTTATACTAATACTCATACTATACCGATAGTAAAATGCCCGGACAAGCAGAATCTATTCAACAGACCAAAATAAAAAAGAAGGCAGTTCTTCCCGCAAACGGGATAATGAACAGCCTTCCTTAACATACTTGCAACTTGGCAAGCAAAAAAATGTTACCCTACACATTCCTGCAACTGATACATTCTAATTTCTCCTAGATTGTCTCCTGACTCAAGCAATACATTGCGTTGGTCTGCATCTTCTATGAAATAACGCAGGGAAAACACCTCTTCACCCTCGTTCACAAAGATCTCCAGGCTTGAGCTTTCTATGAAAATTTGCATGCCTGCAAGCTTATTATTTAATGTTGCTCTTCTGTACTCCCTCTCGCCAGTCAACCAGTTTGTTCTCCAAACGGTCAGACTATTTTGTTCCCAATCATAGTCAATTTGCACAGCATCCCTTATGATCATTTTAAAGTTTTCTGTGAGTAA
Organism: Paenibacillus sp. FSL L8-0158; assembly: GCF_038592965.1. Classification (GTDB taxonomy): domain Bacteria; phylum Bacillota; class Bacilli; order Paenibacillales; family Paenibacillaceae; genus Paenibacillus; species Paenibacillus polymyxa_D. Next base: position 1,256,058 of record NZ_CP151949.1, on the reverse strand, counting down.
GGAAAAATGAACAATTAACTCCGCTTGTGTAGAAGGCAGCAGCCATTCACTACTACTTTGAATTTCCCCTTTGTAATGCATATCATCCTGTCTTAATAATTGTAATTCCGGCAATGGTTTCTGGTACAACACACCGTTCATCAACACCACTTCTCTAGGAAGTGTCAATGCATGAATCCAGCCCTCCTGAATGGTCGGGACAGCTCTCTCCGCTTCTTCATTCATGGCGCTCATCCATCCGAACATAATGGTTCTGTCATTAACTTTGAATGATTGTGGAGCGTAAAAATCAAATCCTCGATCAAGCTCTTTAAAATCGGAAAGGTTCCCGTTGAATTTGCCTGTATTCGATAATTTACCAACAATATATCCCGATTGATTAGGATTTTTATAATATTCGCATGTCTCCGGTAAACCCTGAGGAGAGAAAACAAAAACATCATTCTCCGCAAAATGAAGTACATCCGGGCATTCCCACATATAACCAAGTTGATGATCATGTTCAACAAATGATCCGTGGCATTCCCATTCGGACAAATTTTTAGATTTGTAGATAAGCGTATCTCCAGTCAAATCTTCTCTCTGAGCACCAACAATCAACCACCAGTTCCCGTGTTGGTCTCTCCATACTTTCGGATCTCGAACATGCCGGGTATAACCTTGGGGATGCTCAAACAAAGGACCTGTTTTTTGGAAATACTCGCCGTCCTCCGAAATCGCGGCGCATTGATAGCTTTCTTTTACTCCATCATCTCGGATTACATTTCCTGTATAAAACAGATACAGCTTTTCGTTATGAACAATGCCCCCGCCCGAATAAATGCCATCCTTGTCATACCATTCCGAAGGCTCCAGCGCGACACTTTTCCTTTGCCAGTGCACCAAATCGCTCGAAACAACATGGCCCCAGCATTTATTTTTATGCTCCGTTCCTTTTGGATTCCACTGATAGAACACATGATATTGATGATTGAAATAGGCAAGTCCATTAGGGTCATTGAGCAAACCGTAAGGGGGAGTAATATGATACTTCAGGTTATAAGCGTCGCTTTTATTCATGCTCATCCTCCGGTAAATAAACAAAACTAAAACTCAGCAAAATTTCCTGCGAGCTTGACCCGATATAAACATCAAATTCTCCGGGTTCACTTTTGTATTGCATTTCACGATCATAAAATTTAAGCATCTCTTCATGAATTGAAAATTCAACATTTTGGGTCTCGCCACTTTGCAAAAACACTTTTTTAAAGTCTTTTAATTCTTTCACTGGTCTTGCAACACTTGCAAATTTATCGCGAATGTATAATTGGATCGTTTCCTTTCCATCATAAATTCCAGTGTTGGACACAGAAATACAGATATTAACTGACTCATTTTTTTTCATTTCTTTTCGGCTAATTGTTAATAGGCTGTATTCAAATGAGGTATAGGATTTACCATAGCCAAACGGATACAAGGGTTCATTCATTTCATCAATATATCGGGATGCAAACCGATAAGAGCCATTTTCCTTTAAATTGGGTCTTCCTGTATTCAACTCATTGTAGGATATCGGAATTTGTCCAACGCTTCGTGGAAAGGTCATGGCTAATTTCCCCGATGGATTGACTTCCCCATACAGTATATTGGCCAGTGCTTCTCCGCCCATCGTTCCTGGATACCAGGCTTGAACAATAGCGTCAACTTTTCCGGCTACTTCGGTAAGAATCAAAGGTCTTCCGCTATAAATGATCAGAACCGTCTTTTTGCCCAGTAAACTTAATTCATGGAGCAGTTTCATTTGCGGCTCAGGAAGTGTCGGGTTCGTTCGCGATCCCCCTTCTCCGCTCTGATAAATACTTTCTCCCAAGGCGAGAACAATGACATCCGCTTCATTAGCATTCTGGATCGCTTCACGCAGCAGGGTCTCCTCGTCGACTGTTTCAGCAGCCAGCTTGTCCGCATATTTGCCAAGGGCTTCTCTCGCATTAGCGGGGAGCATATGTGCCCCTTTACAAACCGAGAGATTGTCGGGATCAACATGCTTTAATAATCCCATTTTCAAATTGACGGTATCCGCCTCATCCCCCTTAATGGCCCACATGCCCAGGGTAGAGTTTTCATCTGCGTAAGGACCGATTAAAGCTACTTTGGTATGTTTTAACAATGGCAGCAGTTCATCTTCATTTTTCAGCAAGACTACGGATTCTTCAGCCAAGGACAGCGCGGCTTTTTTATGTTCATCTGACAGAATGCTGTTTCTCGACCGCTGAACGGTTTCCTGTAATCCGCGGAACGGGTCCTCAAAAAGCCCCAAATCATTTTTTAGCTTTAAAATACGGTATACCGCTTCATTCAACAGCCCCAGCATATGCTCGTCATCAGATACTACTTTCTCCAATTGATTGGCGTATACTGCTGTCTTCATATCCACATCAACACCAGCCAACAATGCCAGCCTTGCGGCGGAAGCCTCATCTTCGGCATAGCCGTGCATGATCAGTTCTTCTATAGCGGCGTAATCCGAGATCAACACACCATTAAAATTCATTTCTCGTCTTAGTACGTCGCGGTTAAGCCACTCGTTTCCTGTCGCAGGGACGCCATTCAGGGTATTAAAGGCCGTCATAACAAGCTTTGCCCCCGCCTCGATTGCAGCTTGATACCCTGGCAAATAATATTCTCGCAGCGTGTGCTCCGACATATCCACGGCGTTATACTCACGTCCAGCGACAGGTGCCCCATAAGCGGCAAAATGCTTGACGCAAGCGGCAATTTTATTCGCTGGTATGATTCCTTCCAAGTTTCTCCCCTGGATTCCCTGAACCATGCTTTCAGCATATTTCTTCGCTAGCAAAGTGTCCTCTCCAGGCGATTCCATCACCCGCCCCCAACGGGGATCTCTAACGATATCTACCATGGGGGAAAAGGTCACGTGCACACCTTCGTCGTAACATTCTTGGGCAGCAATCGAACCTGCATGTTCTATACCCTCATAATTCCAACTACATGCTTGTGCAATCGGAATCGGGAAAATGGTTCGATACCCATAGATAATATCTGCCATGAACAGCAGCGGAATTTTATGAATCGATTTTTCCAAATAATCCGTTTGCAACTGGATAATTTTTTCTGGATTAGTGATGTTCAATATGGATCCTGTGTTATATATATTGTAGCCAGCGTCTAACCCTAACTTTTTTAAAGGCCCCGTCACAACAGTGTCTATATCCCCTTCAAAAAAATCACCGGTCAGTTGGATGAGCTGACCTATCTTCTCTTCTATTGAAAGGCTGTCCAATTTCTTAAGCAGTGTGTTGTTGTCCATGATTCTCCCCACATCATTTTATTTGTTATCTGTTTTTTCTTTAAAGCCAAAGATCCACGTTAGCGCAAATGCTACAGCAAAGCCGATTACACAAACTAAAATATAAAGAAATATCTGATTGTTCAGGTACAATAATATTCCGGGTAGGGCTGTAATGGACATACCCGTTGCTTGAACATTAAATATACGTGCGAAGAAGCCACCAACCGCTCCTCCAATCAAGCCCATCATGAACGGTTTGCCATATCGAATGTTCACCCCAAAGATAGCAGGTTCTGTAATACCTAATAACGCAGACAAGGTAGAAGGATACGCAATGGATTTGGTTTTTACATTTTTGGCTTTTAAACCAACAGCCAATGCAGCACCCGCTTGTGCGCAAATCGATGCTGAACTGATCGGGTTTACCATATTCCAACCATTGCCCACTAGCATCTGTATTTCAATCAGGTTTAAGGCATGGTGCAGTCCGGTAACTACAATAATCTGATTGATACCACCGTAAATAAATCCGCCGATGCCGTATGGTAATTTTAAAATGGCGGTAACACCCATTAATATTAAAGCTTCCACCTCGTGAAAAATGGGACCAATCACGAACAATCCCAATACTAGTGTTATTAATAATGTCAGAAACGGTGTTAGAATTAAGTCCAATGCATCGGGGACTGATTTCCTGATTTTCTTCTCCAGCATCGCCCCCACGACACCTATTATGAAAGCAGGCAGAACCGAGCCCTGATAGCCTGCAATTTTAATGAATCCGAAAAACACTAGTGGTTCCTGAACCTTTTGGGCGACATCCCAGGATGTAGGCAACGAAGGACTCACTAACATTAATCCAATCAATATCCCCAATAGTGGCGATCCACCAAACACCCGGAATGCCGACCAACATACCAACACGGGTAAAAATGCAAAAGCCGTATCGGTCAATATTTGTGTAAACAGTATGAAATTCGCAGAAATATGATCAGGTGTAAGTCCAAATAACTGGAGCAGTGCAGGCTGAGTTACTAAGCCTCTAACTCCCATGAATAATCCTGTAGCTACCAATGCGGGCATAATTGGAACAAATACATCCCCGAAAATTCGAATCATTCTCTTGAAGCGGTTATCATCTTGGGTTGAGGCCATTTCTTTCAAATCAGCCTTTGATGTAGCAGATATGCTTTGGCCAACCATGGCATCGTATACTTTATTTACAGTACCGGTTCCAAAAATAATTTGATATTGCCCAGAGGTAAAGAAAACGCCCTTGGCCTTATCAATATTCTCAATAAATTCATCATCAATAATTTCTCTATCTTTTACAATCAGCCTCAGCCGTGTGGCACAATGTGCCATGGAAATAATATTGTCTTCTCCGCCAAGCCCTTTAATGACATCTTGGGCTATTTTAACGTATTCTTTTTCAAGACTCATCAGTCTCTTCCTTTCCTCTGTTCCTCTTAGTTAGTCTGAATCATTTAAAACTTTGATCAAATATGCTTCTTAAGAATATCATGACTGCGCTTTCAAACAGCGGGATTATTTTACTACATTAAGGTCAAATTTTGACCTTTTTATATCCTTGATTATAAATGCATACTAGCAACTGGTGCCTGATGAAACAATAAAGTGCACCCCTAGAATACATCCCCATGTATTTTAAAGGTGCACTTTAATTGTTATATAGCGAGTTAATTACGTTTTACTTTGTGACTTTCAACTGAACACGATCGGCTGTATAGATAACCTTCACTTTATAATTGCTTGGTAAACCTACCGTTTCAATGGAAGAAAATGCTCCACTCCGTTTACCATAAGTTAAGATCGTAGCACCATTAGCCGGCACATATTTGTTAGAAAAATTCAGACGTAATTTTCCGTTGAGTATGACCGTTCCCTTCATTTTGAGCACATCATTTTTACTGCGCAGGTTAAGCTCAAGTGTTCCCTTGGCAGATTGTCTGTAATTTCCGCCAATAATCAGCTTTCCAGAAGCATTTTTAAGAAGAGTTCCCCCGTTATTCGTAATTCCACCACTTCCGAAAGCCGTTTCCGTAGTTCCCTCCAAAGTACCTTGGTCGATCTGTGTACCGCCGGAATACGTATTGTTGCCCATTAGCTTCAACGTACCTGTTCCCTTTTTAGTCAGCTTTCCAACGCCAGAAATATTGTTGCGCCAGCGATCCAATGCATTGAAACCACCTTTGGAAGCGTCCATATTTACCGTCACATTATTGGCGAAAGCACCGTAGCCATCCGCAGCTGAAAACAGGTTAAGTCTTCCCCATCCCTCAGTATCATCAAGTACAGGATAGCCGGAAGGAATCCCTGTAGTAGCCAAAACCCAACGACGTTGTGAGCTATCCAGGTAAGGCAAGCGTGTCTCCAACAGTACCTCGGCTCCCTTAGGCACTGTCATTGGCGTCGTAGTTGGATTAACCTGACTGAATCCGTATGTTAGTCGTTGATTATAATTTTTTTTGTTTGTGGCATAATTGCTGAACCGATCTGGAGCTGTACCTTTTTGAGACAGCAATTGTTTACGAGCATCCTGATAAGCCGCTTTCTTCAAACTGCTGTTGGCTGGATCAGACAGGATAGCAGCAGCCATCGCTGTTGCCATGACACGCCCTCCCATAACATCAAGTGGGGAGTGCATACCGGCAACAACACGGTTGTTGCCCAGCTCCGAAGCTCGTGTCAGCAGTTCCTGATAACGCTCTGCACGGCATAGGCCATAGCAATAGAACTGAGATACGCAGCATTGGTATGACCGCTAGGAAAGCCGCCATCGCTAGTAGCATCAGCTTTAAGAGCGGGAATAAGGCTTGGAACAACCACTGAGTTATCGCTCCAGCGAAACGGGCGAGGATAGCTAAAGTAAGACTTAGCCGGGTTCGTCGTAGAGTATTCTCCGCGCAAGGTATTTACCAGATTTACGATGTTGCCGAGATTGGAGCTTGTACTCCCTGCATTCGTTCCCTCATCTTCGTATTTCTTAGTCAGGGCATCTGTCGGAATATCGTTGATCGTTGTCGTGGCACCTGCATTCTTGCGATATATATCAGTGAGTGAACCCAGACCGTCGATCACACTGTAGCTCTGGTTTCTGCGATCATCCAAATAAGCCGCATCGGCCTCACTGGAAGTGCGACGGGCAGCGATATCAATCACTTTTTGAATATTGGCGTCCAGCACGCTGCTGTTTAGCTTGGTACCTGTATCCCAGGTAGCGCCGGGAGTCCAAAGCTTATTAAATTCGGAGAGCAACCCGAGGGTCGGATTAGAGCTTTCCGTCTTATTTGCAGAACTATTATTTTTATAATGATCTACGAAATATCCCCACGACGGTTCTGTTGGAGTTACCGTTGTTGGTAGGGTTGCCGCACTCGCATAACTTCCACCCAGGGAACCTAGAAGTAATGGTAAAGATAGTAATGCAACTGATAATGGTTTCCTTAGCGATTTCATTCTCAAATCAGATCCTCTCTTCTCTTGTGCTCTTCATACTTTCTCTACAGAGCTATTATCTATATAACAAGATATATGACATAAAGAATCATATCTTACGTTTGTTAAATGAAAAGCTTAGTTTTGTTAAATTCTTCTTACTCATTTATATGTAAGTATTTTACAGAATCCTCATGAAAAAGAATATCAACAACACTCAACATAGAAATAGTTTTAGTATGTTTGTAATACTTTCACCATGGTGATGTGTCCTGATGATCAATATAGTGTAGTAGTAAATCATAAAATTTAATTAAGGTAGGTTGTCTGATGAACGAAAAAGAGACTATTGCTTTCAGGTGTGGATCATGTAAACAGGTACCAGATAAGCCCCTATTAGAAAACAAGAACTTTGAGATTGTGGCCATCGAAGATGCTATGGACTGGTCTGATTTCAAGCATGACACCCCGGATCTAAATCGTGAAATATGGGAAAGAGCGTTGAAGCCCCCGGAAAAAGGTGACTTAAAAAAAGTACAAGTGTATTTTCCTTTTCATATGTCCGTTGGAGAAACTTTTTGGACTTTATTCAGGCCTGCTTTGTCAAACTTTAATGGTTGGGATGAGCATCCTGATGAGATCAACTTCTCTGCGTTTATTAAATGTAGATTTGAAAACATCATCTCCAAAAATGAAAGAAGAGCTTGGATCAATGTTAGAGTGGAGGAAGTTCTGTTATTAAAAGATGTATGTAATGAAATTCCACCGCGTGATGGAGCAGGCTATCTGGATTCCTTTCATATGTTTGGAGAGCCTCAGCTATTGCAATACAAGGATTGGATTCTTCTTGATGCAAACGCACAAAGTAATCTTGGGATTTGGGCATTAATTAAAAGAGTTAAGGATTATAACCATTTGGTGGCATATGGATCGTGGGAATTTCACTCCAACATGGTCTACTGTGGAAATCTAATAATTCCTGAAGATGAGTTGAACTCATTCATGCATATTAGCGAGTAAAATGACAAGTAAAGGATACCTTATAACAGATACAATGCACCCAGAGCAAGATAATTTATCGTGAATTAAAGGATCGAGCAATAAAGAGTATCCAGCAGGATGGGCAAGCAGTAATGAGTAAAAGTGGCCTTCATCCCACTTTCAGCCATTTGCTGCAAACGGATCGCTTCCTATATCTTAAAATATACATACATATTCGGAGGTTGCCATGACTAGTAAATCTGCTACAAAAAATGAAACGGGCCAATCGCTCCCCCTCCCCGGGCCGCAAGTGAAAGGCACCGTTTTTGCGATTCTGATTGCGATCAGTTTCGTCCATCTGTTCAATGACTCGATTCAATCGGTCATTCCAGCGATCTTTCCGATCTTAAAGGAATCTATGAGCCTGAACTTTACACAGATCGGCTGGATTTCATTCGCAATCAATTTCACAGCTTCGATCATGCAGCCTGTAATTGGCTTGTTTTCGGACAAACGACCTACGCCCGCTATCCTTCCCATAGGTATGGGCTTTACGCTGACCGGCATGCTGCTGCTCGCCTATGCTACCGATTATAAAGCGGTGCTAATCGCAGTCATCTTTGTGGGTCTGGGCTCGGCTGCCTTTCACCCGGAAGGCTCGCGCGTATCCCATATGGCGGCAGGATCACGCCGGGGCTTAGCACAATCCATTTTTCAAGTTGGCGGCAATGCGGGCCAATCACTGGCGCCGATGCTCACGAGCTGGATTTTTATCCCGTTGGGACAATTTGGTGCGATCTGGTTCACAGGTATTGCGGCAGTGGGAATTGTGGTGCAAACGTTCATCGCCCGCTGGTACGGTAACGTCCTGCGTACAGAAGGCATTGCACGCAAAAAAGCGGTGGCACGCCGCATGAAGCCCGAAGTGCGTAACCGTGTTATGTTTGCCATGATTGTCCTCATTCTACTGGTATTCGTTCGTTCGTGGTACTCGACCTCGGTCGGAAGCTACTATTCGTTTTACCTGATGGAAGTATTCAAAATGCCATTGGCTGATGCACAGCTTTACATTTTCCTGTTCCTCGGAGCTGGAGCGCTGGGCACCTTCTTTGGCGGTCCTCTGGCGGACCGTTTTGGTAAACGCAATATGATTTTCCTGTCCATGGTATTAGCTGCACCACTCGCGTTGCTGCTGCCTTATGCCAACCAATTCTGGACGGCAATCCTGCTGGCGATTATCGGATTTATTATGCTATCTAGCTTTTCGGTCACAGTCGTATATGCGCAGATGCTCGTGCCTGGTAAAATCGGGACCGTGTCCGGTCTCATTACAGGTCTGGCTTTTGGCCTTGGCGGTGTAGGCGCGCTCGTACTCGGCAACTGGATCGACAAAGTAGGCATCACCAACATCATGTTCCTGTGCGGCTTTTTGCCACTGCTTGGCATCTTAACCTTCCTGCTTCCTACAGATAAAACCCTGAACCGCTGGGCGGAAGAAAATGGAGCCGAAGTGTAACAGGCTAACGTGTGGCGGCCATCCTGGCCGCTGCACACCTTTATAGCCAACTCACGTGTTTCCTCACGAAAAAAATTCCCCCGTTTACACCTAAGTTGCAATCAGTTCTCTTCTTCTGCCAAACGCATCAAAATCCGACGCTTCCGATAGAGCATTTTCCCTGCTTCAGCTACATCACTAATAGCGCTTCGATTCGCGATGGAGCCGAACAAAATACCCGCAATCGGGACCATTTGAAGCAGCTTTTTCCATCCAAACTGATCGCGATAGGTGTTAATGACCTCTCTCCACCCCTGTATCTGGGAAAATACCTGCGCCTGACGTGAAGGATCATCAAACAAGGCCAGCTCCTCTAATACAGCCTTTTTGCCCACAATATCGGATGAAGCAAATTGCATACATTTAATAATAAAAATGCGTTCCTGCTTATCATGGGGATTAAAGCCATAACACAAGGCTATTTCCTGAAGCACTTTGAGTGACAAGCCGAGCAAAAGAGGAATATCCGCCGCAATCGTAAACACACCGCCAATTCCCGTTGTTGCTCCCTGAGCGGTAGCAAAGGTAATGCGACCCGACGTCATATCGTCAGCGGTCTGATCCATGATCGTTAGCGGGAGCTCAGCCGCCTGCTTCAACTCCCACGTAGGTTCGGCACTGCGTTCTGAATCAGCATTTTCCCCGGCACGAGACAGGTCCTGCGTATCCGAAGCGGAATCTGCGTCATTTTGCTGAATGACATGCTCATGGGCCGTCTTGTTCAGCCTGTTCAGAACCGTTTCTTCCTTCACCAAATATTTGCCGCCGTTCTGAATGAAGCTGCCCAGCTCATTAAGCAGTTGCTCCAGCTTGTCTTTAATGATTTTGGGCGTCAGTCGATCCAGCAACATAAAAGGCCATCTGCCGATTTTTTCCCAGAAAAAAATGTCCTTCTGTTCCTTCTCCCATTTTTCAATATTCTTCAACTCATGACGCAATACGTCCTGGCTTTCCCGATATTTTGTAAGCTGCTTCATAAGCGTAGACGTCTCCTTTTGACTATGCTAGTTTATGTATGAGTAATACGTATGCAAGGCGAGTTCAGGTTTCTTTTTTTAGCAAACTAGATGATATAGTCAGTTAAAAATTCGTACAGATCGGGGTGTAATGATGAGTATTGTAGAGCTTGTCCCTTACCATTGTGGGCATGATGCCATTTTACATACCTTCTACTTACCTGAGGAGCAGAAGCAATTTACTGGAATGCCGGATGAAATGCTGATACTGGCCAAGGAAGATCCGCACCGCCATCCTGTCGTGATTACGGCTACTAGAAGACCCGTTGGATTTTTCATTTTATACGATGGGGATGAATTAGCGGACTATACGAATACTTCTGAGGCACTGCTGCTACGCGCATTCTCTATTCATTACTCAGATCAGGGACAAGGATTCGCCAAAAAAGGGTTGCTTCTACTACCACAGTTCATCGCTAGACACTTCCCACATATTCACGAGATTATACTGGGCGTCAATGCCCGTAATTTGTCTGCCCAAAGTCTGTATCGCAAATGCGGCTTTATAGATGAAGGTAACACTAAAATGGGACAACACGGCTTGCAGCATATTTTTAAAATGAGCCTATAACGTTGACTTCGATAGCCCTCGCGCAAATATAAAAACTTTCGGTTTGTGCCGAAAGCTTTTATCGTTAAATTTCGCCAATTGAAAAACTCAATTTGTAATTACCAAACTTCGTAAGTTCATCCAGCATGGTATTTAACTCTGTCTGTGAGGACATGCGCACCCGCATCCAATAACAGCCCTCCCCACTCACCCGATGGATTTCAACAATATAGGGATGCTCCCGTGCAAAAGCCTGGAAAGCACTGTGCGTCGTTCCTGAATTCAAAAAAACCGTAATAAAGGCATGAATCGTCTGTCCAATTTTTTCAGGGTTCCAGCGCAGCGTATAGCCTTCGATAATGCCCGCATCCTGCATTTTTCGAACACGCGCCCCTACGGCTTGGCCCGTCAAGTGAACAAGCTGACCGATCTCCTTGTGCGATAAAGAGCTGTCTTCAATTAAATGATGAAGAATGCGCAGATCGGTGTCATCAGGTACGAATAGTTCCATAGTTATTATTTTTCCTTTCATGATGAAACGAGAATGCTGGTTTTCCTTTCAGCAGGCCGTAGCCTGTAGCTCCTTGCGTCAGATATGATTGTAACAGAAACAAAGAACCACCGAAAATACACTCGGTCCAAAAACATTCACTACCAAAAGGAGCTTCCATATATGAAAATCACACTAATCCGCAACGCAACCTTATGGCTGGAATACGCTGGAGTAAAATTTCTGATTGATCCGATGCTGAGCGATGCTGGCGCAAATCCGCCGGTCCCCAATACGGAAAATGCCCGCCGTAATCCGCTGGTTCCCTTGCCGCCACAATGGCAGGCACTCGGACAGCCTGACGTTGTGATTGTCACACATTTACATCCCGATCATTGGGACCCGGCAGCAGTACGCTGGTTGGACAAACAAATTCCCGTCTTCTGTCAGCCCGGAAATGAAGAACAAATCACTGCTGATGGTTTTACACAGGTTACTCCGATTCAGTTGGCTGGTTCTGTGGGAGAAATTGAGATTATCCGTACAACCGGGCATCACGGCACCGGAGAAATCGGAGAACAGATGGGACCCGTATCCGGCTTTGTTTTTCAAGCTCCAGGTGAGCCTGTCGTCTATTTGGCCGGGGATACGATCTGGTGCAGTGAAGTTGCGGAAACACTGGATAAATACCGCCCTGACTGGACGATCGTGAACGCTGGAGGAGCTCGATTTACGGTGGGTGATCCCATTATTATGACTGCCCAGGATGTAACGACGGTAGCACAACATGCCCCTTATACACAAATCGTGGCTGTCCACATGGAAGCAATCAATCATTGTCTACTAACTCGCTCAGAGCTTACGGAACATATCAACCGTGAAGGTTTAAAGGGGCGCATCCATATTCCGGCAGATGGAGCGACGGTTTCGGAGTAAGACGATCGTCCTGAGTCACCGTTTGCGCCTATTTTGAATATATTGGATTTCAAAACGTATAAAGAAGGGATTATCAATGAATTGGCAATATCCTTATTACGGTACAGAAACCCAATGTAAAGAAGTTCCGATTACTTTTCCTCCCCAGCATCAATATAGACAGCCGGGGTTGGAATACCTGATGGTTCCACGCCCTATTTATGATAATCCAAAGTATATCGGCACTGGAAAGCTTCAGGATCGGGTGGCTATTATTAGCGGTGGGGACAGTGGCATTGGTCGCGCGGTTGCAGTGGCATTTGCCAAGGAAGGGGCCGATGTGGTCATTGCCTATCTCGATGAGCATCGAGATGCTATGGAAACCCGTGATGTCATTCACAGGCTTGGCCGACGTTGTTTGTTAATTCCGGGTGATCTAAGACTAAAAAGCAACTGCTGTCTAGTTGTTCAACAAACGATGGAAACCTTTGGTCGTATTGACATCCTGATTAACAACCTAGGTATTCAGTTTGTGCGCGAATCGTATCTGGATATCAGTGAGCAGCAACTTCGTGATACGTTCGATACGAATATTATTTCCTTCTTCCATATGACTACAGAAGCATTGCCGTATATGCGGGCTGGGGCCAGCATCGTCAATACGGCATCGGTGACAGCCTATGTTGGTCAAAAGAATATGATCGACTATTCAGCTACCAAAGGAGCTATCGTCAGCTTCACCCGCGCTTTGGCTAATAATCTGGTCGATCAGGGTATTCGTGTGAATGCCATTGCTCCCGGTCCGATCTGGACTCCGCTGAATCCGGCCACACAGTCGCCTGAAGTCATTCGCACCTTCGGCAGCAATACACCAATGAAGCGTGCCGGGCAGCCTTATGAATTGGCTCCTGCCTATGTGCTGCTGGCTTCGGATGACGGTTCCTACATTACAGGCCAAACGCTGCATATAAACGGCGGCCAAATGGTCACGACTTAGTTTCGTTGGCTGATGGCCACAAGACCCAACAAGCAAGAAAACCTCCAGCATCCACATTTCTAGTGGAACTGGAGGTTTTCTTGTTTTACGATATCGAATCTGAGCTTAAGCAGATCTTTTGTTTTTGTTGTAAATATCGAAGGCAACCGCCAGCAGCAGTACCAAGCCCTTGATTCCTTGCTGCCAGTCAATACCCAGACCGATCAGAGACATACCGTTATTCAGTACGCCCATGACCAAACCACCGATAATGGCTCCAAAAACGGTTCCGATCCCGCCGGATGCGGAAGCTCCACCGATAAAGCAGGCTGCGATGGCATCCAGCTCAAAGTTCGTACCCGCTCTCGGCGTAGCCGCGTTCAGACGTGCAGCAAAGATCAGACCGGAAATGGCGGCCAGCACACCCATGTTGACGAATACCCAGAACGTTACTTTTTTCGTTTTGACACCGGACAGACCCGCTGCCTTTTCATTTCCACCCAACGCATACACATGCCGTCCCATAATCGTGCGGTTCATGACGAAGGAGTACACAACAATCAGTATGAACAGCAGCACGAGAATGTTAGGTATCCCCGCGTAGCTCGCGAGCATAAAGGTGAACAGATTGATGACCGCAGCTACCACAATCAACTTGAGTACAAATAATGTCTGTGACGGAACCTCAAATCCATATTTAAGCTGAGAACGACGTTCGCGAATTTCGTTCACGATAAACCATACCGTGAGCGCAATGCCGACAATGATGGATACCAGGTTATAACCGGTAGATGAAAAATCCGGCAGGAAGCCTGAGCTGATTTTCTGGAATCCCCCCGGAAATGGAGAGATCGATTGGCCTTCCAGCACGATCATGGTCAATCCGCGGAAGAGCAACATCCCCGCCAATGTAACGATAAATGCCGGAATCCGTACATAAGCGACCCAGAACCCTTGCCATGCGCCGATTAACGCCCCGACCAGCAAAGATGCAATGACAGCGATCCATGCTGGAAGCTGCCAATCGACCATCATTATGGCGGCAACCGCACCGACAAAAGCGGCTATGGAGCCGACGGACAGGTCAATATGTCCAGTGATGATGACCAGCACCATCCCGATGGCCAGCACGAGAATATAGCTGTTTTGCAGAATCAGATTGGTAATATTAATCGGCTTCAACAGCAGGCCGCCCGTCAGCACCTCGAACAAAATCATAATGACGACCAGCGCAATCATCATGCCATATTGGCGGATGTTATTTTTAAATAGTTTAGTTATGGTTTCCATGCTTCACGCCTCCTGACTTGGTCATATATCTCATCAACGTTTCCTGCGACGCGTCCTCACGGCTAACCTCTCCAGTGATCCGCCCAGCATTCATGACATAAATCCGGTCACACAAGCCTAGTACCTCTGGCAGCTCGGACGAAATGACCAGCACTCCCTTGCCTTCAGCGGCAAGCCGATGAATAATCGTATAAATTTCATATTTGGCGCCTACATCAATGCCGCGTGTCGGCTCATCCAGAATCAGAATATCCGGTCCGGCGAAAATCCATTTGCTTAGCACCACCTTCTGCTGATTGCCGCCACTCAGATTACCTGTTTTCTGTAAAATACTCGGCGCTTTGATGTTCATGCTTTTTTTCATTTCCTCTGCAATGACGACTTCCTCCTGCTCATTGACGACAGCGCCCTTCGTCAGCTTGTTCAGGCCAGTCAGCGAAATATTACGCTTGATATCATCCATTAGGATGAGGCCATACTCCTTGCGATCCTCTGTTACATAGGCAAAGCCGTTGTTGATCGCGTCCGTAACCGTGTTGTTCTGGATCGGCTTGCCGTCTTTAATCAGCTGACCGGAAATGTTGCGTCCGTACGACTTGCCAAAAATGCTCATCGCCAGCTCGGTCCGTCCCGCTCCCATCAACCCGGCAATCCCGACAATTTCACCGCGACGAATATTCAAATTCACCTGATCCAGCACCTTGCGGTCTGCATGATGCTCGTGATATACCGTCCAATCCTTCACTTCCAAAATGACCTTGCCAATCTCGGCATGACGCTCTGGATAACGGCTGGTCAGATCACGTCCAACCATCCCACTGATGATCCGATCCTCCGTAACCTCATCCTTTTTCATATCCAGTGTCTCAATCGTCTTCCCGTCCCGCAAAATCGTAATCGAATCTGACACCTTCGCGACCTCATTCAGCTTATGGGAGATGAGAATGCAGGAAATACCCTGTCTTTTAAATTCCAGCATCAAATTAAGCAGATTTTCACTATCATCCTCATTCAACGCCGCTGTCGGTTCATCGAGAATAAGCAGCTTCACCTTTTTTGAGAGCGCTTTCGCAATTTCGACCAGTTGTTGCTTCCCGACCCCGATGTTCGTAACTAATGTATTGGGATTCTCACTCAAACCGACCTTGGACAGCAGATCGCGTGTACCCACAAAAGTCTCTTTCCAATCAATCACACCGCCGTTGGCGCGCTCGTTGCCCAGATAAATATTTTCCGCAATCGAGAGATACGGGATCAGCGCCAGCTCCTGATGGATAATGACAATGCCCAATTCCTCGCTCTGCTTGATATCCTTGAATTCACACGTTTTGCCCTGGAAAACAATATCCCCTTCATAGGTTCCATGCGGATATACACCGCTTAGTACCTTCATCAGCGTCGATTTGCCCGCACCGTTCTCACCGCACAGGGAATGGATTTCGCCTTCCTTGACCTTGAGATTTACATTTTCCAATGCCTTCACGCCGGGAAAGGTTTTGGTAATTCCCTTCATTTCCAAAATGATTCCAGTCATGGGATACGCTCCTTTCGGTTGGATTCCTACTCTTATTTCAGTCCGATTTGCTCTTTGGTGTAATAGTGACTGCCGACAATATCCTTCTCCACATTCGTTCGATCCACCGAGATCGGATCAAGCAAGTAAGCAGGAATGACCTTTTTACCGTTGTTATAGGATTCCGTGTCATTTACTTCCGCTTGCTTGCCCTGTAAAATGCTGTTGGCCATCACGACCGTTTGCTCAGCCAGCTTGCGGGTATCCTTAAATACAGTTTGCGTCTGCTCCCCAGCCACAATGGACTTGATCGAAGCCAGCTCCGCATCCTGCCCTGTAATGATCGGCAGCGGCTTGTTCGCTGATCCATATCCGACCCCTTTCAGGGATGAAATGATACCGATGCTAATGCCGTCATACGGGGATAGTACCGCGTCCAGATTGGCCCCCGAATAGTAGGCACTCAGCAGATTATCCATTCGCGACTGGGCCAAAGCTCCATCCCACCGCAGTGTAGCGATCTGCGCCATCGTCATCTGTTTGCTGCGCACAACCAGCTTACCGGAATCGATATAAGGTTTCAGTACAGACATCGCACCATTAAAGAAGAAATAAGCGTTATTGTCATCCGGTGAACCACCGAACAGCTCGATATTGAAAGGGCCTTTGCCTTCCTTGAGTCCCAGCTTTTTCTCAATATACGCCGCCTGTAGCACGCCCACCTTGAAGTTATCGAAGGTCGCATAATACGTCAGATACGGTGTGTTGCGAATCAGACGGTCGTAAGAAATGACCTGAATGCCTCGATCGTGTGCCTTCTGAATCACATCCGTCAGCGTGTTTCCGTCGACCGAAGCGATCACCATAACATTGACGCCCTTGGTGATCATATTTTCGATTTGGGAGATTTGGTTTTCCACCACGTCCTCGGCGTACTGTAAATCCGTTTTATAGCCTTGCTCCTGAAACAACCGGACCATATTCTCTCCGTCCCCTACCCAACGCTCGGACGATTTGGTCGGCATGGAAATGCCCACATAGCCTTTTTCCTTGCTGCCCGTTCCACTCTCCGCTAAATTACAGGCCGAAAGCATCAGGGCCAAAACCAGAAGCCATACGACAACAGCTCCTTTTTTCATATGAAGTTCCCCTTTCCTCATGTGATGCGGGTCATTTTGAAGGTAAGGATTTTGCAAAATCCTCAGGTTAGTGCTGATTAGAATCGAAATGAGATAGCGCTTACATAAGTGAGGCAATGAGTGCCTCTCCTTTTTTTATGTGCAAACACATGGTATCATTCCAGGCCGGGAAAGGTCTTTGCTGGTTTTGAACTTTTTTTATAAAATTTTAACCTTTGTGAAGGGGTAAGGAGACGGGATTGGATTTGAGGAGAATGGAGATTGTCGGGAGATCGCTCATATTATTTGAAAACGCAAAAAGACTTTGGCCTTCTTACATTTGGCAAAGTCTCAATTTGTAGAATCATTAAATCGGCTATCTAAAGAGTTCACACAGACCCAGGCTCCAACGGAGCCACAGCTTGAATATTTAGGTTATACGACGGAATCACTTCTTCGATCAATCAGAATTCTTCCTTGATCTTGATCTGTCATTGCTCTGCTATGTGTTCCAATAAATCTCCTGGTTGACAACCTAAAGCCGTACATAATTTATCAATTACTTCTAATGACACATATTCATTCGTATTGAGCTTCGCCATTGTAGCAGACGAAATCCCCGTCATTTTAAGTAAGTCCTGCTTTCTAATTTCCCTGTCGATCAATAATTTTTGAAAAGGTTTGTAACTAATCATCTGTTATTCCTTTCACACATAAGTGAATTTTCTTTAATTATATGAAAGTATATTTTCTTTATCAAAAACAACTCCAGCTACAGCCAGTTCTCATCCGAACGGAATCTTTACTTCAAACAGTTACATGAACTACTACCAGAAGATATACAAAAGACTCTATTCCTTTTTGATGACGCAGACCTTTCTGTTCAAGCTATTTTAGAGCGTGAAATCTATTTGCAAGGTTTTAAAGATGCTCTTCATCTACATAACGAATTAGATTTATCTTTAGATTGAGAGCCTTCTGGCTCTTCTTCAATTTTAATTCTGTCGTATAACGTTGTTGTATTCACGAAACGACCCAGCCTTAGATAGCTCTTATCTTAGGCTGGGTCGTTTGTTGTCTGAGCTTCTTCCATGATTATACATCTGACAACCGAGGGGCGATAGGCCCGATGCGTGAATACTATGTTATGAGATTTTGGGGCCTTCTCAGAGTGTGCTAATCGAATTCTTATTTGCTTATATCCAGACTTTCATCCGTTCATCTAAATTAGATGTATGTAGTTCCAATTCAATACCATCCGGGTCTAAAAAGTTTATGCTCCATCCTCTTCCTCTTTGTACTGGCCCTCTTACTATGGTTATATTCATTTTCTCAATCTGTTCTACTGCTTCTTGAAAATCCTCCTCACTTATATAGAATGCTACATGATCTACTCCGCAACTTTTCTGTTCTGTGCTTCCTAAATTATTTCTCTGTATCAGGCATATCCAAGCTGTTCCCCATTCCAGATATGCATCCGTCTTCCCTTTATGCCTTAACCTCATCTTTAACGAGTTGCAGTAAAAATTTAATGATTTTTCTAAATCATTTACGTTCAATGTTATATGACTAAAACCTAAAACTTTCATTTTTCTCAGACCTCTCTTACAAGTTTTCAATCTTTGCCCCAATTTCTCATAGCGTCTTATTTACGAACTTCGTGAAACAAGGAAAATAATAAATTAAACGAATCATCGCATTTGAAATAGTCCTTTTGAATCATGTTTATATTGTATCATCAAATGGAAGAATATTACGACTGCTAACTATAGTTAAAAACAAAAAAATCTTGCCTTCACAACAGAAGATTTTTTGAAAAATTGATTCACACGAACATCTCATCAATGGCATGTACGTAAGAATCACCGAGCGTTAACTATACATAATATATAAGAAAATAGGTTTATTCCATGTGTACTACTTGATATTAAGCTTCATCCACATCAATTAAAAACACCCGCTCCTGGAATCCGCCCCGTGCCTCGGCTTTGTCTGCCCGGAGCTTGTCCAGCTCTGCTGCATTCGCTCCATGTGCTTCTGCCAGCGCTCGGATGACTTCCAGCATATCCGCCAGCTCTTCCAGCGCATCCTGATCTTTTTCCGCTTCAAAATATTCCTCGGCTTCTTCACAAAGCTTCGTTCGCAGTTCCTCTTTATACTCCTCTGGTTCCAAGATACGTGTCCGACATTCCTTGCCCTGAGACATAATGAGGTGCGGAATCCGATCCCGCACCAGTTTGTTGTATGTAGGCATATGAAATAACACCTTTCTGATGTGGAAGTGTTAGTTATCATCCAACATCTTCCTTTTCATCATTATATCATTAGCTCAAAAAGAACCGGGTATTATTGATAAAAGATCTACCGATTCATTGTACGAATTTTCTTTATAAATAGATGGATACCGCTTAGACGGATCAGCTACGATCCGCTGTGACAGAGACTCTAGAATAGAGTCCGTTTTATAAAGCAACTTGTCTACTTCCTCCTGTCTCATCGTCTCATCGGATGCTTCATCCTCTCCCGAAACCAGATAATGTACCGTACCGATAAACAGCACCATATCTAAATTGGGCTCAGCATCTGTGTGAATTAAAGGGAATAGGTCAGTCATGGATCGAATGTACGATGGAATGATTTGGTTTCGATGAACATACATGGCCTTAGCCATAGAAAACATCGCTCGATCACAAAGAATGAGGCAGTTTTGAAACTGATGATGGTCGCGCATCATCTGTGCAAGCTTGATCTGGTATTCGGCAAGCTTTTGAAAATCCATCATGCAATTGAATATGTAGGTGTCGCTGTACTTAGGCAATTTGAAATCGGAATCATTATGTAGTTGGGGACTTAAGGAGTAATGTTTCATGGGGAATCAACTCCTGAATTAAAATTTCATAAATAAGGGTTTTGCAAAATCCTGAAACAAATGTGAGCAACGTAGCACAAATATGTAACCATCAAGATGTATAATTTTCTAGCTACCGGACAAGCTTCCTAATAAATATTACTATATAGTAGTTTTTAATTCAATTTACTTACTAACACTTATTAATTAGATGTAACTCTTTCTCTACACTTCTAACTAGAGGATTTTGCAAAATCCAACAAGCGACTTCCAATAATAATATATAGGTCGTGATGATCTAGTTCGTCTATATATTGCACTTTGGAGCGATTGGAATCGATTTTGTAGAACCCTTACTATAGAGAGGTGTATTCATGTCAGAACTTTTGGAATTAGTCGGTACACGTATTCGAGATATTCGAAAGTCTAAAGGGCTTTCCCAGGAAGCTTTAGCCGAAAAAGCAGGATTCAATTCGAGTTATATTGGATTCATTGAGCGAGCGGAGAGAAATATATCTTTGAAAAATCTGGAGAAAATAGCGAAGGCATTGAACGTGGGCGTCTATCAGTTGCTTACATATGTGAAGGACAATGATGAGCTTACCGAAGAACATTCAAGTATAAAAACCATTTTAACTCTCCTAAGAACTCGTGAATCCAAAGATACTGAACTGGCATTAAAGATTCTTACGGACATCTTTATAAGAATCGATGAACGATGAAACAAAAAAGGAACTGCGCTTTGCAGTTCCCCAATTAACCTCTTACGACAACGCCAACATCGCTTTCATATCTTCCTCTGCGGTCGTAATTAGCTTCAAGCCAAACATCTCCACTAGTACATCCAGCACGCCAGAAGAAATGAACTCAGGCGGCTTCGGCCCAATGCGAATATCCTGGATGCCAAGGCTGAACAAGCCCAGCAGAATGGCAACCGCTTTTTGCTCAAACCAGGACAGAACAATGCTGACAGGCAGCTCGTTCACCGTACAGCCGAAAGCATCCGCCAATGCCAGAGCGATTTTCACGGTAGAACCCGAATTGTTGCATTGCCCCAAATCAATATAACGCGGAATGCCGGTATCTCCAACGGTACCATAATCCACGTCATTAAAGCGGAATTTACCACAGGACGTGGTCAGAATGACCGTATCATTTGGCAAGGATGTAGCTAGCTCGCGGTAATAGTTGCCGCCTTTGCCCGGTGCGTCGCAGCCTGCAATAACGAAGAAACGGCGGATATGTCCGTCTTTAACGGCCTGAATAATCTCAGGAGCCAGCCCGATGACCGTCTCGTGATGGTATCCCGTCGTAAGCACCTGCTCCGAATCTACATCTGCGGCTGGCAGTGCTAAAGCACGCTCGATCAATGGAGAGAAATCGTCGTCCATGATCTTGGCTACTCCCTCCAGCCCGGCTACTTCATAAGAGAAGAAGCGGTCTGCATACGTGCCTTTAATCGGCATAACACAGTTCGTCGTAGCCAGAATTGCACCTGGGAACTCTTCGAATAGTCTACGCTGATCGTACCAGGCTTTACCGATATTCCCTTTGAGATGTGGATATTTCTTCAATGCTGGATAACCGTGGGCAGGCAGCATTTCCGAGTGAGTATAGATATTGATGCCCTTGCCCTCTGTTTGCCGTAGCAATTCCTCCAGCGCATATAAATTATGTCCGGTCACGACGATGCATTGGCCTTCGATTTTATTTTGGCTGACAGTAATTGGCTGCGGAATGCCAAAACGATCCGTATGCGCACGATCCAGCACATCCATGATCCGTACAGCCGCATTTCCGACCTTCATCGCCATTTCCAAATGCTCTTGTACATTAAAGTTAGAATTCGTTAAGGTCATATATAACGCTTCATGCGTGATGCGATCTACCTCAGGATCGGTATAGCCCAACTGGCGAGCATGTGTCGCATAGGCAGCAATCCCTTTTAATGCAAAAATCATCGTATCCTGCAAGCTCGCTATCGTCTCATCTTTCCCGCACACCCCAACTACTTTACACCCGCCACTCGGCGTCTGTTCACACTGATAACAAAACATATCGTTTTCCTCCAAATATTTATAGATATTTGTTCGTTATCCCCAGCGTAACAAACCCCTGAATGCGTAGGTGTGATTACACACACATTTTTTAGCATTTATCATAATAAGACAATGTAGGACAATTCCACATTCCAATTATTCCTATTCCAACGAATTTTCCTGAATTCCCCCGCCTTTACGGTACTGCACAGGAGACACGCCCATGGTCTTTTTAAAAGCGGTGCTAAAATAGTGCTGACTGTCGTATCCCGTACGTTCCGCTATATCATAGATAGACAACGTTGTGGAATCCAGCAGTTGCACCGCTTTACGGATACGGGCACGCGTGACGAGGGTCACGAAGCTGTCGTTGAGCTCCTTTTTGAGCACACGGCTGAGATATACGGCGGATACTTGTAGTCGCGAAGCAAGGGTTTCCAACGTCAGCTCCCGATCGGCGTAACCTTCCTGAATGAGCTGCCGTGCCCGACGTACGATGGGAGACAGCTGCGATTCACCATACACTCGATCCCGACTCACCCGGTACGCATCAATTGCGCCTTCCAGCCCACCCGCGTTGGATTCCACATGCGTATGAACCGCTATATTCAGGTAGCGTCCAATCGCCTGCTCCATGGCAGCGCCAATCGTCTCGGGTGCCTCCTGCCACAGGCATATGCCGATCAGCCCGTTCGCATCGCGGAACAACACATGCGGTCGGTCCTCCAGCAGTTCGCCAATAATATTTTCAGCGGCAAAAAGAAACAACTGGCGGTCATTCTCGCGCATAATCGTCTGCCGGGCCTCTGCCGCAGGCCACCGTACGACACCGATCTGAGCAGGCGGCCGCGATGGAAGCCGTAAAAACGCCAATTGCTCCATGACGTCTTTTCCCGTGTGTTGCCCTTCCAGCCATTCCAGGCAAAACCGCTGGCGCAGCAGCGGAATATTCCGTTCAATCTGTCCGGCGGCTTGTTCTACATAGGCGGCTCGTTTGTGCTCTTCGTCCATTCGCTGACGAAGCCGCAACAACGCAGCATGAAGCTGATCCGCATCTACCGGTTTTAAAATATAATCCTCTACGCCAAGTCGGACAGCCTCCTGCGCATAAGCAAATTCATCATGCCCGGAAATGATCAGACAACGGCATTCTGGACGTTCTTCCCGCAGCCGCCGAATCAGTTCAATCCCGTCCATGAACGGCATATTCATATCGACCAGTACGATGTCAATACTAAGCTGATCCACCAGTTCCAGCGCTTCTTCTCCGTCCTCCGCCTCTGCTGCAACTTCCATAGCCAGAGCCGCCCAGTTTATGCAATCTCGTATCCCCTCTCGGATGATCGGCTCATCATCTGCGATCAATACTTGGTAACGTTTTGCTGTGCCTATGGTCACTTCTGTTATGGCCTGGTCAATCAGACTCGCCGTTGTCGAGTTGTCTGTGGCCTTTGATTTCGTCATCCTGACCCTCTCCTTTTTCATAAGGCTTCTTCAGTTGCGCCATATCCAGCAGCAACGGATGAGTGATCGTCACGCAGGTACCTGTCCCTTCTGTGCTCTCCAGTACAATTCCATATTCCTCACCAAAAGACAGCCGGATACGCGCTTGTACATTCAGCATGCCATAGCTTCTGCCATGGGTACTAACTCCCTTTTGCTGCTGCTTTCCTTCCATTGCTTCCAGGGGTATTTCCAGCCATTCACGCAGTTCACGCAGACGGCCTGCCGTCATCCCTGCTCCATCGTCACGTACCGTCAGCAGCAGCTTGTCGCCCTCAGCTTTAGCTTCTATCCAAATCATGCCTGGGCCTCGTCTGGCCTTGATGCCGTGATAAATCGCATTTTCCACTACAGGCTGAAGTATTAACTTCAACACGAACAGATCCTTTAGCTCGTCGGGTACATTCAATTCCCAGCGAAGTCGGTCACGATAGCGGGTTTGCTGGATTTGCATATAGCTAGATATATGCTCAATCTCGGAGCGCAGCGGAATAAAGTCATCTCCCTTGCTCAGCCCGAGACGGAACAATCTCGATAGCGCTCCTACCATGTCAGATACGTCGTCTGCTCCATTTCTTCGGGCCATCCAATGAATCGTATCTAGCGTATTGTATAGAAAATGGGGCTTAATATGCTCCTGAAGGCTGCGCAGCTCGGCATCCCGTTTTTGCCGTTCCCTCAGTTCGCTAAGTGACATGAGACGACGAATTTGCTCCAGCATCCGGTTAAAGCTCCGCCCCAACATTCCAACTTCATCCCCACGGTCACTCCATTGGCGAACTGTGAGATCCCCTGTCTCTGCTGTCCGCATATAGGACATCAGCCGGAAAATTGGCTGCGCAATGGAACTCGACAATCGCAAGGATGCCGTTAAGCCAAATAGACATACAATGAAGACAAAACAGACGACATAGAATTGAATTTGCCGAACTTCCAGTGTAGATTCGCGTGCCGGGAATACCCCCACTGTTCTCCAGCCCGTGAACTCGGAAGCCCTGAACATGAACAGCAATTCCCTGCCCTCAGTTTCACGGGTAAACATCCCGCTGTCACCTGCCCCGAACCATTGCGGCGGAATGCGCTCAATCAAAGGCATATCCGGCCTGTACACGCTACGTCCCTCAGCATCTGTCACCATTAAATACCCGCTTTTGCCCAAGGTTACATCTCTGGCGGCCTGCGACACAGCCCGTAGCTTGAGGTCAATCATAATCGCGCCTAGCACGCGTCCGGTTTCCGAATCCGTAACCGAACGAACGACGGAGACAATTTCGCTGTCCTTGTACCGGACATGAGTGGTCACATTACGGTGGCTCGGCTGTCCTAGCACAGTGAATATGCCTGCATGCTGCGCCGCCTGTTGGTACCAATCTTCTTCCGTCAGGCTACGCGTGCTTCGAGCATACATTTCGTTGCTGATATAGTCGCCTTTTTCGTTCACGATCAGAATCCCTGCAATTTCAGGATATAACGTAGTATAGCCCTGCAAAAATTGCTTCATTTTATACAGCGTATCCTGTTCCTGTACAGAACTTAATGCCTGCTTGGAAGTGAGAGTCTGGTTTTCCGGTGTTATTACACTCGCATGACCCGCGTGGCCGTCAGCCAGCGTCTTCCCTTTCCAGAACTCCCCGATATCGGGGTTAAAAGCAATCAGATACGTCATGTTTTGCAAATTTTCCATTTTGGTGTCCAGCGCTTCGTTCACCTTGCCAATCAACTGCATCGTATGATTTTCCACCTGCCGCTCAATAATCCGTTCCACCGTCCAATTGACCAGCAGACCTAATCCCAGCGAAGGCACAATGCCAAACAACAGGAACAGCAGCATGAGCTGATAGCGTAAAGGCATATTGCGCAAGCGTAATCGTGGCATCGTTTGGCGCACCCCTAATTGGATACGCTCCCAAAATTTATTTCGCATAATAATCATCTACATTCGCCCGGGTGACCACGGAAATCCCAGTATCTACCCGCACGGGCAGCGGAGTGTTGTCTCCAGAGGAAGAAGGTGCAGGAATTGTTAAATGATGATGCAGATGGAACAGATATTGAAGCGACCAATAGCCCATATTCCATGTTCCCTGGGCAATCGTCGCCGAGATCGTCCCACCACGAATCATATCCAGTGTCGCTTTATTCGTATCAAAAGAAATGATTTTCAGCGGATGGCTATTTTTTTGACTCAGTACCGCTTCACCCACACCTGTTCCTCCCGTTGCATCGGTCACAAAAATGCCCGCCAGTTTCGGATAAGCTTTCATCAGCCTTTGCGACTCATCCCGGGAGACCATCGCGTCTGCACGGCCATCTGCCACTTCCACCACCTTCATGGCAGGATACTGCCGCCTAATGGTATCGCGAAAACCACGCGAGCGTTCTTCATGATTTTGCTGACCGGGTAGCGTCAAAACGGCTACCTCCCCTTCTCTGCCCAACAGCTCTGCCATTTTATCTGCAGCGGTCACGCCCGCCTTATAATTATCCGTGCCCAAAAAAGAATACGCCCGGCTCCCCGGCGCTCCGGCATCAAACAGCACCACAGGAATGCCCGCATCCAGCGCCTTATTAATCACCGGAATCAGAGAGTGAGGATCAATCGCGGAAATCGCAATCCCTGCGGGCTTACGAGCAATCGCCTGCTCAATAACGGTCGTCTGCTCCTGCGCATCATAACGGGTAGCTCCCCGATACTCCACAGTCACTCCCAAAGCATCTCCTGCATCCTCGAAGCCCTTGAGCCCGCTTTTCCAATACTCCAAGCCAGACTGGAAGGTAATCATCATATAGGTTTCTCCGATGCTGCCTCGTAGCCCCTTATCTTCCCAAGTACCATTCAACGGGCCAGTTTGTTCATACCTGAACACATAGAGAGCAAAGGCCGCAATCAACAGCATATATACCAGCAGCGTTTTTTTCATCCTTCCTCTCCTCTTCCTGTGTGTATCCTTAAGTTATAAATTCACTTTAATTTATTCTTGTTTCACTTAGATTGTAAACGCAATCATATTAAATTGGAACTACTTCACTCTTCTTACTTTCAGGTGGCGTTAATCTTGCACTAATGTTTCTACGTTACAATACCTACAATTGTGCTAGGAAAACCATGTGCGTATCTTGAGGAAAAGGAGTGATATGGATGAGCAAGCCGCGTATCGCGGAGTGGACAGAACTACGGGGCCTTGCCTACCTCGCTGTCGTGCTTCAGCATTGCATTGGCGAATATATTTATCGCAGCGACATCCAACAGCCAGATTCCGTTATGCTCGCGATGCTGTATCATTTGACACGTTTTGGCACACCGACGTTCGTTTTCCTGTCTGCGGCGTTGCTTTTTTATAATGGTAACAAACCGATTGGCTATCCTCGCTATATTGGCAGGCGGTTTCGAGATATTTATGTTCCTTTCCTCTGCTGGACGGTTATTTATTGGGTATGTACTCAAAACTGGTCAACGGCGCAGTGGGGAAATATTTATTTTTACAAAGGTATGTTCGAGGAAATGATCATCCCCGTCAGCGGATATCATCTATGGTTTGTAGTGATGATCTTTCAGTTTTATATTTTTTTTCCTTTATTTTCAAAAGCAGCCGGGCAGGTTCAAGCGTTTCTACGTCGTTACAGCACGAAAAGACGCAAACAGCTTGTTTTGGCTGTTATGCTGATTGCCGCTGCGGCTTACGCTTTGTTGTTACAATGGTCCTACTATGACATGTCTGCATGGAGCACTGGGTTGCCGTCCTTTTGGCAGACTCTGTTAGATTACCGCACTTATAACTTTGTTATGTATTTTTTCTATTTTATGCTGGGCGCAGTGTGCGCCTATATGACGGACACCTGGCGGGGATTGGCCCAACAGACATTGCCGTGGAATGTATTTGTCTTTATTGGTCTGTTCATGCTTATGGGTCACACAATGCTGATCCAGTCGGGTGATACGATCAATCTCAATATTTCCACCTATTTGAAGCCAAGCACCTTTGTTCTAATTGTGTCGCAGTTGCTATTATTGTACGGACTGCTGCTCCATTTGCAAAAAGATACGCGATCCGAGCCGTTTCGCCGTATGCTGAACTGGATCGGACGTTACTCTTTTGGAGGATATCTGGCCCATGCGCTCGTGCTGTCCTTCATATCCTATTACACCCGCCCGCTTGCACTGGGCGATCATCATTTTACAGCTACGCTCATTACGTTTGTCGTCGTGGCAAGTGTTTCTCTGGGCATAAGCTGGCTCTTTGCCCATCTGCCCGGCGGCAACTGGATTGTTGGCTCCAAAGGCAGACAGCGATTGAACTGGGGCTCGCTTCGTTTCCAGTTCTTTTCCTCCAAACGTGCTTCCAAAAGCACGCAGGAGCTTGGCTAATCTTGTAGATCTGTGTTTCAGCAAGGGGTAATAAATCCAATGGACTTTGGCAGGGCTCACTTATTGAGCTCTGCTTTTTTGTTGCCTTAGTATGCTACCCCCAAAAAGCGATTAACATTTTATGACATGAATATGTATTTAATTTTAAAATAAGTCATTATATAGAATAATAATAAACGTTACGTGGGAGAAGTCACAGTTTTGCATAAAAAGAAAGGGGAGGATGGACTGAACATAACATCGTCGTTGTTAATGATCTGATCCAAAACATGGTGAGGCTGCTTTCTGGTCTGATACATACGGTTGTACTGATTAATCAGTTCATCCAAAAGCATAGACTGTTCAAGTACACAAGCATGTCCGAAGCCATGCTCTGCGTAAAGATCATGCAATTGTTGTCTGGCGTGTTCCATTTGTTGAATTAACGTTTCCGTTTCATCCCTGTTCATCCTGCATACCTCCTAATGAATCTTATTTTAAGGAGGGATGTACAAATACGTCATGATCTTTTTTGAACTAAAAAATTACAAAATAATACAAAAATAGACCAGCAATAAGCTGGTCCATGGTAATGAATTAGTGCTTGATCAAGATCCACCAACGTGTCCTTGTGTTTGGATCGTGCCATGGCTTAGATTTCCAGCTTGGACTGGTACTGTGAATACCAGTAAAAAGCTAGTTACCGCCAAGAAGAAAGCCATCCTTTTGATCATTTTTCTCCCACACCTCCTCATAAATAGATTGGAACTGTGTCTGTGTTTCGGGAGCCGCATGTGTTTTGAAGTGAAAAAACAATCCAAAACAATTGGCAATAAGTAGTACATGGTTAATTGTAACAGCTTTTTCAAACGCGTTTATTAAACATTTGAAACCATACAGGTATCTGCCTTTATTTAGGCTGTACTTAGCCATTTTGTACCAGAAACGTACGTACTCTTCCGGTAAAACTTGTTGTGTATACATGTCAGAAGACAACGGTACCTGATACGCTGCAATTTGGGATTCAAAGCGCTTAAGGATATGGTCTACATCTACATTGTACCGATTAGCCACTTCAATGACGTTTATTAGTTCGGAAAAAATCTCTTTTTCAGCAGCCATATGTTCTACGTAATCCGGCAGAACGCTGATGTCCCCAGACATAAGTCTATTGACGTAAGTATTAATTTTCGCCCATTGCAGATACTGCTTCTTCCAATAGAGAGACTCGGAATCTTGTTCCTTCACCCAACTTAGATCGGCATAACCTCGAATATGTTCTAATGCCTGTTCATGATCACCTTTTGCATCGCAAGCATTAGCACACAGCAGTTCGGAGTAAACTATGTATACAAACAGTGGCCTGCTTAGCTTTTTCCGTGGCTCTGTTCCTTTTCGCTTAGAGTTATGAACCAAATTATATTGGATCTGTCCTAATTGACCCATCTGATGGGCAAATTCATACACCTTGTCCCACATACTTAATGATCTGTACACGTTCGCCAAATCTTTTAGGGCATCTAATTGCTCTATCTCGTCTAAACGATCCACAAAAGGGGCAAATTCAATGGCAGCCTGAAGATTTACAGCTCTATCCTGTCCGATATTAATTTGAAACAAGCGATACTGGCAGACCGCCAATCGCTCTGAATGCTGCTGCTTCTCACTTTCAGCCACCTTTTTGTAAAGGTATGCCGCTGCTTCGTTGTAACCGTCTTTGTATACATTTTCGGCAACTTCAAAGAGCGATGGCGGATAATTAGGGTTATCCAATAACATAATTACAACTCGCTGCAAGCAGTCGAGTCGTCCTAGTTCAATGCATCGGTATAGGAAAGGGCTGATTTTTTTCCAGTTGAGCGGAGATTCTTCAATACATTCTTCAATATAACGCTCGTAAAAATAATCCGGTGGTAAATTCATTCCCGCAGTAATACTGTCCAGTTGGTGAACAGAAATAGATCGGTTACCAGTCACAATGCTACTGACTGTACCTACATTCAAATCAATCGTATGACCAAACTTGGTCATCGTTAAACCTTTTCGTTTCAGATAAGTTTGAATTTCTGCCTGTATCGTAGGTGTGATTTCCATGGACAAACCACCCTTTCAGCATTTTCATAGAATTTCAATTTCAATTTCAATAAACAATATAGTTTGGAAACTAATAGTATAATTATTGATTTTCTTTCACGATAGTACCATCTTTTGGAACAAACATAAATACTTTTACTTTATTGATTTTTATATTTTTATTAGGAGATCATTGGATGTTGGACAATGGAAGGAGAAGATCACTTGAAAAATACAGGTATGACACGTCCCTTGGATACGTTAGGCCGGATTGTTATTCCTAAGGAGATGCGAACCTCTATGGGTATTCAAGCTGGTGAGTCTTTAGAATTTTATTTAGATGCTGAAACAGGATTATTGAGTATGCGGAAGTATATAGGAGTCTGCTGTCATTTATGCTATTCGGTTCAGGATTTAAGCTATTTCAGGGGTTCATTTTTATGTAAAAAATGCATAAACGATCTGAAGGGAAACATAGGTGTGAGTCAAATGCCTGTTCCTGTTATTAAGGAACCTGCGTGCAAAGAAAAAAGTGTACATCGGTTGTCTTCACAACATTTGGTTGAGGAGCTAAGAAAACTCATGCGCGAGCATCCAAACGCCAAGCAAGGCGAATATGCTGAACGGCTCGGCGTATCCCAAGGGCGTATCTCCCAGCTTAAAAAGCTATTATAGGTATCGCTCTACTCATATTCTAGCAAAGCTCAATAACCAGTCGCTGGTTGATTTCGTGCGACTGGTTATTTCAACTCTTCATTAGTAGGAAGGACTACAGGGGATAAATCATGATGTATTAATTGTTGCTTAGGCCCCATCGTTGCAAGATACGAAAGAAGCACCCAACTAAACTGACAGGGCTGACTGCTGTGACAAATCCCCCTGACAAAGCCTGTTTTTTTCGAGATAGTGTAGATACACGAAACAGCACAAAGAATGGAGAACTTATGGCAACGACAAGGAAGAATAAGAAATCTTCGCAGGAGCGATCAGCCTCAGTCTGTACCTGCATTAATCTGCGCCGTTCCTCGATGGTTGTTACAGGACTGTATGACCGATATCTGGCTCCGAGCGGACTCAATATTAGCCAATTCTCGCTGCTTAAGCACTTAACTGCGCTGGGACCGGCAAGTGTAAGCGAATTGGCGCTGGAGATGCGGCTCGACCGGACAACGATTGTACGCAATTTGAAGGCCTTGGAGCATAGCGGATATGTGGAGGATACATCTGCTGAAGGCAGTCGCAACCGCTGCCTTACTCTGACGGAGAGTGGAAGAACGGTATACAACGACGCAGCCGAGCTTTGGGAGGGGGCGCAACGTTTTTTACAGGAGTCATTGGGAAACGAGAATCTGCACATACTGACCTCACTCTTATCCAAAATTGAACATTTGAGCTTGTGATTAGCCGCCTTCTCATACATGAAGTGTTTGCTCAATTCGTGTATATACACGAAAAAAAACGTTTCGCGGTATCAAGGCTGGTCAGTGATATATGTTAGCCCGCCACAAGGCTTCTGAAAGGAAGCTTTACTATGAACAATAACCATGGAGAGGGATGTGGATAGGATGGTTGAATCCGTATTGGATATGAGAGAAAACATCGTAGCCGAGATGAAAACCTATGTGAGCGAAGACAAAGGCAATGTTTGTGAAGAACTGCAGAGTCCTTATTACGAGGAGCCGATTATTCAATTTGCCGCGGCCCATGACCCTTTGTTTGAGGAGTACAAAAGAGTGGTGGGGCCCGACCACGCCACCCCGCAGGAAGCATTTGAGCGTTCCTTTGGAATGGAGAGTTTTGATGGAGGCACCGTTATCAGCGTTGTGCTGCCGATCAGCGAGACGATCCGTAAGGCTAATCGTGCGCAAAAAGAAGGAGCCTCAAGGGAATGGGCGCTGCTGCGGACCTTTGGCGATGAATATTTTGTACAGTCTGCGAGGCAGCATTTGGCGGGATACTTAACAGGCCTTGGTTACCGTGCGGTTGCACCGCTGGATACGGATTGGTACAGCATCCATGGTGCCACAGGGGGGCCGATCTCCAACTGGTCGGAGCGACACATTGCATATGCTGCGGGTCTTGGCACCTTCAGTATCAACGACGGCTTCATCACCGAAAAAGGAATTGCCATCCGTCTGCTGTCCGTGGTGACCGATCTCAAGGTTTCGCCTGATGCCAGAGCATCTTCAGCCACAGGCCATACCGGAAACTGCCTGCTGTGCAGCAAAGGCATCTGCGGTGTGTGCATTACCCGCTGTCCTGTGCAAGCCATCAGCAAGGACGGCGGACATGACAAAATCGCCTGCATGAAATTTGTGTACGGCCAGGCTTCACGGGACTTTGCGGTTTTAAACGGTGGCGAGGCCAAATCGGGTGCTGGCTGCGGACTGTGCCAGACCAAGGTACCCTGCGAGAGTAGGAATCCGATGCGGACCGCCCGGTGAATATGGAAGCCTTGAGGACCGCCATTCTCAAGGCTTTTTAGTGCAAAAAGATACATTTAGTTTTCGTTAGTCGAGGCTGAGGGCCTCCCCGGCTAACGCTTCAATTGAGCTTCATTCGAAGCCCCGGACTTACGATCGAATGTAATCGGGCCTTTACGGTTCACAAGCCGTTTCAGATCCACGGTCATTTCATTTTTCAATTTATCAATGAGCTGGTCCTCTTGGATGCCTTTGCTTTTAGCAACCTCGGCCAATGACTTCCCTTGTCCCAGCTCTTTCTCTAACTGGACAGGAGTGATGCCCAGCAGCTTGGCTACTTTCTCGTTGAGATGGTGATTCAGGCCACCAGGCCTTTTGCTGTGCCTATGTCTGTGAACATGCTCTTGGATAGAGTCGTTGGGAGTGAGAGTTTGCAACGAATTACCCGGTTCCGTCGCGGAAGCTCCTGCTGCACCCGCAGTACTATACATCATCACGCCTCCATATAGGATAGCAGCGGTCAATTTCAATTGTTTTTTCATGTTGCAGACCCTTCTTTCATCCTTTTTCATCTATATTGTCTCTTTCTGCGTTTTTTATTCATTCCATATCAGGCCTGTTGATTAACCACTAAATGGTAGCAAAAGACGGGCAGTCCATTTCCGTTAATATAACAAAGGGGTGAAACACGGTATAGCTCGGGAATTGCTCTTTATCCATCGCCATAATGACTTGACTAGGATAGAGGAATATTTTATATTTGGTTGGTCAACCAAATATGCTAGAAGGGAGGAAGTATGATTACAGAGCCGCTAAATAATCGGGATCTCATTATCGCCAAGACGCATGATCTGTTGATTGAGTGTGGTATTAAAAATACTTCGATGAAACGGGTTGCACAAGCTGCTGGTGTCGCACCAGGCTTGATTCATTATTATTTCAAAAGCAAGGAAGAGCTTATTTTGGCTGTGCTGGAGGAAGCTAAGGGCCAATGCCTTCAGGATTGGGATGAAATTCTCCAGCAAGCGAAGGACAACCGGCAAATCGAACACGTTTTAAAGTTGGGTAAGAAACGGTTATTTGCGGATTTAGAGGTTTACCGGCTACGGTTCGAACTTTATTCCAACGGTCTAAATAATTCGAACCTCAAGTCGCATGTGAATGCACTATTACAGGAAGAACAACGAAAAATCGCCGAACTCTCCACTCATCTTGTCAGAAAAGAAGGCGTTAATCACGAAGCTATCGCAGCTACTTTGACCGCCGCGTTTGATGGGCTGGCTCTGCGCAAACTGACTGACGAGAGCTTCGATTTGGATGCGGCGTTTGAAACATTAAGTGAAATGTATCTTTCGTTCACTTAATGTTTCATTTTTTATAACTGTTGGTTGGTCGACCAAACACTAAGGAGGAATAATAAATGGATACACTACATGAAAAAAAAGTCGTGATTGTTGGAGGTAGTTCAGGTATTGGATTGGCAACTGCCGGTCACTTACTTGAAGCAGGGGCTAGGGTTGTTATTGCTGGACGATCTCAGACAAAGCTAGACCTTGCGCGAGAACGCTTCGCTCATTATGGTGAGAATGTAGAGGATTATGTTCTGGATATGATGGATGAACTGCAGGTAAAACAATTTTTCAAACAGCGGATCAAGCAGTTCGATCATCTCGTGATTAGCGCTTCAGAAGCTTCCTTGGTCGATTTTAAAGAGTCCGAGATGCAAACCGTGAAGGAATTATTCGCCAGCAAATTTTTCGGTCCCTACCAGTTGGTTAAACATGCAGCGCCTTGGCTATCGAACGAAGGCTCGGTTACGCTGTTTTCGGGAGCGGCAGCATTCAAGCCGGCCAAAGAAACGGTGGTTCTCGGCTCGGTGAATGCGGCGGTTACCTTTTTGGGTCAAGCTCTGGCACTCGAGCTCTCTCCTATTCGGGTCAACGTGGTTTCTCCAGGCATTATCGACACACCAGCTCACAGCAGTATGGACGTTACTACCCGCAATCAGTTTTTCCAACATGTGGCCTCTGGTCTCCCTATAAATCGGATCGGGACCGCTGAGGATGTCGCCGAAAGTGTGCTCTATCTCATCCGTAACGGATTTAGCACGGGCAGCGTTTTGCATGTGGATGGAGGGCAATCCATTGTGTAGTTAAGGATAAAAGAGAATAGCGAAGTAATCGACTTTAAACTGATCGAGGAGGCAACGAATCCGGCGATTGGACACTGGCAAGAGATATTCCGTATGCCCGACAGGATTCATGGTCATCCCGATTTACGTGACGGGAATGAAGCTATTCATACATCCGTAGCGCCCCTATAAAGAAAGGGCCGCCCTTCAAAGGATGGCCCTAAACATGCCGCTCCTGCCAATGCGGCGAAGCGCATCATAGGTAACGGAAAAGTTAATAACTAACAGGAACCGTTAGTTAATTAAAATAGCGCCAGTCTCGGACTTTATTTTCTTGTCCTTGGCTGTCGCTGTTTCATTTTCTAGGCTCAGTCTAAAACTTATTTTAGGGAGTCTGACGGTATGACAATTCGAATAGGCGCATGGAATCGAGTCATCCGGTCTAATACTTTATTTGTTACTGACACCAACTGAAAGGTGACGACTCCATGAAAAAGTCTATCACGATTCCATCCATCCTTCAATCCATACTCACACCTGAAGAAGTTGCACTCGTCGTTCAAGCCGTCGGTTACGTGGATACAGCTCGAAAGTTCACAGTGTATCATTTGTTACAATATTGGTGTGCTGCAGCAAGTGAAGAATGGTCCGGTCTAAAGAGTTATTACTCATTGACTCCACTACTATGACTGTGGGAAAAACACGGTTACCTTGGGCTCCATACCACGGAGAACGTTCTGCTGTGAAGCTACATGTAGCTTTGCAGGACCGAAACATGCAGCCACTTAAAGTTACGGAAACGATTGGCTCCAAACATGATGGACCGATAAGTGAATCGTTAGAAAGCATCGATTTTATTAATGGTTATGGATCGCGCTTACGGTAAATTGGAGCGTTTGGATCGTTATAAAAAAGAGGGACAATCCTTCGTCGTTCGACTTCGTGACAATGTTCATCTTGAAAAACCACGAGCCTTGCGACGTCAAGTTTTCAATGATTCTTCTGTAATTCGGGATATCACCTGTCAACTTGGCACATCTCAGTGTCGTTCTGAGATGCGTCACCGTGTGATCATCTTTTGTGATTTTGAGGGTAGAGAAATTCGTGTCGTTACAGATTTATTAGGAATAACAGCGGAACAAGTCGCCCAGATTTACAAAGCCCGTTGGCAAATAGAGGTTTTCTTTCGCTGGATCAAGCAACATTTAAACATCCCGACATTATTTGGCACGACAGAAAATGCCGTCTATGGTCAACTCTTCTCCGCATTGCTCGTCTTTGTGTTGCTCAAATGGCTGTTTGATGGCGCGAAGGACATGTTGCCCCGTCATGCGGAGCTTTCTTTTGTTCGATTTACTCGGTTGCTGCTTCTGGATGGCTTACCGGTCGAATGGATGTTGCACATACATCGCATGATTAATTATGAATACAGGTAACTTTAAGTTACATATTCTGGTTAATCAACAGGCCTGATTCCATATGTTTTTTCATAACATTCTCAATGTAAAAATAACAAAATATTGAAAATTGCAATCTGTTGTATAATGGCGGGTAACAACTAGAAATCGCTATAAAAATATTCATAAGAGATGCAGGTGATGGCGATGGAATGGTATTTTGCATACAAAGACGAATTGGAAAAAGTATTTCGTCAAGCGGAGGAACGGACGTCCACGTTTCCAGCTCCCTTTCGGCAAGAGGGTTTGGACTATCTGGCGCGTTTTAATCCGTTGCGGGAAGACAGCACGCGTAATTACATATGCTATTTGCTTCCATTTTGGCTGCAAGAACTCACCGGACTGCCCCCCGAAACATGCCGCAGGCTGTCACTTGGCAACGTGTTCGTCATGGCTCACTATTTAATTCAAGACGATGTGATGGACACAGCAGCAGACAACCGTAAAACGCAACTCGCTTTAAGCCAGCTATTCTATACCGAGTGTCTAAGCGTATATCGGGACCTTTTTCCAGCGACCTCTCCTTTTTGGTCATATACCCGAACGTATGTTGATGAATGGGCCGTTAGTGTGATATCCGAAGGAACAGAGGACTATTTTCAAGGAGAAAAAAATAAGGTCGCGCTGAAAGCAAGTCCATTAAAAATGGCCGGAACGGGTGCTTTACTGCTCGCAGGCCGTGCCGATCTGATTCAGAACATTACAAATATGACGGACTTGGCGCTACTCGTGCTTCAAATGTCGGATGATTGGGCGGATTGGTCAGAAGATTTGGTCGAACATAGCTATAACTGTCTTTTGTCCCATATCAGTGCCGAGCAGAAGACGGCTTACTGTGAAGGATTGGGACCCAAACAGATTCAAGAAGCGATTTATGTACGCGGTGCGCTTGCCAGCTATGTGAACATTGCCGATCAAGCAGTCCAACAGTTAGAGACCCTGGAGCCTTCTATCCAGGGCCTACGTAGCTTTGCACATTCTATCGCAGCTGAGCTGGGCGAAGTGGCGGCAGAAATTGAAGGCGGACGCTCGCATTTGAGACGGGGTGGACTTGATTACTGGCTCTCCAAAAATATGAAATAATGCTAGATTTTTCTGAGCCCTTCGTGGTATACTGACTAGGTAAATATAACCAATTGAATGAGAGGGTGATTTTTGATGGCTACTGAAGTTCTTCAAACACAAGTCATTCAAAAAGCTTGGGAGGATGCCAGTTTCAGAGAGAAACTGATGACTGATCCCAAATCTGCAATTCGTGATGTGTTAGGAGTCGTGATCCCCGATCATATCCAAATCAAAACATTAGAAGAAACGCCTGATCAGTTTTTTCTGGTAATTCCTCCAGACCCCTCCGGCGTGCTCGCTGCATCCCAGAAACCTCGCTCAATGTGGTAGAATGGTTGTTAATGCTTATTTAATCTAGATTCCTTAACCTCATAGGGGTGGGCTCAGCAAGCTTCCCTCCGTTTTCTCCGAACGCAAAAAAGCCGGATATTATCCGGCTACGGGGAAGCGGATGGTCGCTTCTGTTCCCACCCCTTTTGCACTTGTAAAAGTTATTTTTCCATTCATCGTTTCAATAATCCGAAAAGTCACCATCATTCCTAAACCTGTGCCTTTTGTCTTATTCGAAAAATAAGGCTCACCTAGTCTGGATAAAGTCTGAGCATCCATCCCTTCACCATTATCCCGAATATGAATGACAGCTTCTCCGTTATCCACATAAGCCCATATATGAATAAGCCCCTGGTCTCGCAGCGCTTCAATACTGTTTTTGATGATATTGATGAACGCCTGCTTGAACTTGGAGGAATTCCCGCGCACTTTGATTTCCTGGGGAATATCCAGCGAAATTTTTCCACCTTGCAAATTAGCCATTGGACTGATGATTCCTTCAATATGCTTGAATTCGTCCAATATGGTCAACGTTTTGGTTTGGTCAAATTCTGGCTTGGCAAAGGTCAGAAAATCAGTAATAATCGCGGAAGCTCGATCCAGTTCCTCCAGAGCGATATGTAGATAGTCTTTATTTTTACCATCCTCCTGCTTGCTCATCAACTGAAGAAATCCTCGTGTAACTTGAAGGGGATTACGTACCTCATGAGCTACAGATGCAGCCAGATCGCTAATAATCTCCATTTTCTCCGAACGTTGAAGCTCATTATTGAACATCTCCAGTTCTCTGGAATACCGAACCACCTGTTTGTGCTTTTCTGCCAGCCTTCTGCCCAAAATCGCGATCAACGCCAGTACAAAGCCGAACACGCCCCATTTCCACAAAAACATATTGTAGTGTCCGTCCAGAATGAAAAACCAGCTCAGCTCCCCGATAGAGATGACTGCAAAAAATGCAAAGCCTGTCGATAAGATGATCGCTTCGTGATCACCCTTAAGTGCCATGCGAACCGAAGCAAATACCAGCAGTATCATTAAGGCGACGAGTAATATACCCAGAATGACTACACTAAAAAAATAATATATGTTGTTCAACCGCTCCTGTGCTCCTAAATTCACAATCATCATGGTAAAGCAGAACAAAGAGTAGGCGGTTAACAACTTTCTGAATTTGCGAATCAGTATAATCGAATTGATGTTTTGCTCAAAAAAGAAGGCTAATGAGGGCAGCAGAATAAATAGTGCCACATCAAAAAGTTGTAAGTACAGCTTGCCGTAGCCGCGATAGAATGTATACAAGAATGGTGAATACGTTACGATCATCAGACCAATAGACAATACAATCGCACTTAGGGACAGCCACATGGCCATACTCGGACGGAACAGGAAAAACGAGCAGATCAGTAGCATCAGGGCGATAAAGATAAACGTACTGCCCAGTACAATATCTAAAACATCCATTCTGACCAAGGTCCCCAACAAATCACGATAATCACCGGTCATCACGTTACCGATGATGCCCAGTCTATTCTTACTGCTTTCCGTCCATATGTATAATGTTTTACCGCTGTCTTCCGGCTTCAGCGGAATCAGAATACGATTATTCTCATAATTGTACCCACGGTAGGATTCGTAAAAATTGGTTCCATCCTTATACAGCGTAATATGCCTGCCATAAATATTTTCAAAAAGTATCGCTGGCGTTTCATCATTTAGCGAAGGTAACTTAATACGAATCCAGGCGGAGCCTATATTGCCGGGCTGCCTAAGCAGTTGTGTATCATCTTCAATATGCATCCAGATCTTGCTGGGATCCTTTACCTCATCTAAAGAGCCATCCTCGTTTACCTCTCCCCATCTCATATCCCAGGAGGGTATTTTATAATCCCCTTCCGGGGTCATTTTGGCCGCATAGGCGGAGTGACCCAGCGACAACAGCATCACAATGACCGCTAGCAGGGCGACGACAGCTTTGGGCACATGCCTCATATTAAGCACCTCAAAGTTACATAGTAGGATTTACAAGTTTGTATACGTTTTAACATTTTTTACGTCCTGAAATTATATTATTCTATACGATGATGTGCATACCTTCTTCATAAGAAGGGTATCATGTTCTTTTTACTCATTTTTTGTAAAATCTTCATATTGATTAATGATCATTTCCTGTTCACGCCGCTCTTTCTGCTCTCTAAGCCCCAACCATGGTTCACAATCTTCATCCTCATAGATCGTCCAAATATCAGAGAATAAATAATCGCGTATTTCTACTATTTTTCCGGCCTGTCCACCATCTGTCCAGTATAAGCCTTCCGGGCGTCGAATGAGGGTGCGGGAAAATCCCGGGGTAGATGCCTTTTGGCCTACGCGGATACGACTAATCATCGGACCAAACATGTACCATTCCAACTCATATCCCTCCCTATCTTCTTTATCATATCACAGCAGTTACCAAAAAAACGCTAATTGAGAATGGGCATATCCCTATTCGCATGATTTTAACTTCCTACAGACACACTAACTGAAGGTTTAGCCGTTCCGCTGTTTGGGTAAGGTCGGAATAAGCAACAAAAAGTAAAGGAGCTGAGCAACATGGCAAATCGTGACGATCGAACTACTGAGCTACATGACAATGATTTTGAGCCTTCTCTGCAAAATGCAGAAACCAACTGGGAGAATCTGACCGAAGGGCCGGATACTCCTCTGGAGGATGTACCAGATGCCGATGAACTGACACCGAACAGTCCTGTTGATCCTTCTGCTCCCGCCGAATTCCTGCATGGTACCGATTTGCTGAATGGTACCGATGGGGATGAAGAAGATCAACTGGAGAGCGACGATATGCTGGATTAACCACTCATTTTATCGAGTGAAAGAAAACGGTTACCCATTCTGCTATGCGGGTAATGTAGTGTATAACAGAAAGGAGTTGACTGATCTCCTATGTATAAAGATCCGATGTCTCAGGCCGATATGGAATACACACGGTATAAAGCCTTGAATCCTGTGGAAGCAGACGACCGTAGAACTGCGGACAAGACAAAAACGGACGATACCTCGATCGAAGATAACCCACGAGGAGTCGCATCTGCGAAGCCCGAACCCAGGGATCGAGGAAAATGAAAGGACAGCAATTCAAGGGCAAAAACTTGAACCTGATAATCAGGGCTTGCCTTCTGCACCTACTTTGTTTAAAATAAGGTCAAATCTTTTGAAAACCATGAACAAAGACATCGACGGAGACAAGTAAACGTCTAACGGATTCCCACAGAAAGGTACGAATTGCTGAGAGCGTACCGCAATCCCACGTTGAAATTCACTCCCGAGTCGAGCCTTGAACCGACAGAAGGATTCATTCCTTTGTCCGAGTAGAGGTTTCCGGAAGCCCCCGTTACGGGCATCAAGCTCAGAAGTTACTGCTGTCGACTGAACCACGTTGACGATTCGTATGTATACTTCTGTAATTAGGGTGGTACCACGGCATTCGTCCCTTGCGACGAGTGCCTTTTTGTGTTATTTTCTGCAAGAAAAGTTTATGGACTGACAGAAAAAACAAATTAAATTCGGGAAGGGTGTAGTACTGTATGTCTACAAATGAAAATTCTTTGGAGCTGCTGCGTGAACAACTCGATGCTACAAATTTGCAATTGCTGGAGCTGCTGTCCCAACGCGCTGAACTGGCCGGACAACTTGGAAAATTGAAGGAAGCTCAAGGGGTACCTGACTTTGATCCGGTACGTGAGCAACAAATGCTGGACAAGCTGATCGCGGCTAACCGTGGGCCTTTTGACGATGCTACGATTCGCCAGCTGTTCAAAAATATTTTCAAGGCTTCTTTGAACTATCAAAAAGAAGAACACAAAAAACATCTGATCGTCAGCCGTAAAAATCAACCAGATAGCACAATTATTAAGGTTAAAGATACGCTGGTAGGCGGCAAAGCCTCCATCATGGTCGCAGGTCCCTGCTCGGTGGAAAGCTACCAGCAAACTCGTGAAGTAGGTGCGGCTCTCAAGGAAGCCGGTGTGCCGATTCTTCGGGGTGGCGCGTTTAAACCACGTACGTCTCCGTACGATTTCCAAGGACTGGGCGTGGAAGGACTGCAAATTCTCAAACGTGTAGGTGACGAGTTCGGGCTGGCTACAATCAGTGAAATCGTCGATCCAAGACATTTGGAGGAAGCGATCCAATACATCGACATTATTCAAATTGGTGCGCGCAACATGCACAACTTTGAATTGCTCAAAGCTGCGGGTGAAACCAGAACTCCGGTTCTGCTCAAACGCGGACTGGCTGCCACAATGGAAGAGTTCCTTCATGCTGCTGAATACATCGTTTCCCGTGGTAACACGCAAGTCATGCTGATTGAACGCGGTATCCGTACGTACGAAAAATGGACGCGTAACACGCTGGATATTTCCGCTGTTCCGATTTTGAAAAAGGAAAGTCATCTGCCTGTATTGGTGGACGTGACTCACTCCACAGGACGTAAGGACATCCTGGCCCCTTGCGCCAAAGCTGCCCTGGCTGCTGGAGCCGACGGTATCATGGTGGAGGTCCATCCGAACCCGGCAGTCGCTTTGTCCGATGCTCAGCAACAGCTGAACATTCCTGAGTTCCACAACTTCCTATCTGAAGTCAAAGAATCCGGTTTATTCAAAGCGTAAAACTAATTTTATGCTGGGACTTATAAACCGCTTTCATTTTCTCGGACATTGATGTAAAATTGAATCAGGATTGTGACTGATCATGCAGGCAAAACCTAAATGTATATATGCTCAACTATTGTTGAGACATATATATGTTTAGGTTTTTTTTATGCC
Organism: Paenibacillus sp. FSL L8-0158; assembly: GCF_038592965.1. Lineage (GTDB taxonomy): Bacteria > Bacillota > Bacilli > Paenibacillales > Paenibacillaceae > Paenibacillus > Paenibacillus polymyxa_D. The sequence goes on along the minus strand of NZ_CP151949.1, from coordinate 1,213,869 downwards.
TAAATCTTGAATAAAAAGAATACTTACATGGTCATAATCCTAAAAAAACATCATAGGAACGTTCAGAGAGGGGAACAGAAATGAGAGAAAGAAAAGGATTAAGCATTTTTTTATTAGCCATGATATGTATTCTGATCATCAGTGGATGCAGTGGTAAGGCGCCCGCCGTAGTGAAAGATGAAAGCGCTGCTCCAACAGAAAAACAAACGGAAAATAAAGTAGAAAATAAAACAACCAAGGCCAGAACGGTGATCACTACCGATGGAGAAGTAGATGATATGAATTCAGTCATTCGCTTCCTTCTTTACTCCAATGAAATGGATTTGTCCGGGATTGTACTGACTAGTTCTGTATATCATTATGCAGGTGATGAAAAGGCTGGCATCAAGCCATTTAGATGGACCGGAACACAATGGGTAACAGATATGATTGATGCCTACGGAGAGATTTATCCCAACTTAATCAAACATGCCGAGGGATATCCAAAGCCTGAATATATCAAGAGCGTTACCAAAATAGGCAACATATCAAATAAAGGTGAAATGGACAAAGAAACGGAAGGCTCCAATTTCCTTAAAACGCTTTTCCTGGACGATGACAAAAGAGATTTATACGTACAAACTTGGGGTGGAACCAATACCACGGCCAGAGCTCTAAAGTCCATTGAAGACGAATATAAAAATACAGATCAATGGGAAACGATTCGAAAAAAAGTAAGTGATAAACTTGTGCTGTACATCATTCTGGACCAGGACGATAGCTACAACAATTACATCGCTAAAAATTGGCCTGACATCAGAATTATTAATGATCAATCTAACTTCTGGCATTTCGCTTATGCTTGGAAAATGCACACAGAAGAAGTAAACAGCAAGTTGCACGGGGAATGGAACTTCAAAAATATTAAAGATGGTCATGGCAAGTTGCTCAATATGTATGCCTTGATGGGCGATGGCAATATCATCAAAGGCGAGTTGGATGAAGAACAAAGAGGCAGTGAAGCCTACTTGAAGAAAAATCCGCAATACGACAAGTATGACTTCATTTCTGAAGGTGATTCTCCATCCTTCTTCTATTTAATTGATAACGGATTGCGGAGTATGGAAAACCCAACCTATGGTGGCTGGGGAGGTCGTTTTGGTGTCGTTAACGATAAATTATTTAGAAATACCGTGTTGGATTATGATGTGCATACGAAAAAATTCGAAGCAGAATATTCTCTGATGCGTTGGTTTGATGATATTCAAAATGACTTTGCTGCTCGTGCAGATTGGGCTATTGCATCCGACTACAAAGATGCGAACCATAATCCAACGTTGACCATTAAAGAAGGATTAGACCTGACGGCAAGTCCAGGGGAGAAAATAACCCTGCATGCAGAAGGTTCAGATCCCGACGATGATCAATTAACCTATAAATGGTGGAGATATTTTGAAGCAGACACGTACGAAGATTCTAAAGTAAAACCAGCACAAGTTAAACCTGAATTGCTGGGTGAAATGCAGCTTGGGCTTCATCGTGAAGTAGCTAAAGGAGAGAAAGTAAACACGATTGACTTGCAAGGTAGTGATACGAATGCAGTTAGTTTCACAGTTCCTGCAGATGCTAAGTCAGGGAATACGCTTCATATCATTGCAGAAGTACAGGACAATGGAAAACATCCTTTAAAGCATTATCAACGTGTGATTGTAACCGTAAAATAATAGAACACAACATCCATAAAATTAGGCTCATGGAATAACACTCCATGGGCCTGTTTATTTTTGCACATCGGACCTCAGACAATCTCTATACACGTTTAATGCTTTTTTCAGTCAAAGGAATATAATATCCTTTGCCATTTGGACCCATAGCAAATTTATTGCGAAGATGAATTAGATTAGGGCCGAATTTCTCCTCTAATTGTTCACGGAACTCATATAGGATTTCCATGATATAAATATCATGTATAATCACTTCCGTAATCGGCATCACCAGACCCGGATGCAACGTCCATGCAGCGCGGCTGTCATCCCCTAGTGAAAGTATGCCAGCTACGACCTCCCGGTCATCTATGCTAAGTACAATCCACCGACCACCAATTTCGGACGTAATCTCTTCACTCATATCATGGAGGTAAACAGTAGCGAAATCAAAGTTAAGCTCCCCATACGCTACAATGATCACTTCAATTCCTTGTTGGGCTACTTGCTCTAAGGCATCTCGGAACACCTCGGCATCCTCTTGCCAAATTTCCAATAAAATTCGGTGTTTTGCTCCTTTTACCCCTTCATTTATGCGATTGATAATGGCTTCATACCCCGAAATATTCCAAATATTCTCTCTGTTTTGAAATGATGCCGTGTACTGCTCCAAACTCTCTTGCGCCACATTGAAAATCTGCTCTGCTTTGCGTTTTCTCTGGGCAATCAATTCATGTGGCGGAAGCGGCACATACAGAGGCGTATTTTCTTGACTGACCATGATGTCCCCACGGTTGACCATTCCAGACAAAACCTCGTAAATTTTGGATCTCGGTACCCCGGAATTCAATGAAACGGCGTATCCCGAAAGTGGAGAGCTTTCCAATAAGGTCACATAAGCCTTGGCTTCATATTCACTAAAATTCAAATCCCGTAGAATTTCTAATATATTTGGTTTTGGTTTCATGACGTCTTCTCCTCAATTCGTGTTCATCCTTACTATATCACTTCCCCTTGACAAAAACTGATATACACACTATCTTTTTAGTAACGTTTTTATAGTAGTTACTATAGTAGCTACTATTATTATTTCACAGGGGATTACCTCAGGGAGGATTTAACTTGAACAAAGTCATAGCTCATCACAGCGAAAGCAACCGGATTTACTACGGTTCTACCATTCTGGCCCTATTGATCTGGAGCACATCGTTTATTGCCACCAAAGCAGCCTATACGACATTCCCCCCTCTTACCTTGGGTCTATCCAGATTTATTATAGCTTCCGTTGTACTAGGTATCGTTTTGCTGATTAAAAAAGAACATGTCAAAGTAAAGCCAAAAGATTTGGCTACGATTTCGTTTAGTGGTGTTTTGGGAATCACTCTCTATTTTTCAATGGAGAATATAGGGGTTAGCCTGACTACCGCTTCCAACGCAGCATTAATTGTTGCATCCTATCCCGCAATTACATCGCTGCTTGAACTTATTTTGTATAAAGTGAAAATATCCAAATATAAAATTTGCGGCATAGCACTGGCCATGATCGGGGTATATTTCTTGACTTCAGTTGGCGAAAGTTCGGATAGTAAGAATCAACTCATCGGAAATTTAATATTAATCGGGACGGGTTTTGCGTGGGCGTTTTACACTTTCATGACGCGCAAGGTTGTGGACAAATATCCACCCGTGACGTTATCCTTTTATCAAACCGTTGCAGGGAGTATCTTCTTTATACCGTTGGCTCTATTAGAAAAGGATCGTTGGCAGGTTCCAACAACAGGATCGTTTATGTTGTTAGTATATCTGGGTGTTTTCTGCTCCGTTATCGCGTTTTTGCTATATAATTACGGATTAATCAAGCTGTCACCGAGCAGTTCCGTTTCTCTGATGAATTTGGTTCCGATATTTGGAGTCTTATTTTCTGTGTTGCTTTTGCATGAAACGATTACATGGCGCCAAATCATCGGCGGTTTGGTCGTTATTATTGGTGTTTTACTAAGTGCACATCAAACAAATCGTACCTAAAATGTAGATTGCGCACTCGCTAGAAAAGTTAAGACAAGCATCGTTATCTATAAGTATCAGCGCTATAATACAAGGGCGAGTGACCTCACCAAAAGTTTCTCGCCCATCGGTTACATTTATGCAGTCGGCTTTTTTTCTTTTATATAAAAAAGGTGGTTATATTGATTGATGAGGTTATCCATAATTACAGACTGTTTGAGCACACTGGCATGATTAAAACCATGTTTTGCTTGCAAAATATACAGCTTTTGACGAGCTTTCTCAAGCTGTTGACGCAAAATGTCGTCTCTTATCATAATATATCCCTCCTTGTCATATTATCAGTGTAGAGGGTTATGAATAAGTATACTAAAAGTAAAGGTTTGGGATAATTATCTAATAACACAAAAAAAGACCTGCTCTATGAGCTCTAAGGTTGTCCTCTTAATCAATCCAGTGTCATTCACCTATCCAGCAGAATGGATATCCTGATCCGTGACGTTCTTCTTGGCTGAAACCGGGAACACGTTTTTCCCCTTCACCCATAGCAACAACGCTGCAAGCAGCAATATGCCACCGTTTAACACAAAGATCCAGCGAATGGGCATCCAGCTGCCAAGCATGCCGCCAATCAATGGCCCCGCCATGGTCGCGAGTTGAGTAGCTGATTGATTCAAACTAAAGGCTCGTCCGCGAAACTCCGGCTTGGTGACCTCCACAGTCATTGCGTTGATAGCAGGCATGACGGATGCATAAAACAATCCATATCCAAAGCGAAGCGCACCAAAACCAACAAAGTTAGTTACATAAAATTGTAGAATATTCCCGATTCCCGAACCGATCAGCCCAATCAGCAGCACGTGTGCAAATCCGGTCCGTCCTCCAATCCGTCCCCACCGGGGGGCCATCAGCACCGCCGCAATACCTACGGCTGAGAATACAATTCCGGAACTTAGAGACGCTTGGCTGCGGTCAACTCCCATCTCAAGCACATATACCGTAATTAATGGTTCCAGTATCATAACGGAAAAGGTGCTTAATCCCGCCAAAATAAGCAAAAAATACAAAGGCCGATTAGCAATAGCCTCCTTGATATCATCACGAACATGCGAGCGGGTACTGGTTCCCTTGAAGCTGTCCTCTCTAGCGCCAAAGGTCGCAATTAATGCAGATACCAGTACAAGAGCTGCAGAGAAGAAAAAGGCATTCCGATTGCCATAATAATGGCTCACCACACCGCCAATCAACGGACCTATAATGCTGCCTGTCGCCCCAGCGGTCGCCATTATACCGAGCGCATAGCCCGTTTTTTCTTCTGGCGAACCCGTTCCGACCAGCGCAATCGCAGCAGGAATAAACCCGGAGAGAAGGCCCTGAAACAACCGTACTCCTACGAACACATACGGATCTGTCACAAAAGCACATATCAGGTACAACACCGCCAGGCTAAAGCCTGAACGAATCAGCATCGGCTTACGTCCATATTTATCTGCAAGCGAACCCCAAAATGGGGCAATCAGCGCACTGGCTAAAAAAGTGACTCCAAAGGCAGTCCCCGACCACAGTTCCAAATGATCATTTACGCCCATTTCCGTATTCAGAAAAATAGGTAAAAACGGAATAGACACGGAATAGGCCATGCTGCAAAACAACACTCCAATCCACAAAATGACCAGGTTTCGCTTCCAATATAGATGCATGATGCCACACGTCCCTTCTGCTCATTCCATTATTACCCCCTAAATTAGAAAAGTCTACCGCCCCCTCATACTTCCATCGTGGAACAACCGTGAAGAAGCTGATATAATCGAATGGAATGGAGATGATGACATGGCTAAGAAGAGAAATTCGTCTTCCCCTGCTCCTGCGGCTCAGGACAAACCTGCTACGTTAAAAGATCTGTTGAGCCAGGATGTGTTGAACAAGCTAAAGGCTCAAGCCAATGAAGCCCAAGCAGAACAGGACAAGCGTAAAGAAGACGAACGGCAGCGTGCCCTTGAAGCAAAAAAAGCTGAACAGAAGAAGCTGGATAACAACTTCGAGCATCTACTGAATAACAGCAATTTGGACTGGCACAAATACAAATAAGCCAAAACCATAACGGTTTTGGCCTATCTTTACGCTTTATGTTATAGCCAGTCACGAATATGCTGTACGGAGTACAGCACCCCTACCCAAACCGGCAGACTGAACGCCATACCCCATATGAGACCTTTCGCCAGCTTTTTGTCTACCTCCATCATGATCCTGCCCCTTTCCTTGGGAATAGCAGCAGTATGGGTCAAGAATACGGCTTTCAAACCCGTATTTCCTTATCCCCAGCAAAAAAGGTATGATAGAAAATGGAAAAGTGTTCTGCGCTGCCCCCAAACTATAATTTAGGATGTTACACCATCCAACCTTTCAGGAGGAATATCAATGAACCGAAAAACGATACGCCCATGGTATACGCTGTGCCTGCTGGCCATCATGCTCGTGCTGGTTGCTGGATGTGGCACAAAAGCGGCTGATGTGGAAGCTGCAAGCCGGACAAGCACTACAACTCCTGCTGCGACTAAGGACAAAAACAAGGCTGTTTCCCATCCGATTGTCACGATTGTCATGAATGATGGTAAGAAAATTAAGCTTGAGCTGTATCCGGAAGTAGCACCGAACACGGTTAACAATTTCATTTCTTTGGTGCAAAAGGGAGCCTATAACGGTACCATTTTCCACCGTGTGATCCCAGGCTTTATGATTCAGGGTGGTGATCCGCAAGGTAACGGTACAGGTGGCCCCGGCTACAGTATCAAAGGCGAATTCAAGAGCAATGGTGTTAACAATACACTCAAACATACACGTGGCGTATTATCCATGGCCCGCTCAGCGGATCTGGATTCGGCCGGATCGCAATTTTTCATCATGGTTGCCGATGCAGACTACCTCGACGGTCAATATGCCGCTTTCGGTAAAGTAACGTCCGGGCTGGATGTGGTCGATGCTATCGTCAATTCCAAACGGGATAGCAATGACAAACCGATCAAACCGGCTACGATGAAAAAAGTCACTGTGGATACGCTGGGTAAAAAATATCCAGCTCCAGTCAAAGTAAAGTAAGACATTCAAATCAGTCTTTCAAAACGGGACACCAGCAACGACCTTGTGCATACGCATGAGGTCGTTTTTGCTTATCCCTTGATGCTTCCTAAGCTGCTGCCTCTGTGATGTAGTAAGAGTATATACACAAAAGGAAGCGTTTTCAATCATTATTTTTAAAGTTTTTTTCCGTTATAAAAGCCGCCAGCGTTCGACAAAAAAGCTACTGAAGGAGCAGTAAATTCGTCTAATTGGACTTGGTCTCGACCAAACGAATACTTTCCATCTCTTGCAGCAGTAACAGCAATTCCTCCACTCCCTCTGACCGAGACAGCTTTAAAAGCATATGAATAACCAACTGCTCACCGTTATTGATGCGCTCGGCGTGAAAGCTGTGAATCGTCAGCTTCTTGTGTTCCAGCAGTTCTTTGATCCGATTCAGTACGCCCGGCTCATTGTCGACCTGAACAACTACTTGTCGCGTAGACGGGGTAGCCATCTGATAAAAACGACTATGGAGCAAGGACTGAGCCGCTAAAATAAACAGCGTTACACCTGCACCAAGCCCATACATCCCTGCACCGACGGCAATACCGATTCCGGCGGTAGTCCAGATGCCTGCGGCAGTGGTCAGTCCTTTGATTCTATTTTTTTGTGTGAAAATCATCCCTGCGCCGATAAAGCCGACTCCGCTTATAACCTGTGCTGCTATTCTGGAAGGGTCCAGCGACAGGTTAGTCCAGGTGGCTTGATCCTGAAAACCATATTTGGATACCACCATCATGAGCGCTGCGCCAATACCGACAATGAAATGCGTGCGAATGCCTGCCTCCTTCATCCGACTCTTCCGTTCATAGCCGATTAACGCGCCGCACAAGCCAGCGAACATGACCCGAATCAGATAATCCCAATCCCACATACTTTTTTCACTCCACTATTTGTTTATGTTTTGAAAAGATGTTGCCTTACTATATACAACTCAATAATGCTACGGCAAATGAGCCGTTTATACAGCTGTTATTTTGTTATTACCCAAATTTTAAGGAATCCTCACTTCATGCTCTGGCAGATTGCGATGTACCTTCCTCCCCTTAAGCAGCCACAGCTCCGGTGTATCCTGCACACCATCAAGGCGCAAGCTGAACGCCCCCGCTGGTAAATTGCGTATACGCAGCAATAGACGGTTTCCGTCTGCTACGGCATCCACAAGCTCCAACAACGTTAGTGAATCGCTCCTTAGATGGCGGCTCAGGCCGCGTGTTGTACCTGCTCTGTCCTCCCGACTCCAAATACGCAGCTCATCTATAGACGGTGTGGCAATCCGCTTGCTGAAAGAAATAACCACCTCATCTTCGGCTGATCGTTCCGCCTTAAGCGGTTTGGGCGGCTCATCGTACATGTAACCACCCAAATGGTATTCATAGGCGGTCCAGGCGTCGTACCCGCCCTCCAGAGCGGTAGCCCCAAACCTCTGCGTCCACTCGCTGTCCCGAACCATACGCGCGAGAGAACCGATATCCGCCTGCACCCCGAGGGGCAGACCCGGATAAGCGGCCCGTATCGACTGCGCGATGCGGGCGTAGCCGCGGATATACTGTGGCGGCAGACGGCGACGCATCCAGTCCGGCCAATGGGTCTGGAGCACGTGCATATCCGGGGCTACGCACCCGATCATGGCTACCGCGTCCAGACCCTGCCATTCCCGTAGCTGGCCGGGGACATCGCCGCGTCCGCTCACAGCAAGCGACCATGTCGCCACGCAGATGTCCGGCCGGACATCACGCACACCACCCGCACCGTTTACTAGCTCGCTGATCAGGCCATTCACGGCGTCCACACGCAGTTCAACCCACTGCGCGTACAGCTTCGGAACCTTCCGGTAATAATTCCGCGCATGCTTGTCGCGAAAATCCGGAATGTCCTCACCGCTACGCTCGCGAAAGGCGCGCTGTGCATGCGGCCCAACATCCCCGTACACTCCACTGCGCAGCCCGTTCCATTCGGGGAAATAAGGCTCCGCCACCTCGAACCCGTCGAACGGAATGTCGGTGACGAGCCGGGCAGCGGCTTTCTTTTTCCATTCCACATACTCCTGGGCAAAATGCGAAAGCCGCTGAAATCCGTCGTTCGGTTCGCGCAGCAGCTCCATGCGCCATCCTTTCCACTCCGGCGGCAGCTGGGACACGCCAAAAGAACCGTTGCCCAGCACCATCGCCCACACCGCTATGCCTCTGCGTTGAAAAGCAGCAACAAGCGCTCCATCCACTTCATTTTCACGCACGACAAAATAATGAACGGTCTGGTAGCCCGCAAGGGCGATCTCATCTGCTATACTGTCCCGCGAACGGTTGGCGTAATAGGGAAACAACGGATCGATCTGAATACTGGGGCCGCTCAGTGCCCACGGTTTCATTTTCCCCGTCAGTGCTATAGCGTCTGTCGATTCGGGTTGGTCATTTGCGTTATAGCTCAATTCGATCCACCTCCGTCACTCGGTCTTCTCCGATACGTGTTCCTGCTATATATTTTTGCTACAAGTTCCTGCTGGTTCCCTATATTACCATATTTCGCAAACGGGATGAAATCCAACCGTGACTGTTTCACCATCAACGTCCAGAGGTATGGAATAACGAGTCAGGTTTAGTTTATGAACGGAATGGGAGGAATAGTCAATGGCAGAGCAGAGATTGCAAGGAAAGATAGCAGTGGTCAGTGGTGGGGGTTCAGGAATCGGCAAGGCGACCGCGATCCGTTTTGCAGAACAAGGCGCCAAGGTGGTCATGCTGGATCGGACACCCAAGCATGCAGAGGAGACCAAAGCAATTATTGAGCAGGCTGGCGGTGAAGCACTTGTGCTGGAATGTGATATTTCCAAGCCGGATATGATTCAGCAGGGGTTCGCTAAAGTCGTGGAAACGTACGGAAAGTTGGATATCGTGTTCGCCAACGCAGGCATTAACGGCACCATGGCCCCTATCGAGACACTGGAGCTGGAGGAATGGGATCGCACGATGAACATTAATCTTCGCGGCACCTTTGCTACCGTTAAATATGCCGTCCCTTACCTTAAAGAACGCGGCGGCAGCATTATCATTACCAGCTCCATCAACGGTAATCGAACCTTTTCAGGTATTGGATTCTCAGCCTACGCCTCCACCAAGGCAGCTCAGGTTGCGTTTATGAAAATGGCAGCGCTGGAGCTGGCACGTTACAAAATTCGGGTCAACGCGATATGCCCGGGAGCCATCGACACGCAAATTGACAATAACACGTACCCTTCGGAAGACTTGAAGAAGGTACAAATTCCAGTCGAATTTCCGGAGGGCGGAGAGCATCCGCTAGAGGATGCCCCTGGTGAACCAGAGCAGGTTGCCAATCTGGTCCTGTTTCTCGCCTCAGACGAGTCATCTCATGTATCGGGTACGGAAATTTATGTAGACGGAGCAGAATCACTACTGCGTTAAGTATTAGAATGGAGAACGTTATCCCCAGGCGTACTACTGTTTAGGCATTCTTAGCATTCTTAGCATTCTTAGCAGCCTTACCCTAGTCATTTACTTGTGGAGAAGGCTGCTTTCATATGGCATTACAACGGCTTTGATGTCGACCTATCAGCATCATGCAAAGCTCCTTTGCGAAAGCGAACATACAGCCTGCCTCCCGGGAGCACCTCGAACAACAGCATCAGAAGCGAAAAGAACAGCAGTGCAATGGCTTCTTCTGCCAAAATGTACAGAGGATATGGCCCTAAAAAATCTAATATCGACGGTGTTGACGGCTTTCCGGCCAGAAACATATAGTTAGCTCCGAGAGCATCGTCTACGATCCACACCATCAGCGCCAAGCCATTCAGAAAAAGCATCACTCCTCCCACACTCTTCCATGTCGGTCGGAGTCCTTCTATCCAGGTCATATACAAGGCTGCCAGAATAATAGCACTATGAGCTACGAAAAAATGGATAAAACGATAATGCGGAAAGGCATATGCCAAATTAGGCGTGAGTACTGCTTGGAGCGCCCCTCCAATTCCGGCAAAAAGGATGATCGGATATAACCAGCGGCTTCGAAAAATGAGCATCAGGATAGACAGCAGTAGTGTCACACTGCACAGTTCTAATGGCAATGAGGTCTGGACATCCCAAATATGCTGCATCACATACCAAATATTCAGGGTCACCTCTGACAGAATGAGAACTGTAATTAACAACCAGCGAATTCCCTCCCTTACAGGCTTGTTCGACCGAATCCATCCCCTAGTCAGCCACAGCAACAAAGCGCATACAATGAGTCCCAATACAGCCAACCCATGTGACGGAGTAAAAGCCTCGAACCCTTCTGGCGCATTGGCATCAAACCAAGGCCCTGACCACGACCTATCCATAGCTAGCCCCCTTTGATCTCTTTCTCGATCTCTTTCTCGCTTCGTTGCATTCTATTTTATACCCAATAACCGATGAGGTTCTAGCCGTGTTTCTTGCTTGTTCAATACCTTACCTTTATGATAAAAGATATTATATTCAAAGGAGAACCCTCATGGCCATTAATCGCCGATTAATTACAGATCAGGATTTCAATGAGGCACTGGAACGTCATCTTCGTGTCCGAGTATTTCAGGATGACCAATTGATTGGCTCTGGCGGAATCATAATCCGTTTTGACGATCAAACCATCGTCGTGCAATCCAGCGTAAGTGATCTGGCTTACCACCCCAGAAAACAATGTGAGTTTTTTGAAATTAAAAAATAGCCACTACACACCGGGGAACCATTTTGCTGCGTTTTCCGGTGTATAGCGGCTACATTTTGTTTGTACATATCATGCATCACATGGGGGTTTCTGTTATAGTTGCATTCCACGTGTTTTCATCATGAGTTTATTCGTAAGCACTTTCAAATCCTCGGAAGAAGACGAAATTTCCTGCATAATTGCTGTCTCCTCATGAGCAGCTGTATAAATTTTGTGAGCCCCTTCAGAGAAGGCCCCAGACATTTGCTGAATACGATGGATCTGCTCAAAGGTTTGATCTACCCGATTCGTCTGCTCCGTTACGGCCTCTTCCATTAAACGGATGCTCTCGACAAATTCACGTACAATAGCGTTCAAATGGTTCAGCGTCTGATCCACAGAGCTTGTCCGTTCCGCCTCAGCACTGACCAATGACGTTTGCTGATGCATCAACTGCACTGTCTCTACGATTTGTGATTGCACACGGCTAACGATGGCATTTATTTGCTGCACAGATTCCGTACTTTGGGCGGCAAGTGCGCGAATTTGGTGAGCCACTACCGCAAACCCGTTCCCTTCTTCTCCCGCACGCGCCGCTTCTATGGAAGCATTTAACGCCAGCAGATGGGTTTGTTCAGCAATATCCTTCACGGTGCTTGTAATCGCTTCAATTTGGGAAGCTTCTTTTTCCAGTCGTGCAATTACCTGCTGCGAACGACCATGTGATGCTGTCAGCTCTCCCATTCCATCCATCAGGGATGAAAATACAGTCTGCGTCGAATCTACTGAATGCTCCATATGGCCTGACAGTTCCAGCATATGCCCCGATTTGCTACGCATCATTTTAAAATCGCCCAGCATTCGGTCTGCTGTTTTAATAGATTGGGCAGATGCTTGCTTTTGCTGCTCCACACCATTCAAAATATCTTCTACCACCGAAGACATGGACTCAATTTGTGTGGTAGCCTGCGCAATAGCCAAGCTCAGGTTTTCCGCACTTTGCGAAGTGGTTCTGGTGCTGTACGAGATCTCATTGAACATATCTTTAATGTTCAGCATCATATGCCGAAATGCATCATACAGAACTTTGATTTCATCCTCCGAACGACGTTCAGGAATCACAACAGACAGGTTCCCCGCCGAAGCTTCCTCTGCCGCCTTTGCCAACCTAACAATTGGCCGTGTGAGTAATTTTGAGATCAACCAGCCCAAAATGCCACTCCACAGGACACCCAATAACAGAATGATCGAAGTGTACACCCATTCTTGTGTACCTTGAGCAAGCCAGTCCTTGAGTACAAAAATAAAAAAAGCGCTTGTTCCATAGGTTATTGCAGAAATTGAGACAAATGCAGTAACCATTTTCGTACCTAGTGACATCTTCATGTACTGTAGCCCACCCCAAAAAACTCAAATTTGATTCCATTTTACCATAAAATTGCTACATTTCTAGTAGTATTTTTCACAGACGGATATATTTATGAGCATAAAGATACAGAGTCTTAAGTCCCTACCCTAATTACAAAAAAACAATATGTTACCAGGTAGCAGCTTGCATCTTAAAATGGACGAATCGCGCTGCCACAAGCTTTACAGGCCTTCGTCACATTTTAAGCAAGCTGTTAATCTACAAAGTCATTTTCCATTATTAAAAATCATTGTCATTTTTCTGTTCAACGACTGTTTTCTTCATCGCTTCAATTGTGTCTATTTGGTGACTATTTTTTTCCAGTACGGTAAACTCCCATAAACCCATGGTCAGCTTCTCTCCTTGCTGGATATCAAAACGCTCTGAAAGCATCCATCCGCCAATCGTATATACGTCCCCGGCCTCAATATCCGTCTCCAAGCGCCGATTGACCTCATGAATGAGCGCCTGTGATTTGAGTATGTAACGATGATCATCTGTTTTTGTAATGAGTGGAGTTAACGCTGCGGAAGTTTCGGTGTCGGTATAGGAAGGAATGTCTCCAACAATCTCCTCCATAATATCCTCCAGTGTGACAAGTCCAGATGTTCCACCATATTCGTCCACCAGCACCGCTACTGGAATGCGCCGTTTTTGCATCTGAATCAGCAGATCCCGAGCCTGAACCGTCTCGATAACCTGAAGCACCGGATGAATATAAGAAGCCATCGTCGTATTCCCTGTGCTGTGCCCACGTGCCAAATCATGCAGGGCTTCCTTAACGCGAATCATCCCGATAATACGATCCCGGTCGCCATGTTCAGCTACAGGTAGAAAATTATAAACTTTGTCCTCGATCAGCTCCATAAACTCGGCCACTGTTGCCTGATGGGAGATGGAGCGGATGTGGATGCGCGGTACCATAATTTCCTGAGCTGCACGGTCGTCAAAATCAAATACATTGTTCAGATATCGATACTCTGTCGGTGTAATTTCACCACTACGAAAACCTTCAGATAATGCCAAACGAAGCTCAGCTTCACTGAGTGCTGCATCTTCTTCAGATACCTTTTTGAGCCCGAAGAGACCCGTAATGACACGCGATGAACGACTGAGCACCCAATTCAGGGGATAGGTCATTTTATAGAATATCGTGATCGGGCGGGCAAAAAACAATGCCATCGGTTCAGCAATCTGTATGGCGAATGTTTTGGGTACCAGCTCCCCAATGACCACCTCGAAATAGGTCAAGATCAGAAAAGCCAGCAAAAAGGAGAGCACTCCCGTCAGGCCTGCCGGAATATGAGCCAACACAAACAGGGGATGTAGCAGATGTTCAACAGTAGATTCTCCTAGCCAGCCTAGCGCCATTGAGGTTAATGTGGTTCCGAGCTGACAAGCAGATAAATACTCGTCCAGCCGAGACAGAATGTTTTTAACAGCTTTCGCATTTTTGTTGCCTTCAGAGGCCAATTGATTGATGCGAGATACCCGCACACGAATAATGGAATACTCCGAGGCCACAAAAAAAGCAGTTAATGTGATAAGTAATATAACCAGAATGATATTTATCGTTTCCATAGCCCTCTCTTGCTCCGTTCATGATGAAGCAAGAAGCCCCCCCTTTGACATTCATTTTTGGATGGAACCATAACATAAGTAATGATGTCCATAATCGTGTATTACCCAAAAATGACAAGGAGTAGACTATGTATGACTCTGTTAGCGTATCGCCAGCGGACTCTTTTGCACGATATCTATCCATTGATCAGCTATCAACTGATGCCCAACCGCTGTCGGATGAACCCCGTCATGCAGCCAATAGGAGGCGTCCGCCTTGGTAGCGGCTTCGTTCAACATGCTCTGAAGCGGCACAAATACGGCCCCAAATTCGTCCGCAAGCTGACGTACAATACGCTGGTATCCCGTTATTTTTTCTTGCCAAATATCCCATCGCGCCTCGGTAGCTCCCGTTTTCAAAATAAACGGTTCACACAACACCAGCCCGATATCGGGCATCACTTCACGCGTTTCTTCCAGAAGGTGGCGATAGGCTCGTTCAAATCGGTCCGTCACTCCGGACGGCTCCTGCTCTACGATCCGCCAGGCATCGTTCACTCCAATTAGAATACTGAGCAGGTCCGGCTTCAGGCTATACATGTCCTCATTCCAGCGTGCATACAAATCCGAAACTCGATCCCCCGAAATTCCCCGGTTCACAAATTCTGGCTGTGTGCTAGTCAAACGGCTCCCCAATGCACCTGCGATCAGATACACATAGCTCTGACCCAGCCAATGGTTCGCGTCCTCATTTCGTCCCCTTCCTCCGTCTGTTATAGAATCTCCCTGAAAAAGAATACGTGCATGTTCTGTACTCGTCATCTTCCTAACTTCCTCCTTCGCTTTTTCCAATAATACCCTTATCATACCTCGCATCATCTAAATTATAAAGCGGTTTCAAAACATAGAAGAATTATAGATTTGCCATATGACCGGATTCACTAGCGTTAATTATCGTAGGAATCCGGTGGCAACGGCGATCAAGTCATTTCACACCGCTCGGTACTTACACACCTCACGAAAATTACAGCCTCCGCACGCTCTGCGTGAAGGCATCGGAGTGAAGAAAGATTCGGGCTTGGGCCGGTTATAGTAATCGTCATCGAGACAGGATTTCATTTCATCGATGTATCGTCCTACATTACCAACCACTTTGTCGATATCTTCTTGCGCGGGACGATATACCTTATGCTCTCCTGTCATCAAATACTCCACACGTACCTCAATCTTCTCCAAAGGAAGCTGATAGTGCTCCTGCACGTAGGAAGCATACAAAAAAAGCTGGTCGGAAAAATCGCCTTCCTTGCCTGTTTTCCAATCCACGATGACCATGTCTCCATTGTCTCTACGGTAGAGCAAATCCATTTTGACATACACTTTCGTCTCATGAAGGAGCATCGTATCCCACTTCTCCACTTCTACAATTCTGGCCTTTCCCTGTTGCAGTTCACGCCAAACCGCAGTACGGTACAAATTGTGTATCACCGCGTGCTGCCGCTCCTTAATAAGGGCGATCCGTTCTGGAAGCACCTCGTCGTCGTAATAAACCTCCGCCAGCATGACGCGATTTTTCGGATCTTGTAGCCATAGCTCACGGTGTAGCGATTCCTTGTAGCTGTTATTCAACATGTTCTTCATAGCTGTCTCGAGGTATGCTGTGCGCGGGATAGCCCCTTTTTCCATCCATCCACGTATGACTGATTCACACATTTGATGCGTGATATTCCCGAATAAAATATATAAGTTGCTCAGTTGCTTGAGCCGATACAACGTAACTTGCTCTTCAGTGCCCTGTGCCGAATTCCAGCCATTATGCGAGCCGTAATAATGATAATAGTATTTTCGTAAGCATTCATCGAACGTTTGAGCCCTCGATTGCGAATAGGACCAGGACGGGTATATAGCCATGACAGGCCCTCCTTCATTAAAACTATCATCTCTTTATTATAACGCAAACCTGAGCTGTATCGGCGATAAAAAGGACGAAGACTTTAACCCATGGGTTAAAGTCTTCTACTGACTGACTAGCTTGTAAACTCGCAATGAGTCCGTTCAACATTTATCAAATCACTAACATTAACGGCACCGTCCTCACGGACGTTGACAACAAGTACCGGAGTTCCCAGCATTCCGCTAATCCACTCCTTATAATCATCCACATGATCATTCGGAAGAATCGTCAAGATGACACCAGCAAAGCCACCACCATGTACCCTGCATGCGCTGTTATCTATTGATTTTAAATACATTTCGGTTAAAGCCAGCGCAACCGATACGTCTTGTTCTCGCGCAACCCCACTTCTATATACGTTTTGGAGCCATTTCCATGAGGAATTACCAGATTCGGTAATGAGCCTCAGGAAATCAGTAAAACGCCCCTCCTCCAGTGATTTCACCTGTTCATCCACACGTCTATTTTCTTCAAAAAAATGCAACGCCCGCAGCACTGCACGGTCTCCTGCTTTTTCCCTGACCATCTTGAGGTTGGCATATAGATCCTCCGGCAATAAGTCACGGCAAACCGTTGCGCCTAAAGATTGTGCCACTGCACGCATTTCGTTGGGCACCGCCGCGTAATCGTCCGTTAAATCAGCATGATTTCCACCTGTATTTACAATAACGAGGGAATATCCGTTTTGTTCAAAATCCCAATGAACAGGATTTATGATCGGTTCCTTGGGATTTTCAAAGTCAATGGAAATCAAGCCGCCATATGCGCAAGCCATCTGATCGAGCAGTCCCGACGGCTTGTTCCAATAGCCATTTTCCGCATACTGACCAATTTTTGATTTAGCAACAGCGTCTAACGCTCCCTCGTTATAAAAATGATTCAATATCGTACATATCAACATTTCAAAAGAAGCGGAAGAACTTAAACCTGAAGCAGAGAATACATTACTTGATATATAAGCTTGGAATCCTCCGATACGGTATCCGAATTCAAGTAGACCAGCGGCAATACCACGGACCAGCAGCATCGTACTGTCATCCTCCGGTTTTGGCGACAAGTCAGTTAAATCGATGACGTACTTCGTCTTGTAGCCTTCAGAAAAGAATGTAATTACAGACTCCTCCACTTTAGAAGCTACAGCGATGGTATCGAGTGTAATACTGCCTGCCAGCACCTTCCCATGATTGTGGTCTGTATGATTTCCACCAATTTCGCAGCGTCCCGGAGCACTAAACAGTTCAATATCCCCTACACCAAAATGCTCCCGATACGCCTGTATAAGTGATTCATATCGAGTCATTTGCTCAGAGATTTGCTGTTGACCATACATTCGGGCAAGCACCCTTTGTCCCTCTCTGGAATTCAATAGTTCCATATCTTTCATCGTATATCCCCCTAATTGTATGTGTTTTCCTATGCTGGAATGATACTATAATTATCTCAATTTTCCCTGTATAAAAGTATGGCACTTTTCAAATTTGTAAGCGCTTATTTTAATCGCTTTACTGAGCATTTTACCAATATAACTAAAAAAGAACCAGCCCCTAATTGGGCTGGTTCCTTGAATTTCTTTTTAGTCGCGTTTCAGTACATATTCCCCATCATTATTACGAGTTACTGTGGCGCCAAGCGCCTCGGCAACTGATTTGAAAGGAACATACAATGTGCCATATTCATCCGTATATGGAGCTTGTGGCAGCGTCAATGTGCTTCCTTCCAATACAGCTTGTTTGGAGCCACTTTTCAGCTTAATCGTCTTACCTGTAATATCATCAATTACAGTAGTCTGTTTGGCAGCTGCATCCCATTTTAACTCGGAGTTCAGTTCGCCTGTCAGTTCACGCAATGGAATAAAGGCAGTGCCACCACGATTCTCCAAGACGTAGTAATCGTCTTTAGGATCGAAAGTTGTTTCTACTTTTGTAATTTCCAAATCATTTTTTAAAATGTTGTAGATCGGAGAATTCGCTTCAAAGTTGCGCAACGTCGCTCCGGGAGTTAATTCAGCTTGTTTATTCAAGTCAATAACACCGTTAGAAATATCCACTTTATCAGCCGTCACACTACCATTGACGTTCCAGGATTGAGTTTCGGTCAGAATTGTGAAGGACTTCACCGGAAGACCGTCCACATCTGGCAAAGCAACCGTCAGGTCTGTCGCCGCTTTGCGAACATTTCCCTTTTCATCAAAATACATGTCGCTTTTCAGAACCGTGTTAGCACTCAGAACCGTTTTGATTTCAGGGGACTGTGCATACATGGTGCTAACTCCTACATCATACTGATCAACGGCCAGATCCAAATACTTTTTAACTTCGGTATAAGCCTCATTGACCATTTTTTCTTTGTTAGCACTCAGTTCCGTGGTTACTTTATCACTACCTTCAATATTCATGCCAGAAGCGATCGTTTTCGTCATATCAATGGCTTGCCCGATCAGCTCTTTCAAGCCTGCTTCGTCCTTGGCCAGATTCGCCAGGAACGGTTTTACCAATGTTACCAGCTCATCACCACGAAGTTCAGCATGCAGATGGGTCAGTTTCACTTTGTCTTTTTCACCGTATACTTCCTCGGTTACAGACGTTGCCGAAATGGTCGAAGGGTTAGGCGCATGCTTGAGCATAAGTGCAGCGGCTGTTTTCGTCAGTTCTCTCACGTCTTTGGAATATACATATGGATCAAATCCAACAGGCAGACCGCTCAAACTCTCTTGCGAGTTCATAGATATGTAATAAGGTTTTTTGGCACCTTCCAGTTGAATAGCCAAACCTTGGCGGTCTAAAGCAAGTTCAAACGGCAAATTATACTTATCGATGTGCAATGTACCTTTGGCAGAAGCAAGTTCCTCCGATTGTACTTTGGCTTCATCCACAGTAACGGAAATCGAATTAATCAAATCTACGATTTCTTTATCTCCTTGCGTGATTCCTTCTTTGGGAGTCAACTTAAGAGAGATTTTCTCCGTTGTCTGCTGGGATTTCACATCAAGTGTTCCCAATAAATTTTTACTTACATCAAATCCGCCTACTGCCTGGCAACCTGTCAAAGCTACCATCAACAGAATAAGAGGGACGGCAATCCATTTTTTTATATTCATATTAATCCCCTTTCAAGATATTTCCGTAATCTCTTCTATTATCTCAGTGTTAACACGCATTGTAAATGAGTAGAATGGAAAATAGAACTAGTTATTTAGGATCAATTTTCAGCCTGAAGCATTCGGTAAGCCAGTAGTGCCATCTCCAGGCAACGACGTTTGTCAGGGTCTGCCAGATTTCCCTCTATGATTTCATTAATTTTATCTAGCCGATTATAGAGGGTCTGTCTGTGAATGTACAAAATTCCGGCGGTATCACGCTTGGAGCCATAGGATTGAAAATAGGCATCCAGTGTATCCAGAAGCTGCATATGGTGCTCACGATCATGCGCAATCAGCCCACCCAAATGATCCTCTACGAACTCTTGTAGAAAAGGAATGCGGGGCACCGCCTTCAACAACTGATAGATTCCGATGCTGTCGTAAAACAAACGATCCTTCATGACTGGGACGCTTCGTGCCACTTCAATGACCTCATATGCCTCTTCAAAACTGCGATCTGTCCCTGTCATACGATGCCTTACTTTACCAAAGCCTGCATGAATGCGCACCTTATGAAGCTGTCCTGCGGCATAGTTCTGAATATATTGAACTGTATGGGCAAGCACTTTTTTCATTTGCGCTACAGAACGCAGTGTTAATTCCTCCTTGGCACAAAGGATGTAGCATTGACTCCCCTTCATCATCAGCAGATTGTGCAACGTTTCCTTTTTCAACAATGAACGAAGCAGCACTAGCACATCCTGATTGATAGATTCCTTACGTACCTGACTGGCATCCTTGTCCTGATGTTCTACTTCGATAACCCCTGCCCAAAATAAATACTGCCCCTTCGATAACAATCGCAGGCCCATCCGGGTCTGGGCCTGTTCTTCACTAGGAAGCTGTCCGCTCAGTACATCCTGAATCAATTCATTTTGATTACGCAGCAATCGGTCTTCAAGAAACTGTGTTCTCAGCACCAAGGTAGCGGCTGCCTTGGCAGTGTAATCGAGTAGCAGCGACATTTCTTCCGTCGGCATTTCACTATGCAGCACCAGACCTACTGCGGAAAACACCTGACCGAAGCATACAACGGGCTGGAACAACACGGCGGTGGATTCATTCAGGTGAAACAGCAGATGTCCCTCCCGATCGGCGGTCATACTAGATTCCACTTCATTGGCATAAAAATCTGCAATACGGTCCGCCAGATCCGGCTGGACGGAAGGTACGAATCGATTGGTATCAATGGAGGACATGTAGATGACCTGCCGAGCTGCATAGTCATGAAGCACACGTAAGAGGGCGTTCATATCAGTACTGCGCAGGGTTTCCTGCTGAAGCTGACGTGAAAATCGTTCCAGATCTTTTAGTAGTTCATGATGTCGGTTAATAAGTAGAGAATGAATATCTTGTGTAATTTCAACAAAACGCACTGGCTGCTCAAATACGATGACTGGGAAGTGATGTCGTTCCGCCAACTCCAGAATTTCAGAAGGGATTTCATGAATGCTCGTGCCCAGCTCCACACACAATCCTGCGGCTTCCGAGCGGATCAGTTGCTCCATATACTCGGCGCGCTCTTCCCCCTTCCGGGTGAGCCACAGGCCGGTCGTCAAAATCAAGTCATGACGGCTCACAAACGGAGAGACATTTGTGATTTCTAGCACATGGACCCAACCCACACGGCGATGTACGCCCTGTTCCCCCGCCGCCAGCTTCGCCCGCCGGAAAACGGGACGTTCCAGCACATCCGCAATGGTAAATGTTTTTTTACCGTTCATCGGCATTCTCCTTATGTATATGTCTTTATGTCATTTTACATGACATATATTCATCAAAAAGTCGAGCCTTTAAGTCAGATAATCCGACAAAATGTATGATGTCAAGGAGCTTCACCCCTTGTAAACTGTACCTAATCTAACATGAATTGCATTTATCGGCTTGAGTCCATGTAACTAATCAGCAGCTGCACAAAAATGATAGTGTAATTTTCCTAACAATTATTTATAGGAGAGGTGAATGAAATGAAAATTGGGGTTCCGAAAGAGATTAAAAACAACGAAAATCGTGTCGCTCTAACGCCTGCAGGTGCAGCTCAAATGATCCAACACGGACACCATGTGTTTGTGGAAAGCCGCGCAGGTGTTGAAAGTGGCTTTACGGATGGAGATTATGCCGCTGCGGGTGCGACTCTTGTGCAGCAAGCTGCGGACGTGTGGTCCCAGGCGGATCTGATTATCAAGGTAAAAGAGCCGCTCCCCTCTGAATACGGATATTTTCGACCAGGATTGATTTTATTCACCTATCTGCATTTGGCTGCCGAGCCAGCACTGGCTCGCGCTTTAACAGACAACGGCGTAGCCGCCATTTCCTATGAGACACTAGATGTTGAAGGCAGCCTCCCGCTGCTTACTCCGATGAGTGAGGTTGCCGGTCGAATGGCTGTACAAATTGGAGCACAACTGCTGGAAAAACCAAAGGGGGGCAAAGGCATCCTGCTGGCGGGTGTGCCGGGGGTCAAACGCGGTAAAGTCACCATTATTGGCGGAGGGGTGGTCGGTACCAATGCGGCCAAGCTCGCCATCGGTCTCGGGGCAGATGTGACACTGATCGACCTGAGCCTGCAAAGACTGCGTCAACTGGACGATATTTTTGGCAATCAGCTCCATACGCTGGTGTCCACCCCGTCCAACATTGCTGAAGCCGTGGCGCAAAGTGATTTGCTGATCGGTGCCGTCCTGATCACTGGTGCCAAAGCCCCGCGACTCGTAACGGAAGCCATGGTACAGACGATGCAGCCCGGCTCTGTGATTGTGGATGTCGCCATCGACCAAGGCGGCATTGTCGAGACGATTGACCACATCACGACACACGACCAGCCTACCTATGTGAAGCATGGCGTCATTCACTATGCGGTAGCAAACATGCCAGGCGCGGTACCGCAAACCTCGACGCTGGCTCTGACGAACGCGACGCTCCCCTTTGCTCTCCAGCTCGCAGATCTGGGTGTGCAGGAGGCGCTTCGCAGAAGCAAGCCGCTGCTTAGCGGCACCAACGTCCTGAACGGACATATTACCTACGAAGCAGTCGCACGTGATCTGGGATATCCTTATGTTCCCGTGGAACAGGCATGGCAGGCGAAAGCCTTACAATAGAATAGAAACAGCTCAAAGAACCACACGCTCTTCCCCGCAGGGACTGAAGCGTGTGGTTCTTTTTGTGCTAGCTATATTCGCCGTACTTACTGCATTTCAGACAATTTCTGACGAAAGGAACGTTTGGAGACGGCTATAAATATCTGTGATTTCTTCCAGCGACATGCGCACCAATCCGCTAGACGAAGGTGCCACAAATTCATGCATCTCGGGAATTAGCGATTCAGGCTGAAATCCCCAATTTACTTTAGATTTTTTACTGTATTCGGTGTACACGCCTTTGCCGACAAAGCAAGCAACCTTCGGGCGGTATTCCTTTAGCTTCTCGTATAGCTTTAGACGTCCTTCGGCGTATTCCTCGCGTGCAATGTCCTCTACTCCCCTTGTGGGACGGGAAACAATGTTCGTAAATCCGAAGCCCAGCTTCAGCAGCTCTCGATCTTCCGATGGATCGTACAAGCGAGGTGTCAAGCCTGCTCCCTCCAGTATGCGCCAAAAGCGGTTGCGCGGATTCGCATAATGATGTCCTACCTCGCCTGATTTCAAGCTGGGATTAAAGCCGATGAATACAACGGATAATCCATAATCCAGATGATCATCTACCTCATGCAGTTCTGTCTCTCGCTCTGTCATGGGCTCCTCCTTCCTCAAACCATATCCAGCGGCTGCTTCCGCGTCGGCGGAGGAAAAGCTTCGTCTATTTGTTGAAGTTGTTCAGGGGTGAGCCGAATACTTGCTGCCGCTGCATTTTCTCGTACATGCGATTCCTGTACCGCCTTCGGAATGGCCCAGACATCACCGTCTCGTATGACCCACGCAAGCGCAATTTGCGATGGAGTTACCCCGTGGCTGGCAGCAATGTCTACCATAACAGGATGCTCCAGCAGGCCCCGTCGCAGGCGACCACCTTGGGCAATCGGGCAATAGGCCATCACAGGCACTCCATTCGCACGGCTCCAAGGTAGCAGATCATATTCGATGCCCCGCGAAGCCGCGTGATACAGCACTTGATTGACAGCGCAGGCTTCGCCTCCACTCAGGCTCCATAGCTCCTCCATGTCGGACTTGTCCAGGTTGGACACTCCCCAGCAGCGGACTTTGCCCTGCTCACGCAGTTTTTCCATACCTTCTATTGTCTCTTCCAGTGGAATATTCCCTCGCCAATGCAACAAATACATATCCATGTAATCCGTTCCCATGCGGGTTAAGCTCGCTTCGCACGCTTGAGCCAGTCCTTGGCGGTCCGCATGATGAGGGTAAGCCTTGCTGACAAGATAGACATCGTCCCGGCGCCCCTGAATGGCCTCTCCGACGATCTCTTCTGCGCCGCCCTCCGCATACATTTCAGCCGTGTCCACCAGCGTCATACCCAGCTCGAAGCCAAGTTGAAGCGCACGCACCTCCTCCTGCCGAAGTGAGGCTTTTTCGCCCATATTCCACGTGCCCTGCCCGATGAGCGGTACTTTACGACCGTCATTCCAAGTAATCGCACTTTTCTTATGTTGGCTCATATGCATTCCTCCTTAGGAGCCTGGTGTCACAGGCTTGTCAAATACATGGCTCTGCGTCCAATGCTGTCCACCATCCGAGGTAGTGTACATAACTGGGGCCTGCTCTGAGTCCGAAAAAATAGCCCAGCCTTCCTTGGCATTTGCCATCCCAATTTGCTGACCGCCATAACCGTCAAAGCCTTGCTTGCCATTGTTCCACGTCTTGCCGCCGTCACTCGTCCAGCCGATCGTATTGGGCTTGTCGCATGGTGCGCAGTAACCGCCCATCCATGCGGTACTGCTATTAACCGCATAGAGCATACCGGGTGCCGCCCCTTCATTTTTGGGAACCTGGTTGTCTTGTTGGCTAATACCTGGTGCCGGACCACCGCCAGCGGTGGCATTCGCCAGTACAGGACGCCAGCTTTGTCCACTATCGGCAGTATGCCAAAGCGAATACGACGTCTGATTCATCCCCGTATCTCCAACCAGCTCGATCCATGCGTTGCCACGTTCTACCGAACGAATAATGGCTCCATTTAGAGGCGCCTCTGTTGTCCGTGACATGACAGTAGTCCACTTTTGGCCCCCGTTAACGGTATGTAAAATCTGGAATGAACGGTCTGTGTCCTGCGTAACCGCCCAGCCGTTTTGCCGATCATGGTAATATGGCTGTCCTACCATGTGGCCAGGCACGGGGAGCGAAGACCAGCTTTGCCCGCCATCCTTCGTATATTGGTTGCCACTGAACCCTTCCTTGGATGATACAAAGTGTAAAAAGCCCGCTTGCCCTTGCTCAGGTACAGTCCCAACAACCTCCCAGCGTTTGCCGCCATCGCGAGTGGCCAGCAGCGATCCGCTGTCTGCCATAACAGCCCAGCCTTGCTGCCCGTTCAAGGCAAAAATCTGCTGAACCGTGCCTTGGCCCTGATATTGCACATTCCACGTCGATCCGACTGAACCGGATGCAGCCGCGTCCGTTCGGGCAATCCAGCCATTTCCACCGATCCAGCCGGATTGCCCGTCGATCAAACGCAGCGCGGTAATATTGTCCATGCGGACCTTCGCTTGAGTAGTGTCTGTGATTGCTTGTCCTCCTGTTTTCGGTGTATCTACAGGCGTTCCCGAACCATTCGCTTGTGCCGAGGCGGCACCCTTTTGCTCATTTTGAGCCGTTTGTCCTATTTGCGAACTTGTTTGTGAACTTGTTTGTGAGCCTGTTTCACACCCCGCTGTCACTATGGCTACGGCGAGTAAAAGCACCCAGACCGATGTTTTTTTCTTCATTTTCGTTCATCCCCTTATGTTGGTGATATACATGGCTGTGCGGGTATTGTATTCACAGCCACGTATATTCTATGTATTACCCTGCTGTCTTCGTTTCACTCTTAAGGTGAATATACGGAATGGACTGAATGCAAACCAGTGTTACAGGATTACGAGTTTACAGGAACAAAGCCGCCTTTTTCGATGGCCCGAGTTCCTTCTTCACTTTGCAGCCATTCGAGTAATCGTTGCATCGAAGGGCTTGGTTTCTCGCCTTCCCGTGTGACTACAAACAGTTGAGCTGTGAATGGATATTGCTTCGAGCGGATGTGCTCTTTGTTCGGCTCCACTCCATCAATAGACAAAAATTTGACCTCTTGACGATTATGCATCACATTTGCAAAATAATAAAATGAATATCCGAGCGCGTTGTAATCCTTGTTAAAATCTGCGACTGCATTAATCATACCACCCATAATGCCAATTTGTAGTTCACGTGGCGGGTCAGCCATTTCATGGCCTGCCATCACTTTCTTTTGCATATATGTCTGACTGCCTGAATTTTCTTCTCGCTGATAAGCAATGATCGGCTGGTCCTTGCCCCCTACTTCATTCCAATTGCGGATAGCCCCTTCATATATGCGACGAACCTGCTCCGAAGAAAGTCCGTCAACCGGATTGTCTTGATGTACGAGAAAAATAAACGCATCCCACCCAATGGGTGTGAGCTTCATTTGTATTCCCTGACTTTTCGCCAGCCGCAGTTCCTCATCGGAAGGACCAGCCACCAGAATCAGATCCGCCTTCTTTTCGATCAAATTGACATATGCCTGATGGGTCGTGTTGAATCTCAGTTCGTGCACTGCTCGCGCCTTGCTCATTCCGGTCAGTTCATGCAGCATATCCTGCGCAAACGGAATGGCCGCTGTAGCCCCGTCAACTACCGGAAAATCCCTCTCTGCAATGTACGGGCGTTGAGGAAGCATCAGTGTAATCGTCAGCACAATGACGAGCGCAGCAGATATCGCGGCAACAATCCATTGCCATCTATGATCCACCTTACCATTCTTGTCGGTTAGTGCTGGATAACGATTCACCCCGACTCCTACTACCATGCCAACTATCGGCAGCAGTGCAGCCAGTAGAAACCAGATTTCACCATGCTGTGTATATGGACCCAATACCTCTAACACAGGCTCCGCCCAAGCATGATAGAGTGAAAAGAGCCCCCACGCCCCTCCCGACACTTCAGCAGGTTGACCACCAGACCCTTGTATTCCTACAATCCACAACCACAGCCCACACAATAATGATAATAGTCCTGTCAGCATTAACGGAAGCTTGCCCATGTTGGACATACGCGCACTCAAGGCACCATAAGCTGCAAAGATGAGGCCGATAATCCATGCATATAGAAGCAGTATTACAATCACAGTTGTATCCGTTACACCTTCATGCCTCAGTAGAAGCTGCACTTGGGGTGCCACAACCATACTCCAAACTACATTAAACATGACTGAAAACAATCCAAACATAAACGTACCGCCCAACCATGGCCAAAACCATGCTGTCCGAACAGACTCATCCTTTTCCGGCTTGGTTATAACTCCCTTTGGATCAGACATGTACATCCCCCTATAACTAATGAATGAAATGAGACTGTAAGCCATTGCTTCTTCATTGTACAATTATGGTAAAGATTAGTATACGAGAGGAGGAAAAAAATGTCCTTATCCGATCATTCCAGCGACGAATTACTCAAGCTGCGTATGACAAAAAGGCCTCCCCACGGGAAAGGCCTTTTTGATCGAATCTTCTTTATATCGCTCTGGCATGGATCAGAAAACGGTGCTGCTTCACGTCCCAATAGCCATCACGTTTAATATCTAAATACAGACCATATAGCTGTTCTATATATTTCTCCGGCTGAAAGTCTGTAATCTGCCATTCGATTGCTTTTAAGTAATAGACAATCGCTCCAATATCGTAAAAGCGCTGTATCGGAAACTGTTCCTGCTGCTCTAAAATTTCGAAGCCATTGCTTTTCAAACCTGCAAGTGCTTGAGAAAGGGTCCAGTCCGCATACTCGTATTCAGGTGCTCCCAAACGGTCGTTGATGCCCGCACAATCCAGGCCCCCTACCTGTTGAGTCAAAAACGTCCCACCTGGTCGCAAAATACGCCGTACCTCCGTTGGCGAAAATGACTCATGCTTATTCAGCACGAGGTCGAACCCGGCATCGCCAAACGGAAGGGAATCGTCATCCTGTATAGCCATAACGCGCACACCCAGTGGCTCCAATCTTTCCTTGGCGATAGGAACATTCGGTGCATACGCTTCTGTCGCACATACGATCTCTGGAAAAGGGCGTAGCCGAGATAATAGCTCTCCCCCGCCTGTTCCCATATCCAGCATCGCCTTGGATGAATGAATAAACTTCATAGCCTTGCTGACATAAGACCATTCCAAGGGCTCGCTCGCCACACGTCCCGTATCCGAGATGAATGAAAAATCCCATCCGGAAAATGACTGCTTATAATTCTCCAAGAACTGTAGAAATTCACGATCTTCTGTATATTTCATATTATTTTTGCTCCTCCACCATTGAACTGTACATGCTTTGGTCTCTATTTATATCAGTTCTAATGTGGAGGAGCTCTTGCTCGTCGGTGAGGTTGTTATATGTCGTGTCGGAACCATCCCATGTTCATCTACCTCCGTCCATATGCCATCCAAACCAGATGCTGTCCCACTTAAGGAGCTGTCGGTAATGCCTTCGCAAGCTCCGGTGTCATATCGTTCGGAGTAAAATAGCAATAGCGTGTATGGGGGTCTGAACTAAATAAAGGTTTGATCTTGACCTGAACCAGGTAAGTGCCTTTCGCCATATTTGGAGTATAGCTATAGGGTCTGCGCTTTTCCAGTACAGTGCTCCAGAGCTTCGGATCTTCAATCGTTATCGCTTTATGCTTCTGTTGGATGCTTTTAAATAGCTTATAGTCTTCAATATACTGATTGGGTTGATAAGGTTCAAGCTCTTCAGCAATAATAGGAACAGCCCGTATCGAAAAAATATCCTTGGAATCAATGATCACCTTATCCGCATACCCCTTTTGCTCTAGCCAACCTGTAAGCTTGTGATAGGAAGCCGGCCAATCAAATGAAAATTCACGATGCCAGCTCGGTTCGTTATTGGTAAAGGATGACTCTTTGTTTATAATAGAAACACTCCCCAATGGATATTTCTCTGATTGCATCTCGCTATAGCTCATATTTAATACTTCTTCTCTGAGTATATCTTCAAATTCACGAGTTTCTTTTGGATTGGTTAAAACCACTCGTCTTTCACTATCATCTACGGATTGGATATTAATCGTCTCTGCTTTTCCTTGCAGCTTATCCAGCCTGTATCTTACCGTTTTATAAGGCTCTGCTTCCATCACTTTAGTCAGTTCTGTCCGGAAAGGCTTCTCCGGGAATGTATAGCGGCGAGTCATGGTGGAACCATCATCCAAACGGTAGACTATGAATGCCGATTCGACGGCCAGGTTTTTGGACAACATTTTCTCGCCAGCTGCATGTGCACGTACGAGTTCTCGATGTAAATTCAGTACAGAGGCGATATAGGCCCTGTCTTGGGAGTAATAAGTTTCTGTCTGTGCATCTCCCTCTAGAGGCTCCTCTCGCCCGACATAAACTTTTTCTACGGAGTGTGCTGTTGGAATCTGCCCCTCATAACCCAACCAACCTGAAATCGGGATATATAGTACTAGCCCCATGATCACACCGTACACGACCATTTCCACCAAAGCACGAACACGCACAATTTGCCACGTCTTGCGGATGACCATCTCTACAACGATATAGCCTAAAATAGCTCCAAGTGCATACCCAAAAATCGACCAATTTGCTGCTCCTCTTGTACCTGCATTATAAAAATAATCGCCTATTACAAGCATGGCGCATAGTATAACCCCTGCCTTGAACAAAGGTTGAAAGAAAGAAAACGCCATGGCCTGAGTCGCCTTCTCGACCAAGCGTTTACGATACAAACCATAACTCAAGGCAACAAACAACAGAGAGATACCTAAATAGGCAAGTAGCTCCATGTAGGAAAAGGCGCGCTGCGGCAAATTGTCCATAATGCGTACAAACGGCGATAAGTTATCCCAGACATTATTACTGCTGCGAAACTCCGAGCCGTTAATATATTGAACAATGGTTTCTCGCACTTGCACATAACCGTATAAATTACGTTCCAGAAAACGCCCTATCATCATGGATAGAAACTGAGGCAATAGCAGCAAAACATACACTACTACGATCTGTAGCAACGATTGTCCCACACAAATCCCTACAAACACAGTAAAAGTAAACAGGAAAATCGTAAGGACAGATACGACCAGTGCCCATGATCCAATATCATTGATATGAAAAATATAAGGCAGTTCGACTGACGTGTTAACCCAAGCAGTTACTCCCGCAGTCAGCCATACAGGTACAAGTAAAAGAATAAGACCGCTAATTAAATGTGATGTTAATAAATGCTCTCTACGCAAAGGTAGGCTGTGATACAAATCGGATGACCCCTGTCGCTGAACAAAACGAAGCAGCATCACACCTGCCAGCACGGGTACGGTCGTTAAGATTAATTTTTGCAATTCATTACCTGAGCTTGTGTTATCGAACAAGCTTCTTAACACCATTCGCGGCTGCTCATCATCAATACTCATAAATAACGGCAACGTTACCGTAAACAATAATCCCACCAAGTACAACAGACCGATCCAGCCATGCTGTCTCAGGCATTGGCGAATTACGCCGCCGCTACAGAAGAATCGGTTGGATGTCATAACCTGCGTCCTCCATTTCATAAATGAAAATTTCTTCAAGCGTCAACGGCAGCAAATCAAACACATGCGGCTCATACGCCTCAATCGTCTCTGCAATCCACTCTCGTTCCCCCCGGATAATGAGCAGCAGAACACTGCCCCTCCGCTCCTTATGTACAACCGAAAGTTGTCCACATACGGTTTCCTCATGCGTGCTTTCACGAAAGGCAACCTGCACCTTATGCGTATCAGACTTGAGGTCGTCGACCTCTTTTTCCAACAGCATCCGCCCCTGGTGCATAATGCCGACGTGATCACACATGTCTTCTATTTCACGCAAATTATGAGATGAGATCACGACGGTCATCTCGCGTGCAGCGGTTTCCTGGAACAGTAAATTTTTGATCATTCTACGCATCACCGGGTCCAGCCCATCAATCGGTTCATCCAAAATGAGCAGCTCAGGCATACAGCTCAAGGCAAGCAAAAAAGCAGCCTGACGCTTCATCCCCTTGGAAAAACGGTGGAGCTTTCGTTTAGGATCTAGCTTAAAAATCTCCGTAAGCTGTATGTAGCGTTCCTCGCTCCAGCTCGGATAAATGGAGCGGTAAAACCGGGCCATCTGACGAATTGTCGCTTGCGGAAAAAAATAGGGGGTGTCTGGCATAAACAGAATGTGCTGCTTGACTTCTGGCTGCTCATATACGGACTGTCCGCCAATCAGTACCTTTCCTGCATCCGGTCGGTAAATCCCGGCGATGATTTTGAGCAGTGTTGTTTTCCCCGCCCCGTTTGAGCCCAGCAGTCCAAAAATGGAGCCCTTCTTCACTCTAAGGGCGAGCTGGTCGACAGCCTTTTCTTCTGTAAATGTCTTTGTGACTTCCCTTAATTCAATCAAGGTACATCCCCCTTTCCTTTGTTTGTATAGCTTCCACGTACATGTCGTCCACTTCCTGCTGTGTAAAACCGAAATGGACGGCTACAATCATCTGTTTTAACAACGCCGCCCGAATCTCATCTCGCTTGATTTGTTGTGGCTGATGTTGGGCAGGTGTGACAAAGCTTCCTTTGCCCTGAACGGAATAAATGTATCCTTCTCGTTCCAACTCGCGATACGCCTTCTGAATCGTATTCGGATTCACCGTTAGCTGAGCGGACAATGTCCGCACAGAAGGCAATTGCTCATCCGGCTGAAGTGACCCATACACGATCATTTCCTTTACCCTGTCCATAAGCTGTTCGTAGATCGGCTTGCGGCTGCGGATATCCAGCTCGAACATGGACTTCCTCCTTTCAAGACTTAATCTGATTCATTTGTATATGCTCAGCTGTTCTAACTGTACTATAATTAATAGTACAGTTAGAACAGTTTGTCAATCTTTTCTTTGGGGATTTCTTACAAAAAAATAGCCGTGATGCATCATGCATCACGGCTATTTCTTTTTAGCCTTCCTTTGACTCATAAGGTTCATCACGGCTTATATTCGCGAGCGTTGAACCATCCGGCAGCTTAAGATCCAACTGGAACCGGAACGTCGCTCCTCTGGCCTCATCGCTATCCACACCAATGGAACCCCCCATCAGCTTGACCAAGTTTTTACAGATGGACAATCCCAGTCCTGTCCCTCCATATTTTCGGTTCAGTGCCGGATGAAGCTGGGAAAAAGGCTGAAACAATAGATGCTGGCGGTCTGCTGGGATACCGATTCCAGTATCCGTTACACTAAACTCAATCAGGCATCTATTTTTACGACGGCTGTAAGCCTTTCTCTCCACAAAGATATTAACACGCCCTCGCTCCGTAAATTTGATCGCATTGCTCACCAAATTCACCAGCACCTGCCGGATACGCACATGATCACCGACCAGCATCCCCGGCATTTCCTGATCCACATGCCATTCCAGCTCAATGCCTTTTTCCATAGCCTGCGTCATGAATAGGTCAGCCACACTGCCGACCACGTCATCTAGCACAAAGGATTCGTGCAGCAAAGACATTTTACCAGCTTCGATTTTGCTCAAATCCAGTATCTCGTTCAATATCTGCATTAAAGCACCACTGCTACTGGTAATAATGTCTATATAGCTACGCTGCTCCTCATCCAATTCAGTATCTGCGAGTAACCCCGCCATACCTATAATGCCGTTCATCGGTGTACGGAGCTCATGACTCATCACAGAGAGAAACTCTGACTTGGCCCGATCGGCGCGTTCGGCAGACTCCTTGGCCCGAATGATCTCCTTTTCATTCGTCCTGTCTACAAAAACCATCACAGCCCCTTTTCGCTCGCCATTATCCATCAAAGGGCTGATTCGATAGGAGGCCAGAAAGCTGGACCCGCCTTTTTTCCAAAATACAGCTTCCTCTGCCTGATAAGAAGATCCGCTTCGAATCGCTTGAAGAATAGAGGACTGTTCATCCGGAAAATGGCTTCCAATCTCGTCAGCATGGCGAATGATATCTATGCATGTGCCGTTCAGCGGATTAGCCGATCCAATGCCGAACATCTCGACAGCTGCCGGGTTCATAAAGCGGACATGTCCTTCGTTACTTAAACCCACAATCCCTTCGGATACGGCATTCAAAATAAGCGAATGCTCATTACTAAGTTTTTCAATTTGCGCAATGTAGCTTTTGAGAGGGGTAACATTTTCTATAATCCCGTAGCAGCCCACAATTTCCTCTTGCACGAAAATCGGGATATTCGTCATCTTGATGAATAGACGCTCTCCCTCCTTATGTATGAATTCCGATTCATAGGTTTGCGTCTCACCCTGCTTGGCCAGTTCCATATGACGCTTGATTTTATCCTGTTCCTCAGAGGAAGCCATGATAAGTATGTCAGCCCCAAGCAGTTCGTCCCTCGTATAACCCGTAAGCTCCTCCAAACTCGGATTCACACTCAAGATATGACCTTCCATATTCACGGCGCATATCCCGAGTGGATTATGCTGAAACAGTGACCTATAACGGTTTTCACTTTCGCGCAGGCGCTGCTCCATTTCCCGGTGCTCTGAAACATCCTGGATCATACCCACCACTTGAACGGGCTTGCCTGCATGCTCGTCCATTTCAGCTTCCCAGATTGAACGCAGTACCTTTTGTTCCCCATTGGGCAATACAATCCGGTAAAAGGTTTCTTCGTGAACTCCCTTTAATATAACGTTGGTGATAATCTGTTTCATGCGCTCTGTATCTTCTGGATGAACAGCCGCCATGAACGCGTCAATACTTGTTTCAACCGGCTTGACACAATAGCCAAAAATGCTGCGGAATTCCTTGGAGAAATGCATAACATTGTTGACCAGATCCCAGTCCCATGAACCGAACATCGCCAAGCGCTGAGCTTTTGCCAAATTCTCCTCGCTCTTCTGGCGCTCTGTGATGTTGCGTCCGATGGACAGTACTCGCTTGATTCTTCCCCGTTCATCCCGAATAATTCGGTACGATACTTCCAGCCACAAATAGTGCCCGTCCTTATGACGAACACGCCGCTTCATGATGCCTGTTTCCTTGAAGAGTCCATGAACACGCATATAATCGGCATCTTCAACATGGTAGAATTGGAGCCGCTTTTTGCCGAGCATTTCCTGCTTTGTATAGCCTAGGAGTTTTTCCACCGAAGGAGAGATATATTGGAGTATGCCGTCCGCCGTGCTATATGAGATAACATCCGGCGTATTTTCCGTAATCAGCATGTACAAATCCTCATTATCCGAGAGCACCTGCTCCATGTCCTTTTTCTCTGTGATATCCATTGCATACGCAATCAAATAAGATTGTTTGGTAGCCTCATCATCAAATATGGTTAATTCCAGCGATAGCCAGACGGATGTTCCCCGTTTATGTTTCAAACGCAACTCAGTCTTGTAGACTTGATCCGTAGCCTGTAGCCAACCTGCGTATGCCTCCCGCAACCCTTGTTGATCCTGAGCCTCTTTATACAAGAGATGGTAATACCGGATATCCAGTAATTCCTCCTGCTCATATCCGACCATTTTGCAAAAGGCGGGATTTACGTACAGGCACTTCCCTTCCCTCGACAAAATCACGATTCCTGTCGGGGCATGATTATACATATGTTCCAGCAAAGGCAGCCGTTGAGCAGCAGAAAACACAATGAATCTCCTCCCTTGTGGTCCGGCAGTTTTTCTATCTATACTTATTCTAACATGATATGGGATTTTTATAGAGATGAGTTACCTCTATGTGATAGCCACTAAAACATGTATGCACAAAAGATTGCCGATGCAGGTTCACCGGCAATCTTTGAATTAATTTTTTATACCACTCGGCTAAGAAAATGACGCAAAAATCGCTCCGCATCGACTTTAAGTGCCACATCAACCGTAGTCAGTGATTGAGCTTCGTTCTCATTTTGCACCTCACGGGTGCGACCAACCTCGGCGGAATCGCCCACCTCAACGGCAATGTGCATTGGACGCGTCTCCACAAAATTGGAGTCAATAGCCAACCCTACGGCTAAAGGATCATGCAAAGCACAGCCTGCAATACCAGGTCTGAAATTGCGATAAGCTTCCATATAGAAGTCTGTCATATCTGCCATAAACGCGCCCAGCTCGGTCCCTTGCTCACGCCATTTATCCACATCCTGCTGGGGAAGCAGTGTTTGCATCGTGACGTCCAGCCCGACGAGCGTAAGCGAAAAGCCTGCTCCCAGCACATAGGCTGCGGCTTCTGGATCGGCGTAAATATTCGCTTCAGCCGTCGGAGTTACATTCCCTTTCACTGTGACCGCGCCGCCCATGATGATCAGGCGCTCAAGCAATTGGGGTAATTCGGGACAGCGATCCATTGCAATCGCAAGATTGGTCAGCGGTCCCACAGCTACCAGGGTAAGTTTGCCTTCGTAGCGACGAGCCTGTCCGATTATAAAATCAGCGGCATCCCCAGACGCAGCCTGACGGGAGGGCGCTCCTTTCAACTGATTGCCAATACCATCTTCACCGTGAATATGCCGAGAATAAGGTTTGAACAGCTCCCGAGCATACGGCTTGTGAGCGCCAGACACGACCGGAGCCTCTACCCCCAGTTTTTCCAGCAGAATCAGTGAGTTACGTGTTGCCTCCTCCACCGAGATATTACCAAAGGTGGTTGTAATACCGAGTAGCTCCAATTCCGGCGAATGGACCGCGTACGCAATAGCAAGCGCGTCGTCAATGCCCGTATCTACATCTAAGATTAACTTTTTGCTCATGATGACCCTCCACAGTAGAAACAGCATTCTTTTTTTCATTATACACAATTTCAATGCTTATTCCCTTGGTCATCAAATTCTTTATCCGAGGACGTAAAAGAAGGCTACGACAGTTATGCCGTAGCCTTCTTTTACTACTTTTTAATCACTCAAGGGCACATGTTCTGGCCAAATCCTAAGGCTCGATTCCCCACACCAGCTTATCATTGTGGAACAACGTTACTTTGTTCCATTCTGCATAAGAGGTTTTAGTTGGATCAAAGGAATAATCATTGGATTCGTTCAGGTTAGACCAGTCGCTATTGTTCATGCGGATCTGAATATCACCTGTTTGCGCTCCAGCAGCGAGCGTGCCAGCAGCAGCACTGAAACCAATTTCAATATAGTTGTCTTTAATGGTGCGCAGCACGTTATCATTGCCTACTTGTGCATAGTCTACTGTGGATTGCAGCTCTTGGCTGCCATCCTTCGTAAAATAGTAACGGATTTTCAGCTCACTCAGCTTCACGGGTGTTGTGCCTTTATTTTTCAGGTTAAGGAAAGGCTTAACTGCGTTATTCGCTGGGTCGGTGTCCCCGGCCCGGTACATTACAACCAGATCACCCGCTGGTTCTGTAGGGTCTGTTGGATCAGTCGGTGTACCTTTAGGTTCAGCGCTTACCGTTGCAGAATCCTTGCTTGTTCCTTTCGCATTCGTAGCACTTACAACATAGAAGTAAGTTGTTCCGTTCGTCAGTCCCTTATCCGTGTACTCTCTTTCCGTTACAAGAGGGGCAACGGCTGTAAAAGGACCTGCTTCGCTAGTAGCACGTTTTACCGTGTAGCTATCGGCACCAGTAGACGCACTCCAAGTCAGCGTCACTTGAGCATTACCAGCTACGGCCTTTAAGCCTGACGGTACAGCTGGAGCTGTAGGCGCTGGGTCCACACCACCAGTGGAAGGCACGATTGCAGGGTACGCATTTTGTACCAGCATCACAAACTGATCATGGAACCATGCTCCTGAAATAGGTGCATTCGGTAAAGCATCTGTTAATGTGCCATCCTTGGTTGTATAGGTAGGATCACACATACGGTCAAAGCCTTTACCCTCATCGTTCGGAATGAGTGAGCTGGAACCATCGGAATCACCCGGAGGTTTCGCCCATACATAGGCATCAATATGGCCAGCTGGAGCCGTTTGTGGCGGCGTTCCCATACCTGCTCCGCTGTTATTACACCAGTTACCACGGTGTGAGCGTTTGTCAACACGGCCTGAGTTTACATAGGAGTTAATATCATTGCCGACTGCGGAAGTCGGACGATTAGGTCCGCCCCATCCATTACGGCCTGTATCAATTAACATACCGAGTGAGCTCGGCCAACCTGCGCTGACAAAATCTCTATGCAATGACTCTGCGAAATCCGATTCATCGAAATTAGGATTCCATTCGTAATACTTGGACGATTTGATCGGCTGTCCGCCGATATTCAGATTTGGATCAGGCAAATTAGGTTCTGTCAGCGGTGAAGTATTGGCTGTATTCGTGATAAAGCCATCTACACTGGACAGACCTTTGCTCGTATCTTTGAAGATAGTTGTAAACAGGGATACCGTTGCTGCACGGTTGTTATCCCAACCTAACCAGCCAGAGTGACCGATATCAACGTATTTGTACACATTCGGAATCTCGTTCAGCTTATTCATTGTGTACTTAACGCCAGCTTCATAAATCCCTGTAGACTTAGCTTGCGCGCATTTAGGATCATCCAGATTGGTTACCAGGTTTGGCAAACTATCTGGTTCAATGATCGTTACAATGCGAATATCCTTATATTTGGGATTTGCAAAAATAGAAGCAATTTTGTCAACATAATCCTTTTTATATGTTTCCAGACCTGCCTGAGTCAGCGGCAATTCACCATTGGAAGCCAAGGCATGACAATCCCGTCCAGGCAGATCATACACGATAAATTCCGCCGTAATCGGTGTACTGCCTTTCTTTTGCGCCAATACTTGGTCCAAATGCGCTTCCAGACCAAGCTTGCCTCCACCGCCGTTAATAGCAGCGATACGATCAAGCCATACAGCTGTCGGGAAAGTTTTGACCGTTTGCATTTTTGCTTTCAGATTGGCATCCGTAATTTTGGCAATCGATGTGTCGACACTAGCCGCATAATCAGGGCTAATATATTTTGTCGCTCCTTGGTAAGGATTGTCCACATGGGATTCTGCATGTATTTTATCCGTAAATCCTGCACCTGGTAGAAAGCTGCTTGCGACGAGTGATAGCGCAAAAGCATATTTCATGCTTTTACGAAGCACATGCTTTGTTTTCAATTGCTTCACCTATCTTTCCGTGGATTTTGTTGAATCTTCCTATGTCGGCACCTGATTGTTACATGATTAATTGTGAGTTACGCCTTACTTTCTCCAAAAAAAGCGGCGTTCATAGTTGCGAAAGGTAAGCGCTTTCTATTTGTTCATGCGCTCACATTTTCCCCTTTTTGTCACCTCCTATGTTAGATTATAGTGAGCTGGAAATCTGCTGTAAATTGAATAAATTAAGGACTACATTATTAATTAGGCATATGAATTACCACCCTAGTGGTTCAGCGCGGTCCCTCTTTTTCTGATATCGGTTTCTCCATTTGTTGAACATCCCTGCTATGACAAGCTTTCAGGAGATTTAGGATCGACAGCAAAAGAGCGAATTCATAAAAAGCAAGACTGTATTCTTTAATTTCCGTCAGCCCAAATCGACAATGATAAACTCCAGAACGCCAACTATGCCAAATCGTTATATCTATCGACAGCAAAAGGGTGTTTTCAGGCCCTCATGACCGTGAAAACACCCTTTTATTGTTGTGAAGTCAACCTCTGCTCTTGTTCTACACTTTTTCGCGATCCTTGCCTTTGTCGGATTGCCCTGCATTTTTATTGGCGGCATCCCGATCCAGCTGCATTTCTTCAACCGTCTTCACCTTAAGTCGTGCTGCTCCCTCATAAGGTCGGGTTGGAATCAGATCGCCTGCAGTCAGACGTTGACGCGCCTCGGCAATTGCTGCTCCGTATTGCGGTAGCCATGCTTCCTGCGCCACCAGCATTTCATCGACCATCTGCCAAATTTCTTTCGGATTACACACCGCGCCCACTAGCGGATCCATCATAAACGCTTGCCGCAGCAGCTTATCATCTCCGTGCACAGCCGCTTCGACAGCCAAACGCTGGACGGAAATACTTACATTGCAGACGGCAGCAAGACCGAGCGGAAGGTCTCCTACATGTGGCATGGAGATACCATTCCGATCCACATATCCAGGCGCTTCAATAATCGCATCGTCCGGTAAATTGGAAATCACACCGTTATTAACGACATTAAAATGTCCCCGGTATACACGTCCGGTTTCCAGACCTTCGATAATGTATGAACCATGCTCTTCACCGCGATTTTCCGTCTTGTACTCCAATGGGTCTTCTTTCATCCAGTTGGGGAAATCTGTTTCAAACCAATTACGTCCTTCTGTACATACACGCAGATAACCGCCTGTTTCTCCGTTGATCCAGCTGCCTAGATCAATCCAGTCCAGAGTCTCATTCGGACGCTTACGGTACCAAGGTACATATTCACTCAGATGACCATTCGACTCTGTGCTGTAATAGCCAAAACGGCGAAGCATGTCGATGCGCACCTTTTCGGTACGGCTATATTCGGGATGTTTCTCAAAAGCCTCCAGCAGTCCGGCTGTCAGATCCTTGCCTTTATGTGAGGCCTGAATGTACCACGTCTGGTGGTTGATTCCGGCGCACACAATGTCCACATCCTGCTTCTCCAGACCATACACCTCGGCAATTTGGTGATGCCCATGCTGTACGCCGTGACATAGACCGATTGTACGCACACCGCTGTATTTATTACAGGCCCACGTAATCATCGCCATGGGGTTCGAGTAGTTCAGCAGTAATACATCGGGTGCACTTAGCTCGCGGATATCCTTGCAGATGGCCAGCATTTCAGCAATACCACGCTGACCGTACATAATCCCTCCTGCACACAGTGTATCGCCCACGCATTGATCCACGCCATATTTCAGCGGAATATCCACATCGGTTGCAAAGCCCTCCAGACCTCCAACCCGGATCGTACAAATGACGTATTTGGCATCCTTTAAAGCTATCTTACGGTCCGTAGAGGACTGTATTTGTATGGACAAACCATTCTCACGAATATCCCGCTGGCACAGCTCAGTAACCATATCCAAATTGTGTTGACTGATATCCGTAAAAGCCACTTCAATATCATTAAATTCCGGCACCGATAACAGATCTCGCAAAATTCCACGGGTAAAACCGATGCTTCCTGCTCCAACAAAAGCTACTTTAAATGACACGGCATTCAACCTCCGGTAATTAGAATGGGTATATACCGTCATTGTAGCAATAGGAATGTGGAAAGCGTTATCAAAATCATGACCAGTTTCGTATTTAGGTGTCAAAAATCCTAACTTTCGCGTTACCAGAGGGGTGACACTTTCCATTTCACTCCATCCCGTTTCTCTCTTTCTATCTAGTGTTTTTTCAGTTCAATATGTACTTTAAGTGCGGTAAATGTAGTAACATAAAAGAAAACATCGGAGAGCAAGGAGCAGCCTAAGATGAACAAAAAGATTATCTTTTTAGATATAGATGGAACGCTAGTGAATGATGATGGTATGATTCCCGAATCTGCAAAAACAGCATGTATCGAAGCGAGAAAGAACGGACATCTGATTTATTTATGCACTGGCCGATCCAAAGCGGAGATTTATGATTTTATCATGGAGGTCGGTTTTGACGGGATCATCGGAGCTGGCGGGGGCTTTGTAGAAATCGAAGGCGAGATGTTATATCACCACAAAGTATCGAATGAAGATGTTAGACATATGGTCGATTACTTTGATGAACATGATTTGGACTTTTATTTGGAATCGAACGGGGGACTGTTTGCGAGTAAAAACTTTTTGCCCCATGTGGAACGACTTATCTATGGAGATGTGGACAATGATCCCGTAGCCAGAGAAAAAAAAGAACAACGCCCGCATCCTTTTATCACCGGCCTAACTATAGGAGAGGACAACCTGTACCGTAGTGACGTGAACAAAGCATGCTTTTTGGAAAATAAAAACGTTCCTTTCGAACAGATCAAAAAGGAATTCGCAGGGAAATTTGAGGTTATTCAATGTACTGTATCTGCCTTCGGGCAAGACAGTGGTGAGCTAATGGTTCCCGGTATTCACAAAGCCGTAGCTATTGAAAAGCTTATTGAGCATTTGGGAAGATCCCAAGAAGACACCATTGCTATTGGAGACGGGATGAACGATGCTGAAATGATTGAATATTGTGCGCTAGGAATTGCCGTGGGAAATGCCAAACCGGGCCTCAAAGCCATTGCAGATGACATTACGGATGCTGTGGATGAAGATGGACTGTTTCACAGCTTTAAAAAGCATGGTCTGATTTAGTGAGGTTATTTTTTTATACTTAAGCCCCTGCAGCAGTTTCTGGACTTAAAAATGTCCTAATCCTACTGGTAGGGGCCTATCTCCAATGCTATCTTTCCACGGAATTCACTTACTGCCTGCTCGACTTCCATCTCCTCAATAACCGCGCTTATGCTGACGATAGCTGCCTACGCTTCTTTTGTTGCTGTATAATGAGTTAAGTCTCTAAATATTTACAAAGGAGCAAGACATGTCAAACCGTAAATGGACATTTATACTTATCCCAGTCTTCCTGCTATTTGCCTGGCTGCTCTTTCAATTCACTCTGTCTTCTTTTCAAATCCATCAATTTGCAGAACAATTGAAGACGGTTTCACCAAACGACGGGGGTTCCGATACAAAAGTGGTATTGATATCGCAAGAGCTGGACAATTATTACTGGCGGTCCATTGAACAAGGAGCCCGAAAAGAAGCGGAACAGTACGGTATGCGGCTCGATTATATCGGGCCGGACCGTATTAATCCGTCCGAGCAGATCAAACTGCTGGATAAAGCGATCGCCAGTAAGGCGGATGCAATTCTGGTTCAAGGGATAAATGACCCGGAGTATCGACGATTAATCGACAAAGCAGCCGGACTTGGCATACCCGTTATCACAATTGACACGGACGAACCGGACTCCCGAAGGCTGGCTTACGTCGGAACGGATAACGAAGGAGCAGGAAAACAGATGGGCGCGCTGTTAGCGAAAGCCTCTGGAGAGCGTGGCGACATTGGAGTTATGATCAGTAGCGAGCACGTCGAGAATCAGCGGCTCAGACTTGCTGGATTTCGTTCCGTGATCGGTCGCTATCCCAAGCTCCGCTTTGTGGAGATTCGCTCCTCAAATATTTCACGTCTTCAGGCAGCACAGCAAGCTCAAAATATGCTCACCCAGTATCCGCAGATCCGCTACATGGTCGGATTCAGTGCGCTGGACGGCCTTGGCATTCTGGAAGCCTCGGAACGGCGCGGAGCGCAGAACTTGCAAATTTTCGCTTTTGACGATATGGCCGAGACGTTGGAAGCGATCAAAGATCGCAAAATCGAACTAACCATTGTTCAACAGCCAGAGGAAATGGGGGCTAAGGCCATAAAGTTGCTGAATGATTATCTAAAGGGGAATGATCCCCAGCAATTAACATACACCAGGGTATATGAAGTGCATGCGGACACTCCCGACAACATGTCCAGAGATGACAGACGATGACGATCAGAACGAAGCTGCTTCTGTTCATCCCTCTTCTAGTTGTGTTCGCCAATATCATCGCTTATTTTGTATTCCAAAGCGGAAAGGTCGTACAACAGAGCTACGATGAAATGCTTGGCCGCATTCTCCTCATCGAGCAAACCTCCGAATCGGCGGAGAGCAACTTAAAGCTCCTATATGCCTATCTGCTTAATCCAAGGGACGATAAGGCTATGCAGGGTCCGACAGAATACCAATTAATACAGTTGAAAGGCAAAATCCAAGAAGTCTCCGACTCGACCGACCCTTCTTTCGCCGAGGAGGACTACGTGAATTTGTTGGCCACATTTCTTGAACAGAAACAAGCCGCAGTTCTGGATGCAAAGGCACAAGATCCCCAATCGGCTTTTGAACATTATATTGAAGCGGAGAAAACCGTCAGCTATATTCATGAGGAAGGACAGCAACTGATCGATGCTGAACTGGCCTATTACCGGCCGATCATCGAGAACATCCGGAACA
Organism: Paenibacillus sp. FSL L8-0158; assembly: GCF_038592965.1. Lineage (GTDB taxonomy): Bacteria > Bacillota > Bacilli > Paenibacillales > Paenibacillaceae > Paenibacillus > Paenibacillus polymyxa_D. The sequence goes on along the minus strand of NZ_CP151949.1, from coordinate 1,171,210 downwards.
AAAATGAGCGAATGAACGGATGGGGAATGGCATTGTTCGGCATGAACGCGCTGATGGGGGGGTTGCTTGCAATCTGGATCTCGCGCAGCATTACTGGCCCTGTCGGCAGACTTGTCGGACTGGCGAAGCAAATCGCCACAGGTGATCTTAATATCAAGTCCCCACCGCGCCGGGATGACGAGCTAGGCGTACTGTCGGACGCCATTTCGCAAATGTCGGCCGATTTGAGTATCCTCATTGAGAAGGATAAACAGAGTCTGGAAATGCGGCGGCTTGTGAAGGAACTGGAGCTTCTGGCTCTGCAAAACCAAATTAACCCGCACTTTTTATTCAATACCTTAAATGTGCTCTCCAAGCTGGCGATTCTGGAAGGGGCGGAGAAAACCAGCGACCTGATCGTTTCGCTGTCCAATCTGCTACGGTACAGCCTGCAGAAGCTGGACAAACCCGTAACACTTCAGGAGGAACTGGATCATATTCGCGAATACGTAACCATCCAGCAGGCACGCTTTCGGGACCGAATTCGCTTTGATCTTCACTTTGACGCTTCCGTTCTTCAGCAGCAAATTCCGGCCTTGACGATCCAGCCATTTATTGAAAACGCTTTTCTTCATGGTGTGGCAGATATGGAGGACGGAGCCGTTATCACGTTGACATTGTCGCGAGCGAACGAGGATGTACAAATTGAAATCTCGGACAACGGAAAGGGTATGACGGAGGAAACCCGACTGTCCGTGCTCCGTCTTGAAGGCGAAGTCGAAAGTAGCAGTTCAACAGGACTTGGAATGCAAAATGTGTTTAGGCGGCTGCAGTTGTTCTACGGAAAAGAAGGAATGGTTGAAATCAGTAGCAGTACCGGACAGGGTACTACTATAACAATACGAATTCCAGTCAAGAAGGAGAGTGAGCAGACTGATGTATCGGTTGTTAATCGCGGATGACGAGGCTTTGGAGAGAGAAGGACTGGAATTGACAGTGGAACGGGCGATGCCGGGGATATTCCGGTTTATTCATGCCGGCAACGGTCGCATGGCGATTGAATGTGCGGAAGAGCACCGTCCCCATATTGCCATTCTGGATATCAATATGCCCGGAATCGACGGGCTTGCAGCGCTTCGTGAATTAAAGGAGCGGCTTCCCGATACCCGATTCGTGCTCGTCACTGCCTACGATTATTTTGCCTATGCCCAGAGGGCACTCTCTTTGGGCGTAAAAGAATATATTCTGAAGCCGGCGAAGCGAGAACTTATCATCGGCACACTGAAACGACTGATTGAAGAAATTGAGTGCGAGAAGCGGGCACGTATGGAAGAATTGGAGCTTAGGCACAAAATCTCACAGCTGATGCCGCTCGCAGAAAATGAGCTGGCATTAATGCTTATGGTCGACCAGACAGTGGATTCGAGTGCTTCCCAGCTATCAGAATGGCTAGACTTTCCTCTTGATCAGGGAAGCGCCGTCATTGCTGCCTTTGAAGGATATACGGACGAGCAGGATAAGAAGAAAATTTACGATCATTTCCGAAGCTATGTAAAAACGCATGGCCCGAATGCCATTGTAAGCTCTTTGATCGACCATCATGTAGCCACTTTCTTATGCAAGCCGCCTGCCACCAGCGAAGACGACTGGCGGCAACTGGTTAAACACCTTGTTCAGCAACTCTCCGAGCTTGCCCAGCAGCAACTTGGCATTAAGACGGCCATTGGAATCGGATCGCTGCATAGCGGCGAGGAAGGACTTCGCAAGTCCTATTTCGAAGCCGTTTTTGCCTCCACCCTACGCAAGCGGGATGGAGGTTACTGCCACTTTGACGAACTGAAGTCGTTAGAGGCTGGAAACGCTTCTGTGCTTGCCGTCAAAGCGGAGAATGGAATGCTTCAGCAGACGTACGTCATGTCAGCACTGCAACGGATCCGCGAACAGCGGGAGGTTCAAACACTGACTATGCTGGGCAGAGCAAAAATGTATATCGAGGAACGATTCAACGATGAGCTTTCGCTGGAAGAAGTGGCTGATTTCGTCCATTTGAACCCCCACTACTTCAGTAAAATTTTCAAACAGGAATACGGAGAGACGTTCATCGACTTCGTAACCCGGCTACGGATTGATAAAGCTATTTCTCTAATCAAGGAGGGTAACCTTGCTCTGAAGGAAATCAGCTTTGAAGTGGGTTATAAGGACCCAAACTATTTTAGCCGTGTCTTTAAGAAGATAACGGGCGTTCCTCCCACTGAGTTCAAAGGCCAAAAATAGTAGAAATTCATCCATGCCGACCATTGGCATGGATTTTTTTAAGCTCGAATGACAAGGTAATGCTAGATTTAGCCCCTCCGTCTCCAATTCGGGAACCGAAGCCAAAATCGTGCGTGAAAAGGTCCGTTTATTGAAGACGATAACCAGCCTTTCTTTTATAAGCGCATGTTATACTTCTCCTCGAAGAACGGAATGAGGTTCTAGGAATCTGGAGGGGAGATGATCATATGGGAGTAATCATCCATAATGAAAGCGCTCAACAGAAAGCGCTTCAATCAGAAAAACCCAATATGCTTTTTGTGACACTGGTATCCATCGTAGCTGCGCTTGGAGGCATATTATTCGGTTTTGATATCGCGGTAGTTTCGGGGGCAGTTGAATTCCTACAGCAGCGTTTTTCGCTGAGCGAATTTCAGGTTGGTTGGGCGGTGTCGAGTCTGATTGTAGGGAGTATCACGGGAGCGGCTCTCTCCGGCTACATGAGTGAAAGGATCGGTAGAAAAAAGGTATTACTGGCCGCCGGATTTTTATTCGTCGTCGGCTCGATCTGCTCTGCGCTTCAAGACTCATTCACCGGGTATGTTATCTTTCGCATGATCGGCGGCATTGGCATAGGCATCACTTCCACCGTTTGTCCGGTGTACAACGCGGAGATCGCTCCTGCCAAATACCGCGGCCGTTTGGTTGCTTTAAATCAGCTGGCAATTGTAACAGGCATTTTCCTGGTTTATTTTCAGAATTCGTGGATCGTCAGCATGGGGGATGAAGCCTGGGGTGTCTCAACAGCCTGGCGCTGGATGTTCGGAGTGGGAGCCGTTCCGGGACTAATCTTTATGCTCTTGATGCTCTTCATACCCGAAAGCCCGAGATGGCTTATTAAACAGAATCGGCCTTATGAAGCGTTGCCGATATTGCTGAAAATTCACGGTGAAGAAGCCGCTAAGCAGGAAGTGCTTGATATCAAGGAATCATTCAAAAATGAGAACAACTCATTGAAGCAATTGTTCGCTCCCGGTATTCGGGTCGCTCTCTTTATCGGTGTCATGCTCGCCATTATGCAGCATATTACCGGCATCAATGCCATTTTGTACTACGCGCCGGTTATCTTTAAAGGAATGGGACTCGGTACGGACGCTTCTTTGACCCAGACCATCTGGATCGGGTTGATCAATGTGTTGTTTACCATCGTATCTGTATGGCTGATCGACAAAGCGGGACGAAAAATCCTGCTGATAATCGGCACCTCGTTAATGACCTGCTGTTTGGTCATTATTGGAGCCGCATTCAAAATGGGTTTGACCACCGGACCGCTCGTACTCATCATGATATTGATCTACGTGGCCTCCTATGCTATATCGCTTGGGCCGATCGTATGGGTTATGATCTCGGAGATCTTTCCGAACCGCATTCGCGGCAAAGCTGTAGCCATCGCTTCGATGGCACTATGGGCCGGCGATTATCTGGTATCGCAGGCATTCCCTCCTCTGCTGAGCTCAGCTGGCCCATCCAATACCTTCTGGTTATTCGGAGCCATCTCGTTGTTCGTCGTAGTCTTTTTATGGCGCAAGGTTCCCGAAACCAAGGGGAGATCACTTGAACAGATGGAGAATATGTGGCTTGGGAAATGACCCAACTTTAGCTCCCAAGAAGCCCGACACATGTTATAATGCTTCAAAATACACGCCCTCTGAGTCATACCGACCTAAATCGGCAATGGTTCAGAGGCTTCTTATTATCAGCTCCCTTCCTCCTCGGCATAGTTCCTCACATTGCGCTCCACAGCTGAGCGGTATTCTACAGGCGTCTTGCCTGTGTGCTTTTTGAACAACATATGAAAATACTGTCTGCTAGCCACGCCTACATAATCGGCAATTTCTTGAATGGGAATGTCCGTTTGCTGAAGAAGCATACGGGCCTTGTCCATTCGCAGCATCGTTAAATAGGCGGTGAGTGTTAGCCCCGTATGTTTTTTGAAAATACGGTGCAAATAACCTGGGTGTAGATTCACAGCCGCCGCCATGTCCTTGACCACAATCTCTCGATCATAGTTCAGATGGAGAAATTCAATGCATCGTTTGATGTACATATCCGTTTGCTGCGTGTTGCTGCGCTCTGCCTCTTCCCGTAGACGTGCAATTCGTACTAGCAATTGCATAAAAAGCATCTCTGCCATTGCACCCGGCTGTTCTTTTCGTTGGTCCAGCTCCAGCACGAGACTTTTCAGCGCATAATATACCTCTTCCGGGTCCGATAGTACCAGATACGGGAACGGACGTGACATGAGAGTCGTGACCTCCTGCTCCTCCGTTGCGATTTGTCGGATAGACGGCCCTACCCTCACCCCTTCCGTAAAACCAAACTCTACATTTAGCATCCGGCACGGTTGTACTCCTTCCACCACCAGTCGATGCGGTACACCTGCGTCCAGCATAATAAACTCGCCTTTACGCAGCGCGATGCTTTCTTCCGTGTTCTCTCCCGTTTGTACATCTACCCTGCAAAAGCCGGAAATCATATACATAATTTCAGTGGAATGATGATCGTGGTAAGACATCGTATAGTCATGCCATTGCTTGTAATAGTAAGCAAAAAAGCGAGGAATATAATCCCCGTCACGTAGCCGTGGCTCAAACAGACTTCCGTTCATCCCCGCACCTCCGTGAAATAGATAAGGCTAATATGGCAAGTATATGTAATCGCTCTATTTTCACAGTTTAGCAGACTGAGCCATGTTATTCTATTTCGTCCATTGGACGATCTATAATCCTTTGGAATACAGCAGCGACTTCTACCTAAAGGTAGGGGATTCATCACTTTCTGGACTTAAATACTGAATCAACATCCCCACAAATCGGTTAGCAATTTCTATATCCTCAAGTTCGTTATTCCGTTCGTCCTTGGACGTCAGACTCATTTTCTGGAGTATACCCATCATAGACGTGAAGATAAAATGAGCGGTCTTCAAGGGCTCCGTGTCGGACTTTAATGATCCATCTTGAAATCCAACTTCCAGAGCATCCATCAGGAAATGTCGTTCCTTTCCCCGGCTAACAAAATTGTTGTACTGTTCTTTGAGTTCTTGATTTGAATCATAAGCTTCGTAATGCAGATCGAATAAAAGAATAAACTTGATGTATTCCGGATGTTTCCAAGCGTAATCAATCCATGCATCAAGCATCGAAGTCAGCATCTCCTTACCGCTCATTTCGGCTGAAGGTGCCCTTCTAACAAATTCGGTCATGCTCTCAAGGATTTCCATCTGGACCTCAAAGATCAGTTCGTTTATGGACTGAAAGTGCTTATAGAATGTGACTCGACTTACACCAGCCACGTTGCATACATCCTTAATATTAACTTTGAGAAAGCTTTGCTTCATAAAAAGTTCCTTTGCAGCCGCAATGAGTTCTTCCCGATTTTTGTTTTTCAAATTCTGGTGCCAGTTCTCAGTCATTAACAACCATCCGTTTCTCATTTTTCGATTTTTGTAAGGTTAAGAAAAGGGCAGATGCAAGGATAAGTGCACCAAAAATATAAGGAATATGAATGTGTTTGTCAAACAACAAACCCGCTAAAATGGGTCCCAATATATTGCCTAGGCTGGTATACGTCGTATTCAATCCGGCGACATATCCTTGGCGATCACCAGCTGAGTTCGCGATCATTGTACTTACGGTTGGCCTTAGGAAGGCATTAAAAGCAAAAAACAGAGCAGATACCGCCAGCAAATAACCTAAATTAATCTTAATGATCATTAACAGTAAAGCGATGGCTGTCATAATCAAAGAGAGACGTATAAGCTTTATCTCACCAAGTCTCTTGATGAGATAATCAAGTAGCCATATCTGTACAACGATGCCTATAATTGCACCAACCGTAATGATCATTGAGATTTTAGTGGCATCAAAACCATATTTTCGTTCCACAAAAAGTGCATACACTGTTTCGTAATTCATCAAACCTAATGTCATGATCAGAATGAGGAGAAGATAACGAAAATAGGATGTCCGAAATGAATTTAGGATTTGGTTGCGAATGGGTTCCCGGCGGACCCAAGGGCTAGCGGGTTTTCGTTTTTCCTTGGGTAGTGTCTCTGGCATATATAAGCTAAGCAGCGTAGCAACAAGTCCAAGTCCACCAGCAAAAAAATAGGGTACCCTTATGCCAAACTCAGCGATCATACCGCCTAACCCCGGACCAAGCACCATCCCCAAATTCATGGAAGCACCCAAGTATCCCATTCCTTTAGCTCGGGTTTCAGAAGTGGTAATATCAGCGACGTAGGCCATATTGGAAGGAACCATTAATCCAATACCTATCCCCCCGATAAATCGGGCAATATATAGAAGAGGCAATGTCGTAGATACAGCAAACATGAGATCCGAAATGACCGTTAAAAACAGACCGGTGATGATCATGGATTTTCGACCCCATCTATCCGAAAGCTGCCCACCTAGGGGCGAAAAAATAAACTGTGCTGCTCCAAAAGCGGCAATAAGATACCCCGCAGCAGCTCCTGCCGCATTAAATTGTTTCAGATATTCAGGCAGAATGGGAATTACCATGCCTTGACCTAATAAAGCAATAAACAAATTCAGCATCAGAATGAAAAGTGGAAATGTAGCAGACTTAGGTAAGCTGCTCATGTTTGTAACCCCCTCCAACCATTTACACCATGTAACCCTTTACTATGTGTAAACTATATTAGTTGAAATAGGGGCCATTGTAAATAAAAATACAAATCTATTAAGCCAAGCTAATACCGAGAAGAGATCTTGTTATTCTTGATTTACACATGAGGCTCCCTTTTTGCAAACTCTTGTAACATACCTCTTATTTGTTCTACCAATATAGCAGGTGCTTTCTTGGGTGAACCCGTGTCAAACGGAGGCTGAGGATCGTATTCCAAAATCAGCTGGACTCCTTTACTCATGTCTTCTCCCAATTCCCATGCTATTAGCTGGAGTGCCATATCAATACCAGAGGAGACACCGGCTGCTGTAATGATTTTGCCCTGACGAACCACTCTCTCATCTGTTGGAATGGCTCCAAGAGATTGAAGCAGGTCTAAGGAGCCCCAATGACTGGTGGCTACGGTTCCATTTAACAAGCCTGCGGCGCTCAAAATCAGAGAGCCATTACAAACCGACGTGGTCCATTTCGTAGTTTCATGTATTTGGCGAATCCAGTTTAACGTTTCTTCGTCATTCATTGGAGTTTTATAATTTGGCGGACTGCAGCCTGGAACAACAAGAATATCAGCTGAAGGTACTTCAGAAAAACTGTAATCGGCATGCAAATAACCCATATTTGAGTCCAGTTTGACTAACCCTTTTTTCTTAGCGACAAACTTCACTTCACATTTCAGTGTAGCAGCAAATACATCATATGGACCTATGGCATCTAATGCTGTGATTCCATCGAAAAGCATGATTGCGATTTTCATGATGACTCTCCTTTGAAGTGGGATTTTATTCTTGCACACCCATACTAACATACATATACGGGGTATGGGTATATTTAATGTTGTAAAAATACCCATGCAAACCTTTAATAGTACGTATCTGTAAAAAGGCATACTAAAAAAGGCTACCCCAGGGTAGTCCTTTTAAGTATGCCTATAAATCTGTGAATCGCGAACCGGCTTAAGAGCTTTGCTTACTCAATTGACCATAATATAAATCACTGTAAAAGCCTTTGTGAGACAGCAGTTCATCATGAGAACCCTGCTCCTCCAAACGACCATCCTTCAAGACCAGAATCCGGTCAGCCTGACGAATGGTATTCAGCCGATGCGCGATGACGAAACTTGTTCGCCCCTGCATAAGCCGCTCCAGTCCCTCTTGTATCTTCATCTCGGTAATGGTGTCGATGCTGCTGGTTGCCTCGTCGAGTACAAGAATGGAAGGGTTGGCCAAAATAGCACGGGCAATGGCTAGCAGCTGTTTTTGCCCTTGACTGATGCCGCTGCCGTTCGCTTCCAGCACCTTGTCGTATCCGTCCTTCATCCGCATGATAAAGGAATGGGCATTGGCCAGTTTCGATGCTTGTTCAACCTCCTCATCGGTGGCGTCCAGTCTGCCAAAGCGGATATTTTCACGAATCGTCCCCTGAAACAGGAAGGAGTCCTGTAGCACAAATGCCATGCGGGAGCGCAAGCTTTCACGCTGTATGGTGGTGATATCGCGCCCGTCCAGCGTAATCGTTCCCTTGTCGGGGCTATAAAATCTGGAAAGAAGCTGAATTAGTGTCGTTTTTCCTGCCCCGGTCGGACCAACCAACGCGATCATTTCACCAGGTTTGGCTTCAAAAGAGATACCTTCCAGCGTAGCGCTTCCCTCATCATAACCGAAGGAAACATCCGAAAACCGTACCTTCCCCTCCACATGCTCTACCTCCACTGCGCCGCGTTCATCCTTGGACTCTTCATCTTCATCCAATATTTCAAATACACGCTCAGCTCCGGCAATAGCAGACAGCAGGGTGTTCCACTGGTTAGCCAAATCGTTCAACGGTCTGGTGAACTGGCGGGCATATTCTACGAATACAATAATTGTACCTATAGTGATGGAACCGCGAATGGCCAAAATCCCACCGATCCCTGCTACAATAGCAAAGCTGAGATTATTCAGTCCGTTCATCAGCTTCGGTATAAAGCCTGAAATCGTTTGGGCCCAGAAGCCCGACAGCCGAATACGGTCATTGCGCTCGCCAAATCCATGGATGACTCTTTTCTCCTGCGAAAATGCTTTAATAATCTGCTGCCCAGACAGCGTTTCTTCGATGTATCCGTTCAGTTCGCCCAAATTCTTCTGGCGTTCCTTATATAAGGGCCCGGTACGACGTGTAATCCAGCGCATCCCGGTAGCCATCAGCGGCACCACGATAAAGGTCAGCAGGGTCATCAGCGGGCTTAACCACAGCATCACCGTGAGTGTACCGATTAGCGTCAATATGCTCGAAAAAATCTGAATGGCGGAGCTGTTGAGCGTAGAACTGACATTTTCGATATCATTGGTCAGACGGCTCATGATCTCGCCCTGCTGACGTTTGCCGTAGAAAGGAATCGGTAATCGATGCAAATGTGAAAACAGATCAAAACGCATGCGGTACACCGTCTCTTGGGCAATCTCAATCATCCAGATATTTTGCAGCCAGGAGGTTAGTGAGTTGAGCAGATATACAGCTCCTAATCCGATGAGAAAATAAATCCACGTGCGTCCCCCCGGACCTTCGAGAAAATCATCCACCGCTACGCCGACCAGATATGGACCCAGCAGAGCCAGCCCGGAACTGAGCAGTACCATGAACAGTACCAGCATCAGCTTGGCCTTACGGCGAGCCAGATAAGCCCATATCCGTCCTAAGGTGCCGGACCAGTTTTTCGCTTTGGCCTTGCGGCGTTCTTCAGCTCCCGCCGGATTTCGCAGCACACCGGACGGCGGTGTAGGCTGACGGAACGGTTCAATGAGTTCCTTGAACATGCGACTCCTCCTTTCCATATTGTGATTCATAGATACGTCGATACAGATCCGAGCTATCCATGAGATGCTTATGGCTTCCGCTTGCCATCAGACGACCCTCATCCAGCAGTAAAATCTGATCTGCCGATGCGGTCGAGCTGATTTTCTGCGTAATGAGAAATGTCGTACAGGACAGGCCATCGAGTGCATTGAGTAATGCTGCTTCTGTCCCTACATCCAATGCACTTGTGCTGTCGTCCAAAATCAGCACTGCCGGCTGGCGTACCAGTGCGCGGGCAATCGAAAGTCGCTGTTTCTGTCCGCCAGACAGATTGACGCCACGCTGCCCGAGCATCGTGTCATAGCCTTGCGGCAAGCGTACAATCATATTATGAATTTGCGCCATGCGTGCGGCTTCCTTAATTTGCTCCAGGCTGGCATTCTCCAGCCCCCAAGCAATATTATCCCGAATCGAGCCGGTGAATAGCAGTACCTCCTGAGGGACATAGCCAATGGCCTCTCGCAATATGGACGCATCCAGTTCACGGGCGTCCTTTCCGTCAAAGCGCACATGACCTTCATCCTCTTCATAGAGACGCGTAATCAACTGCACAAGTGAGGATTTTCCCGAGCCAGTGGCCCCCATAATAGCTATCCGCTCGCCCGATTGCGCCTTAAAAGATATATCCTTTAGGACAGCCAGATCACTGCCCGGATAATGAAAGCTCACCCGGTCCATTTCCACCTGTCCCTCAATCCGTGTATGATGTGTTGAAACAGGCTCCAGCCCTTGCCTATCTTCATTAGATGTTTCCAATACCTCTCGAATCCGCCCCGTAGAGGCAGTGGCCCGGGAAAACACAACAACAATACCTGATAAGGCAGACAAGGCTCCAATCGTCCGCAGTGAATAATTGACGACTGCGACCACCTGTCCTACACTCGCATCCCCAGTGGAAATTTGGCCGCGTCCGAACCAAAGTACTGCAATAATCCCTGCATTCATCGTAAACAAAATGAACGGCATCGTCGTTTCTGTCCAGCGTAGAGCGGATACCGTCCCTTTCATCAATTCGCCTCCGTAATGGGCAAAACGTTCGATTTCATGCCGCATCCGCACAAAAACCCGGATGAGACGGATACCTGTCAGATTCTCCTGAATCACTCCGTTAACGTCATCTAGGCGACGCTGGACCCCCTTAAACAAAGTGACCGTTCGCCGCATCATCACCAACACAAACACGAACAGCACCGGGGCCATAACCGCCAATAATAGTCCAAGCCTGAAATGTACAACCAGTGCCATCACAATACTGCCGATGACTACAAGCGGAACCCTTGTCATAAACCGCAGGCTCATAAACACCGTATCTTGTACTTGCGTGACATCTCCGGTCAGGCGCGTAATTAGCGACGAAGTGGCAAAACGTTTAAACACAGGATACGAAAAGGATTGCACTTTACGGTACAGCTTTTCCCGCAAATCATAGCCGAAGCCCTGACTTGCATGTGAAGCAAAAAAAGAGCTGGATATACCCGCCATAAAGGCGATAACGGCACTCCCAACCAGTACACTGCCCCATAACCAGACGACAGACAAATCCTGCTGCCGGATGCCCTCATCAATGATTTTGGAGATCAGATATGGCTGCGATAGCTCTACCGTCAATTCCAGCAACATCATCACGAGTGCCGCGATGGCTGGAACCCGATATTTTTTTAGAAAAGAGAACATCATCCCCACAAGCATTCCTCCAATTGCCCATAGCCGTTCTTCCAGATCAGCGTGTAATGGTTATAAGATTCGAACCTTCCTGCTGTAAAACCATATATACGCACTTTATACAGCACTATATTTTATTATACCCTTCTGAACGGCTTCGTTTAACCAGCAAATTGGAGACTCCGGTTGTGAAATTAAAAGATATACAAGAAAGCGTTCCAGTCACGGTCACACTTACCGGACGGGAACGCCTTTTCGGTTATTTTGGCAGCTCTGCCGGATAATACTGTAGCCAGCGCCTTAAATCTGCGCTATGGATGACACGCTTGGGATCTTCACCGACTAGGCGAAGCCGCTCCAGCAGGAAGTTGATTTCACCGGAGCCTGCCGCGATTCCTTCCTGCTCCAGCATATATTGTACTGCACTTCTGCCCGAATGCTTACCGAGTACGAACGAATGGTCAGTGCCCAGCTCGGTCGGATCAAGGGCCTGATAGGCCGCGCGCTCCTTTAGCAGACCGTTGATATGTATGCCAGATTCATGGGCGAATACCATGTCTCCCACAATTGGCTTGCCTTCGGGAATGATTCGGTTGGAGGCTTGGGACACCAGTGCAGCCAGCGGGTTCAGCAGTTCGGGACGGACACTGCAGGTTCCTTGATATAGGTCCCTCCACGACATCACCACCTCTTCCAGCGCCGTATTACCTGCCCTTTCTCCAAGTCCCGACACCGTGGTACTGGCCCAAACAGCTCCCGCCCGCAAAGCTGCCAAAGTATTGGCAAGCGCCAGGCCATAATCATTATGACAGTGAATCTCAAGCTCCACATCCTGCGGCACGCGCGATACAAACCTGTCTATACGGGCAGCTATGGCAGCAGGATGATGAACGGACAGCGTGTCGGCATATCTGAAGCGCCGGATACCATCTCTGTAGAGCTGATTCGCCAACTGCTCAAGGAACAGGTCATCTGCCCTTGAAGCATCCTCAAAGCCTACGGAAACAGTCAATCCTTTACACTGACCGTAATCGACAGACTTGCGGATCAGTTCCGTCACCTGCTCAGGATTCATACCCAGCTTGGCCTTCATCTGCACCGTCGACACGGGAACCGAAATATGGGCCCAGCCGACACCTGTCGATTCAGCTGCATCAATATCTGTGAACACCGCGCGATTCCAGGTCATTAGCTTCATCTGAAGTCCAAGAGCAGCAATTCTGGCAATAGATCTGCACTCCGCCTTTCCCATTGCCGGAATTCCGATCTCAGCCTGCTCCACCCCCGCCGAGTCCAGCATGATGGCAATTTTAGTTTTCTCCTCGGCCGAAAAGGCAACGCCCGGAGCCTGTTCTCCGTCACGAAGTGTCGTATCACAAATATGCAACTGACTCATCTGTATCCCCTCCCGTTCCGCAACACGGACAGCGTGGGTTGCGCTTGACCGCTATGGTGCAGCTGCTCATATCCAGCACATTCATACGGTACATGCGGTCAGTGAACAGATTACCCGCATCTGTAATCCATTTGACCGCTTCCAGTGCAGCCATGCAGCCAATCAAGCCGGAGGTGGCTCCCAGGACCGGGAATCCCAGAGGTTCCCAAGGCTGTCCGCCTTCCGGGTACAGACATTCCAGGCATGCCGTCTTACCGGGATCAATGGTCATCAATGATACTTCATAGGCGTACATGGCCGCTTCTATCATCGGTCTGCCATGTCGAACACATAGTCTGTTCAGCGCATATCTTTCCGGAAAGTCATAACGTGCATCAATCACAATATCGGCTGCTTCTACCCATGGTCCAGAGGATTCTTCTGTGATTTTGTCGGCGTGGCCCTCAAGCTCCGTCTCCGGATTGATACGATGCAAATGCTGTAATGCCGTCTCCATCCGTTCCTCCCCGATTCGTCCGCTGTCCATCAGCACCTGCCGGTTCATATCGGGCAGATGGATTATACCCTCATGGGCCAATATCAGCTTTCCCACTCCGGCAGCGGCCAGGTACATGGCCGCTGTCCCTCCCAATCCTCCGATGCCTGCAACCATAACAGTAGCCTGCTTTAGCCTGTTCTGACCTTCCACTCCCAGCAGTTTTAGCTGGCGTCCGTATCTACTGTTTTCCAGCAGTTGTACCATTCGTCCACCCCCTCCATGTGCGGCTCCCGCCTTTAAGATATTCGGTCCGCAGGATCTTGATAACTTATAGGGTTGCTCTTCCTTACAGGAGAGCTCATGATTCGGCTTTGCCGCTGCCCTCCTCAGCATGCAGGATTTTGGCAAGCCACATGGGCGGATTGCGAGCCAGCATATTCTGGAGACGCTGGACCTGCTCCTCAATGGTGCTACCGAAGGCCACCTTCACAGGCATAATGGTCCGCTTGGTAACCTGTGCGGCAGCTGAAGCGCCGATCTGTACTAGGAAGATCAGGGCACAATCCTCAATCAGGCCAATTCGGCTGGCGATCTTACCCGCCTCATTCTCATCGCCCCCCAGGGCTATCCGCCGATGCTCCAGGAACTGGACGCCTGAGTGCCGGATTTCAAATACAGTGAACATGGGACTCTGCCCAAAATGAGCATTCACAAGCACACCGTCTTCCGTCGCAAATGCAACCTTCATCCTCCCCTCCCCCTCTTGGCAAGCAATACATTGCCCACCTTATTCACCCACTCCATGGTTCCACGGTATCCGACGCTTACGGATGTGTGGGCGCCCAGCTCGTCATACACCGGCAAGCCTGCCGGTACGAACGAGGCCCCGGCCCGTGCCGCTCCCTTTCTTCCATGTGAATTGCTGATCCACAAATCAACGTCCTGCGCGCTCTCCTCTGCATCATCCAGATCACCGACCCAGACTTCCCGTTCTGTCTTTTGCAGTGCGGGCGTGCTGCAGGGTGTAATTAGCCGCTTCAGTTCCACTCCCATCTCCTCCAGCCAGGCTGCGGTCGACAGCATATGATCCGGTTCTAGCGCCACTACAGCCGAAGCACCGGAATAATAGAAATGGGCATCCAGCATGCTGTCCAACAGATTTTCACGCTGCCAGCGAAAGCGAACGGGGGCTGGCTCGCGGCTGATTTTCTGCAGAAAATGTATGAACGCATCGCTCGCGGCCAAACCAGACAGACCAGCGAACAAGTGGTAGGGAATGCCTGCAGCATGAGTCAGCCTGCGCGCCGGACGCTCCATGCTCGCGCCAATGGCAATCGTGCAGGAAGACTCCAGCATCTGGCAGGCTGAATCCAGCGGAGTCCCCCCTCTCGTCAAAGGGGAAAAGCCTGTCAGCAGGTGACCGGACAAGGAAGTGGAAATATCGGGGAGCGTAATAACCTCCAGGCCGAAGGAAGCGATAATATCCTTGATTTCCATGACATCTCCGGCAGTCAGATAAGAAGCCGGCAGCAGATTGACCTGCGTCCGGCGCTGTTTTTTGGGGGACTTGCCTCCGGCCAACCCGAGTACGGCATCCATTAGCGACTCTACTGTACTACTGTAGCCCGTCTCCAGAGAGCCGTGAAAATCAGGCAGCGATACAGAAAACAGCAAACTGTCTTTCAAGGCCCGTTCTCGCTTGAACGCCTTTACCCTGGACTGAAAATCAACGCCTGCCACCTCGGTGAGGGCCGTGCTGATAACGCCGATAACATCTGGATGGTGCTTGGACCAGATATGATCCAGCGCCTCTTCCAGATTCCGGTCTGCGTCAAATATAACGTCCATCTCTTGCAGCGCAGAGGTTTGAACGGCAATCGGCTCTCGAAAATGGCGAGTTAGCAGTGCCTTGGAGAAGGCCGAGCAGCCCTGAGCGCCGTGCAGCAAAGGCATTGAGCGATACATCCCCTGCAGAGCCAGTACGCCGCCCAAAGGCTGTCCTACCTTGAGCGGGTTGACACTGACAGGCTTCGTGGCGGATTTAATCGGCAAATTCCGTCTCCTCCTCCCATGGAGCCAATTTGGCGGTCAGCTCCCATACCGGATGCTGCAGCGTATGCACAAGCTGTTTCGCCAGAGACAACAGCCCGTCATAGCCCGCATAGGCTTTGTGCCGCTCCTGATTGATGTCCACAAAAGGAATCTGTTCCTTAAGTGCCATATACATGTTCCGGCCCCCGGCAATGACCATGTCTGCCTTGCGGCTCCGTACGGTCTTGAGAATCTGCCGGGCACCGCCTTCCGGGATGTATTCCGCATCATCTCCGATACGGTCAGCAATCCGGGATACATCCTCGGCTGTGCTCTTGTTCGTGCCTACACCAACCACCTTAATGCCCAGCTCCTGCAAAGCCGTAATGACAGACCAGCTCTTTACGCCCCCGGTATAGAGCACTGCCCGCTTTCCTTTCAACTGCTTGCGGTAGGGCTCCAGCTCCAGCGATAGCCTCATTTCCTCCCGTGCGGCCAGCTTATCCACCCGTCGCTCTACATCCCGATCTCCGGTCAGGTAAGCCATCTGCCGCAAGGAATAACTCGTCTCCTTCGCTCCATAAAATGAACCTTCAAAATAAGGAATGCCGTATTTACGCTCCATTTGGACTGCTAGGCCCAGCAAAGCTCGGCTGCATACGACCATGTTGGCCTTGGCACGATGCGCCCATCCCACCTCACGGAACCGACCGTCCCCGGTAATTCGGGACAGGATAGTCATTCCCGTCTGCTGCATCAGCCGCTCGATATGCCACATCTCGCCCGCAATATTGTATTCCCCAATGAGATTGATATCATGGGAGGTTGTCTGTTCCGGCTCGGTACTGCCGATAATATGCTGGAACAATACATCTCCGGCCAGCCGGGTCCCGAGATTCTTACTGCCCACAAATCCCGGACTGTTCACCGGAATGATCGGCGTACCCAGCCGTTCCGATTCAGCCTTGCAGACCCCCTCGATATCTTCACCAGTGAGGGCTGTGACACATGTTGTATAGACAAATACAGCGGGAGGAGCAAAACGGCTGACAATGTAGCGAATCGATTCATGCAGCTTCTGTTCACTACCAAAAATGATGTCCTGTTCTCCAAGATCCGTAGTGAAGCCATACGCCGACAGCTCCGGGCCGCTGGACAAGCTTCCTCTGCTCTCCCAGCTATTGCCGAGACAGGCAATCGGCCCGTGCACCAGATGAGCCGCATCAGCAATGGGGATCAGTGTAATCTGGGCCCCGTCAAAGGAGCAGCCACCCGAAGCCTCCCCCGGCACAGGCCGGGGACAGGGCGTGCTTTTGGAAATTTTGTTGCCGCAGGATACCTCCAGCCTTCCATTAGACACAGCCGGCTCCATCCGCACACCCCCTTATTTCAGATAGAATCCATTGAAATCACAAGCCCAAGCTGCCAACTTCCATCTACGCGGTACAGCAATTAGCGCACCAGATCAAAGCTATGGTCCGGGGCCTGCTCTTCCATGACATCCAGTACGGTATTCACGAATTGGGTAAGCAGATTCAGCGCACCCTGGTAGCCGATAATCGGATAACGATGCAGATGATGCCTGTCGAAGATCGGAAAGCCCACACGGAGTAAAGGAATTTTCGCCTCTTTCGCTGCAAACTTCAGATGGGAACTGCCAATAGCCAGATCCACCGGGTCCTGGAACAGCAGCGAACGCATATGCCACAAATCCTGACCGGAATGAACCGTGGCTTCTGCACCGTAAGGCCTGGACTTCAGCAGAAGCTCTGCTTCCTTCTCAAATTTTCGGTCCCCATTGGAGCAAACAATATGCACCGGCTCCATGCCCAGCTCCAGACAAAAGCCAATCAGGCCGATGAGCATGTCCGGGTCTCCCGCCATAGCCACTCGTTTGCCGTGCAGATAAGCATGCGAATCCATCATGGCATCCACAATTCGGGCGCGCTCTTGCTTCAATGCCTCGGGAATCTCTCTTCCTGATAGACGACTGATCTCTTCAAGTAAGCGATCTGTAGCCCGGATGCCCAGCGGTGTGGAGATGGAGAACACCTGCTGCCCCCAGGTTTGCTTCATATAGCCTAATGTTTTACGAAGAGAGTACTGTTGGATCGCCAACGTGCCGGTAGCATCTGCGGCCTTGGGCACATCCTCAAGCGGCGTTCCCCCGTAATAGTAGCTGTACTCTCCAGTAGCCCCTGAATCAAAATTACTGCTGTGGTCACCCAGAATGGTATACGGTACACCGAACATTTCCAGTATGCGCCGCATTTCCGCAAAATTGCCCGTATACCCGTCAAACCCGAGCAGTACATTCAGCTTCAATTCATGACCAGGCTGCGCCGTCCGGCCTGACTTGTTATACAGCGTCTCCAGTACAGAGCGCAGCATGGCGTCATAGCCTGTAATATGTGAACCAGAGAAGCTGGGGGTATTAGCAAAAGGAACCGGCATATCCTCAGGAAGGGCTCCCTCCTGACGGGCATTGGCCAGGAAGGCGGACAGATCATCCCCGATCACCTCTGCCATACAGGTCGTGCAAACCGCAATCATCTCCGGCTGATACAAGGCAATGCAGTTCTCTATACCGTCAATGAGGTTGCGCATGCCGCCAAATACGGCGGCATCCTCGGTCATCGAGGTGGAGACGGCAGGAACAGGCTCTTTGAAGTGGCGGGCAAGATGACTGCGAAAATAAGCCGTACAGCCCTGTGAGCCATGAATGAACGGGAGCGTTTTTTCAAAGCCCAGTGCAGCCATAACCGCTCCCAGTGGCTGACAAGCCTTGGCCGGATTCACGACTACGGCTGTACGGGCAAAATTCTTGTCTTTGTATTCCTTGGTCTTGGTGTACTCCAGGGTGTCGGTAACCTCCTCCGGCGAACATGGGGCCTCGAAGGCTCGTTTTTCTTCACGCTGGCGTACATATTTATCCTGCCGAAACAGCTGATTGTGATCGACAATATTCGGACGCTCGCTCATACCGGCACCTCCGCAGTCTGCCGGGACGGCAGCAGGCTCCATACTGGACTGTTTATGGTCATATCCATATCACGTGCAAAAATCTTGAAGCCGTCAAAACCATGATAAGGCCCGCTGTAATCCCAGGAGTGCATTTGACGGAAGGGAATGCCCATTTTGTGGTACACGTATTTCTCCTTGACTCCGGCGCCCATTAAGTCAATATTCAGCCGCTGGGCCAGTTCCTCCAGCTCATAGGCAGTTGGATCATCGTACAGAATGGTGCCTTCTTTTACATCGGGAAACGTCTTTTCGTAATCATCTTTATGGGCAAATTCATAGCCTGTAGCCACAATTTCCATACCCAGATCCTCATAGGCACCGATGGTATGCCTTGCCCGCAACCCGCCAATCAGAAGCATCACCTTTTTACCTTCCAGACGTGGGCGGTATTTACGGATGACCGCCTCCATCTGCGGCATATATTGGGCGATGACCTGCTCACATTTTTCCTGAATCGTCTCGTCGAAGCGGGCAGCAATCGCTCTGAGGCTCTCCATCGTCTTGGTCGGGCCGAAGAAGTTATATTCCATCCAGGGAATTCCGTATTCCTGCTCCATCGTTGTGCACATATAATTCATGGAACGATGACAATGGATCAGGTTGAGCTTGGATTTATGCGCAATCCCCAGCTCATTGATCGTACCGTCACCCGACCACTGCGCTATGACCCGCAGTCCCATTTCCTCCAGCAAAATGCGTGAGGCCCAGGCATCACCGCCGATATTGTAGTCCCCGATAATGGAGACATCATAAGGCCCGCACTCCTTCAGTTCTCGGCGCCCCATTAGAAAATCGCGGATAGCATCATTGGCAATGTGATGGCCCAGAGACTGACTCACCCCGCGAAAGCCCTCACAGCGTACAGGAATGACCGGAATGCCCAGCTCCTCTGTCATCTTCTTGGCCACGGCCCCGATATCATCACCAATCAATCCGACCGGACATTCAGATTGTACGGAGATGCCTTTGGCCAACGGGAACATCTCCTTAATTTCCCTGCAGATCACCTCCAACTTCTTATCTCCGCCGAACACGATATCCTTTTCCTGAAAATTGCTTGTAATCTGCATGGCGGTAAAATTATCGATTCCCAATATCCCATTCGCATAATTGCGTCGGGTACCCCAACTATATTGTCCGCAGCCGATGGGACCATGGCTAATGTGCACCATGTCTTTAATCGGGCCCCATACCACACCCTTTGAGCCTGCATAAGCACAGCCCCTTGCTGTCATGACGCCGGGCCGTGATTTCATGTTGGACTTGATGGAACAGGTTCCGCAGTTCACAAGCTCCTCATCCGCGATCTCAAAATGCTTGGTCCGATCCTTCTTGGCCTTCTTGGGATATACCTCCAGTATCTCCTCTACGATCTGCTTACCCTTATCCACAATACTG
Organism: Paenibacillus sp. FSL L8-0158; assembly: GCF_038592965.1. Taxonomy (GTDB): domain Bacteria; phylum Bacillota; class Bacilli; order Paenibacillales; family Paenibacillaceae; genus Paenibacillus; species Paenibacillus polymyxa_D. The sequence goes on along the minus strand of NZ_CP151949.1, from coordinate 1,151,447 downwards.
CTCATTTGGCCTATTCCTCCCTCCTGCGAGCTGCGCGTTCAGCTCCTCCCATCATCACACGATGGTTCCGTCATTAAGCCTTCTGGCTGCAGCCTACTGCCCGGACGCCTCAGCTTTGTTAATTGCGGTTTCTTCATCCTCAATAATGCCGAATTCCATTAACAGATCCTCCAGATCTTCCATGGAAATGGGCGTGGGAACCGTCAGCATATCGTTATTCAAAATCTTACCTGCCAGCTCTTCATACTCCGCAGCCTGCTTATGTTCCGGGTTATATTGGGTAACGGTCATACGGCGCAGTTCAGCGTGCTGCACAACATTGTCACGCGGCAAAAAGTGGATCATCTGCGTGTTCAGTCTTCTTGCAAGCTCTGTGATCAATTCCGCTTCCAGGTCCGTATTCCGGCTGTTGCAGATTAAGCCACCCAAACGCACCCCGCCGCTGTTGGCATACTTCAAGATCCCGCGCGCAATATTGTTGGCAGCGTACATAGCCATCATCTCGCCTGAGCATACGATGTAGATTTCCTGCGCCTTCTTCTCCCGGATCGGCATGGCGAACCCCCCGCACACGACGTCCCCCAGTACATCGTAGGATACGAAATCCAGCCCTTCGTAGGCCCCCTCTTCCTCCAGAAAATTAATGGCTGTGATGATACCGCGTCCTGCACAGCCGACACCGGGCTCTGGCCCGCCGCATTCCACGTTCAGAATATCACCGAAGCCCTTCTGGACAACATCCTCTAGTTCCAAGTCCTCCACCGTACCCCTTTCAGCCGCCAGATGCAGCACAGTCTGTTGGGCCTTCGTATTCAGAATAAGACGGGTGGAGTCTGCCTTGGGATCACAGCCTACGATCATAATTTTTTGTTTGAATTTGGTCGCGAGTTGAGCCAGTGTATTCTGCGAGGTTGTCGATTTGCCGATACCGCCCTTACCGTAAAACGCAATTTGTCTCATATTTTCTCAGCCTCCAAAATGTTCAATGGGTGAATGCTTACTTCCCTTACTGCTTTGTACAGGATACATATAACGCAGAAATTTTACATATTCCAGAACGGACTCCTCAATATCCCCGCCGCACACAATAGGCAGCACGCCCGCTTCCTGCAATGCCTCTTTGGGGGCTTCGCCTATGCCGGACGACAGCAGCAATGCACAATCATGTACCATGTTAAGGATCTCCTTGATCGTCTCGGCCTTATCTCCATTGCAATCGGCTTTCCCGTGACAATAGGATTGCACCTTACGAATGCCTATGAAATTTACGATGGTCCCGTCACTTTCATAGATCATAAATTCCTTGGCACGACCGAAATGCTGATTCACCTTCCCTCCACCACGACTAGCCACAGCGATTAGGACTGGCTTTGAGGTAAAGCTCGCTTCAGGCTTATCCCCAGATAACGGGCAGCTACAACCAGCCCCGGTTGACGGTTGTTTGTGGTGTGATCGTCCCTCCTTGCGTTCCATTCTCACTCTCACCTTCTCATCCAGTTCTTTCTGAAATTGTGCCCTTGCCCCTTCATCCATGGGAGGAGCAGCCGCTATGTTCTCCCATGTAAAATCCTGATTACGGTCCTCGCCCAGCAGACCAATTGCATCCGCCCTGCACTGACGGCAGTGGCGCATAATGACAGCCCCCGCTTCAGCACATTGCTCCTGCAGCTGCCGGACCAAACGGGGACGGGGGGCCTGCATCCCTGCCTGCTCATACCGACTACCGGGTGCGATGATGAGCGGCATAATATTGTGCAGCACCGCGCCATGCTCCTTGACCACCCTGGCTACCTCCGGTAGATGGGCATCATTGACTTCGGGAATTAGCACCGAGTTCACCTTGCACAATACGCCTCTCGAAGCTAGCATCTTCAAGCCTGCCAGCTGGCGGTCAATCAACAGCCGTGCGGCCTCCTCCCCTGCATAGCGTTTTCCTTCATCGTAGACCCATCCATAAATGCGGCTCCCCACCACTGGATCTACAGCATTGATCGTGATCGTGACATGCGAAATGCCCAGCTCTACAATCCTGTCGATATGCCTGATCAAGGTAAGGCCATTCGTGCTGAGACAGAATATGACATCCTTAACTGTCTCACGAACCCGGCGGAAGGTATCGAAGGTCGCCTCCGCATTGGCCAGCGGATCTCCAGGTCCCGCAATGCCGACAACGGACAGCTGCATGAGCTGTGCCGCTACGCCATAGGTCTTGCTCGCCGCCTGCTCCGGCGTGAGCAGTTCACTAACAACGCCGGGACGGCTTTCATTGACGCAATCGAATTTGCGGTTGCAATAATGGCACTGAATATTGCATACCGGGGCTACTGGAAGATGTATGCGCGCAAAATAGCGATGTGCCTCTTCGTTATAACAGGGATGTCGCCTGAGTGTTTCTAATGCTAAGGGGGTTTCCGAGAGATCAGCCAAAGAGTCCATTCATTCCCTCCTCTCTACGTTATATTCCCTTACACAAACCTCTGTTTTTTTCTGGAATATAATTACATCTTAGAGACAGGGACAAATACAGTCAATTCACTTCTCCATAAAATCTCTGGCATTTATCCTCTTTTCACATATGTGTCAAATTTTACGTCAGGTAAAATATCACAACCTTTACATGTGCGCGGTTACATTTCATATTCTCAATGACACTAAAACGCAAAAAAAGAGAGTCCGTTAAGACGGCTCTCCTTCTGAAATAACAAATTCAAATTGGCTCGATCCTTACATGTTGGTAAAACGCCTGCCCTCCAAATACATTCACACCCATATGTCCCTTGGTAAACGTACCCTCTTCCAGGTCGATGACCTGCTCACCGTCTACATCAATGCGAATGTGCAGGCCCTCCGCCACGATTTTAATATGATGAAACATTTCCGGCAAAACGAATCTTGGAACCTTGGCAAGTACCTGCTGATCCTCGAAACGGCCGTCTTTTTTGTAGAACAGACGGATGGATTTCAGATTGGGGTCCAAATTCAGATAATAGCCACTCGATCCATCAGCATTAGCGCGGAAAATCATGGACCCAGCACTTCCATTTCCATACAGCTTCATATCAGCCTCATACGTAAAATCTTCCGCCTGCTCAGCAGCCATATAATTCGCATCGCTGCTATAGCTTCCTCGTATCCCGTCCGTTGTCACGATCCACCGCGATGCGGAAACATCCGGCTTCCAACCTGTAAGGTTGGTATGAAACACTCCGCCGTGCACCTTAACCAAGGTACTGCCGCGGACCTTATCCTCCGAATTGGAGGCCGTAACAACAGCTTCTCCTGGGGCAACCGCCTCCATTAGCGCACTACCGTCCTCGGACGCAGTGATCTTTACAATCTCAGGATGGTTGGAGACCCACATCAGCGAGTTTCCTTTTTCTCCAGACTCCTTCTCCACACTCGCGTACAGGCGCTTCGTCTGCTCCCTCGCAAGCTCCACATAAGTGTGATCCATGATCACTCTGGTGGACGAAGCATCTGGTACTCTCCAGCTGTTCCGCAAGGCATAAACATGGAGGGAAACAACTTTGACCACACCACCCTGGCTGTAAAAGCTCATTCCTCTTCGCGCCGAATCGGGCAAAATAATTTCCGAAAAGACGACTTCTCCATCATTCCCAAACACCTCAACCGAGGATTCGTCCACAATTATGCGCATTTGGATTCGATTTCCGATAGGTGCAAGTGATGCTTTATGAAGTGTTGAAAACAGACTGGAGAAATCAGTAAGCCCTGAATCAGCACGATTTACAAACATTTGTTGTGCGTCTGTTGCATAGCCGACTGCCGTTCTTTGCTCACCGCCATCTCGCACGTAAAGCCCGAATGTCGAGGCAGCCCCAACAGAAGGCAGTTCGAACTCCGCTTCAATCTCATAGGCACCTGCATTCAATCCTTCCAGTATATTCGGAGAAGATTCCGTGACACTTTGATTTTCTATCGAAAATAAACGGGAACGCAGTAAAGCCAGCTCAGATATCGGATGCTGTATCAAACGAATGCCTTCACGGGTTGTTTTTAGCGATAACTCTCTTGGGATGCTAAACTGTCCCTTCCAGGGAGAAGTCGGAAAGCTGAACGGATAGTCCCAATTCGTCATCCATGCCAACATGATACGCCGCCCGTCGGGTACATTGGAGAAGGACATCGAGGCGTAGAATTCTTTGCCCCAATCGGTTTTCAACACTTTCCCCGGTGAATGATCATTTTGAAATTTGCCATCAGGCATCAGTTCACCGATAAAATATTCCGCATCCGAGCCTTGAGTGTTCGTACTGGCTCCAGTGCTAATCATCAGCACCCATTTAGAAGTTCTTCCATCATCTACCGGAAGTCGAAATAGATCCGGGCATTCCCATACTCCACCACGTATATAATCACCATAGCCAAAGTTATCCGTCCAGCGCCAGTCTATTAGGTTGGTGGAGGTAAAAAAACGGATATGATCGCCTCCCGACACGACCATAATCCAGCGCTGATAAGCTTCATCCCACACTACTTTAGGATCACGGAAATCCCAATTGCCAGGATCGTTTTCACTTTGGCCTGGGTTCTCTATTACAATTGGACGGTCTGTCGGATATCGCCATGTCCGTCCTCGGTCTGTGCTGTAAGCAAGGCCGATTCTCTGGTTTCCCTTGGGCTGATCGGGATTAAAGGAAGTATAATAAGCAATCAGCCCTTTCCCGCCATAGTCGCCGAACAAGCCGGAAGTATTGGTTAGATCGGCTACAGCCGAGCCGGACCAGATATGACCAAGATCATTCCACTTCAATGCAAACGGAAGCCTTTTCCAATCCAGCAAATTCAGACTGACCGCATGTGCCCATTGTCCACCATCCTGATGGAACAGGTGATACTCCCCCTCGAAATAAACCAATCCGTTCGGATCGCTGGCTGAACCTCTGGCAGGGGAATAATGATAATGCGGGCGGTATTTTTCTGTGTAGTAATTCGAGACAGGCGTAAGGTAGAAATCCTGAAAATAAGCGATTCCCCCGGTCACTTTCAAGCCTGTAAATCCGTCGGTATTGCTGCTATCCACAATATCAATTGCCGCAGGCGTATAGCCATCTACAAACACCTGAATCCGCTCTCCATGAGCGATGATTTCCAAGTGGTGTTTGCCGCTGAACCCACCCGGATATGTCTGCGCCGACCTTGTCATCAACGTTCCGTCCGCCTTCTTCAGTTGTACGCGAACCAGATTGCCTTCGCCTTGCACAGAAGCAACATATCCATTCTCCCCATCCTGACTCCCTCTAAAAAATAGTCCTGCTTCCATTCCCGGTTCAGAAGGATTCAGCGTCACACTGCCTTCCAGCACCAGGTCAGCAGCTGCGGGGCCATATATTTGCAATGCACCCTCTGTACTTACACCCTCCGCCCTTAGCCTCCGCAGGTCAGGTTGCCATTTCCCACGGATCAGGAGCGGTTCGCTTACATTCGTATCCATATCACTGACTTGAATATTCTGAAATAATGCCGATCCATTCCAGACATTCAGCCCCAAATATCCTGATGTATAAGTCGTATCGACTACATCTATAATCGGGTTGTATCCCTCATCCCAGAACACTTTAAGACGGGAGCCCTCTACGCTCACCTTAAGATGATAAATATCTCCTTTTTTTAAATTGACCCGACGTTCCTCTTTCAGTTTTCCAATATCCCCGGCAGCATCCCGCAGCCGCAACAATCCGGTAGTCGGCACGATCTGGAGCATATAGGAAGACCACCCGTCCTCACTGGAACGGAATACTAGCGCAACAGCCGCCTGTGTGTCTGTGACCATCACATCCGCCTCAAAAGTAAAATCCTGAGACGTTGTTCCAGACATAGCCATCACATTTTCCTGCGGCTCCGCCCTCAGCAAAAGTCCCTGAATGTTATCTTCTATGTGCCCCTTCCCTTTAATCTTCCAGTCCGTCAGATTCGTTCGAGTGGTCGGGAACTCCCGCCTCACAGCCAACCCTCCAAAGCATAAAGCTCCAGCGAAAATAACGTCACCTGCTCTTCCGCTGTGAATATATCAAGACCCTTAGATTCTGCATCAGGAAATATTAAATCGGTAATCACCACCTGCCCGTGGTTAAAAAACACTTCAATGGACGAACGATCCACATACATATGAATGTCCAATCGGTTTTCTGCCGTTTCCAGTGTGACAGCATGTCTCCCTGCAAAGTCCTCATGAAAATCTGAACAGCCTGACCGTGTCCGGTCCACATATACTTCCTGTGTTTTGGAAGCATAGCCGACGAGCGTCTCCTGTTCGTCTGATACCCGCACTTTGAAACCGAAGTCTCTATCGGTCGCAAATTCAGCCACAAGTTCATAGCAGTCCAGCTGCAAGGCCGAAAATGCGGTCTGAATTTCAGCCAACGACGGCTCTTTCAGGGATAGCACAGGAGTCCTCAATCCTTCCAACTCCCGAACAGGACGCTGAATAATTGCAACTTTGCCGTTTCTCGTTTCCAGCGCGAGTTCTCTCGGAATGGACATGGCCCCTCTCCAGCGTTCAGTCGGTGTCAGGTTGGCATATCTCCAGTTACTCATCCACCCAATAAACAGGCGCCGTCCGTCCTCCACCGGGATATTTGACCAGCACACACCTGCGTAGTTATCTCTGCCATGGTCGAGCCAGCGGACCTGTTCGCTATCCTTATCCGCCACAAATGTCGTCCCATCAAATTCACCTGTAAAATATTGTGTTCTAGACCCTTCTCGAATCTCTGGAGTATCGCCAATACTTACGAGCATGATCCACTTCACCCGTGTTGGCTCTCCATCAACATAAAGTGGAAATAAATCTGGGCATTCCCACACTGCGTCATGGCTACCTATACCATGCCCAAATTCACTAGCAAAGGCCCATTCCTTCAAATTAGGAGAATGATAGATTCGAACCGTCTGACCACAAGCCAGCACCATCACCCACTGCTCTGTAGGCTTATGCCAAAATACTTTGGGGTCCCGAAAATCAATGCAATGCTCATCCTCCAACACCGGGTTGCCTGTGTATTTAATCCAACTCTTACCTGAATCGGTACTGTAGGCAAGACTCTGGGACTGCCGTATCTGATCCGTGTCCGGAAGCGAACCATGATGAGTGAAAATAGCAACCAAACCCGGTTTACCTCCAAAAAGTCCAGATGTATCCTGCTCATCCACCACGGCACTTCCCGAAAAAATCATCCCTTGCTCATCTGGCTCCAAAGCAATCGGCTGCTCCTCCCAGGTCACCAAATCAGTGCTGACAGCATGCCCCCAATGCATAGGTCCCCATGTTGTGCCAAATGGGTGATGCTGATAAAACAAATGATAACGTCCTTCGAAATAAACCATTCCGTTCGGATCATTCAGCCATCCGCTTTTCGGTGAAAAGTGATAGGATGGACGGTATTCATCTTGTCTAATCATGTTCATATACTCCAGCTCCCTCGAAAAAGAATTATTTACTTACGTTTCTGTCATAGCCAGCCTGTTTGATTTGCAACCATTCCTGTAGCCCCAGACTGTCCAGCTCCTGCAAATATTCCGGCCACTCCTCCTCGACCTTGCCATTCTGGTACCATTCCGTACGTTTTCGGAGAACATAGGCAAATAGATCAGTTTCAATGGTCGATAAGCGGTCCAGCTCATCTATGGAGAAAAACACTTTGGGATAATTATGATCCGCCTGCATATGAGGAACCATCACCTTTTTGAGCAAACCCAGTCTCCATGTGGCATCTTCCGGCTGCGTAGTGTATTTTCCGTAGTATTCATCCAATACAGCTAACGGCCCGCCAATGTTCGTTTTTTGTCTGATTTCCACCGGAGCTGATCCTTCCAGCGGTAAATGCTTCAGCATTCCCTTTGTCGTATCATACTCAAAAATATTTTTCTGCTTGGTATCCCCGTAAGTTCCCCAATTGTTCTGTATGGACTGGATCGGATCATAGAGCTGGTCAATCCACTTGGCGGTAGCTTCCAACTTCTTATTGGTACTGGTGATCACCATGCGACCCCGATCGAAGCCAATGCCATTCGACCGTGTAACATTTACATGTCCATCTGGACCAGCCAGTGGCGGCATGAGGTCATATTTTTTATTCGCGCCTGTAATATTCGCTTTATCCCATGTAAAGTACAGGCCATAGCGGTGATCCTTCCCTTTGGCCAGATACGTGTTCCAATCCTGCTGGGAAGACTCTATGTCCACCAGCCCTTCCTTGTATAAATCATGAATATATTTGACTGCTTCCTTATATCCGTTATCCGCTGCCGTAAATACGACTTTTTCATCGTTTGTCACCACTGTATGATCCCAGTTCTCTCCAAGACCAAAGGCTCCATATAAAAAGGCCAAGTCCTCGCCGCCGGGTTTATCTATAAACGATAACGGAATCTCGTCCGCCTGCCCGTTGCCGTTAGGATCTTTTGTTTTAAAAGCAATCAAGACCTGCTTCAGCTCTTCGGTCGTTTTTGGCATGGACAACCCCAGCTTCTTCAACCACTCCACATTAATCCACGGCAGATCATCCACGGACTGGATTGCTTCTTTTCCCGTTCCCAATTCTTCAATCCATGGAAAGGAGTAAATATGTCCATCCGGCGCGGTCAACATGGCCTTATATTCCGGCGATTGCTCCAGCACTTTTTTAAAATTCGGCATATGCTGTTCAATCAAATCCTCTACCGGAATAATGACGCCGTCTTTGGCCAACTTAAGCAGATCATAGTCCGAGTAGCCCGCGTCGAACACTGCATCCGGCAGATCCCCGCTAGCAATAGCCAAATTTCTTTTTTCAACAAACTGGTCACTCGTAAAGTTCTTCCAACGTATATGGATGCCCGTTTTTTCTTCCAGCCGTTTGTTAATCAGCTTGTCGTTCGGGTCTGCCGGAGCGAGTGGTGAGCTTTGAGTTAAAAAGTTGAGCGTCACTTTTCCATTCACATCTGTTGATTCGTTCTCATTAGAGGAACTGCTGCTTCCGCAGCCGGAAAGAACCAAGATCGCCGCCAGTGCGGCAAATGAGGCAGTTTTGACTGTTTTCATCTGGATGACCTCCATGGAATAAAGTAAAGAAGCATGTTGCGTATGATAAGTGCAGCCCTCTTATTTTAAGGAGCCGACCATAACGCCTTTCTCAAAATACTTTTGGAAAAAGGGATACATCACCAGTAGCGGAAGGCTGGAGATGACAATAGATGAATATTTGATCATTTCCGAAAGTCGTTTTAGCTCTGCCATTGCTAGTTGATCACTAATCATGCCTGGCATCGTCTGATTCTGGATCAGGATAGATCTCAGTACCAATTGAAGCGGATGCAGTTGTGGATTATCCAAATAGATCATGGCGTCGAAATACGAATTCCACTGACCGACAAAGGCATACAATGCAATGACAAAAATAATCGGCTTGGACAACGGCAGCACAATTCTGAAAAATATCGTCCAGTCTGAAGCCCCGTCCACGTTGGCAGCTTCTTTTAATTCATTTGGAACTCCTTTAAAGAAGGTTCGCGCCAAAATCAGATCCCACACATTGATCGCACCGGGCAGGAGAATGGCCCATACGGTATCCAGCATCCCTAAATTTTTGACCAGCAGGTAGGTAGGAATCAGTCCTCCACTGAAAAACATGGTGATGATAAACAATGTCATGAAGAAATTCCGTCCCACCAGGCTGTTCACCGATAAGGCGTAGCCGGCGCAAATCGAAACCGTTACGGAGATCAGGGCAAAGCATGAAGAATAGAACACCGAATTGGCAAACCCACGGAGCATCGCCGGGTTAGACAAAATTTTCCGATAGCCCTCCACACTCCAATCCGAAATACGAAAAGATAAGCCTTTACTTAACAAAACGGTCGGGTCCATAAACGAGGCAATGACGATATAACCCAAGGGAACTACGATAATTAAAACAGCCAGAGTGAGCACAATGTAATTCACGCTTAGGATGAAGCGATCCAGATTGGAATGTTTGACTTGCATAAAGAGGCTCCTTTCTTAATAAAGCCCTTCTCCCTCATTGAGCTTCTTGACGATAAAGTTAACGGTCAGCAGCAGCACTACGTTGATCGCGGAATTGAATAGCCCTACCGCCGCAGAATAGGCGTAATTGCCGGACTGCAAACCGACTTTATACACGTAGGTAGGAATAATTTCAGAAGTAGGCAAATTCATGGATGTCTGCATGAGATACGCCTTCTCAAATCCAATCGACATGATCCCTCCTGCTGCGAGAATAAAAACAATCGCCATAATCGGTTTAATCGTCGGTAAATCAATATGCCAAATGCGCTGGAGCAGATTAGCCCCGTCCAGACTTGCTGCATTATGCAGCTCAGGGTCCACATTCGCGAGCGCCGCTACATAAATGATTGATGACCACCCCGCTCCCTGCCAAATTCCAGACAGGATATAAATCCAGCGGAAATATTCAGGCTCTGTCATAAAGATCACAGGGTTGCCGGTCACCGACGCGATGATTTGATTCAGCGGCCCCGTCGGAGACAAGAAAATAAACAACATCCCCACAATAACAACGACAGAGATAAAATTAGGTGCGTACAATACAAGCTGGATATTCTTTTTCAATCCCGCTTTGCGGATTTGATTCAGCATAACCGCCAACAGGATCGGTACAGGAAAGCCCAGCAAAAGACCATAGAAGCTCAGCTTCAGCGTATTGAAGAAAATATCCGTAAAATTCGGCGAGTTCAAAAATTTAGCAAAGTATTTCAGCCCGACCCAGTCGCTTCCCCAGATCCCTTTGAGTGGGCTAAAATCCTTGAACGCAATAATCGCCCCATACATCGGGACATATTTGAAAAGAATCGTAAGAATTAGTGCAGGTGCCAGCAGTACATAAAGAAAGTAGTTCTTGTGAATATAGTTTAATTTGCTGCCAATGGACCTTTGCTCCCCCAGTTTGGCATTCCTTTGAGCTACCTTAGCCAAGTTTGCCATTTGCATTCCCCCAATCTGTCTGTAATCAACGTCTGTACACCAAATATGAAAAGGCTTACAATTTTCATCTTCAATTTACCAAATCGAAATATCATCCGTCAACAACTTTTGTAAAATAATTTATTTACATTTGACCAAAAATAATTGTTGTTAATCTACATTTTTGTAACAATAAATGATAATGGTCATAGCCCATACTCCAACTTTAAAAGTTAATCGTTGACAATGACTCTTTTCACTTCACCAATACACAATTACAAAAGTAAAAATAATTTGGTCATTTGTAATGTTAACATTGCTATTTTATGCGAACTATTATACATTTAGGATACATTTTAGGTCTGAACGGAGAGCCGTAAGAGGAAATTGTACCTCTCAGGCAATCCATTTATTAGTGAAGGTGGAACCTGTCTATGAAGAAAGAAAAAGTCACCATTCAGGACATTGCTGACGCTTTGGGAATCTCCCGAAATACCGCGTCCAAAGCGATTAACGGTAGTGATAGCATCCCGGTTGATACTCGGAACAAGGTCATTAAAAAAGCGATAGAACTTAAATATAAGCAATTTGCCTATGTGGAAACGGAGAGCATCATCCCGAAAAATCAAGGTAACATTGCTCTGGTCACATGCAATCTGCCGAACAGCTCACATTTTGGTTCCTTGCTCATCAGTGGTCTGGAGAAAAGAATAAGTGCAGAAGGGTATAATCTATCGATCCATATTGTGCGGGAAAATGAAATCCATGCAGGAACACTTCCTAACAATTTTGAAGCCTCCAAGGTGGATGGAATTATTTGTATTGAAATGTTTGATCCACAATATACTGAACTCATTACGGATTTGGGACTGCCCACGATCTTTATTGATTGTTCTGTGGACATTTCTTACCCTGATATGAAAGCGGATTTATTGTTGATGGAAAATGAACATAGCGTTTATTCTGTCACCAAAAGCCTGATTGATCGTGGATTTACGCGGATCGGGTTTGTCGGGGATTATAAGCATTGCAAAAGCTTCAACGAGCGGTGGGTTGGATATAACAGAGCTTTAATCGAAGCAGGTCTACATGTGGATTTATCTTGCTGTATCGTCGATCAGGACCGAAATTTTTTCTCCGAATCGGATTGGATGGATAAACAATTGGAAGGCATGAGCGTGTTACCGTCTGCGTTCGTGTGCGCCAATGATTTTATTGCCGTCAGTGTCATGAAAGCGCTCAAAAATAAAAACTTGAAAATTCCTGACGATATTGCCGTGTTTGGGTTTGATAACGCTCCTGAATCTCGGATTGTGGAACCTCATTTATCCACCGTGCATATCTACAACAACGAAATGGGCATTACGGCGGCTGAGATGCTATTGGCGCGGGTCAAAAATCCATCCCGGCCTTATCAAATCACGCATATCAGAACAGAGCCGATATTTAGAGAATCCACTCCAGTGTTACAAATATAAAAATGAAAAAGGTGTTCTGACGACGCTCCGCGAACGGAACGTTGCTCCAATCGCTGTTGTATCCGGATTTTATTAAATAGCCTAGTGGTAAAAATCCAGATACAAAGGCGACCGCTGACGCTTTTTCGCAATCGTTCCGTCCTCTCCGCTACTTTCAGCAGATTTGCTATTTTAGAGATGTTCTAAAACCAGAAATGCCGATCTTGGATAGAGTCGTCTATACTCTTAAACTTAAGAATACAAAAAGGCAAGTCTCTAAAAATCAGAGGCTTGCCTTTTTTCTAAATCCATTAACTAATCTATACGCCGAAATAGAATCTTAGTCTTCAGCTAGTCGTTTATCAATCCTCTGCTGAAACTACAGGAACTACTGGAGCTGCTGACTCTCCCTCTATTTCCTTCGCTCCTATTTCCGTTTCATCGACTTTCGTTTCATCGACTTTCGTTTCATCGATGCTCGTTTCTTCAACTTTCATTTCATCGACTTCTTTTTCATCTACCTCCGTTGCTTCTATCTCATCCGCTTCGTCACTGCTTCCATCATTCATCAAGGCTTTTGGCGTGTAGAGTTTGGGAATCGGCACATTTGCCCAATCCATGTCGGATGCAAAGTAGAAGCTCGTATAGGACGGCTGGTTATAGCCGGTATTTTGACGCGCCACATCCGCACGATACTGCGGATCATGCATCAACGTGTACAATTTATGCGTTGTAGGCTCGGTGCTCAAATAGATACGAATCGCTGAGCTATCCGCTGTACGGACAAGCATTTCCTCGCGCCAATCTCCGAAAATGTCGGCTACCAGCGATGGAGTTCCTTTGGTATAGTTGTTCGTTTTAGTTCCAGTAGCGGTCAGCAATGTACCTCGTTTCCAATCTTCAATGGTTGGGGTTACATCAATTGCGCCGTTTACGATCTGTGTGGTCATATCGGCTGCCCATTTGATACTCATATTGGTACCCGGCATCTTCGTATCCAGCTGTTTACCCGCTGCGGTCCATAGGCCTATGGCCCAAGTCTCCAGACCTCGCTGATCCGGGTCTATGTCACCGACCATGCCCCGACCTGTATCCTTGCCGGAATATGCCCCGTAAATGATTTCACCCGTTTTGGCATCCCGCAAAGAATAGCCATATGGAGCGTAGGTGCCACCTTCATGTACCATAAAGATTTCTTTGCCGGGACGATCCGGGTCAATATCGGTTACATGCAGCGCGTCGCCGTGTCCCAATCTGGCGGTTTGACCCGGAGTTGCGCTTTCAGGAGGCATGACATCAAATGAGCTGTACAACAGGCTGCCATCATGGTCAATCGTGGCGGAACCGTATACGATTTCGTCCTTGCCGTCACCGTCCACATCCACCACGCTCAAAGAATGCGCTCCCTGTGTGGTCAAAGTGCCAAATTTCGGGTCCGTTCCATCACGCCCGTGCGGACTATCGTTAAATGGATTGGTCATTGGAGTCCAGCCACTGTCCACCATCCAATGTTTTTGGAGATGGCGACCATCCCATGTGTAGGTGGCTAAAGTGGAACGCGTATAATAACCGCGTGCAAATACGGCGTACGGCTTGCGTCCGTCCAGGTAAGCCACACCTGCCAGGAAGCGGTCTACACGGTTAGCAGGTTCAATACGGGCCATGGCGTAGTCTCCCCACATAAGACCGTCATCATGGCGCTCTGGCTCATAGCGAATCGTCTCCAGCTCGGTACCTGTTTTTCCTTTAAAAATGGTCAAATACTCCGGTCCATCCACAATGAAACCTTCATATTCTCTCAGCTTGTTTTTGTCGCTCCGCGCAGGAGCATACACATCCATAAAGTAGTCCGTCAGGCTTTCCGCATCCTTTCGGGATAACGGGTAATTGTACTTCGGAGCGATGCCAAAGCATTCCTCCAGCGTAGCAGGCCATTTTCCCTTGACCACTTCTTCATGCTTCGTCCAGTTCATGAACATGTTCACCACATGCTCATAATAATCCGAGCGACTCAAACGGTAATCGTCCTCATGTGTAATCCCTGCTTTGCGATCCTCACGTGGCAGAGTAATATACTTTTCTTTTTTCGGCTTGCCCTTCTTATCAAAAGAAATCGTTTTGGTCCCTGGAGCCGTTTTGAACATCAGCTCGGCTTTACCATCGCCGTCAAAATCGTACACCATCATCTGTGTATAATGCGCACCTGATCGAATATTCACGCCTAGGTCGATCCGGTACAGCAGCTTGCCTTCGGCCGTATATGCATCGACATACGTATTTCCGGTATACCCCTTCTGAGATACATCTTTGGAGTTCGACGGGTCCCATTTTACAAAAAATTCATATTGTCCGTCTCCATCCACATCCCCCACACTTATATCGTTGGCCGAATACGTATAGGATTCACCTGCGGGTGTTACGCCATCGGCAGGCTTTTGGAGAGGAAGTTCATAGTAACCCTGTTGCCATGGCTTCACTTTGGCGCTACGATCCTTTTCTCGTCCATTAACGACTGAAGCTACTCTATATACCGATTTACCATTTCCTTCCTTATCCACATAGTTGGTACTGTCAGTCACTGTCGCGATCTTCTTACCGTCACGGTATACGTTAAAGTCCGCTCCTGTCAGTCCCGTTGAACCGTAACCGTTCACTTCTTGAGCCAATAATCGCCAGCTTAAAAATACCCCCTCCTGCGTCACCGCAGCTACCAGTCCGCGATCCAGCTTTTCCAGCTGGATGCTGCCGCTACGGTTCTGTTCAACTGCGATTGCTGATTCCGCCTGCAACGTCGGTTCGGACAAGTCTTCCGCAGCCACTCCTCCAGTCGTCCCCGTCATCGCCAGCATTGCTGCCAACGCGGCGGTCAAGCTTCCCTTTCGCCATGCGCCTTTCCCTTGAGCCATCCAGGTTGTCCTCCTCAATAGTATTGTGATGACAAGCTAATCCCCGAAATGATTGCGCTTACATAAATTAATTCCCTATTATTATAGTTTTGCCGCTCCCTCAAACGCGTTTAAATATCCGAGGATTTCTCTACACAAAACCGTGTTGTTTACTCATTCCAAATAAAACAGCCCCCACCAAGTCTGTATGAAAACAGCATGTCGAGAGCTGAAGATAGGTCTAAATATTCGCATAAACGCAAAAGGGAAATAAAAAAACGGACAGTGGATTGTTTCCATTGTCCGTTTTCGTATTTTTCGCGCTAACTATTGATAAGGATTCGTCTTGATTACTGCAAGTTAGTGAGGAACAAATGAACTAAAATCGTCCCGGCTGGACTGATCTGCATGATAAAATACTACATCCCCGTCCTGTAAATGAAAGGTATGCCCGTACGGGTCTTTTATCTCTCTGCGGTAACCCTCCAGTTGCCACTGGTTCAATAGCGGACCATTTATATACTGTAAATGCGGATGCTCAGCATCCCCTTGACGTAGTGACTCCACATTAAAGCGGACGACGATAAAGCCCATTTTCTTGAATGTATCTGTATGCTCGTTTAGCTCCTGACGGCGACTGACCTCGCGCAAATCTGTGCCTTTGGTGACTGCGTACACATCAGCAGGCAGGCTATATTCACCATACCAGCGCTGAATCGACGCATTAGCGCGATCCACGTTGACCCCATCCGGCAGGTCTGTCTTCGGACCAATCAAGGTACGCACAGCCGCAGGCAGCACCAGCCAGTCGTAACGTCCAATCCAGGTCTTGCTGCGTGAAATACGGTGAGCATACAGAGAAACATAGCGCTCCAGCGTCGACTGGCTTTGCTGTGCTTCACTCAGCTCATGCTTGTATTGGTAGGCTGCCGTGTCCTGCATTTCCTCCATCGGCACATTGCGCAGCCGTTCATTCAAAATAACATATCGCTTTTCCCGGTCCTCCACCGATCCCAAACGGATAAATTTTCGGTTGCCGGAATGTGTATACAGATCCACCTCTTCCCGCTGTCGCCCATCTTTGCTCACCCAATAGAACGATGGCGTGATGCGAATACCGTCCTTGGCGCTAAACATATTGCCTTTGGTTTTGAGATCAAACTTGAAATGATAACCTGTCTTGACCGCCACATTTGCATAACCTTCATATGGGTGACTGCCGGGGCGAACGGGCAAGGTGAATGGTTCCGGGTTCCCTCTAGGCAACCCGTCAATATTGCCAAGCCCCGTCCAATAGGACAGGCCGCTATGCGTGGGGCTTCCTTTTCGTTGCCGAAACACCCGCTCCCAATGGTAATCGGCAATATCCGTGATATGAAAATCGTACATCCGTCCGATCACCTCAATATTTACCACATCATTGGCAACATGATGGGCGATATCCGTGTTGGCATGGCGCTGTTCGGTGAACCCGTCCGGTGCATTTTCGGCAATGGTGCGGAACTCAACTGTATAGTTGCCTTCATCGACCCATACAGGCAAATAAAAGTCTGTGTCCAGCTGCAGCACTGGAATGTCGATCCAGGTACCTCGCGGATAAAAATGCATCTTTCCTTTGTCGTACACATCGAACGGAAAGCGCACCTGCTTGGTTCGTACATATTTGGCAAACTCCCGATCACCATAGCCAGGAATATTCAAATGTGGACCTGCTGTTGAAATCGTCACCCGGAAAGGACGCTCCAAAATAAGTGCGGATCGTCCCTTCGTAGGTTGGGTTTTCTGATTATGAGCAGCATCGTCCGACACACTTGAAAGATTCACCACGGGCGTATGGACGGTCACGGTGTTGATCCCTTGGATCGGCAAAGTCTTATCTGCACCGCCATTGATATTTCCTTTTAAAATCGCATAGGTAATGTCACCGCTACTTGATGTATTGGGTTTATTGATCTTGTGCTTTTCAATCATATGACCCGGGCTGTACAGGATATCCGACCCGATTTTTACGGGTTCAGGGATTTTGCCAGGAGTCGGCCCCTTTTCCTTGACACGCTGGTGGTCCATGATCGTTTGACCGTTGAATTTCACAGTATCGTTTTCCACTTCCACGTCTGGTGTAGCCTTCTGGGCCACAGGCTCCAGTGATCTTTGTTCATTGGGCACCTTCGGCATACTCTTGCCACCATAAATATAAAGTGAACCCCCATCGACGATGCCCGGAGAAGGAGCCGGATAGTATTTTCCGTTGGTCGCTGATTCTACAGACGGCGGCGTGTAATTCCGTGGTGGAATCGTTATACTACCTCCCGGCAGTGCATAGTTGCGTAGCTGCGCGTTCTTGATACCGTACACCTCAAGGTTGTCGATCACCCAGTAGGAGTACGGTTTCACAATTTCGTATTTGTAATACTCCACGACCTTCATGTGCCGGGTATCGTTGATATCTTCCCATTCCAGATCATACGTGCGCTTCAGCTTGACGTTGTAGGTGCACTCGCCTTTGAGCTGTTGGTAGGTGTTTTGAAAAAGGTAATTCCGAGTTAGCACGTTTCCGTACAGGCTTTCAGAAGTTGGAATACCCTTGGCTACATCAAAACGTGACGCGCCTCGCTGATCGGCTTTAATAACGGCAGATACTGTCGGGTCCAATTCGGCAGTTTCCAAGCGCAGACCTGGAACGGGGCGGGAGCAGACAACACCTTTCGTTGGCTGTTCATGATCTTGGCAATGTGAGGGTGCTCCCTCTTGGCTTTCTCCAGGCTTAGGACAGCCCCGAGCTTCTTTGTAATACAAATAAGCGGTAAACTGCTCAAAAGAACCGTCATAGGTAAACCCGGGTACAATTCCCGGCAAAATATCTCCGTTTGGCGGTTTAGCTGTCGTGCTTTTCTTATAACCCACATACTCATATTTCGGGTTGGTTGGCGGGGTAAAATCATACAGTTGATCAGCTTTTAGTTCATCTTCTATTGGCGAAAACACGTTGTTAAGAGATTTTCCATCAGTGGTAAAATGCTTGACGATCAGACCACTCTCCAGTTCGATCTTGAATAGAATGGGCTGATAGATACGGTACGCTTCTACTTCTTTGGCACAAGTAGGACATAACTCATCTTTTATATTCTCAGGTCTATCAGCATTCAACATCATGTTAACAGTGATTGGAATGACCGTAGTATCAGTACCAATACCTTGATTTTGAAACGGTCGGATATCTGAATTGAGAGTGCCTTGACTAATATGTGCAAAATAACGGGAGTATTTATCTGGCCTAGATTTCTCAAAATATTCGATATAATCCCTGTTTTGCTCATTTTTTATAGGATCGTATAAAAAAGCTTCGACGTTTTTTATCTTTCTACCTGGGAACTGGAACTTATATGTGAAGTTAGCTTCCCCATGTAGTCCCTTGTTTGGCTCTTTCTTTTGAGTTACCCAGTCACCATTAGTGTTTCGCCACATGTCAAAGTACATCATGCCAACAAAGTAGCGGTCATTCTTAACTGCAAAGTAGGACAACGGCGTAATTTCCGTTTCGGCTACCGCCTTGTTTGTGGGAAAAGAAAAGGGTGGGAGCTGCAACAGTAGCAGTACCCCCACCAGCAATACAGCCAGAATGCGTTGTGTCTCCCTCATATGCTTAATTACCCTTCCACGGATTGACCATTATCGGAATATAGTTATCCGCAGCGTAAGCAAATCCAATGTATTGGATATCTTGAAGTTTCAAGGATCTGTAATTCTTCACACCTTGGAACGTCTCATCTGACGTAGAATAGATCGGGTAATACAGCATTTTCGTTCCGTCTCCATTATCTGTCGTCAATTGACTGACTTCATTACGAAAACGAGTGTCGTTAAACTTTGTGATGTAGAATATATCACCTACTGTTGATTTAGTTTTGGCTCTTACCTTTAGGTAAGGCGTACCTTTTGCGTTAGTGTACGGTTCAATTGAATATATGTCCTCAAGAAGCTTAACTGGTAGGTCTGAATGTTTAAAAATCATTACCTTATCATAAGCTCCACCATAAGGTTTTTTGAGGATGTAGGGATTAGATGCAATCGCCTTCTTATACGGTTCAATGCTGACTTTTTGGACTCCTTTATCCTCCAGCGCAGCAATTTCCTTCTTCCCAATCCAGACCCAGCGGCTGATCTTATCCCACTCTACCGTCTGTCCCAGACCCTCACTTACCAACCGTAACGGCACAAAAGTACGGTTTTGCTTCAAAATAATCTTCGTTTCATACGTTTTGGTCTGCCCATCCACGGTAGCGGTGTTTTGACCCACTGTCATGTTAACAGCATGTACATCATTTTTAATCGACACAGCCAATTGACCGCCTGTTTTCTCCCAGCCTACCTTAGCCCCTAGCGCTTCGGATACAAAACGAATCGGAACCATCACATAATCGTTACTATCCTGAAAAGGTTTGGCGTCTGGAAACTGTATTTTTTTCGCGTTTAACAAAACTTCAATGGGTTTGGTGCTGCTTGCCGCCTCCGTCGTTGGAATCATACTTGTCGCGCCCCATAGTAACGTGACTGCAGTCAAACTCAACATCCATTTTTTCATACTCATCTCTCTATCCCCTTTTTGTCAGCTTAAACTTAAACTATGTATATCATCTCTAATCTCATAAACTTATCGCATCCCCACTTTCGGAAAATACTGGATACAACTTATATATTATAGGGTTTCCCTATTACAAAATCTATAAGAAAAACTTCTAATACAAAGTATTCCAAACAAATAGACTCTATTGAGCAATCCCTCCCCCTAAGTCATAGAACTGACTCTTAAAAAAGTTATATTTCTGAAAATCCCAACAAAAAAGGGCTGCCTCTCCCCTATGAAGGAAGAAACAGCCCGTGTGCTTCACGCGCAACAAAACTATGAATATATCAGCTCATACCACCATATGGATTATTCCAGCATCATCCAATATTTCTTACATCATAAATCATACCGGACGAAAAATCAAACGTTACTTTTTTCTCACGAAACATTCCAAAGATCATTCATGAATACCTGAACTTCCAGCTTGATAGAGTTGCTCATATACGTCCTTGTTGACCATCCTCAGCCCAAAACATCTGCGAATACGCTGTCCCGGCTTGGCCTTGAAAGTCACTGTCGCTTGGTCCTTACCCTCCAGATATGCAGCCGGAATAGCGGCATTCACGTTGTAAAATTTATCGGCTTCATCAAAACCTTCACTAAAATGCTCAAGCGGATGACCGTTAATCAAAATATCAAAACCACAGTTTGGCATTTCCAGCGTAGCCGTGTAGGTAATAACCAACAGCATCGGAGCAACCGGATTTGTCTTCAAATCGAAAGAAAACCAACCGTCAATTCCCGCATTCCGATAAGGTCGGTTATTCACATATCCGGTGCGAGTCGAGGCATCTCCCTGGAAGTTATGGTCCCGCTCCGGCTGCATTTCTCCGGGTTGGGCAAAATCAATCGTACACTGCTCCAGAATCGCCAGCTTTTCACGTGTCGCTGTGTATTCCTGTTCCGCCTCCTGCCACGCTTCCTTCGTAAAAATATCCCAGTATACGGAATACGTACGGTCATGCATTTTATACAGCGGAGACAATTCCACATCTCGAGGATGCCCAGCATTCAAGGTACGGAACGTATTGGTCTTGCCCTCCACGGGCTGTATCCAGGCATCCAGCTTTTCTGTTTGAGGGATGAATACCGGTGTGTACAGGAAATCCTTAGCTTTAGGATCTTCTAAGGGTCCCAGATCGCCTGCCAGCACCAGCGGTCCATACATGACAGCCGCCCGATCCGGGTTATCCGGCATCTGCTCCAGTCTCAGCGACATCGGAATCGTCACTTCTACAACATCACCGTCAATCCACGTTCTGGCGATAGAGACAAAGCTGCCCGGTTCCGATACAATCGATTGTTCCTTGCCATTTACACGAATGGTAATTCCATTTTCAGCCCAATATGGATAGCGGATGAGTAGCATAAATGAGGCAGGTTGATCGCATTGAATCTCCAGTGTCGTATGATCTGTATCTGGATAGGAAGTGTTTTGTTTTAGCGTAACGCCTCTGTCCTTCCATTCCAGCGTGGAGGCAATGAACTGATTGACATACAGCTTATCGTGATCCTGAAAATAAATACCGCTGCCGTAGCTCGCATGGTTTTCCATCCCTGTGCCGACACAGCACGTGAAATCATCAAATTTGCTTTCAAAATGCTTGTGCCCGCCCATCGCCAGCGACAGAAAATACGTTACGCCCCCGTGAACCGGGTCCTGCGAAGCCAAAATATGATTGAATAGACCTCGCTCATAAAAGTCCGCTTCCTTGGCGGAAACATTCCATTGAAACAGATGATTGGTCAGCTTGAGCATGTTATAGGTGTTGCACGTCTCCGTCGTATGAGGCCCGATGCGATCATTCAACCCATCCGGCGCTCCAAAATATTCTCCAAAGCTATTGCCGCCAATGACATACGAATGATGATCCACCACTCGCTCCCAAAAAAACTCCACCGTCTTCCGGCGCTTCGTGTCATTCGTGAGCTCATATTCCTTGGCAAGCCCGATCAGCTTCGGAATCTGTGTATTGGCGTGAATGCCCTGTAAACAATCCTCCTGCGAGCTAAGCGGGTCCAGCACCAGCTTGTGCCAGAAGCATTCAGCCAGCCGCAAGTAGCGCTCTTCCCCGGTATCCGCATACAAATCCGCCAATACCTCATTCATGCCTCCATATTCGCAAAACATCATCTGCTGCATCTGCTCATCGCTCATCGGCTGCAAAATTCCTTCGAGCCAGTCCGCTAGTTTGCGCTCTACACCTAATGCCTTATCACAGCCTGTCAAATGGTACGCATCCCGCAGGCCAGCGAATAGCTTGTGTAGTGTATACAAGGGGGCCCAGGCACCGTTCAGGTCAAAGCCCTTCGAGCGAATATTTCCAGCAGACACCTCTTCAAAAAGTTCCTTCCCCCCTGGAATACCGGACACATATCCGTCACCATGCGCCGCCTGGCAAACATCCAGTTCATCCGTAATGTAATGTGCAATTTCTTTAAAACGCTCATCGCCTGTTGAAGCGTACATCATGGAGCAAGCGGATAAATAATGTCCCAGTGTATGACCGGAAATAGTCATCGCTTCCCAGCCTTCATATTGGGGTGCTTTGGGCGTAAGCCCGGCATATTCCCGAAAACGCGCCAGCAGACGATCAGGCTCAAGCTCCAACAGATAAGATCGGTTCAGCTCCATCGCCTGTTTGAAGGGACCTTCAGCCAATACCACCTCGTTCAGTGCGAACGGCCTTGCCTTCATATGAGCCTTTGCTTTAAGAGTCATCTTCCATACCTCCTTTAAGGCGAATTTGGGGTAAAAAACGCATATCCAACATAACGAGCCGTTACGCGCCGCTGCCAGAGGTTTGCCCCCACTGCTGGTACAGCTGCGCTCTCGCCTCTGTAATGCCGGGATGAAACTGAATCAGCGCATGCTTACGTGCAAAATGGACCTCACGGATCGCCTCCTGCACCCGCTGTTCCCCGCCTGCTCCGCCGAGTCCAGCGGCATCGAGCATAGAAGCGGCGGCTAATCGCCCTTGAGCCATCGCGACCAGCCCGCTTTCGATGCCGGTAATATTGCCGGCAACGTACAGCCCTTTGAGCGAGGTTTCCATTCGCTCACCATGCAGTGGGACATGTCCGCCTAGCTCAGGGCTGTACACGAATTTGCATCCGGCTACCGCCGCCAGCTCAGCGAGCGGGTACAAGCCGCCGCTGAGCGCCACGAAGTCGGCGGGTTCGACGCGCTCGCTGCCAGGGATAGGCGAGCCGTCCGGTTTGACGTGGACCAGGGTCACGGATTCGACCCGGTCCTGCCCGTTGACGGACAGCACCGCCGTCCGCAAACGGATCGGGATATCCCACAGACGGAAGCCTCTGTGGGGATAGCAGCACGCGATGAGTTTCTCCATCCGCATCGCCGCTGCCAGCCTGCCGCCTGCACGCATCCAGGCGGCAGGAGCTAGCCCCGACAGCTGAAGCAGCAGCTTCGCGCAGGCTGTCGGATCTGCCGCCGCACCAGCCAGCGGATTAGCGCACGGCAGTGTAATTGCCGCCACCTTCACCCCGGCGACAGACAGCTCGCGGGCAATCGCCATCGACAATACGTTCATGCCTACGATGATGCCGCGTTCTCCCGGCTTGACGTAATGAACGTTGGTCATCACTTGTGCGGCCCCGATGGACATGACGCCCGGCAGTGTCCAGCCATCCAGCGGAACGGGAATTTCAGCAGCTCCAGTCGCCAGCAATACGTAATCCGCAGTGAACAAACCACAGGAAGTGGAAATTTCCCACGTGGTTGTATATTCCATACCATGTACGGAAACGCCGCAGCGAACGTCCACCCCAAGCTCCCCGCAACGGGTAATCAGCTCATCCGACACATGTTTTCCAACCCACCAGCCTTGACTGCCTTCCTCATGATATTGCCCAGGCATACGTCCACCCGGCTCTGTAAATTCATCCAGTACCGTGACTGGCAATCCTTGCTCAGCAACCGAAACTGCTGCGGACAATCCGGCGGGACCCGCACCAATGACGATGAGATGCGCCATTTCATTCATGTCACAATTCTCCCTGTGATTTCATTCGAAAGCTGCCGCCCGGTTTCCACCACCATACCTTCCTCCAGCTTGGTCAGGCAGGAACGGACGGTACCGAACGGCTGAACCGTCAGGCGGCATTCGTTACAATGCCCAATGGCGCAGTATACACCTCTGGCCGTACCGGATTCCTCATGCCTTCTCAGCAAACGAACGCCGCTGGCCAGCAATGCTGCTGCCAATGGCTCTCCAGCCAATCCCTGCATGGGACGACCATCAAAAAAGAAAGATACCTGCCGCCGTTCCGGCTTTGGTCCCAAAATAGGATGATTTACAATACGCGTGCGGCTCATAAAGAACCTCCCTCTGCCAGCTGCCCGAACGTTACGGGACGCACTGGTGGCCTTTGCGATAACAGCTCCGCCTCCCGGCGGGCAGCAGGAACCTGATTGTAAAACCATGACTCCACCAATTGTCGACATACCCTACCCTGACAGGCCCCCATCGTCACCCGCGTAGCCATTTTAAGCTGGCGCACCGTGTCCACGCCCATGCGGCAAGCCTGCTCCATCTGTGCGATACTCACTTCTTCACAGCGACATATGAGCAAATGACCTGATGTGCTCCCGATCGTCTCACTTCGTCCCGTCACCCGCTTACTCATAGCTGATCGCGCAGGTTTTAATCGCTGAATAAAAATCCAGCGCCGCCTGGCCCTGTTCCCGGGTATGTGAACTGGATTGCTTCAAACCGCCGAACGGAGCCTGGTATTCAACACCAGCCGTCTCCTGATTAACCCGAACCATACCGGCGTTCGCCTCATCCAGAAACCGATGAGCCAACCGCAAATCGCGGGTGAATAGAGAGGCGCTTAATCCATAAATAGAATCATTGCACAGTCGAATCGCATCCTCGAAGTCGTCCGCCTGCACGACCCCCATCACAGGTCCAAAAATCTCTTTCTGAATCAACGGATGGGACGAATTGAGTCCAGTCGCCACCAGTGGACGCACATAATACCCGTTCTCTGTCCCGGCGGCGGCTCCACCTTCGGCCAAAATCTCGGCTTCCCGGCGGGCCAGCGATATATAGGACATGACCTTCTCGTATTGACCTGCGGATGCCACAGGTCCAAGATACGCACCGGGGTCAAGCGCCGGAGCGATCTGTATTTGTTCCACCGCTTGGCGTAAGGCTTCCGTGAACGTATCATACACAGACTGTTCCACAATCACCCGACTGGTGGCCGTGCATTTTTGCCCGGCTGAACGGAAAGCTCCGCTAACAATCATCGCCACCGCCTGTGCTACATCCGCGTCTTTCAGCACAATGGCGGCATTTTTACCGCCCATCTCGGTCTGGTACTTCATGTTACGGCGCGCGCATCGCTCGGCAATGCCCAAACCTGTAGCGGTAGAACCCGTGAAACTGACTGCATCCAGTACCGGATGCTCCAGTAAGGCATCGCCAATACGGTTACCTTGCCCAATGACTAAGTTCAGTACGCCGGGCGGAAGCTGCACCGCCTCGAATAGCTCGGCGACCCGTACTGCAGTTAATGAAGCATGTTCGGCAGGCTTCCAGATGACCGTGTTTCCGCACAAGAGTGCAGGGGCGATTTTCCATAGCGGAATAGCTACCGGAAAATTCCACGGCGTAATGACTGCCGTTACCCCCAGCGGAATGCGCTTCGTGTATTGGAGCACTCCCGGCTCATTCGAAGGAATGACTGTACCGATGGAACGTACGCCCTCGGCCGCATAGTACCGGAGCAGATGGACACCTCGCATAACCTCTCCGCGCATCTCGGTAATCGGCTTGCCCATTTCACGGCTGGCCAGCTCAGCCAATTCAGGTAATGCTGCTTCTAGTAACCCGGCTGCTTTGAACAGATAAACTCCCCGAGCTGCGGGACTTAAAGCGGCCCATCCCGCCTGTGCCAGCTGTGCCGCATCCCCGGCCTGTGTAATATCGCTCGTTTCTGAAAAATGGACGACTCCCACTTCCTCCTTCAAGTCCGAAGGATTGTGAACCACCATTTCCTCGCCGGAAGGGCTCAGCCACTCACCACCGATCCAATTTCGGCTCTCCATCGTCTTCACCTCCATTCAGGATGATACTTCGCTCGGACGAACCGCCACCTCAAATGCTTCTCGAATGCGGTCATAATTCACCTGCGGCAGCGCAAGTCTAGGTGGACGTGTCGGACCGACCGGAAATCCAGCCAGCTCCATCATATATTTGATGGACTGCACCAATTGCGGGCTGGCATCATAGTGGAACAGTGGCAGCAGCCTGCGATACAACGCGGACGCTTCCGCCATATTTCCCGCCTGTGCAAGTCGGAACAGCTCTACCCCTTCCTTGGGCAGCGCATTAGGCACCCCCGAAATCCAGCCTGTCGCGCCGAACAATGCCCCCTCCATCGCCAAATTATCTACTCCGACCATGACCTCCAGCTCTGTCTGATCCAAAATGGCGTGAATACGCCGTACATCACCGGAAAATTCCTTGACTGCTACGATATTTTCAATTCGCGACAAGTCCGCAAGAATATCTGGAGTCAAGTCAACCTTGTAATCATGGGGGTTGTTGTACGCAATGATCGGCAAGCCTACCTCCGACAATGCTTCATAATGGGCCGTTACCTCGTGGGGCAGGGGATTGTAATTAATGGGCGGCAGTGCCATGACACCCGCAGCTCCGGCATCCTTCGCATGCTGAATCCAATGCACTGCCTGTTTGGTGGACGGAGCTGCCGAGCCGACAACAACCGGAACACGCCCTGCCGCAGCGTCAATTACGGTATGCACAACCTGCGACCGTTCCTCCGGGGACAAAGCCGCATATTCTCCTAGCGATCCCGTAGGAACCAGTCCGCTAATGCCGCTTGCAATCAGATGATCGCACAGCTCAGTCAGACGCTTATGGTCTACCTCCAGCTCTGCCGTAAATGGTGTAACCAAGGCCACATATACACCTTCAAAACGTGCCATATGCTTACCAACCCTTTCCCAACTTTATTTTCATATTCAGCATTCGGGAATGATGTAAAATGCTCACATCAGCAAAAAACCTTCTTTAAGCGGGTCCTCGGGGTCCAACACAAATTGATGATGTCCCGTCACCCAAGCCGAGCCTGTAATTTGTGGAATGACTGCCGGATAAGGACCGATCTGCGTTTCACCCACGATTTCAGCCCGAAACATGGAACCTGTGATGCTTTCATGTATAAATGCCTCATGTAAGCCCAGCTTTCCCTTGGCGTGCAGCACCGCTACCTTGGCCGAGGTTCCTGTGCCACAAGGAGAACGATCGATACCTCCCGGTGGGATGACGACGACATTGCGACAATCGGCCTGCGGAGCCACAGGCTCCCCGTAAAATTCAATATGCGTCAACCCTTGAATAACCGGATTTTCAGGATGTACTACCTCAACAACGGCATTCACTGCCTCGCGAATCTGCACCGCTGTTCGTACAATTTTTGCCCCATTGCTCTGCTCCAGTGCAAGACCGATGGAAGCCGCCTCTACCATGCCGTAAAAGTTGCCTCCATACGCAATATCTAGCATGACTTGCCCGATGCCCTCTACCTGAATCTCCACTTCACGGCGGTACACAAAAGAAGGGATGTTTGTGAACGTTACTTGTCGCACCTTGCCCGCATTCACATCCAGCCGCACTTGAACCGGGCCTGCCGGAGTGTCCAGCAATATCGATTTTTTATCCGCAGCAATCAGTCCGCCCTCCATCAGCGCCGTACATACTCCAATCGTATCGTGACCGCACATCGGTAAATAGCCGCCAGTCTCTATAAAGACCACACCCATATCTGCATCTGGATGACAAGGTTCTGTTAAAATGCAGCCTGACATCACCTCATGCCCTCGCGGCTCGAACATCAGCAGACGGCGAAAATCATCATGATGTGCTGCCATATAAGTCATTTTTTCCAGCATCGTACGACCTACCAGCTTAGGCGCACCGTGAATGACCGTCCGCGTCGGATTGCCTCCCGTATGGGTATCAATGGTAGTAATTCTGCCCGGTGTACTCATCCGGTTACCTCCCCGTGAACCTCGTGACTGGTAAAAGCCTCCCCAAATCGGTCATATCGCAGCGGCTCCACCGGAATACAAGTGGATTCACTGCGTACCATTTCGGTCACCAGCTTACCCGTAACCGCCGCAAGACTAATGCCATCCCCCTCATGACCCGAAGCAATATACAGCCCCGGTACTTCGTCCACTGCTGATACAATTGGCAAATGATCAGGTGTCCATGGACGCAAGCCGGTATACGCCCGCATCAATGGTACATGGGCTAAAGCAGGGAAAAAACGAATGGCTCTGCGGGCGATTAAGCGAATCACCTGCTGATCGACACGTGTGTCCATACCGACAAACTGACGGCTGCTGCCGATCAGAATGTTTTGAGATGCGGTTGGCTCGAATACCAACGCGACACCGTATTTTTCATAAAGCTCATCCACACACCGCTGACCGCCAAACTTGCTCATCAGATAGCCGAACTCCATTACCTTGCGGTTCCCAATGGAAGGCATTCGGGCAGACACCAGTATATGTCCTTTGCGCGGCATGATCGGAAGGTCCAAACCGAGTGAATGACCGATGCTGCGTGTCCACACACCTGCCGCCAATACCACTGCACCTGCATGGATAACGCCATTAGGCGTCTCCACCCCGCGGACGTTCCCCCTTTCGTCCTGAAGGATGGACTGTATCGGCATGCGCGGTAATAACTTGGCTCCCATTCGACGCGCGGCCTCGGCCAGTGCATACGTCATCAACACCGGATTCACAGTGGAATCTGTCGCGCACTCCAGTCCGCCCGGCAAATCTTTCGCTAAATGCGGCCATTCCTGTCGCAAATCCTGCTGATCCAGCATGCGAAACGGAAGTCCTTCCTGCTGCTGACGGGTTACCCACTGCTCAGCCGCTTGCATCTCCTGATCGTTTTCACAGACCAGAATACTGCCAGGCGCACGATACTCAAACTCATCCTCCAGTTCCCTAGCCAGCTCTGCCACCAGCTCCTGCGATACCAACGACATTCGACTGTCAAACCCGGGCTCTTTATCGATTGCCAATATATTGCCATCACAACGGGACGAAGTGCCTCCAGCAATCTCCCCTCGCTCAGCCAGCACGACCTTCATACCGGACTTAGCTGCATAATAAGCGATGGCTGTACCGATGATTCCGCCGCCTACAATGACCAGATCCGCGGCATCATGTTTCATTCGCTTTCCCTCCCTTCGACCGTTTTAATCTGCTTGTGAGGTATTCTTTACAGCTTGAGCGTAAAGCTTTGTGTCACAGGCTTTCTCAGCTCATCATAATCCCGCAGCTGTACGGTGAACGTATACGTCTTGTTGCCTGCTCCGCTGCCTACTGTTCCGCTAATCGTTCCTGTAAAGCGGTCCAGTGTGAACCCTGCGGGCAGTTGACCGCCTATCACCGTCCAATCGTAAAACGGAACCCCTCCCTTGGCCTCCAGCTTAGCCGTGTACGCTTTGCCTTTGACAGGTGCTGGCAATTCCTTCGTCATGATTTCTGGCGCGAGGAAAGGAGTCAGGTCCTTACGCAGCGGCCAGCCTGCTTTTTCTGCTACCAGCAGCGAAAGCTTCGTGTTCATCCAGCGCCGGGTCGGGAACAGATGGCGCCAGCCTCCATTTTGTCCACTCAATCTGTCGACCTCTGCAATATCCCCGGAGAGATGATAGCTGTCGTCCAGCGCGGCCGGTCTGTGCTGATAAGCCATAATATCAGGGTCATTGCCTGCCGCCTCCTTCAGCGCTTTGACACCCGGGAATGTGTCGCTGAACACAATCGCATGACCGAATTCATGCATGATCAGC